>CAMNQX010000031.1 GCA_946550725.1 uncultured Clostridia bacterium | reverse complement strand
CAACGCCTCCGCCGGCGATCCCACTCAGGACTGGGCGGTGTTTGCCGGACACATGAGCCGCTTCGCGTTCCAGATCGCTCTGGGGGTGGCGCTGGTGCTGGTGGGGGTGGCCCTCACCGTGGCGGCGGCGGCGTTTTTCGACTCCGGCTTTGTCGCCCTGCCCGTGCTGGTGCTGTTGGCCTGCGCGGTGTTCAACTTCGTGTTCGCCGGTCTGGATCACGGCAATTTCCAAAAGGCCTACCCCGTCCAGCCCCCCTGCCCCTACCCCGATGAGATGGCCGACTTCGACGCCAAGTTCCGGGGCGGCCTCGCCGCTGCAGTGGCCGGGGTGCTGGTGAGCGTGGCCCTGCTGGTGGCCGCCGCCGTCCTCTTTGAGCACAACGAATTCCTGCTCACGCTGGCGGTAGCGGGCTTTATGGCCCTGCTGGCCGTCTGCGTGGCCACCATCGTTTGGCTGGGCATCCGCCATTCCATGTACCACCCCGAGCCGGAGCAGCCCCATGGCCGGGACATCAGCGGCGCGATCATGCTCACCGCCACCGCTATCTACCTCTTCCTGGGCTTTACCCAGAACCTGTGGCATCCCGGCTGGGTGGTTTTCCCCATCGGCGGCATCGCCTGCGGCATTGTGGAGAGCCTGCAAAAGAAAAACTGACTTTGCAAAAAGAGGGCCTCGCCGCTTGGCGAGGCCCTCTTGCTGTTTACTGCTCGGTCTGTGTACGCTTTTGGTACTCCCCCACCCCGCCTATGACCGTCAGGACCACGCCCGCGGTGGCAAGGATGAGGGTGACCAGGATGTTGACCCAGTCCGGGTCGCCTACCCCCAGGCGGGCCAGCATGGCGGGGATGGAGAAGTACTCCAGAAAGGGCACAGCGGTGTAGCCCTCCCCCAGCAGTATGTCGCAGAGATTGTTGACCGTCGGGGTGGCCAGGGCGGTCAAAAGGACGCACAGCCCGGTCTTCAAGAGCGGAGCCTTGGGCAGTCGCAGGGCCAGATAGTAGCCCCACAGGAACGCCCCGCCCACCAGGGCCAGGGGGGAGGCCAGACCCAAGAGCCAGTTTTCCCCGCCGTCTACAAAGGCCCGGATGACCGCCAGCAGGGGAAATACCCACACGGTGGTCCAGGCCACGCACAGGGTCGGGACGTGCTTGCCGTAAAACCGCCAGATGGCCCACCAGCCCCAGGGGAGGGCCAGAGACACGGCGGTGATGGTCAGCCCAGCCAGGACCCACTTGCCGCCCACATAGAACCAGCAGGACAGAAGCAGGAGCATCAAGCAGGCCGTGGCCGCCCCCAAACAGACCGCAACGCGCTCCTTTTGGACATAGGCGGGCAGGTTGGTGAAGCAAAAGGCCAGAGCCAACGAGGTCAGCACGATCCAGAACCAGTCCAGGGCGTGGAAAATCGCCAGATCGCAGATAAAGCAGGTCACCAGTGCGATGGCGTAGCTCACCAGACAGGTGATGCGGAAGGCTTTGGTGAGCCTGTGCCAGATGGCGGCGGCCCGCTCCTGGGCGTGGGCCTTGTCATCGTCGCAGGCGGTGAAAAACTCGTGTTCCGAAATGCCCAGCTCCTTACAAATCGAGGTAATGATGGGCACGTCGGGATAGGAAAGCCCCCGCTCCCACTTGCTGACGCTGGATTCGGTGACGAACAGGCGGGCCGCCAGCTCCCGCTGGGTCAGCCCCGCCTCCTGCCGCTTGCGGCGGATGTAGTCGCCAAAGGGCCGTTTTTCTTCCATCGGAGACACCTCCCGGGTGTGAGTGAAATGACCGCGCGGACCGTCCGGCGCGGTGTCCTCATGGTAACCGCCGAACGGGTAAAAGTCAAGGAAACAGGCGAAAAAAGCCCCTCGACCGCTGGTCGAGGGGTCTGTTTCACAGCTTTCCCTTGGACTTCAGGTAGATGAGAAGCACGATCTGGGCCACGGCCAGCAGGGGGAAGCCCCAGCGAAAGTACCAGTGCTGGGTCTTGTGGTGGAAGAGGAACATCCCCAGCGTCCCGCCGGGGGCGCCGCCTAGAATGGGGAACAGAAAAAGCATCTGCTCGGAAACGCGCCACGCCCCCCGGACGGCCTTCCACTTATCAATGCCCATGAGCAGGAACGCCAGGGCGTTGCTCCCGGCCAGCAGCCAGCTCCACTTCATCTTACTCCTCCTTGCCGCCGCCGAACTCCAGCAAAACGAGGTCCTTGTTGCGCTCGGCCACCCAGTTGATGGACCAGAAGGAGGTGAACAGCACGATCTGCCGGCCCTTGTAGTCCTCCACCAGCTTGGCGTCGCCCAGGTTCAGCTCGTCCTCCTTCACCGGCTCCTCGTTGCCCACCAGCCGGAGATAACAATACGGCAAACCCTCCGTGTATAAGTCCACATTGTATTCGCTTTTCAGGCGGTAGGCCAGCACATCAAATTGCAGCGTGCCCACCACGCCCACGATGACTTCTTCCATTCCCGTGTAGGGCGGCTTGAAGATCTGGATGGCGCCCTCCTGGGCGATCTGCTCCACGCCCTTCAAAAACTGCTTGCGCTTCATGGTGTCGATGGAGCGGATGCGCTGGAAATGCTCGGGGGCAAAGGTGGGGATGGGGTCGAACTGGAACTTGCTCCCCGGGGCGCACAGGGTGTCGCCGATGGAGAAGATGCCGGGGTCGAACACGCCCATAATGTCCCCGGCGTAGGCCTCCGAGATGATCTCCCGCTCGGCGGCCATGAGCTGCTGGGGCCGGGAGAGCTTGATGCGCTTGCCCCCCTGAACGTGATAGACCTCCTTGTCCGCCTCGAACTTCCCCGACACCACCCGCATAAAGGCGATGCGGTCCCGGTGGGCCTTGTTCATGTTGGCCTGAATTTTGAAGACGAAGGCGGAAAACGGCTCGTCAAAAGCGTCGATGACCGTCTCCCCCGCCATGCGGGGGAGAGGCGGTGTGGTCATGCGTAAAAATTCCTCCAAAAACGGCTCGACCCCGAAGTTGGTCAACGCCGAGCCGAAGAACACGGGAGAGAGCTTGCCGTGGCGCACCTTGTCCATGTCGAAGTCGCAGGACGCGCCGTCCAACAGCTCGATGTCGTCGGAGAGCTGCTGGTGCAGCCGCTGGCCGATGAGACCGTCCAGGGCGGGGTCGTCCAGGTTCACCTGGGTTGCGGTGGCGGCCTTCGCTCCGCCGTTGGAGGTGAAGTGGATGATCTTTCCCCCCTTGCGGTCATAGACCCCCTGGAACTCCTTGCCGCAGCCGATGGGCCAGTTGACCGCGTAGGTGTCGATGCCCAACTCGTGCTCGATCTCCTGGCACAGCTCAAAGGGGTCGCGGGACTCCCGGTCCATCTTGTTGATGAAGGTGAAGATGGGGATGTCCCGCATGACGCAGACCTTGAATAGCTTGCGGGTCTGGGCCTCCACGCCCTTGGCCGCGTCAATGACCATGACGGCGGAGTCCGCCGCCATGAGGGTGCGGTAGGTGTCCTCGGAGAAGTCCTGGTGGCCGGGGGTGTCCAGAATGTTGATGCAGTAGCCCTCGTACTGGAACTGCATCACCGAGGAGGTGACCGAAATGCCGCGCTGCTTCTCGATCTCCATCCAGTCGGAGGTGGCGGCCCGGGCGTTCTTCTTGCCCTTGACCACCCCCGCCTGGGCGATGGCCCCGCCGTAGAGCAAAAACTTCTCGGTGAGGGTGGTCTTGCCCGCGTCGGGGTGGGAGATGATGGCGAAGGTCCTTCGCCTTGTGATTTCTTCATTGAGTGTCATGCAAACTGCCTCCATTCCTATGTTTCTGAAGCCGGACAGGCAGTTTTGCTACGTTGGACTGTGTCTCATGGTCTTGTTACCTCGCAAGGGACTGGGCCTGGCGGTGGTAGGTGTGGCGGATGCCGCGGATGGCCACGCTGTACGCCACGATGTTTTCCGGCAGGGCCATGCCCATATAGCCGGTGTCGCCGATGTGGTGGATGTCGGTCCCGGTCATCTTGCACTCCAGGGCGATGCGGCGGATGGTGTCCACGTCCGCCCCCTCCTGGGAGGTGCCGATGGCGGTGAGGGTAAGCTTGCCCAGGCTGTGGGCGTAGCTCACCAGCTCCC
>CAMNQX010000030.1 GCA_946550725.1 uncultured Clostridia bacterium | reverse complement strand
GCGGCGGCGTCATAGTACATGGGCAGGAACACCAGATCGGCGCCCTTGGACTGGGCGTCGCCCAGCTGGACGGAGAAGTCGGTCTTGGTATCCTCGGTGAAGGTGGTGACGCTCACCACGTTCAGGCCCAGCTCCTTGGCCTTGGCGTCGAAGGAGTTATACACGCCGGTGGAGTAAACGTCGTCATTCTTATAGATGACGGCGATCTTGGTGCCCAGGTTCTGGTCGGCGATGTACCGGGCGGAGGCGGAGCCCTGGTTGGGGTCCACGAAGCACATCTGGAACACGTTGTCCTTGCGGGCGATATCCACGGTGCCCGTCAGGGGGTTGGCCACGCCGCCCAGCACGTCGGTGGAGGAGGCGGAGGGGGTCAGGTAAAACATATGGTCGCCGTTGGCCTTCACAGAGGTGGCAACGCCGGGGGTGGAGGTCACGCTGCCCAGGAACACCTGCATGCCCCAGCCCTTCAGGGTGTTGTAGGCGTTGACGGACTTCTCCGCGTCGTGGGCGTCGTCCTCATAGCGAAGGTCGATCTGCAGCCCGTCGGGGTTGGCGGCGTTGATCTCGTCCGCGGCGATCTTCGCGCCGTTGGCCGCCGCCGTGCCGTAGATGGCCGCGCCGCCGGTCAGGGGGCCGACGCCGCCGATCTTGATGGCGTTCCCGGAGGGAGCGGGGGGATTGTCCACCGTCTGGGTGGGATCGGCGTCAGGGGTGGGTGTGGTGGTTGCGGGATCGTTCCCACCGGCGCAGCCGGCCAGCATGGCAGCCATCATGCAGACGGCCAAAAGCAGAGCAAGAGTCTTTTTCATTTCATTCAACCTCCTTTAAGGTTGTTGACAATTATAGCGGCCGCGCAGGAAATTGTCAACCTCAAATCCTCCAAAAGGAGGAGCCTCAAAAGGGGGCTTTTCCGTAAATATGACTAAATTATGAACCCGCCATTTACCCCTAGGACCTGCCCGGTAATGAACCGCGCCCCATCGGAACACAGAAACGCCGCCGCCTCCGCCACCTCCTCCGGGGTGCCGATGCGGCCCAGAGGCGTATCCTCTGCAAGGGCCGCAAAGTCTTGCGGCTCTAAGTCTGCGTTCATGCGGCTCTCGATCACACCGGGGGCGACGCAGTTCACCCGCACCCCCGCCGGACCAACCTCCTTGGCCAGCGCGCGGGTCAAGCCGATGACCCCCGCCTTGGCGGCGGAGTACGCTACCTCGCAGGAGGCCCCAACCTCCCCCCACATGGAGGATATGGTGATGATTTGGCCGCTTTTTTGGGAAATCATAGAAGGAAGCGCGGCCCGGCAGCAGGTAAACACCCCGTCCAGGTCCACCGCCATCACCCCCCGCCAGTCCTCCCAGGTCATGTCCTGCAAAAGCCCCCGCCAGGCCACCCCGGCGTTACATACCAAAATGTCAAGTTGACAAATTTTCTCCAACACATTGTCAACCGCTTTTTGGACGCTTTGGGGGTCGGACACGTCACAATATACGGCAAGGCCGCCCAGCTCCCGGGCCAGGTCTTGGGCCGTCTGCGGGTCGGCGTGGTAACCCGCGGCGACGGTCACGCCGTCCCGGGCCAGACGGCGGCAGACGGCGGAGCCGATGGCGCCGGTGGCGCCAGTCACAAGGGCGGTTTTCATGGCGTTCATCTCCTTTCCCCTCAAAACCCGGAGGCGGCGTCGATCCGGGCCAGTTCTTCGGCGGTAAAGGACGTATTTTCCAGGGCCTTGAGGTTGTCCAGGATCTGGCTGGGCTTGGACGCGCCGATGAGCACGCTGGTGACCGCGCCGTCCTTGAGCACCCAGGCCAGGGCCATCTCCGCCAGGGTCTGGCCCCGCTCCCGGGCGATATCGTTCAGGGCAGCGATCTGTTCCAGCCGCTGGGGAGTGAGGGCGGAATCCTTCAAATAGCGGCCGTCGGTGCGTACCCGGCTGTCGGCGGGGATGCCGTGGAGGTAGCGGTCGGTCAAAAGCCCCTGGGCCAGCGGGCTAAAGGCGATAATGCCCTTGCCCAGGCGGACAGCGGTCTCCTTCAGGCCGTTTCCCTCGACGGTGCGGTCAAAGATGGAATAGCGGTTCTGGTTGATGACGAACGGCACCCTCAGGTCGGCCAGAATAGCCGCTGCCCGCTCCAGGGCGGGTCCGTCGTAGTTGGACAGGCCCGCGTACAGCGCCTTGCCGCTTTGGACGGCCTGGGCCAGGGCAGACATGGTCTCCTCCAGGGGCGTTTCCGGGTCCATGCGGTGGTGATAGAAGATGTCCACGTAGGGCAGGCCCAGCCGGGCCAGGCTCTGGTCCAGGCTGGCCAGCAGGGACTTGCGGCTGCCGAAGTTGCCGTAAGGCCCGGACCACATCTCGTAGCCCGCCTTGGTGCTGACGATCAGCTCGTCCCGACAGGGGGCCAGCTCCTCCCGGAGGATGCGGCCCAGGTTCCGCTCCGCCGCGCCGGGGGCGGGACCGTAGTTGTTGGCCAGGTCGAAGTGGGTGACCCCGTGGTCAAAGGCGGTGAAGCACAGGGACTTCATCACCTCGTAGTCGGCGTTGTCGCCGAAATTGTGCCAAAAGCCCAGGGACACGCCGGGCAGCTTCAGCCCGCTCTTCCCGCAGCGGACATAGGTCATGGAATCGTAGCGTTTCTCGTCGGCGTGATACATGGCAAGGACCTCCTCCACGCGTTTTCCCGCATTATATCATAGGTCAGGGCAAAAGGGAACCCCGCCGCGCGCCGCCCTTCGTTTTTGTGAAAACGGGGGCCTGGCCCCCTTTCTTTTCCGGTCCATTTCTTTTTCTCGTGAGAAAAAGAAACGGGCCGGACTCCAAAGAAAAAGAGCCTCCTAAATGTAGGAGGCTTGTTGGGATGGTATTGTTTAGAGGAAATTTGCGAGGTCCTGCCGCACTAGTCCTGTTTAGATACTACGGCTATATCCGGCGGCGCGCTCACTTGAACTGGTGGGTGCCAAATGACCCGGCCGTTACGGCCTCCCGTAGTGCTTGAACCACCTTGTGCGCTGGAAGAACTGCCGCCTAGGTGGGCGGTTGTTGGCCCGTTTCACCCCGGCGTTACGGAGTAAGCCGGGGTGACCGCCCCACCCGGCAAGAGAACTCCCCGGGGTGGGATTCCATAAGGGAGGGGCCGAGGTCCCTCCCTTTGGCCGAAGGGGTTTCCAAAGGGGGCTCTCGGATTGCCCCCTTTGGCGTCTTTTCTGGGGGGTCTGGGGGTGCCATCTTTTCCACGCGGAAAAGATGGTCCCCCAGAAAGGCCGCGGGGCACCTGCCCCACAGAAAAGATGGTCCCCCAAAAAGGCCCTGGACGCACTGTGCGCCACACGCAAAAGAGGAGCGATGATCTCATCGCTCCTCTTTTTATTTGCTTTATGGCGTTTCGATCAATACATCCCCATGTCGCCGCCGGCGGGCGCAGCGGGAGCGGGCGGCTCGGGCTTGTCGGCCACCAGGGACTCGGTGGTGAGCATCAGGCTGGCCACGCTGGCGGCGTTCTCCAGAGCGGAACGGGTGACCTTGGTGGGGTCCACGATGCCCGCGGAGATCATGTCGGTGTAGACCTCGTTGTAGGCGTCGAAGCCGTAGCCGGTCTTGCCGGCGGTCTTGACCTTCTCCAGCACCACGGAGCCGTCGATGCCCGCGTTCTTGGCGATCTGGCGCATGGGCTCGGTGAGGGCGGCGGCGATGATGGCCGCACCGGTCTTCTCGTCGCCCTCCAGGGTCTTGACCAGCTTCTCCACGGCAGCCACGGCGTTGACATAGGCAGTGCCGCCGCCGGCGACGATGCCTTCCTCCACCGCGGCGCGGGTGGCGTTGAGGGCGTCCTCGATGCGGAGCTTCTTCTCCTTCATCTCCGCCTCGGTGGCCGCGCCCACGCGGATGATGGCCACGCCGCCGGCCAGCTTGGCCAGCCGCTCCTGGGCCTTCTCCTTGTCGTACTCGGAGGTGGTGTTCTCAATGAGGGTGCGGATCTGGGCCACACGGTCCTTTACGGCCTTGGCCGCGCCGCCGCCGTCCACGATGATGGTGTTCTCCTTGTTGGACTTCACCTGGCGGGCCTTGCCCAGCATGTTGAGCTGGGTGTCCTTCAGCTCCATGCCCAGATCGCTGGAGATCACCGTGCCGCCGGTGAGGATGGCGATATCCTCCAGCATCTCCTTGCGGCGGTCGCC
>CAMNQX010000029.1 GCA_946550725.1 uncultured Clostridia bacterium | reverse complement strand
AGGGACCTCGGCCCCTCCCTTATGGAATCCCACCCCGGGGAGTTCTCTTGCCGGGCGGGAAGGTCACCCCGGCTTACTCCGTAAAGCCGGGGTGACACGAGCCAACAACCACCCACCTAGGCGGCGTTGTTCCAACTGCCTGACATTCTACATTTCCGACCACAGAGGCCGTAACGGCCGGTGCAAGCGGATGGGCCAGTTCCACATTTTGCCCCGCCGGCTCTAGCTGCAGTATCCAAACAGGACTAGTGCGGCAGGACCTTGCTTATTTCTACGCACACAGCCATCCCAACAAAGCCCCTACACTTAGACGCTCTTTTTTCTTTGGCGTGCGGACCGTTTCTTTTTTCTCCTAGGGACCCGCCGGGAGGCGGGACGCGCCAGCAGGCGCGTAAATTTCGCGCGTAGCGCGGAATTTGCGCAGGGGCGGGTTCGCCGCCCCGAGCATTATAATATTCAAAAAAGAAATGGGCTGCGAAAAAAGGAGGCTCTGCCCCTCGGGGCATCAAGTGCAACACGGGGTCTCCTTTGTGGAGCGTTGCAAAAAGAGAAGTGCGTCCCTTACCGCCTCACGTCCCGCGCGTCCGACCAGCCCACCAGGTAGTCCAGGGACACCTGGAAGTACTCCGCGATGAACAGCAGACCCTTGAAGTCGGGGTGGCGTCCACCGCTTTCATAATAGCCGATTACACGCCGCTTTACACCAAGTATCTCTCCCATCTCGTCCTGATTCAACTTCCGTTCCTTCCGCAGTTCCCGAAACCGCGATGCAAAATCCGACATTTTTTGCATGACCCCCTTGACAAAGTGAGGTGGTGTGCTATAATCGAATTGGGCACTAAAAGTGCATAATATTGAGGTGACACACATGGACATGGAAACGTTGCTTGACGAGCTATACACTCTTGTGGTAGAGGACGACCCGGAACGGATCAAAGCCTTTCGACAAGCGGTCAAGGCCTCTGAGCCGTACTACAAACGTCTGCGCGACGCGTTGGGCGACGAGGAGGGAGAAACTGTCTGGAACGCCGCCATGGACATCGGGGCGGCGGAGGAAGGACCCATCTTCCGCGCGGGCCTTCGCCTGGGCATGAAGCTGATGACTTTGTGCCTGACGTGACGGCGGCGTGCCGGGGCTGTCACGCTCGGGTTGGACACATTACGCCTCGGCTTCCCTCCGTCTCGCACCGAATCGCGCGGCCTATGGCCGCTTACCAATTCGCTGCTCGCTCCGGTCCATCCGAGGCTATGTGTCTACCCTCGCGCTTATCCCCTCGCCATCCACGCCGCTGGTTGTCTGTATTGCAGCGCCTCGGCCAGGTGGGGCGGCTCGATGTGCTCCGCCCCGTCCAGGTCGGCGATGGTGCGGGCTACCCGCAAAATGCGGTCGTAGCTGCGGGCGGTGAGGCCCAGCCGCTCAAAGGCGGACTTCATCATGGCCTGGCAGTCGTCTGTGAGGACGCAGAATTCCTTCAGCTCCTCCGGGCCGAGCTGGGCGTTGCAGGGCGCGCCCTGCCCACCGGTCCGCGCCACCTGGATGCGGCGGGCGGCGTTTACTCTCTGTCGAATTTCCTCGGATGATTCCTCTTTGGATTCACGAACGGACAATTCGTCGAACTCCAACGCGGGGACTTCAATGAAGATATCGATGCGGTCCAGGAGAGGACCGGAGAGCTTCTGGGTGTACTTCGCCACGGCGGCGGGGGAGCATTTGCACCGCCCGGAGGGGTGGCCGTACCAGCCGCACTTGCAGGGATTCATGGCGCACACCAGCATAAAGCGGCTGGGGAACACCTCGGTGGCGGTGGCGCGGCTGATCTGCACCTTGCCCTCCTCCAGCGGCTGGCGGAGGACCTCGATCACGTCCTTGTGGAACTCGGGCAGCTCGTCCAAAAACAGCACGCCGTTGTGGGCCAGGGAAATTTCCCCGGGCCGGGGAATGGGTGCGCCGCCTCCGGCCATGCCCATGTTGGAGATGGTGTGGTGGGGGGAGCGGAAGGGCCGCTGGGTCACAAGCGGTTCCTCCGGGGTGGTGAGGCCCAGGACGGAGTAAATTTCGGTGGTGGCCAGGGATTCCTCCGTGGTCATGTCGGGCAAAATGGAGGGCAGGCGGCGGGCCAGCATGCTCTTGCCCGACCCCGGCGGGCCGGACATGAGAAGGTTGTGCCCTCCCGCGGCGGCGATCTCCAGCGCCCGCTTGGCCCCCTGCTGGCCCTTGACCTGGTTGAAGTCGGGGCCGCTGTGAGAGGCGGCGGGGGGCGTCCACAGGGGCGCGGGCTGGATGCGCTCCTCTCCCCGCAGGTGGCGGGCCAGCTGCTCCACGTCCTCTACCGGGTAGACCGTGGGGCCTTTGGCCAAGGTGGCCTCGGCGGCGGACTCGGCGGGGACGTACAGGTGCTTGATCCCTGCCCGGGCGGCGGCCATGGCCATGGGCAGCATCCCGGTGATGGGCCGCAGCTGTCCGCTGAGGGACAGCTCGCCCACCAGGGCGGAATCCTCCTCGGGGGCGGGGAGCTGGCCCCCCGTTACCAGAATACCGATGAGAATGGGCAGGTCGTACACCGTCCCCGCCTTGCGGCGGTCGGCGGGGGCGAGGTTGATGGTGATGCGGGAGACGGGGAAGGTAAAGCCGCAGTTCTTGATGACGGCCCGCACCCGGTCCCGGGCCTCCTTCACGGCAGCGTCGGGCAGGCCGACGATGTCGAAGTTGGGCAGGCCGCCGGACAGGTCGCACTCGGCGGAGACCTCGTAGCCGCTGACGCCTTGCAGCCCCAAAGAGCGTATTTTGGACACCATCCGGCCTTCCCTCCTTCCGCCAACGCTATTTTTACCATTATACGGGACCCAAACGGAAAAAGCAAGGCCTGCAAACGACTTTGCTCCCCTGTTCAAGGGGGGAAAACCGTGATATACTAGACCCATAAGCGGCAAAGGAGATGTGGATATGGCACACAACGCGGAGCTGATCTCGGTGGGCACCGAGCTGCTGTTGGGCAACATTCTGAACACCGACGCCCAATTTTTGTCCCGGGAGCTGTCCGCTCTGGGGATGAACGTGTTTTATCAGACAGTGGTGGGGGACAACCCGGAGCGGCTGCGCAAGGCGGTGGACATCGCCAAGAGCCGCGCCGATATCATCATCACCACCGGGGGGCTGGGGCCGACCTGCGACGACCTCACCAAGCAGACCCTGGCGGAGGCGTTCGGCAAACAGCTGGTGTTCCACGCCGAGAGCGCGGAACGCATCAAGGACTACTTTGAGCAAAACCTTCACGGCGCGCCCATGCCGGAGAACAACCTTCAGCAGGCCATGCTGCCCGAGGGGTGCGTCATCCTGCAAAACGACTGGGGCACCGCGCCGGGGTGCATTTTTGAGGCCGGCGGCTGCCATGTGGTCATGCTCCCTGGCCCGCCCCGGGAGTGCCAGCCCATGTTTTACGCCCATGTGGCCCCCTATTTGCGGAAGCTGTCGGAGGACACCATCCGCTCCCGCACGCTGAAGCTGTTCGGCATGGGCGAGTCGGCGGTGGAAGCCCTCCTGCGGGACAGGATGAACGCCCTGGAAAACCCCACTCTGGCCCCCTACGCCAAGACGGGGGAGGTGGAGTTGCGCATCACCGCCAAGGCCGCCTCAGAAGACGAGGCCGAACGGCTCATCGACCCGGTAGAGCGGGAGGTCCGGGCCATTCTGGGCGACCTGGTCTACGGCGTGAACGTGGGCAGCCTGGAGGAGGTGGTCCTTGCGTTGCTGAAGGAAAAGGGGCTGACCCTCTCCTGCGCCGAGAGCTGCACCGGCGGGCTGATCGCCAAGCGGCTCACCGACCTCCCCGGCGCGTCGGCGGCCTTCAAGGGCGGGGCGGTGACCTATTGTAACGAAGCGAAACACGCTCTTTTGGGCGTTTCCGAGACTCTTTTGGCGGAAAAAGGCGCGGTGTGCGCCGAAGTGGCCGAGGCCATGGCGGAGGGGGCGCGGGCCGTCTTCGGCAGCGACCTGGCCGTGTCCACCACCGGCGTGGCCGGGCCGGACAGCGACGAACGGGGGAACCCGGTTGGGCTGGTATATGTGGCGCTGGCCACCCCGTCGGGGACGACCTGCCGGGAACTGCACCTGGGCCAAAGCAGAGACCGGGTGCGCACCACCGCCGCCCACCACGCCTTCGACCTAGCAAGGCGGTATCTGCAGGGGCTGCCGTTGGAGCTATAAGGGCGCGCGCCGCGCCCGGGGCTTCCTGGGGCCTCGGCCCCCATCTTTTGAAACTCCCCCGGAGAGTTCTCTTGCCGGGTGGGGCGGTCACCGTCTGGTAAGGGCCGATGAGGACATCGGCCCCTACGCGAGAGGAACGATTCGGTAGGAACGTAGGGGCGGATGGTCTCGCCTGTCGGCTCGGTCGTGCGATGGGACGCGTGCCACTGGCACGCATCGCCCTCATCCGCCCGCACGTTCTCACCCACCTAGGCGGCGTGATTCCAACCATCCAACATGCTACATTTCCGACCAGTGAGGCCGTAACGGCCGGCGCAAGCGGTAGAACCAGTCCCACATTTTGTCCCGCCGGCTCTAAACGCAAAACCAAACAAGACTAGTGCGGCAGGACCTTGCAAATTTCCTCTAACAGTACCATTCCAACAAGCCTCCTACATTTAGGAGGCTCTTTTTCTTTGGAGTCCGGCCCGTTTC
>CAMNQX010000028.1 GCA_946550725.1 uncultured Clostridia bacterium | reverse complement strand
CCAACGGCTCCCTGGGCAGCGAGGAGACCTTCGAGTGGGTGCGCAAGCTGCTGGAGAGCCAGCAGGACACCGACGCGGAGGAATTCGTCCGCAGCCTGAAGGTGGACCTGTTCGCCGACGAGGTGTTCGTGTTCACCCCCCAGGGGGACGTAAAGAGCCTCCCCGCCGGAGCCAACCCCATCGACTTCGCCTACTCCATCCACTCCGCCGTGGGCAACAAGATGACGGGGGCCAAGATCAACGGCCGCATCGTCCCCTTCGACACCCCCCTGCAAAACGGCGACATCGTGGAGATCATCACCTCCAAAAACGCCCACGGCCCCAGCCGGGACTGGGTGAAGCTGTGCAAGTCCAATGAGGCGAGGAACAAGATCCGCCAGTGGTTCAAGAAGGAGCGGCGGGAGGAGAACATCGCCACAGGCAAGGTGATGCTGGAAAACGAGCTGCGCCGGCTGGGGGTCTCCCCCGCGGACGTGGTCAGCGAAGAGAACCTGCCCGCCATCCTGAAAAAGGTCGGCTCCGGCTCGTGGGACGACCTGTGCGCCGCCATCGGCTACGGTGGCATGACCGCCGTGAAGGCGGGGGCGCGGATCAAGGACGAGATGGCCCGCCTGGGCAAGCTCCAGGGGAGCAAGGCCGCCCAGCTGCCCCAGGGGATGATCTATCCAGGCATGGCGGGCGGCGTGACCACCGTGTCCAAGGCCCCTGGCCACACCGAGAGCGGCATTATGGTGGAGGGGCTGGGCAACTGCATGGTGAAGTTTGCCAAGTGCTGCACCCCCGTCCCCGGCGACCCGGTCATCGGCTTTATCACCCGGGGCTACGGCGTGTCCGTCCACCGGGCGGACTGTCCCAACGCCCAGTTTGACCACACCGACCCCCAGGTGGCGGGCCGGTGGGTGAACGTGAGCTGGGTGGAGGGCGACCAGGAGACCTACCACACCGCCCTGGAGCTGACCGCCCCCGACCGGGACGGCTTAGCGCTGGACGTGGCCACGGTGCTGTCCACCCTGAAGGTGAAGGTGAGCGGCCTGTCCGCCCGCCGCATGGAGGACTCCACCGCTGTGGTGGTGGTGGAGCTGGAGGTGAAGGACAAGACCCAGCTCCAGCAGGTGACCAACAAGCTGGGCCAGATCCACGGCGTGAGCACGGTAAGGCGGGTGACGGGCTGATGGAACGGGAGAGAGAAAAAGAGCCGCTGTTGGGGGTGCTGGGGGGCATGGGTCCCGAGGCCACCCAGATCTTTTACCGCCACCTCATCCGCCGCACCAAGGCGGCGGGGGACCAAGACCATATCCGCACGCTCATTTTCGGCGACGCCACCGTCCCTGACCGCACCGCCGCCATCCTGGGCGGCGATACCGCCCCGGTGGAGGCCCGGCTGGTAGATGACGCGAAGACCCTGGAGACGGCGGGGTGTACCCTGCTGGCCATGACCTGCAACACCGCCCACCACTTTGCCCCCGCCATCCAAGGGGCGGTGTCCATTCCCCTGCTCCATATGCCCGATCTGGCGGTCCGCCGGGCCAAGACCCTGGGGGTGCAAAAGCTGGCCCTGCTGGCCACCGAGGGGTGCATCCAGGCGGGGGTGTATCAGGACATCTGCGCCCAGGAGGGCGTGGCCTGCTGGACCCCCGATGGCGAGACCCAAGCCCGGGTGACCAGGCTCATTTATGAGCAGATCAAGGCGGGACAGCGGGGGGATGAGGCCCTTTTTGCCGCCATCGACCGGGCTGTCAAAGCGGCCGGCTGCGACGGGGCGGTGCTGGGCTGCACGGAGCTGTCCGTCTACCGGGCGTTCCACCCCCTGGACGAGCGCTACATCGACGCCATGGAGGTCCTGGTGGAGGCCTGCGTCACCGCCTGCGGCAAGACCCTCACGGAGGATGCGCCATGAGGAAGTATACTTATCTCATCCCCACCCTCTTCGGCCTGGAGGGGGTGGCGGCCCAGGAGTGTAAGCGGCTGGGCCTGGAAAACGTCAAGGGGGAGGATGGCCGGGTGCTGTGTGAGGGGGACATCGCCCAGCTCCCCCGGCTGAACCTGAACCTCCGTACCGGCGAGCGGGTCATTGTGCTGCTGGGCCGCTTTCCGGCGGACAACTTCGACGCGCTGTTTGAAGGGACCTTTGCCCTTCCCTGGGAGGAATTCATCCCCCGGGAGGGAAGATTTCCCGTGCGGTGCCAGAGCGTGGGGTCTCAGCTCCACGCGGAGGTCACCTGCGGCAACGTGGTGAAGAAGGCAGTGGCCAAGCGGCTGGGGGGCAAGTACGGCCTGACCACCCTCCCGGAGACAGGGGCGGAGCACTCCATCCGCTGTCTCATTTTGAAGGATCAGGTGACCATCGGTATCGACACCTCCGGGCCGTCCCTCCACAAGCGGGGCTACCGGGCGCTGAACACCGGCGCGCCGCTCCGGGAGACGCTGGCGGCGGCCATGGTGCTCCTCTCCCGCTACCACGGCAAGGGCATTTTGGCCGACCCCTTCTGCGGCAGCGGCACCATCCCCATCGAGGCGGCGATGATCGCCAAAAACCGCGCGCCGGGGCTGGAGCGCACCTTCCCCAGCCAGAAGTGGACCCTGGTTCCCCAGCAGGCGTGGCTGGACGCTGCCGATGAGGCCATGGACAAGGAATACGACGGGAACTATGAAATACTGGCCTCCGACCTGGACCCCAAGGCGGTGGCGCTGGCGAAGGAAAACGCCGCCCTGGCGGGAGTGGAGGACCTGATCTCCTTCTCGGTGGCCGACGCCACCCGGTTTACCTCCGACGCCCCTGGCGGGCGCATCGTCACCAATCCCCCCTACGGCCAGCGGCTCCTGGAAAAGGACGAGGCGGAGGGGCTGTACGCCGCCTTCGGCAAGGCGTTCCGGCGGCTGCCCAAGGGCTGGGAGCTGTATCTCCTGTCCTCCCACACGGAATTTGAGCGCACCTTCGGAAGACCTGCGGACAAGAAACGCAAGCTGTATAACGGACCCCTGCTGTGCAATTTGTTTCAGTATGTCTGATTTCCAAAGGCGGTAGAGCGTTTGCTCTGCCGCCTTTGATATTTGATGGACATTCCAATATGTTTCTGTTGCGGAATATGGGAATGTCCGTTATACTACAAGGAGAGAGCAAAAAGTGGAGAGGTGAGAGCCATGCGCCATGAATTCATCGTCAATCCCGCCGCAGGCAAGCGCAAGCACATCCGCGCCGCCATCGAGACCATCCACGCCGCCTGTGACCGCCACGACCAGCCCCACACCGTCACCCTTACCGAGTGCGCCGGGGACGGGGTGCGCATCGCCCGGAGCATCGTGGAACGGGGCGAGGAGGCCCGCATTTACGCCGTGGGCGGCGACGGCACCCTGTGCGAGGTGCTCCAGGCCGCGGCTGGTGCGCCCCACATCGCGGTGACCAACCTCCCTGCCGGGACGGGCAACGACTTCCTCAAGATGTTCGGCCCCGCCTTCCGGGAGGGCTTTTGGGAGCTGGACGCCCTGCTCACCGACTTCTCCCAGGCTCCCCTGGACGTGATGGACTGCAACGGGAGGCTGGGGCTGGACGTGGTGTGCGCCGGAGTGGACGCCCGGGTGGCCGCCGACGTGGACCGCTTTAAGGCGCTTCCCGTGGTGAAGGGGCAGGGGGCGTACATTCTGTCCCTGGCCCAGAACGTGATCTTTAAGGGCATCGCCAAGCCTATGACCGTCCATGTGGACGGCCAGACCTGGGACC
The DNA here is from genome assembly GCA_946550725.1 of uncultured Clostridia bacterium. Lineage (GTDB taxonomy): Bacteria > Bacillota > Clostridia > Oscillospirales > Oscillospiraceae > MGBC124762. Next base: position 1,824 of record CAMNQX010000028.1, on the reverse strand, counting down.
AGCCCACCTCTATCCTCTGTATCTGCAACGGCCGGCACTACGGCGGCGGGTTCATGCCCGTGGGGGACGCCATGCCCGACGACGGCATTTTGGACACCCTGCTGGTCCCCCAGGTGTCCCTCCCCACCTTCGCGAGGCTGGTGGGTGATTACGCCAAGGGGAAATACGCCGACTACCCCGAGCTGATCAAGGCCCACCACACCCCCGGCCCTATCCACTACCAGGCACGGGAGCCGATCACCACCGTGGTGGACGGCGAGGTGATGCGGGCAAAGGAGTTCACCGTGAAGCTGTCCGAGAAAAAGCTCAACTTCTTCTGGCCGGCCCGGCTGTCATATTGCCTCGAAAAAGAGCCGGCCGCCGCTGCTTTGTGAACAGAAATTGAATTTTTTCCATCGACCCTCTTTTTTTCAAAAAAGGGGGTTGATTTTTTTTGGCAGGAGAGGTATTATCATACAAGCGTTAGCACTCGAAAGAAAAGAGTGCTAATCCCACAAAGGTGTTATTAAATTATAGGAGGTACCTATTATGAAATTGAAACCGTTGGCAGACAGAGTGGTGGTCAAGCTGGTGGAGGCCGAGGAAAAGACCAAGAGCGGCATTATCCTTACCGGCTCGGCCAAGGAGAAGCCCGAGGTGGCGGAGGTCATCGCCGTCGGCCCCGGCGGCATGGTGGACGGCAAGGAGGTCGTCATGACCGTGAAGAAGGGCGACAAGGTCATCACCAGCAAGTACGCCGGCACCGAGGTCAAGATGGACGGCCAGGAGTACAATATCGTCAAGCAGAGCGACATTTTGGCCATCGTGGAGTAAGGCGCGCGGCGGGACGCTGAGGACAGCGTCCCCTACGCACCGTTCGATCACATATCCCAACGTAGGGGCCGATGTCCCCATCGGCCCGGAGCACAAAACAATTTTGGAGGTAATACGATATGTCTAAACTGATTTGTTTCGGCGAGGAAGCCCGCAAGGCCATGGAGCGGGGTGTCAACCAGCTGGCGGACACCGTGAAGGTCACCATGGGTCCCAAGGGCCGCAACGTGGTGCTGGACAAGAAGTACGGCTCTCCCCTGGTCACCAACGACGGCGTGACCATCGCCAAGGAGATCGAGCTGGACGACCCCTTTGAGAACATGGGCGCCCAGCTGGTGAAGGAGGTCTCCACCAAGACCAACGACGTGGCCGGCGACGGCACCACCACCGCCACCCTGCTGGCTCAGGCCATTATTCGGGAGGGCCTGAAGAACCTGGCCGCCGGGGCCAATCCCATGGTCATGAAGAAGGGCATCGCCAAGGCCACCGAGACCGCCATCATGGAGATCAAGAAGAACTCCAAGAAGGTGAAGGGCACCGAGGACATCGCCCGGGTGGGCGCCGTGTCCAGCGGGGACGAAAACATCGGCAAGCTTATTGCCGAGGCCATGGAGAAGGTGGGCCACGACGGGGTCATCACCGTGGAGGAATCCAAGACCGCCGAGACCTACTCCGAGGTCGTGGAAGGGATGCAGTTCGACCGGGGCTACATCACCCCCTATATGGTCACCGACACCGAGAAGATGGAGGCCGTCATGGACGATGCCCTCATCCTCATCACCGACAAGAAGATCTCCAACATCCAGGAGATCCTCCCCGTGCTGGAGCAGGTCATCCAGTCGGGCAAGAAGCTGGTCATCATCGCCGAGGACGTGGAGGGCGAGGCTCTGTCTACCCTCATCGTGAACAAGCTGCGCGGCACGCTGAATGTTCTGTGCGTCAAGGCTCCCGGCTTCGGCGACCGCCGCAAGGAGATGCTGGAGGATATCGCCATCCTCACCGGCGGCACGG
>CAMNQX010000027.1 GCA_946550725.1 uncultured Clostridia bacterium | reverse complement strand
CCAGCATGATCATGGTGAAATACTCCTGCAAAACGGTCTGGCTGATGTCCAGCACGTTCACCCCGTGGGCGGACAGCTTGGCGCAGACGGCGGCGATGATGCCCACCTGGTCCTTGCCGATGACGGTAACAATGGCTCTCATAATGTGACCTCCTGTGATTTTTCGTGTCCCAACGCGGGCCGATGAGACATCGGCCCCTACGAATACGTTGGGGGATGAACGACCTTTGTAGGGGCGGATGTCCTCATCCGCCCACAGTCAGTTGCTCTGTTGCAGCTGATCCAACGTCAATCCAAAGGCGGGAAGGAAGTTTTCCATGAAGTAGTGCAGACTTTTCAGGGGATTTTCCTCCAACGCCGCCCCCACCTGCTTCAAAGCGTCGTCAAACTCGTGGTTGCCCGCCTTGGTCTCCTCCACGCACTTGATGTACGCCGAGAGCTTGTCGGCGGCCTTCACCACCCGCTCCACCTCGGGGGAACAGGTCTCGCTGACGTAGGGGCGGTAGATGTCTTGAAACTCCCGAGGCAGAAGGGACAGCAGCCGCTCCGCCGAGGTCTGCTCCACCGCCTTGTAGGCGGTCTTGATCTCCGGGTTGTAGTATTTGACGGGGGTGGGCAGGTCGCCGGTCAAGATCTCCGGCGCGTCGTGGTAGAGAGCGGCGACGGCCACCTCCCCCACGTCGATAGAGCCGCCGAACTTCTCGTTTTCAATGACTGCCAGGGCGTGAGCCAGCACCGCCACCATGTGGGAGTGCTCACTGACGTTCTCCTGCTCTACGCTTCGCATCAGCCCCCAGCGGCCGATGTAGCGCATCCGGGACATGAGGGCAAAAAAGTGATAGCTCAAGGGTCTCTCTCCTTGCAAAATTCCAGATTCTTTAGTACAATAAAACCTAAGTTATCATTATATCAAATTTTGGCGCAAGTGCAAGGGGTATTTATCATGCGGTTTGCCATTTTGACCTTGGGATGCAAGGTGAATCAATACGAGAGTCAGGCGTTGGAGCAGGCGGGGGTTTTACGCGGGCACATTCTTTGTGACGTGAGCGACGCCACAAGTCTTGACGCGTACATCGTCAATACCTGCACCGTCACGGCGGTGAGCGACCAGAAGAACCGCCAGCTTATCCGCCGCCTGCGCCGGGAGCATCCCCACGCGGCCCTGGCAGTGTGCGGCTGCTTTCCCCAGACCCACCCCGGCGCGGCGGAGGAGCTGGGGGCCGACCTGGTGTGCGGCACGGGGGACCGAAATGGCTTCTGGGACGCGCTGGAGGCGGTCGCCGCTCAAAAAGGCCCCGTGGTCACCCACATGGACAACGCCCTCAAGCGGCGGGAATTTGAGGAGCTGCCCGCAGGGGGCTTGTCCGGGCGCACCCGCGCCCTTTTGAAGGTGGAGGACGGGTGCTGCAACTTCTGCTCCTACTGCATCATTCCCTACGCCCGCGGCCCGGTGCGCTCCCTCCCCCTGGACAAGGCGGCGGCCCAGGCAAAAAAGCTGGCGGACGATGGATTTCGGGAGATGGTGGTCAACGGCATCGAAATTTCCTCCTGGGGCCGCGACCTCCCCGGCCAACCCGCCCTCATTGACCTGCTGGAGGCCCTCTCCGCCGCCGCGCCGGGGGTGCGCCTGCGGCTGGGGAGCCTGGAGCCGCGCACCATCGACGAGGACTTCTGCCGCCGGGCCGCGTCCCTCCCCAACCTCTGTCCCCACTTCCACCTGTCCCTCCAGTCCGGGTGTGATAAGACCCTGAAGGCCATGAACCGCAAGTACGACAGCGCCCGGTATATCCGCTCGGTGGAGCTGCTGCGGCAGCATTTCGACGATCCCGGCGTCACCACCGACCTCATTGTGGGCTTTCCCGGTGAAACAGAAGAAGACTTTCAGAAAAGCCTGGCTTTTGTGGAGAAATGCGCCTTTTCCGCCCTCCACATCTTCCCCTACTCCCGCCGCCCCGGCACCCCGGCGGACAAGCTGCCCGGGCAGGTGCCCAGCGCCGAAAAAAAGCGCCGCGCGGCTCAGGCGGCCCAAGTGGCGGAGCGTCTGCGGCTTTCTTACTGGCAGCGGCAGGTGGACAGGACCTTCCCCGTGCTCTTCGAAGAGGAGAAGGACGGCCTCTGGCAGGGCCACGCCCCCAACTACGTGGCGGTGCGGGCGGCGGGCGAAGCCCTCCACAACCAGGTACGGCAGGTGCGTATCACCGCCGTAGGCGGGGAGAGCCTTTTGGGCGAGATCGTGGAATAAAATGCAAAAAAGAAGGGCTTGCTTCACGCAAGCCCTTCTTTTTTGGTGTTGTTTACGCCGCCTTCAGGGAGTTGGAGGCCTTGTAGTAGAAGATGATCAGGAGGATGTACGCCACCAGGCTGACGATACCGGAGATGATCGCCGCCACGCCCATCAAAATGTTCAGCACGGGGATCCAACCGGTCAGAGTGCAGAGGATGGAGACCACGGTGCAGATGGCATAGAGCTTCCAAATCAGCCCGGCACGGGCCGCCTGCTCTGTATCACCCTTTTCCGCCAGCAGCTCCCCGGCGGCGGTGCAGACGAAGTAGGTGATGCAGAAGCCCACCAGCGACGACACGATATCCATCAGCCCGGCCATGAAGCCCTCCTGGAAGAAGGCGGAAATGATCCCCACGATGACCGCCGCAATAGAGGCATAGAAGGCGTTCTGGAAATTGGGGTGGCTGCTGCGGGCGACGTAAGGCCCGTATAGCTCAAGCACAAAAATGACAACGGACAGCACGAGACCGGCGATCCAGCCCAGCACAGGGATAAAGGCGACCACGATGGTGACCAGGGCCAGGATCTGGGCAAGGAACAGGAACCGAAGGCCCTTCCCCGCCTTTTCAAACTTTTCATTCATGTCAGATACTTCCTTTCTTAATCGATTCTGAAACAGTCTATGGTAACGAGTTGGATTTTAATCCTGTTTTTCACTTACCATGTGGACGTTGAGGTGGTCGTAGGTCATCTCAATGCCCGCCTGGTCAAAGGCGGCCTTGATGCCCTCGTTCAGGTCGTAGAACACGTCCCAGTAGTCCCCCGCCGCGCACCAGACCCGGACGTGGTAGTCGATGGCGCTGGCGCCGAAGTTCGCCACCCGGGCCAAGGGGGCGGGGGTGGCAAGGGTCTTGGGGTGTTGTCCAATTACCTCGAGTATTGTCGATTTGACCTTTTCCACCGGGGAATCGTAGGACGCGGAGATGGTCAGCTCCACCCGCCTGGTCTCCTCCCCGGTGATGTTCACCAGCTTGGCCTCGGAAACTGCCTTGTTGGTGAGGTAGACCACCCGGTTGTCCGGAGTGAGCAGCTTGGTGTAGACCAAGGTGATGTCCTGCACCTTGCCCACGGTGCCGTCGGCCTCGATGGTGTCCCCCACCTGGAAGGGCTTGGCCCACAGGAGCATCATGCCCCCCGCCAGGTTGGACAGGATCCCCTGCACCGCAAGGGACACGGCCAAGCCGGCGATGGACAGCACCGCCAACAGGGAGGTGACGGGAATGTTGACCGCGTCGGCCACGATCAGGACGGAGACGAAGACAAGCAGGATATGAGCCAGTGACTTGATGACGGTGTGAAGGCTGCGGTCCAGGTGACCGCGCTTCAAAAAGCGGTCCAGCGCCGCCATGAGAAGGCGGGTCACCAGCACGCAGCCCACGATCAGGGCCAGCACCCTCACTACGCCCCACAGGCTCAGATTGTCAAAAAAGCTCTCCAAGGCGGAGAGGGTCTCCTGGGCGGTATCGCCCGCAGCAGCGTCAATGGGCACGGCCATCCCTCCTTTCGGAGAACATTTCTCTGTAAAAAGTCCGCCAGCCGGGGTTTGGCTGGCGGACTTTGGTTTTCAGCAACCGGGAATTACTCCTGGATGTCGATGACCACGCCGGAACCCACGGTACGGCCACCCTCACGGATAGCGAAACGCAGGCCCTTCTCAATGGCGATGGGGGTGATCAGCTCCACCTTCATGTCCACGTTATCGCCAGGCATGCACATCTCGGTGCCCTCGGGCAGAGTGATGACGCCGGTAACGTCGGTGGTACGGAAGTAGAACTGAGGACGGTAGTTGTTGAAGAAGGGGGTGTGACGGCCGCCCTCGTCCTTGCTCAGGACGTACACCTGGCCGGTGAACTTGGTCAGGGGGTGAATGGAGCCGGGCTTGCAGAGGACCTGGCCGCGCTCGATGTCGGTCTTGGCCACGCCGCGGAGCAGGCAGCCCGCGTTATCGCCGGCCTCGACGAAGTCCAGAGTCTTATGGAACATCTCCATGGAGGTGACGACGGTCTTCTTGCGCTCCTCGGTGAGGCCGATGATCTCAACTTCCTCGCCGGCCTTCAGCTGGCCACGCTCCACACGGCCGGTAGCCACGGTGCCGCGGCCGGAGATGGTGAACACGTCCTCGACGGGCATCAGGAAGGGCAGGGAGTCGTCGCGGGGAGGAGTGGGGATATAGCTGTCAACAGCGTCCATCAGCTCCTTGATGCAGGCGAAGTCGGCATCGTCGGGGTTGCCGGACTCGTTGGTCAGGGCGTTCAGAGCGGAACCCTTGATGATGGGGATGTCGTCGCCGGGGAACTCGTACTTGGACAGGGTCTCGCGGACCTCCATCTCCACCAGCTCCAGCAGCTCGGGGTCGTCCACCTGGTCGCACTTGTTCAGGAAGACCACGATGGCGGGCACGCCCACCTGGCGGGCCAGCAGGATGTGCTCCTTGGTCTGGGCCATGGGGCCGTCGGTGGCGGCGATGACCAGGATAGCGCCGTCCATCTGAGCAGCGCCGGTGATCATGTTCTTGATATAGTCGGCGTGGCCCGGGCAGTCGACGTGAGCGTAGTGACGGGCGTCGGTCTCATACTCCACGTGGGCGGTGTTGATGGTGATGCCGCGCTCGCGCTCCTCGGGAGCCTTATCGATGCTGGAGTAATCCTCGTACTCAGCCTGGCCCTTCATCGCCAGGTACTTGGTGATGGCGGCGGTCAGGGTGGTCTTGCCGTGGTCAACGTGGCCGATGGTGCCGATGTTGACGTGGGGCTTAGTGCGTTCAAACTTTTGCTTAGCCATTTTTGTTTCCTCCTTGTGATCCAAAAAATATTTGGGGGTTGGGTTCAGCATACGTTACTGCTGATTGTATAACACTTTGCAGGAAAAAGCAAGTCCCTTTTCAGAAAACTTGCCTCCCGGATCAGTCCTCGCTGCTCTTGCCCCGCTGGGCGATGATCTTCTCGGCGATGGACTTGGGGATCTCCACGTAGCTGTGAGGCTCCATGGTGTACTGGCCACGGCCCTGGGTGCGGGAGCGCAGGTCGGTGGCGTAGCCGAACATCTCGGCCAGCGGCACCAGCGCGTCCACCTGGGTGGCGCCGGGGCGGGACTCCTGGCCCTGGACCATGCCGCGGCGGGAGGTCAGGTCGCCGATCACGTTGCCCAGGTACTCGTCGGGCACGGTGACGTCCACCTTCATGACCGGCTCCAGCAACACGGGGTTGGCCTTGCGGCAGGCCTCCTTGAAGGCCATGGAACCGGCGATCTTAAAGGCCATTTCGGAGGAGTCCACCTCATGGTAGGAACCGAAGGTCAGGTGGACCTTCACGTCCTCCACGGGATAGCCGGCCAGCACGCCGGCCTGCATGGCCCCCTGGATGCCCGCGTCAACGGCGGGGATATACTCCTTGGGGATGACGCCGCCGGTGATCTCGTTGAGGAACTCGTAACCGGCGCCAGGCTCGTTGGGCTCCACGGTGATGACCACGTGGCCGTACTGGCCCTTACCGCCGGACTGGCGGGCATACTTGGTGTCCTGCTTGACGGTCTGGCGGATGGTCTCCTTATAGGCGACCTGAGGCGCGCCCACGTTGGCCTCCACCTTGTACTCGCGGAGCAGGCGGTCCACAATGATCTCCAGGTGGAGCTCGCCCATGCCGGCGATGATGGTCTGGCCGGTCTCTTCGTCGGTCCAGGTCTTAAAGGTGGGGTCCTCCTCAGCCAGCTTGCTCAGGGCGATGCCCATCTTCTCCTGGCCGGCCTTGGTCTTCGGCTCGATGGCCACGCGAATAACAGGCTCGGGGAATTCCATGGACTCCAGGATGATGGGGTGCTTCTCGTCACACAGCGTGTCGCCGGTGGTGGAGTTCTTCAGGCCGATGACGGCGGCGATGTCGCCGGCGT
>CAMNQX010000026.1 GCA_946550725.1 uncultured Clostridia bacterium | reverse complement strand
TCCTGCTGTCCACCATCGTGCTGTGGTTCCTCCAGGGCTACGGCTTCACCGACGGGGTCTTCGGCCCGGTGGCGGACAACAACTCTTCCTTGCTGGCTGCCATCGGCAACGCCGTCGCCTGGGTCTTCTATCCCCTGGGCTGGACGGGCGACATGGCCTGGAAGGCCGCCGTTGCCTCCTTCACCGGCCTCATCGCCAAGGAGAACGTGGTGGGCACCTTAGGTACCCTCTACCACTTTGCCGGGGAGATCAGCGAGAACGGCGAGGAGATCTGGACGCTGGTGGGGGCCGATTTCGGAGCCATTACCGCCTATTCTTTCATGATCTTCAACCTGCTGTGCGCCCCCTGCTTTGCCGCCATGGGCGCCATCAAGCGGGAGATGAACAACGGCAAATGGACCGCCTTCGCCATCGGCTACATGTGCGTGTTTGCCTATGTGGTGTCCATGATCGTCTACCAGCTGGGTGGACTGATCGCCGGGACCGTCAGCTTTAACCTGTGGACGGTGGTGGCCCTGGCCGCCCTGGCCGGCATCCTCTTCCTGCTGTTCCGTAAGGGGTATCGGGGGAAAGACGCGTCCCAACCGCTGACCTCCGTGGCCGCCGCAGGAAAATAAGCGAAAGGAGTGCTGACTATGCCCCCGATCTTGGGATATATCATCGTGATCGCCGTGCTGGCCGCGGTGGTCGTGCTGGCTGTTCGCTCCTTGCGGAAGTCCCGCAAGTCCGGCGGCTGCAGCGGCGACTGCGGAAACTGCCGCGGCTGCCACTAACATTTCAAAAGGGAGCGGACATTTGATACGTCCGCTCCCTTTTGGCTTATTCTACAGGGCTTTCGTTTGCTTCCCGCTCCACCGCCTCCACGAACCGGGCCACGGGCTTTGATGGCTCCAGGGCGTACAGCAGGCCGTAGGGCAGGGAGTAGTCCCAGTCCACCGGGATGCTGACCAGGGCTGGATGGACCTCCCGCCAGCAGTCCAGGATCAGCAGTACGTTCCCCGTCCAGGCACAGCGGTTAAAGACCGAGATGTCATAAAACTGGGAGGTATCCTCGATTTGAATGGCCGGGTGATCCCGCTTCAGGTCGGCGCGGATCCGATCATTGACGGCAGAGTCGCCCTCCTTTACCATCATCAGCGTCTCGCCATAGAGGTCGGAGACGCTCAGCCGCTTCCGGCCCGCCAGACGGTGGTCACGGGAAACGGCCACCATTTTCCGGCAGCGGCCCAGGGGCAGAAAATGGCAGCGGCCCAGCCACAGCTTGGAGTCGCACACCGCCATCAGGAAGTCGAACTTCTCCCCCAGCGCCCCCAGCTCCGCTAAGATCCCGGTGTGGTCGTCCTCAAAGGGGATGAGCTGCAGGGTGTAGTCCAGGAACTGTTGGCCCACCCGATACCATAGGTCCATAAAGGGCTTGGCCGGATTCAGCAGAGAGGTCCCCACCCGGAAGACCCGGCTGGTGGTCTCCATGGCCCGGTGGGCGCTGTCGATGGAGCGCTTGGAGTAGTCAAAGAGGAATTTGGCGTCCTGATAGACGATCTCCCCGGCAGGAGTCAGCCGGATGCCTTGGGGCGTCCGGTCCATCAGTTTCAGTTCCAAATGGCTCTCCAGAGCGTTGACCTGCTTCATCACCGCCGTGGGAGAGATAAACAGCTTTTCCGCCGCCTTGGTGAAGCTGCCGCAGTCCGTGGCGCAGACAAAAGCTGTCAGCAGAGGATTGAACATGGGCGCGTCCCTCTTTTCTTGGCATAAACCTTTCGTTGATGCAAGCCTAACATATGGGAGATTCTCCGTCAAGGGAAAATGCGGTATGATGAAGGCAAAACATAGGGGAAACTGCCCCGGGCAGCACGGAGGCAGTTCACACAGAAGAAGGAGGACGACCGTCATGATCAAGCAGACCGCGGGCCGGGACAGCCTGGGGGAGTTCGCCCCTGAATTTGCCCATTTGAACGATGATATCCTCTTTGGAGAGGTATGGAACCGGGAGGGATTATCCCTCAAGCTGCGCTCCATCCTCACCGTCACTGTGCTGGTGAGCAAGGGGCTGTTTGATACTTCTTTCCAGCACCACCTGATGAACGCCAAAAAGAACGGCGTCACCAAAAGCGAGATGGCGGAGATCTTGACCCATGTTGCCTTTTACGCCGGCTGGCCCAACGCCTGGGCAGCCTTCCGCATGGCGGTGGAGGTCTATAAGGACGATCCCGGCGTAGATGGTGGAATGTTCGGCCTGGGACAGCCCAACGACGCCTACGCCAAGTATTTCACCGGCAACAGCTATCTCAACCCCCTCACCGACCCTGAGAAGACCATTTTCCTGGCCAACGTCACCTTTGAACCGGGCTGCCGCAACAACTGGCACATCCACCACGCTGCCAAGGGCGGCGGGCAGATCCTGCTGTGCACCGACGGCCGGGGCTGGTATCAGGAGTGGGGCCAGGAGGCCCGGGAACTCCATCCCGGCGACGTGGTCACCATCCCTGCCGGGGTGAAACACTGGCACGGTGCCGCCAAGGACAGCTGGTTCAGCCACATCGCCTTTGAGGCTCCCGGTGAAGGCTGCTCTACCGAGTGGCTGGAGGCGGTGGACGACGAGGGGTACGGGAAGCTCTGAGGGCCGGCGGCTTGCTGTGATCCCACCCCATATCTGGGAATGTGAGCGAAGCGACGTATGAAGAAGCACTTGGGCTGTTGGGCGGCCCAAGTGCTTTTGATTTTGCACTATGGGGTGGCGGAGGAGCTTTGGAGAGCTTTGAGAAAGATCTCCGCGGCAGGGGAGAACACGGCGTACTTTTTCCAGATCAGAAACAGCTTGGAATGGAGAGGCGGCGTCAGGGGCCGGAAGCACAACGGACTGTCTGCGCCGGTATCCACCAGCTTGTCAAAGGAGAGCATGCACCCCAGCCCCTCCCGCGCCAAAACACCGCCGTTGTAGGCCAGGTTGTAGGTCGCCGCGATGTTCAGCCGGTCCACCTTCTCCCGGAACCAGTGGGACAGCTCCTTTTGCAAGCCCTGGCGGGGACAAATCAGCGGCACATCCAGAAGGTCGTCCGGGGCAAACGCCTCCTTCTGCGCCAGCGGATGGTCCCGCCGCAGGATCACGCCCCAGGTGTCCGCGCCGGGCAAGGGCAGATGGTTGTATTTGGATAGGTCATTGGACTCCACCAGCACGGCGAAGATCCCGTATGGACGGGAAGCGAGGAGCTGGCGGTAGACGCCACCCGCGCCGAGGCGGCTGTGGCCCTCTATGAGATCTTCCGTGAGCCGGAATCCACACCTACCAGCCGGCCCAGCGGTGGGGGTTCTTCTTCCGGTGGCAGTTCCCGGCCCTCCGGCGGCTCCGGCACGACTACTCCCACGCCCACCCCCGATCCTGAGCCTGAACCGACCCCAACGCCCACTCCCACTCCTGAAAGCGGCAAGGTGCTGGTGGCCTATTTCTCCGCTACTGGAACCACCCGTCCGGTGGCGGAGAAGGTGGCGGAGGCCGCTGGCGGCGACCTCTTTGAGATCGTGCCCACCCAGCCCTACACGTCCGCGGACTTGAACTACAATACCGACTGCCGGGCCAACGCCGAGCAGAACGACCCCACCGCCCGTCCCGCCATTCAGAACGCTGTGGAGGATATGGACCGGTACGATGCGGTACTCATCGGCTATCCCATTTGGTGGGGCCGCGCCCCCAAGATCATTCATACTTTTTTAGAGACCTACGACCTGAGCGGCAAGACAGTGGCCACCTTTTGCACTTCCGGGGGCAGCGGCCATGAGGATGCCACCCTCCGAGGCTACGAGCCTGACGCAACCTGGCTGGAGGGCCGCCGGTTCTCTGGCACAAGCCAGGTGGAGGAGTGGGTCAACGGCCTGGACCTGCCCAAGCCTACGGATGAGGAGGCAAACAAAATGTATCTCCAGATCGGTGATACAGTCTGGACGGCGAGCTTAGAGGACAACCTCTCGGTCACCGCATTCAAGGAGCTGCTATCCGAGGGGCCTGTGACCGTAAACATGAGTGACTACGGCGGGTTTGAGAAGGTGGGCGGTTTGGCCACGACCCTCCCCCAGAGCAACCGTCAGATCACCACCAAGCCCGGGGATATCATTCTCTATCAGGGCAACAGCGTCACCATCTATTATGGTGAAAATTCCTGGAACTTCACCCTGCTGGGGCATGTGGACGGCGTCACGGACGCCCAGCTTCGGGAGGTGCTGAAGGCTGGAGGCGAAGACATCCTTGTCACCTTTTCTCTGGAGGAGTGATGAAGGCCGGCGAGAGGACAGTTGGGATCGATCCGCTAACGCATGAAAGGACCTCACCGCCATCCGTTCAACAGCTGATTTTTACTTACCTGAACGATCAGTACAAAGGGCATAAATAGATCCGAACGCCATGACCGAATTCGATCATGGCGTTCGGATCGTCATTTTTGGTCCGAGTGGCGCGACTCGAACGCGCGGTCTCCTGGTCCCAAACCAGGCGCGATACCACCTTCGCTACACCCGGAGATACCCCATATTATAGCGGAACGAGCCGGCGATTGCAAGCCCCTTCATTCTGTGGTACAATCTCCAAAGACCCAAAGGGAGGAATAGACCATGCGGATGCGAAAAAAAGCTCATTTAGAGGAACGCTGGGCGCGCCAACAGCCCCGGCTGATCGACTGTCCCGCCAGCCAGAAGGGCCGGTGGCGGGAGCTGCTGCCCGGCTGTGAGGCGGTGTGGCTGGAGCTGGGGTGCGGCAAGGGCCGCTTCACCGCCCAGACCGCCCAAGCCAACCCCAATGTCCTGTTCGTTGCCCTGGAACGGGTGGCTGACGCCATGGTGGTCGCTATGGAACGGTGCGGCGCGCTGGGACTCCAAAACGTCTATTTCATCGACGCCAACGCCGAAGCGCTGCGCGACTACTTTGCCGACGGCGAGGTGGACCGGCTTTACCTCAACTTCTCCGATCCCTGGCCCGCCAAGGCTCAGGCCAAGCGGCGGCTGACCCACCCCGACTTCCTGCGCAGCTATGCCCGCGTCCTGGCCAAGGGCGGGGAGATCCACTTCAAGACCGACAACAAGGACCTCTTCGAATGGTCGCTGTTCCAGTTCCCCAAGGCGGGCTACGCCCTGTCGGAGGTCACCCGAGATCTCCACGCCAACGGCGTCTGCGGGGTCATGACCGATTACGAGGAGAAGTTTTACAACGAGGGCAAGCCCATCTGCCGCTGTGTGGCCACAAAAGGGGAGACCGCCTCGGCACGGCTGCGGCTGGCCTACCCCTCCGAGGGAGACCAGACTGCCATCTGGGCCTACCGCCAGGCCTTTTTGGACAGCGGCGAAACCACCGACGGGGCATCCGGCCTGCGGGAGACGGAGGACTTCCACTACTGGCTCCACCACGCCTGCACCGGCGATGTGCCGGGCTGGGTCAAGGCGGACACCTTCATGGCCCTGGACGAGGCAGGGACGCTGGTGGGCATGGTCAACGTCCGCCACACCCTGAACGACCACCTGGAACGGATCGGCGGACACATTGGGTACAGCGTCCATCCGGCGTTCCGCCGCCGGGGCTATGCCACCGAGATGCTGGCGCTGGCGCTGGACTACTGCCGGGAGATGCTGGGAATGGACAGGGTGCTGGTCACCTGCGACGACGACAACTCCGGCTCCGCCCGGACCATCCTCCACTTCAACGCCACGCTGGAGAACAAGGTGTCCGACGGTGACTGTCTGGTGCGGCGGTACTGGATCGACCTGAAATAGGAAGGCCGCGGTTTATACCGCGGCCTCATTTTTGAAGCTGATCCACCGATCTACGCAGGAACGGCGGCGGCAGGTGTCCAGATCAGGGAGATATTCAAACATGATCTCCTCTCCCATGACGGCAAGGATCGGGGCGTATGCATCGAACTGATGCAACGACCTTTGCAGGTGATCTTCCAGGCTTTGAAATGATCCGGCATTGAGAGCGACAAGGTCAGGTAGATGGGGATACAGTGCATCCTGAAACCACAGGTCGGTCTGAAAGGTCCCGTCCATGTTTTGATAGATGAATATGCCGGCGTGAGATGGGCCAAGGGCACCATATAGAAGTACGATATGACCTGTGGTCACGAGCGAGCTGATATCCTGTGTGGGAGACGGAAAAGGCAGGGTTTTGTGCCCGCTCCAATCCCAATCCTGAATACACTCCAACCGTTCAGGCAAAAAGGAAAACCCCAGACAGGAAAAGTAATCTGTACATACCTCAAGGGGAATGAAAGATTTGCTGATCATGCTGATTTCAAATACAGCGCCCATGTTGCTGCCCCCGCACTAAGACCGTTTTTGCCGCTTGGCGGCTTTGGCGGCCTTGCGGGCCTGAAGAAACCGGTTGGCCTGGGCGTGGATGTCCTGCCGGACGCTCTCATCCAGCTTGGGGGTGTTGGGGTGATAGATGTTGCGCAGGCGGCGGGAGTAACGCTCGGCGGAGGCCACCAGGTCGTTGTAGCGGGCCTTCAGCTTGCTTCCGGCATCGGTGACCGAGTCGGGCAGAAGGGTGACCATAGCCTCCTTGGCGTCCTGAAGAGTATCCGTGACCATGCCCTTGGCGTCCTGGAGCTTATCCGAGACCATGTCCTTGGCGCCGGAGATGCGGTCGGAAAGCTCCATCTTGCCCAAGGAGACCTGGAGCTGAAGCTCTCCGCTGAGGGCCTGCAGCTTATCCAGGACCTTGGTCATCAGGGCCAGCTCGCGGATGGTGAAGACGGCGTCCACCAATACGGCTACCGCCAGAACGATGGCGACGATCTGCCGGGTGAGGAGAGGGATACTGTCAAACAGCGCGGCCACCGGCGGGTGGATCCAGAAGATGCACACATAGGACAGCAGGCCCCAAACCAGGCAAACCCAAAGGCAGATACGGCCCTTCAGGTTGAAGCGGTACATGCTGTAGTCCCAGTATTTGATGTGGGTGGTGACCTCCAAAAACCAGCCGACAAAATACTCCCAGGCGGACATGACCACAGTGGAGACCAGGTAAAAGACCACCAGATTGTGCTTAAAGGGGGCAAAAAAGAGGACCATCAGCAGCACGCCCACTCCGTAGATGGGGCACAGAGGCCCGTGGAGGAAGCCCCGGGGGACGAACCGCTTTTCCAGAATGGAGCAGTAGACCGTCTCCATGCACCACCCGGCGCAGGCATAGAAGCAGAAGTACAGGAACAGCGTGGACAGGGGATACCCCAGCAGCGTCAATTCCGGCATCCGTCATCCTCCTTTTCGGCCTCCAGCAGCACGGCCAGCAGGGCGTGAAAGACCTGGTCGGGCGCGGCGCGGAAGCGGTCGGCGATCTGTTGGCCCTGGGCCTCCGAAGGAACGGCCAGAGCCAGGTGGAAGAGGTCGCCCGCGTCGTCGGAGAGGCCCAGAGTGAGCTGACAGCGTCCGTCGGGCAGGGCCTCTACCAAAGCGGTGACCTGCGCCTCCCGGCGCAGAGCGTCGTTGTGTCGGGCCAGGGCACGGTTGCACCGGCCCCGCACCACCGAGGAGAGGGAATTCTCCATTACGGCGCTGTTTGCGCGGCCTTTTTCTGTGATGGAGTAGAGACCGTCGTCCCCCAGAAAGAGGTGGCCGCTGGAAACCAGCTCCTCCACCGCCTGAGCGAACAGGAAATAGTCCATCCCGTCATCCTGGAGGGAGAGGGCGGTGAGGGTGGCGAAGTCCACCGGAGCGAGGACGCGGGACATGACATACAGAACCAGAAGCTTGATATCCAGCGGGTCATGGATAAAACCGGGACGGGCCATAGACGCCCTCCTTTCCAAACCATGGGGAAGTTTTCCAACATTATAGCCCATTCCAGACAAAAGCACAAGGGGAAAAACGGGGGAAAGGCCGTGGTTCTTGCCGCAGGCTCTCACGCATAGGGTAGCCCTATGGGGGTGAAGGACTTGGGCGGACGTTCGGGAACGATGATGTACGGCACGATGCTGCTGACCTTCAGCGGGCTGTTTGGGCAGGTGGTGGGCTTTTTCTACCGCATTTCTCTGGCGCGGCTCATCGGGCCGGAGATGATGGGCCTCTACCAGCTCATTATGCCGGTGTACTCCGTGCTGTCCTCTATCACCACCGTGGGGCTGACGGTAGCCGCCTCCGCCCTCTCCGCCCGGTATCACGCCAAGGGGGATCAGGCGGGGATCTGCCAGGTGCGGCGGAGCTGCCTCAAGTGCCTGGTGCTGCTTTTGCTGCCGGTGGCGGCGGTGACGGTGGCCTTTTCCGACCCCATCTCCGTCTACATCCTGGGGGACGCCCGCACCCGCACGGGACTGGTCCTGCTGCTGCCCTGTATCCTGCTGACGGGCATTGAGAACATCCAGAAGCACTGCTTCTTCGGCGTGGGGATGGTGCGCCCTCCCGCCTTTGCCGAGATGGCGGAGCAGGTGATCCGCGCCGTCGCCGTGCTGGGTCTGCTGGTGCTCTGCCTCCCCCTGGGGGGCGAGGGAACAGTGGGGGTCATCGTGGCGGGCATGGTGGTGTGCGAGGTGTTCTCCGCCGTCACCCTGACCCTTCTCTTTCGCCGTTACATCGGTTCCTGCAGCGCCTGCTGTGCCGGCCGGGAGGGGCTGTGGCGGGAGATCGGCCGTATCGCTCTGCCTGTGGGGGGCACCTCTCTGTTGGGCAACCTCATGGGTTCAGCCAACGCCATCCTCATCCCCCAGCTGCTGGTGAAGGGGGGCAAGACGGCGGGGGAGGCCATGAGCGACTTCGGGGTCATCAACGGCATGACCATCCCGATGCTCCTGATGCCCACCGCCTTTATCGGCGCGCTGGGGCTGGTGCTGGTGCCCAAGCTGGCCCGGGCAGTGGCGCTGCGCAGGGAGCAGGAGGCCCGGGAGCAGCTGAGCCGGGTCATGGCGGCCACCTCCTGTGTGCTGCTGCCCTGCATGGCCTTGCTGGTGGTCATCGGTCCCGCCCTGGGCCGGCTGTTGTTTGGCGACCCGCGGGCGGGGGAGATGATCCTCCCCCTGACGGTGGGGGTGATCTTCACCGGCTATCAGGCAGTGCTGGGCAGCGCCCTCAACGGTCTGGGCAAGCAGAGCGCCGCCGCGGGGAATATGCTCCTCAGCGACGGCGTACAGCTGGCGTTTACGTATTTTCTGGTGGGCGATCCCAACATCGGGCTAAAGGGCTATGTGACGGGTCTCTGGGTCAGTTCCCTGCTGGGGGCGTGGCTGAACTGGCGCTCGGTGCGCAAGGCGGTGTCCCTCAAGGGACAGACCTTCTTCTGGGCGGTGGCGCCGGGGCTGGGCGCGGTGCTCATGGCCCTGTGCTGCCGGCTGCTGTTCGGACATCTGCTGGATGCGGGGCTGAACACCGCCCCGGCCTGCCTCATCACCGCCGCCTTTGGCGCGGTGCTCTACCTGGCCGCGCTGCAGGCCCAGGGGGTGCGGCGGTCAGATTTTTTTGGGAGCAAGGAGATAGAGTAACGGCTCATAATCCGCCCCCTCCACTGGGTCTCCACCCCGCTCTAGGGTGGTCCGGGCGGCCAGGGAGACAAAGTCCACGGCGGCCTGAGTGGCGGCGGGGAGGCTCTCTCCCGCCAACAGCTTGCCGAAGGCCACCGAGGCGAACAGGTCGCCGGTGCCGGAAAACACTCCGTGGGCCAGAGGGGCCTGGGCGAACTCAACCCGGCCCGCTTCCCGGGCAAAGCATCCCGCGCCCAGGGTGTCTCCAGTGAGGGACAGGCCGGTGAGAATGACGCTTCTGCGTCCATCCAGACTGAGCCGCCGCAGCCATGCGGCGGCTTTTTCCGGGGCGGGGGAGGGGTCGTAGTCCTCGTTCAGCAGGATGGCCGCCTCGGTGAGGTTGGGGGTGATGAGGTCGGCGTGGGCGGCCAGCTCGGCCATTTTGCGGCAGAGCTGGGGCGTGTAGGTGCGGTAAGGCTTTCCGCCGTCGCCCATCACCGGGTCCACCATGGCCAGGAAGCCGTCCCGTCGCTGGTGGGACAAGCACCGCTCCAAAATTTCCATCTGCTCCGGCGCACCGAGGAAACCGCTGTAAAAGCCGTCAAACCGGGCGTGCAGCTCCTCCCAGTGGGCCAGGGTGGCCTCCATCTGGGCGGTGAGGTCGAGAAAGACGGAGTGGGGGCAGGGGGGAAAGGCGGTGTGGGCGGATAAGTACGCGGTGGGCAGGGCGCAGGCCCGCACCCCCATGGCGGCCAGCGTGGGCATGACCACGGAAAGGGAACACCGGCCGAAGCCGGAGAGGTCGTGAACGGCGATGATCTGCTTCATGGGAGCGCCTCCTTTGCTGGGGACTATGATAACCGCTCACGTTGACTTTTGCAAGAGGAAATGATAAAATAACCAAGTTACGCGGGTATGATGGAATTGGTAGACATGCGAGATTTAGGTTCTCGTGGAGCGATCCGTTGGGGTTCGAG
>CAMNQX010000025.1 GCA_946550725.1 uncultured Clostridia bacterium | reverse complement strand
TGGCGGGGGTGTCGTCCTTGGTGGAGCCGTCGTCCACCAGGATGATCTCAATGTCGTCTCCGCCCACCAGAAGGGAGCGGACACACTTGTCCATGTAGTCGGCGGAGTTGTAGCAGGGGACGGCGAAGGTGATGAGCTTTTGCATGGGATCGGCCTCCTGTTCTGTTTGTGATGGAAGGGACGCCTTGTAGGGGCGCACAGTGTGCGCCTGCCGTTACAGGGTAGCCGCCAGCTCCAAAGCCCGCTTGACGATGGCGTCCATGTTGTAATACTGGTATTCCGCCAGCCGCCCCAGAAGGTGGAGGTTGGGGTACTGCGCCGCCAACTCGGCGTACTGGCCGTAGAGAGCTTTGTTGTCCGGATTGATAATGGCGTAGTAGGGGATCTGGCCGTCCTCGCCGGTGTATGCCTTGGAAAACTCCTTCATGATGGTGGTCTTCTTGGGTAATACCTGCCCGGTGAGGTGCTTGAACTCGGTGATGCGGGTGAAGGGCTGGTCCACGGTGTAGTTCACCGTGCCGTGGGTCTGGAACCACTCCACGGGGTGGGTCTCAAAGACGAAATCCAGCGTGCGGTAGGGCAGGCGGCCAAAGCGGCGGTCAAAGAGTTCGTCTACCGCGCCGGTGTAGATGATGGGGCCGTTGAACGCTTCGCCGTCCACCAGTGTGGTGCCCACCTGGGTGAGGGTGAGCACGTCGGCCGCATCGGTGTTCAAGCGCACTTCGATGTTGGGATGGTCCAGCATATTCTGGAACAGGGCGGTGTAGCCCTCCACCGGCATCCCCTGATAGGGGTCCTGGAAATAGCGGTCGTCCCGGGAGAGGAACACGGGCACCCGGGCGGTGGTGGCGGGGTCGATCTCCTCGGGAGTCTGGCCCCACTGCTTCATGGTGTAGGTCTTGAAGATGTTTTCGTACACATAGTCCGCCAGCTCCGACAGCTCGGGGTCGTCGCTCTGCCGCAGCTCCAGGATGGTCACCTTCCGCTCGGGGCCGTAGGTATCCAGCAGCTTTTTCGCCAGCTCAGCGGCGCGCTGCTCGTAGGCGATGTCCAGGCTGGTGAGGTTGAAGGGCACGGGCATGAGCTGACCGTAGACGTTGGCCACCACCCGGTGGGCATAATCCCGCCACTGGGTGAAGCGGCTGAGGAAGTCGTAGACCTCCTTGTGGCCGGTATGGAAGATATGGGGGCCGTATTTGTGGATGAGAACGCCCTCGTCGTCCAGACAGTCGTAGGCGTTGCCGCCGATATGGTCCCGGCGTTCTACCACAAGGACGTTCTTGCCGGCCTCCGCCAGCTTACGGGCCACGGTCGCCCCGGCAAAGCCGGCGCCGATGACCAGCGCGTCATGTTGAGCCATAGTTTCACCTTTTTCCTTCTCATCAAAAGGCAGGGGTGGGTGGTCCGCCTGCCGAAGTTTTCCTCATAAGGGGGTAGGGTTATTATAGACCTATTGCCCCGGAAATACAAGTCATATTTGCGCGGCCACCGCTTCCGCCACCCGGATGCCGTCCGCCGCCGCCGAGGCGATGCCTCCCGCCCAGCCCGCGCCTTCTCCAGTGGGGTAAAGCCCACGGAGAGGGGATTGCAGGTCGTCTCCCCGCAGCAGGCGTACCGGGGAGGACGAGCGGGTCTCCACCCCGGTCAAAAGGGCCTGGGGCGTGTCGAAGCCGGGGAGCCTGCGGCCCAGGATAGGTAATGCCTCCCGGAGGGAATTGGTGACGAAGGGGGGCAGGCAGCCGTCCAGAGCCGCCGCGGTCACGCCGGGGCGGTAGGTGGGAGTGATGGACGGGGAAAGGGCGGGCTTGCCCTGGGCCAAAAAGGAACCCACCGTCTGGGCGGGGGCGGAAAAGCCCCCACCGCCCAGGGTGTAGGCCAACTCCTCCCAGCGGCGCTGGAAGGCCATGCCCGCCAGAGGGCCGCCGCCGGCAAAGTCGCCGGGGGCGACGCTCACCAGCAGTCCGCCGTTGATGTTCTGCCCGTCCCTGGCATGATAGCTCATGCCGTTGGTGACCACGCCGCCCTGCTCTGACGCGCTGCACACCACCTGTCCGCCGGGACAGACGCAGAAGGAGAACACCCCCCGGCCGTTGGGCAGATGGCAGGAGAGCTTGTAGGACGCGGCGGGGAGCCGGGTCCAGGCCTCGCCAAACTGCTGGCGGGAGAGGGCCTCCTGGCTGTGCTCGATGCGCACCCCCACGGCGAAAGCTTTGGCCTCCATAGGCACGCCTGCGGCGTGGAGCATTTGGAAGGTGTCCCGGGCGGAGTGGCCGGGGGCCAGGATGAGGCAGTCGCAGGGGAGGGTATAAGGGCCGGTAGGACTGGTGACCTCAATGCCCCGCAGGGCGTTCCCGGCGGTCTCCAGGCCGGTGAGGGTGTGTTGAAAGCGCACGTCGCACCCCAGCCGCAGCAGCTCGCCCCGGAGATTCGCCACCACCCGCCGCAGGTTGTCGGTGCCCACGTGGGGCTTTTGGGCATAGAGGATGTCCTCCGGCGCGCCGAACTCCACAAAGGTCTCCAGCACGGCGGTGAGCCGGGGGTCGTGGATGCCGGTGTTCAGCTTGCCGTCGGAGAAGGCCCCCGCACCCCCCTCGCCGAACTGGACGTTGGAGCTTTCCGCCAAGACCCCGCTAGACCAGAGACGTTCTACATCTTTGGCCCGCTCCTCCACTGGCTTGCCCCGCTCCAGCACGATAGGGGGCAGCCCCGCCCGGGCCAGAAACAGCGCGGCGAACAGCCCTGCGGGACCCATGCCCACCACCACCGGGCGCAGGGCGCTGGGGGAGCGGCGGGGGGTGGGGAAAACGTAGGGCTTCTCCTCCACGGAGAGGAGCTTCCCTTTGCCCCGGGCGATGAGCTTGCGTTCCATAGCGGGAGGGAGGGAACAGCGCACGGCGCAGACGTAGTGGACGTCGGACTTTTTCCGGGCGTCGATGGACTGCCGCACCAGGCGAAAGTCCTCCAGCTGCCCCGGAGGGACCCCCAGCAGGTGGGCGGCCTTCGCCCGCAGCTCCTCCATGCCGCCGTCCAGGGAGAGGCGCAGATCATTCACTTGCAGCATGGCGCGGACCTCCTTTCAGGGGAAGATAACATGGAAAAACGCCGGTCCGCAAGGAACCGGCGTTTTGAGATGCTGGGGAGAAAGACGCTTACAGCTTCTCCTGAAGCTTCGCGCTTTTGCCCACGCGGTCGCGGAGATAGTAGAGCTTGGCGCGGCGGACCTTGCCGTGGCGGATCAGCTCGATCTTCTCGATGGAGGGGGCGTGGACGGGGAAGACCTTCTCCACACCGATGCCGAAGGAAACGCGGCGGACGGTGATGGTCTCGGCGATGCCGCCGTGCTTCTTGGCGATGACGGTGCCCTCAAAGACCTGGATACGCTCGCGGGAGCCTTCCTTGACCTTGATGTGGACCCGGACGGTGTCGCCGATCTGAGCGGTGGGGACCTCGGCCTTCATGTTTTTCTGGTTGAAGAGATCAAGTGTGTTCATGGGATTTTCCTCCTAGTTTATAGGCGTTCATAGGTGTTTTCAGAAAACCCCAGAGGACCACCCTTTATTGAGACTTAGGTATTATATCACCGCGAAGGAGAAAATGCAAGAAAAATTTTCAGTCTCTGACGAATCATAGAGAAAGCAGAAGAGAAAGCAGGTCAGGCCGCCAAATGAGCGCGGCGGCGCAGGCGAGGATCAAAATGACCTCCCAGACGATGAACACCAGCAAGCCATAGCGGAGAATGAGCAGGACTACCCGCTTCCAGCCGCCCAAAGCATCAATGTAGGCGCGGTCCATGGTGCCGCTGGCCTTCCAGATGTGGCGGACGACCAGCAGGACGATGAGAACGAAAAGATTCCAAATCAGCAGGATCGTCAGGATCACGGGAAGGGCAATATCCAGCAGAGACAGGACCCAGGTTGCCAAGGCCAGCGGCCACAGCAGAAGCAGAGAGATAAAACCCATAAAAGCCCACGTCCTTTCGGTCAATACTGCAAGACCAGATCGTCGATATCCTGAAGATCGGTAGCGGAGAGGGTGTAATTGCCGCTGTTATCGGGGGCGACCAGCACCAGCTTGGTCACGGCGGAGCCGGTGGTGATCGCATCCAGCCGGGCGTACAGGTAGTCGTACACCTCCTGCGCCCACTTGGTCTCGAAGTTCTCCCGGGCCTTCCGAATTTGAGCGGCGGTCATGTCCGCCTGGGCTTCCTCGTCGGGGAGGGGGTGAGCCTTCTCAAAGTCGGCCCGCAGCTTGGCGTAGCCGTCGGCGTAGGCCGCGTGGAAGAAGGTGACGGGGGTGACGGACACCTCCACGCAGTACCGCCCGTGGTCCAGCGCCGTGGCCTGGACCACAGTGTAGGACGCCTTGGCGTAGACCGTCTCCAGCAGCGTCAAGAAGCTCCCCTTCATCTCGCTGTTCAGAAAGGCCTCGTCGATCTCAAAGCGCACGGCAAGACGCTGAGAAAACTCCGATCCCAGGTTGTTTCGGTAGGTCTCCTCCGCGTCCTCGACGGTGATGTCCGCCAGCTTGAGATAGTTTTCAGAGGCGGTCCCGGCGTAGGTCTCGTCCAGTACGCCCTGAACATAGAGTACGGCGTTATACTGATTGATCTGCGCCTGGGTGGTGGAGCACCCGGCGCAGGCCAGCAGGCAGAGGCACAGGGCAACACAGAGCAGTCGTTTTTTCATGGCCCTTACTCCCCGCACAGCTCAAAGATGGCCTGAGTGAAGATCTTCGCGGAGAGCAGGAGGTTGTCCACGCTGGCCTGTTCGTTGGCGGCGTGCATCTTGGGGTCGAAGCCGGGGAAGTCGCAGCCGAAGGCCACGCCGCCGGGAATGTCGTGGACATAGGTGCCGCCACCGATGGCGATAGGCTTGGGGTCCTGCACGCCAGTATACATACTGTAGCAGCGCAGCAGGGTCTTGACCAGAGGGGAGTCGGCGCTGACGCAGTGGACAGAGGTCATGTCCGGGTCGCCCAGGATGGAGATGCCGTGGCGCTGGAAGGCCTGTTCACAGGCACCCTTGCAGTTGAACTGGTTGGCGCACAGGGGGAAGCGAACGTCGAACTTGGCCTTGAAGCGGGTGTCGGTCATGGTGATGAGGGCCAGGTTCAAGGTCAGCTCACCGCTCTCCGTGTCCTCCTGGGCGATGCCCAGGGCCTTGCCCCGGTTGTCCCCGAAGGGGAACAGATCGTGGAGGGAGCGGAGGTAGCGGGTGGAGGAGCAGTCCGCCAGGGGCAGGAGGGACAGCGCCGCCAGCAGGGCCTGGATGGCGTTGACGCCGTCGTCGGGAGAGGCGGCGTGGGCGTTTTTTCCCGCGCAGTGGATGGAGACGCCGCCCTTTACGTTGCGGGCGGTGAGCACTGCCTTGGTGGCGTTGGTGATCTGGTCGCAGGCGGTGGTGACCTGCTCGGCGGACAGGCCGCGGATGACGCACTTTGCCTCGGGGGGGACCACATTGTGGCGGAAGCCGCCGGTGAGGGAGGTGACCCGGGGGGTGGCGGTCTCCTCCGCCCAGGCCGCGCCGAAATCGGGATGGTAGTGGCCCTTCTCAATGTGGATCACAGGGAAGTCGGCGTCGGGGGTGAAGGAATAGGGGGCGAAGGCCTCATGGGCGTAGTAGTAGGCGATGTCCTCGGAGCCGGATTCCTCGTCGGTGCCCATGATGAGCTTGACGTTCCGGGCCACGCCGCCCAGGTCGCGGACGGCGGCCATGGCCATCAGCGCGGCGCAGAGGGGGCCCTTGTCGTCGCTGACCCCCCGGCCGTAGAGCATCCCGTCCTTTTCCACGCAGGTGTAGGGATCGGTGTCCCAGCCGCTGCCCTCGCCCACCACGTCCAGATGGGCCAGGATGTGGAGCTGGGTGGGGCTGTCGTTCAGGTCCACCAGCCCCACATGGTCGTGGTAATTCTCGCAGGAAAAGCCCAGTTCGGAGGCCAGCTTCAGCCCTTCCTCCAGCGCGGCCTTGGGGCCTGGACCGAAGGGCGCGCCCGGCTCGGCGGGACCCTTCACGCTCTTCACCGCCACCAGGCGGGAAACGGCGGAGATGAGACGCGCCCGCACAGCAGGGTCGTCAAAGTATTGGTCGATCCTCTCTTTGTTCATGGTCGATCCCTCCAAGAATCAGGATTCTTCTTCCGGCTGGGCGCCCAGCTGGTCGAGATATTTGTAGACGGTGTAACGGGACACCTGGAGCCGTTTTGCTACATAGGGGACGGATTTGCGGAAGGAAAAGGCGTTTTTCTGTTCCAAAAGGGCCACGATCTTAATGCGGTCGGACTTGGTCAGGGCGTTCACCGGCTTGCCGATGGCGGCCAGGCACTCGTCAAAGATCTGGGCCAGACCGTTGTCCCCTCCCTGCCACAGGGCGGACTGGAGGTCGGCGTCGGCGCTCATCAGGTCCACCAGAATACGGTTGGCGAACACCAGGGAGGAGTAGTCAAAGTCGATGCCCAGAGCCAGGTTGTAGTCCTCGCCGATCATGTGGAAGGTGGAGGACTTGATCTGGGAGCCGGAGGGGGTGGTGGCGTAGAGGTTGACAAAGTCGGTGGTCATGGCGGTCTCGTCGATGAGGCGGGTGGAACCCATGATGTCGGCGGTGGAGCCTACCTCCCGCCCGGAGACCTGGCCGTTGTAGATGGACAGGATAGGGTGGCTGGGGTCTGACATGTTCTGCACCAGGGTCTCGCAGGAGGAGCCGAACATCTCCGCGATGCCCCGGGCGGTGCGGTCCAGAAACTCAAAGGCTTCGTCTCGGGTCATAGGGTCTCCTCCTTTGTCAAACGGTATTAAATCTATTTTACACCGGGGGTTGACAAATTGCAAGATTTTGCCGGGGCTTTTTGACAAAGACCCGTCACTTTTTTCGCCGCTTTGGCAGGAAGGAGAGAGCCTGGGGGGAGAGGAGCAAAAGGGCGGTGAGGTTGGGGAGGGCCATGAGGCCGTTGGCCAGGTCCGCCAGCTGCCACACCGCCCCCACCTCGCCCATGCTCCCCAGCACCACACACACCAGAAACGCCCCCCGAAAGAGGAGCACGGACTTGGAACCGCCCCAGAGGTGGCTGAGGGCGCGCTCGCCGTAGTAGCCCCAGCCCAGCAGGGAGGTGTAGGCGAAGAGCAGCAAGGAAACGGACACCAAAACAGGGCCGAGCTTCCCCAGGGTCACGCCGAAGGAGGCGGCGCACAGGGGCGCGCCCAGGTATTCGGCGGGGATAGCGTTGTCGGCGATGGCAGACAGGGCCTCGGCGGGGGCGTATACCCCGGCGGTGAGGATGACCAGAGCGGTGATGGTGCAGACCACCAGAGTGGAGATAAGCACCTCCACCATCCCCCAGCAGCCCTCCTCAGCGGGGGTGGAGCCGCCGGCGGCGGCGTGGGCCATGGCGGAGGAGCCAAGGCCCGCCTCGTTGGTGAACACCCCTCGGGCCACGCCGTAACGCAGGGCCAGGGCGGCGGTGTAGCCCCCAAAGGCGGCCTGGGGCCGGAAGGCCCCCTGCCAGATGGCGGAGAAGGCGGCGGGGAGGTAGGCCCGCCGCAGGAATAAAGCGGTGAGGCCGCCGGTGAGGAACAGTCCCGCCATGAGGGGGACCAGCGTCTCGCTGACCTTGCCCACCCGGCCGATGCCCCCCAGCAGCACCAGTCCCACCGCCAGGGCGGTAAGCAATCCGGAGGAAATGGGGGCGATCCCGGCGGAGGTATGGAGGGCGGTGGAGATGGAGTTGGCCTGCACCATCGCGCCCCCCGCCAGAGAGGCAAACACGCAGGCCAGGGAAAACCACGCCGCCAGGGGTTTGCCAGCCCGTTTCAGCCCCCGGACCATGTAGCACATGGGGCCGCCCCGGGCCGAGCCGTCGGGGGCGGTCTCCCGGTAGGCCGCCGCCAGAGCTTTTTCCGCAAAGCCCGTCATCATACCAAGGAGGGCGGAGACCCACATCCAGAACACCGCGCCGGGGCCGCCGAAAAAGATGGCGGTGGCCACCCCGGCGATGCTTCCGGTGCCGATGGTGGAGGCCAGGGCGGTGGACAGGGCCTGAAACTGCGTCAGCCCACCACTGGCGGGGCGGCGGAGGGAGCGCCTCAACGTTCCCGCCCAGCGGTGTGGGGTAAACTGGAAAAAGCCGGAACGCAGGGTGAACCACCCCCCAGCCAGTAGGAACAGGCACAGCAGCCAAGGGTTCCAAAGGGCGTTGGCCCACGCTTCCACAAGGGACAAAAAAGACACGCGCACACCTCCATAACCATGCTGTTAGAGAGGTATGCGCGGAGGTTTGGAATTAGGACAACGCTCTGACCAGTCGATGGGGGTGGCGCGCCCGCCGCCCCGCTCCTTCAGGTCCTCTATTCGTCCAAGGCAAAGGACAGGACCTCCCCGGTGCGGCTGTCGGCCACCACCGTGGCGGTGGCTGCCCGGATCAGCCCCTCATGGGCGGCGGCCTTGGACTTGGACAGGCCACGCAAATTCTCCAGCTCGTCCAGGGCGCCCTCATCCACCGTGTACACCCCTACGGTGTAGGTCACCTCCCGGCCCAGGAACCTTTTGTACGCGCTCTCCACGATGGAGACGGTGGACTCCGCCTCCCATTTCCCCGTCTCCTGGCGAACGATGCCGTCCATCCGGCAGTTGGCGGTGTACCGCTCCTCCGGGGTGTAGGAGGCAGAAAGGGAGGTGGTGTCGTAGTAGTATCCCAAATAGGCGAACACCGACACCGTCCCTACCAAAAAGAGGGCCGCCAGAGCGGCGATCTGCCGCTTTTGGAACTTGACCCGCTGGCCCATGTCGTATACCAGGCCCAGCCGATAGGCCACGGGGATCATAGCCTCCAGAAACAGCGTCAGGACCACCGACTCCAAGGGAAACAGAAAGAGGTTTTTCAAGATCTGGGGGAGCTGGAACAGAACATAGCTCTTGCCCAGCACCAGTTTATAGTACCACCACATGATGGGCGCGTTGAGCACGATGTTGACAAAAAAGCAGATGCAGAACCGGGACAGGATCACCCGTGTGGGGGTGACCTCCGCCCGGTAGAGGAACAGAGCGAAGATCACCGACCCGGCGATCTCCACAAAGATGAAGGGGAAAAAGTACGCTCCCGTGGGAAAGAGCAGGCAGCCCAGCGTGTCGGACACGCAGGCCGCGAGAGCGGCCATGACCGGGCCGAACACCATGGCCCCGAAGGCATTGGCGAAAAAGGCCACGTTGATGTACAGGTCGGGCGCGGGCAGGGGGATGCGCACCCCCTTCAGAGCCACTCGCAGAGCGATCATGAGCGCGGCAAAGACCAGCATACGGACGTTCTTCAGCTCGGCGGCGGCATCCCGCCAGTAGGCGGCGGAGAAGGGGTGTGGATAGAGCGTTTGGCTGTTTTCGGGCATAAAAATACCTCCCTTGTTTTGGGCAGGGCCGCATCAAGGGAGGTGAACACTCCGGCATGCGGCAGCGGGATGCGGGACACATACTGCAAGCGCGGTGGCTTTTCGTCCGGCGGGCAACTCCCCGTCCCTCCGGCACTGGACCCGGTTGGGTACTGCACATATGTCCCTACTCTGCCTGGGTGAGTTCATCATAGCATACCTTTTTGGAAAAAACAAGAGGGTGGCTGAGGACAGCCGCCCCTACGAAGGAAATCGCAAACCACGGACGTGTTGTAGGGGCCGATGTCCTCATCGGCCCTTGCCATAACAAAAGGCCCGCAGTCGCAAGACTGCGGGCCTTTTGTTGGCGAAACGTTATTTCATGAGGGCGATAAAGCGGTCCAGCATCACCGCGACTTCCGCGCGGGTGACATTGGTGGTGGGATCGAGGACGTTGCCGCCCTTGCCCTGGAGGATGCCCTTGTCCACGCACCAGGCCATGCCGTCCACCGCCCAGCTGCCGGTGGCTTCACCGTCGGCAAAGGCTTCCAGCGCCTTGGCGTCCGCCTTGGTGTCCATGCCGATCAGCTTGGCGTACCGCGCCAGCATCACCGCCAGCTGCTCCCGGGTGATCACGTCTTCAGGAGCGAAGGTATCTTCGGTGTAGCCGGTGACAACGCCCGCCTTGGCCGCCCAGGCCACGCCTTCGGTATAGAACTTACCGGCGGCCACGTCCTGGAAGGTGGTCTCGTAGTCCGTCTTGCCCTGGGACAGGCGGTGGAGCACCGTCGCCAGCGAGCCGCGGCTCATGGGAGCGACCATGTCAAACTTGTTATCCCCCACGCCCTTCACCAGCTCCAGGGCGGCGGCGTTGTGGATGGCCTTGTCCGCCCAGTGGCCCTCGGGCACATCCTCAAAGCGGGTCTCAGGGGCAGGGATGGTAGCGGGCAGCTCCACCTTGGCCAGCTCTTCGCCTTCCGCGTCGGTGACGGTGATGGTCACTTCCTGATCGGGGGTGGTGATCTTCTCGGTCTGCGCCCCGTCGGGAGCGGTGACCGTCTCGGTGACGGTGCCGTCCTTTTTGGTCTCCACCACCTCCACGGTGCCGTCGGGCTTCTCGGCGGTCTCGGTGACGGTCCCGTCGGGCTTGGTGACCGTGGTTACCTTGGTGCCGTCTTCAAGGGTCTCGGTCTTGGGGGGCGCTGTGGGCGCGGGAGAGCCGCCGCCGGAGTTCCCGCCGCCGCTGCCGCCGGTCTTGGTCACGGACACGGTGCAGTCGGCGGTGTCCGCGGGGAAGCCCGCCGCCTCATTGGCGGCCAGGGTAGCGGTAAAGGTGTAGGTCTTGGTGGCGTTGGGCAGAGTAGCGGTAAAGGTCACCGTGTGACGGCTCGGGCGGTAGCTGGCGGGCTGGAGTTGGACGGAGGCGTCGCTGCAGGTGACGACCAGCACGGTGGGGGCGGGGTTGAGCAGAATGTTGTCGTCCGCCACT
>CAMNQX010000024.1 GCA_946550725.1 uncultured Clostridia bacterium | reverse complement strand
CCCCAGGAGGATATGCCCTTCCTGCCCGACGGCACCCCGCTGGACATCGTGCTGAACCCCCTGGGCGTGCCCTCCCGTATGAACATCGGACAGGTGCTGGAGGTCCACCTGGGCTACGCCGCCCAGGCCCTGGGCTGGAAGGTGGCCACCCCCATCTTCAACGGCGCCAACGAGAAGGACATTCAGGACACCCTCCAGCTGGCAGGTCTCAGCCCCGACGGCAAGAGCTGGCTCTACGACGGCCGCACCGGCGAACGGTTCGACAACCGGGTCACCGTGGGCTATGTGTACTTCCTCAAGCTCCACCATCTGGTGGACGATAAGATCCACGCCCGGTCCACCGGCCCCTACTCCCTGGTCACCCAGCAGCCGCTGGGCGGCAAGGCCCAGTTCGGCGGCCAGCGGTTCGGCGAGATGGAAATGTGGGCTTTGGAGGCCTACGGCGCGGCCTATACCCTCCGGGAGATGCTGACGGTGAAGTCGGACGACGTGGTGGGCCGTGTGAAGACCTACGAGTCCATTGTCAAGGGCCACAACGTCCCCGCCCCCGGTGTTCCCGAGGCGTTCAAGGTGCTGGTGAAGGAGCTGCAGGCCCTGTGTCTGGACATTAAGGTGCTGGACGAGGAGGGCCAGGTCATCGAACTGAAGGATGAGGACGACGACACCTACCAGCCCGGCAATTTCCACATCGACGACGACTTCTACGGCTACGACGGCGGACGGGAGTCTGACTTCTCCGCCGCGGGCTATTCCCTGAAGGAAGGCTCGGACGACGACGATTTGGAGGCCGCCGACGGCGAGGACGCGGACGATGAGGAAGAGGGAGAGTTTTCCCTCTCCGACGAGGTCATCCTTGAAGATGGCCAGGACGACTAAGAAAGGGAGGCGAGGAACATGAGTTACGCGGAATTTGACGCCATTCAGATCGGTATTGCCTCCCCGGAACAGATCTTGGAGTGGTCCTACGGCGAGGTCAAAAAGCCGGAGACCATCAACTACCGCACCCTGAAGCCCGAGCGGGACGGCCTGTTCTGCGAGAAGATCTTTGGGCCGACCAAGGACTGGGAGTGTCATTGTGGCAAGTACAAGAAGATCCGCTACAAGGGTAAGATCTGCGACCGCTGCGGCGTGGAGGTCACCCGCTCCAAGGTGCGCCGGGAGCGCATGGGCCACATCGAGCTGGCCGCCCCCGTGTCCCACATCTGGTATTTCAAGGGCATCCCCTCCCGCATGGGCCTGCTGCTGGACATCTCCCCCCGTATTTTGGAAAAGGTGCTCTACTTCGCGGCCTATATCGTTACCGACCCCGGCTTTACCCCCCTGGCCAAGAACCAGATTTTGACCGAGAAGGAGTACCGGGACTACCGGGAGAAGTACGAGGACGACTTCCAGGCCGGCATGGGCGCGGAGGCGGTGAAGAAGCTGCTCCAGGACGTGAACCTGGAGGAGCTGTCCGAACAGCTGCGCGCCGAGCTGCAGGACGCGTCCGGTCAGAAGAAGGCCCGCATCGTCAAGCGGCTGGAGGTGGTGGACGCCTTCCGGGTGTCCGGCAACAAGCCTGAGTGGATGATCATTGACGTTCTGCCGGTCATCCCCCCCGAAATTCGCCCCATGGTGCAGCTGGACGGCGGCCGGTTCGCCACCAGCGACCTGAACGACCTCTACCGCCGGGTCATTAACCGCAACAACCGCCTCAAGCGGCTGATCCAGTTGAAGGCCCCCGACATCATTGTCCGCAACGAGAAGCGGATGCTCCAGGAGGCGGTGGACGCCCTCATCGACAACGGCCGCCGCGGCCGCGCCGTCACCGGCGCCAACAACCGCGCCCTGAAGAGCCTGTCCGACATGCTCAAGGGCAAGCAGGGCCGCTTCCGCCAGAACCTGCTGGGCAAGCGCGTGGACTACTCCGGCCGTTCGGTCATCGTGGTCGGCCCTGAGCTGAAAATTTATCAGTGCGGCCTGCCCAAGGAGATGGCCATTGAGCTGTTCCGTCCCTTCGTGATGAAGAAGCTGGTGGAGGACGGCCACGCCAACAACATCAAGTCCGCCAAGAAGATGGTGGACAAGGGCCGGCCCGAGGTCTGGGACGCCCTGGACTTCGTCATCAAGGACCACCCCGTGATGCTCAACCGCGCGCCTACCCTGCACCGCCTGGGCATCCAGGCCTTCGAGCCGGTGCTGGTGGAGGGTCGCGCCATCAAGCTCCACCCCCTGGTGTGTACCCCCTTCAACGCCGACTTCGACGGCGACCAGATGGCCGTCCACGTCCCCCTGTCCGCGGAGGCCCAGGCGGAGGCCCGCATCCTCATGCTCTCCGCCAACAACCTGCTGCGGCCCCAGGACGGCGGCCCGGTGAACATCCCCACCCAGGACATGGTGCTGGGCTCCTACTACCTCACCTATGAGCGCGACCCCGAGCCGGTGGCGGAGCGCTGCTACAAGACCGCCGCTGACGTGAACAAGGCCGTGAAGGCCGGGGAGATCGTCCCCGAGGACCAGGTCTGGGTGAAGGACGACGAGCAGTACACGGGCTACCGCCGCACCCTGGCGGGCCTGTGCGAGGGCTTGAAGAGCGGCGAGCTGCCCAAGTTCTACTACCGCGCCTACGCCAGCGACGACGAGGCCCGCCTGGCCTACGACGAGGGTACCCTGGACCTCCACGAGCCGATCCTGGTGCGCCGGGAGCGTCAGAACGGCGACACGGTTGAGCACCAGATGGTACGCACCACCGTGGGGCGGCTGATCTTCAACGAGGGTATCCCCCAGGACCTGGGCTTTGTGGACCGCAGCGATCCCGAGCACGCCTTTGATCCCGAGATCAACTTCATCGTGGGCAAGAAGCAGCTTGGTCCCATTGTGGATAAGTGCATCAACAAATACGGCTTCACTGTGGCCGCCGGTGTGCTGGACACCATCAAGGCAAAGGGCTACCACTACTCCACCCAAGGCTCCCTCACCGTCTCCATCTACGACATGACGGTGCCCGCCGCCAAGGACGAGATGATCCACAACACCGAGCAGGAGATCATCAAGATCGAGCGGCAGTATAAGAGGGGCTTCCTCACCAATGAGGAGCGCTACCGCCTGTCCGTCCAGGCGTGGGAAAAGACCACCAAGGACGTGGCCGACGCCCTGATGGAGGGCCTGGACCGCTACAACCCCATCTGGATGATGGCGGACTCCGGCGCCCGTGGCTCCATCGCCCAGATCCGTCAGCTGGCCGGTATGCGCGGCATGATGGCGGATACCTCCGGCCGTACCATTGAGATCCCCGTCAAGGCGAACTTCCGTGAGGGCCTGTCCGTGCTGGAGTACTTTATCTCCTCCAGAGGCGCCCGTAAGGGCTTGACGGATACCGCCCTTCGTACCGCGGACTCCGGCTACCTGACCCGCCGCATGGTGGACGTGGCCCAGGAGGTCATCATCCGCGAGGACGACTGCGGCACCTGCGACGGCATCAAGGTCTCCGAGATCTCCGAGAACGGCCAGGTCATTGAGCCGTTTGGCGAGCGTCTCAAGGGCCGTTACCTCACTCATCCCGTTACCGATCCCGAGACCGGAGAGCTGCTCTTTGATACCGAGACCATGCTGATGCCGGAGGACGCCAAGATTTTGGAGGCCCACGGCATCCATGAGGTGGAGGTCCGCAGCGTGCTGACCTGTCAGGCCCGCAGCGGCGTGTGCTCCAAGTGCTACGGCATGAACCTGGCCATCGGCGAGCGTGTAGGCGCCGGCGAGGCGGTGGGCATTATTGCCGCCCAGTCCATCGGCGAGCCGGGCACCCAGCTCACCATGCGTACCTTCCACACCGGCGGCGTCGCCGGCGGGGACATCACCCAGGGTCTGCCCCGTGTCGAGGAGCTGTTCGAGGCCCGCAAGCCCAAGAAGATGGCCCAGCTGGCCGAGATCGGCGGCAAGGTGTCCATCGAGGAGGGCAAACGCTCCAATATGGTCAACGTCACCATCACCGCCGACGACGGCGAGGTGGTCACCTACGCCCTGCCCGTCAACAGCGGCATCCGCGTGAAGGACGGCGATGAGGTGGCCAAGGGTACCATGCTCACCGACGGCGCTCTCTATCCCCAGGATGTGCTTCGGGTGCGGGGTATCCACGCGGTGTATGACTACCTCACCCAGGAGGTCCAGAAGCCCTACCGTCAGCAGGGCGTGGATATCAACGACAAGCACATCGAGGTCATCTGCCGCCAGATGATGCGCAAGGTGCGGGTGGAGGAGGCCGGCGATTCCGACCTGCTCTCCGGCTCCACCATTGAGCTTAGCGAGTTCCTGGACGCCCAGGAGGCGGTCCAGGCCCGCATCGACGCCGGGGAGACCAAGGACGGTCTGCCGCTGGTCCTGCCCACCGCCACCCGGCTGCTGCTGGGCATCACCAAGGCGTCCCTGGCCACTGACTCCTTCCTGTCCGCCGCCTCCTTCCAGGAGACCACCAAGGTGCTCACCGAGGCCGCCATCAAGGGCAAGGTGGACCACCTGCTGGGCCTGAAGGAGAACGTCATCATCGGTAAGCTCATCCCCGCCGGCTCCGGCCTGACCCAGTACCGCAAGTATGACGTGATCCCCGACGGCGAGGTCCGCAGCGGCTACGCCGCCGTGGCCGAGGCCATCCAGAACGACGCCCAGGTCCAGGAGGGCCTGAACGAGATGTTCGCCGAGAGCGAGAACGTCACCGTGGCAGAGAGTGCGGGCGAGGAAGAAGCCCCCGTGACCACCGACGAGGAATAAGCGTCTCAACAAAGCATAAAACGCCCCTTCCCGGGATATTCTGGGAAGGGGCGTTTTGCTCAAGACAAATGTAATATCAAAAACTACATTTAGTGATTTTGATATTGACAAAGAAGAGTAACCAGAGCTATAATACAGCCAGCAAAAAACGAAGGAGCAAGGTTCCATGGACGAATGTATTTCCCGGAAGGAACTGGATATGACCGCGGCGTCTCCCTTTGCCCGTAAGCCCCGCCGCCACGAGGAGAAGGGGCGAAGCCCCTACGACGGGCTGCGGCCCTGGTCGGCCATCACCCACGGGGTAGGGGCCGCGCTGGCGGTGTGGGGGACGGTGCTGCTGCTCATTCGGGCGGTGAGCCGGGGCCTGGGGGCCTGGGCGGTGGTGTCCTTTGCCATCTACGGCGCGTCCATGATCCTGCTCTACACCGCCTCCACCCTGTATCACTGCTTGAAAACGCCGGTGCGGGGCCGTGTGGCTCTGCGGAAGCTGGACCACTGCTCCATCTACCTGCTCATCGCCGGGACGTACACTCCTCTGTGCCTGATGCCCCTTCGCACCGCGGGGGCGTGGGGCTGGACACTGTTCGGGGTGATCTGGGGCTTGGCAGTGCTGGGGATCATCATGACCCTCTTTTGGGTCAACTCCCCCCGGTGGGTGACCTCTGGGGTGTACCTCTTTATGGGCTGGCTGGCGGTGATCGCCCTCTACCCCCTGTGGCAGGTGCTGGGCGGCGCGGGGCTGTTCTGGCTCCTCTTCGGCGGCGTCCTCTACACCGTGGGCGGCGTGCTCTACGCCGTCAAGTGGCCGGGGCGGAACAACCCCCGCTTCGGCTGCCACGAGATCTTTCATGTGTTTATTGTGCTTGGCTCCGTCGCCCACTTCATGCTGATGTACCGGGTGGTGGCGGCGGTGTAACTGCGCAAAAAGTAAAACTCCGGGAGGATGACCTCCCGGAGTTTTGCTTTATTCCTCTTTGCCCTTGTATTTGACGATGATCACAATGCCCGTGACCACCAACGCCGCCCCGAGGATGGCGGGAAGGGCCAGCACCACATACACCGCCCGCTGGAGCGCGACGGGGAAGGCGTGGGCCTCCACTTGGACGGGGGTTTGGGAAAAGCCCGCCTGGCCCGCCAGCTCCCGTTCAATGAGGGCGATCTCCTCGTCGGTGAGGGTCACGCCGTCGGCAGGGGTAATGGTTATGATGCCGCCTGCGTCGGGGAAGTAGGACTGGGAGAAGCCGTTAAAATCCCGAAAACTCTCGTCGGCGGCGGCAAAGAAGCCCCGGAACATCAGGAACCCCGCCCCGGCAAAGAGGAGCAGCGCCAGCCCCCAGGCGATGAGGACGTATCCCACCTTATAACCGTGTTTGCGGACGAATTTTTCAAGGCGGCCGATATGGTCGGGCCGGGGCGCAGCAGGAGGGGATTGGGGGGCAGGTTTTTCCTCCTCCGCTTCCCCCAACAGCAGCTCGTCGGTGGTCATGTCCAGTGTCTTCGCCAGCAGGACGATCTTGGCGGCGTCGGGCTGGGCCTCGTCCAGCTCCCACTTGCTCACCGCCTGGCGGGAGACCCCCACCGCGTCGGCCAAAGCCTCCTGTGACAGTCCTAACTGCCTGCGCCGCTGGGCGATGCGTTGTCCCATGGTCATGTGGCTCACATCCTTTCTCTTTTGATGAGCCTATTGTAGCACGGCGAGGCGGTTGCGGTCTACCAGGAAAAGGCGGAAGTTTCGCAACCGTGGGTTGCGAAGGGCCTAATTCTCCGCGGGGACAAAGTATTCCTTGCCGTGGTTGCACAGGGGACAGAGGTAGCCGTCGGGCACCTCTGCTCCCTCGTAGACGTAGCCGCACACGGTGCAGACCCAGGACTTTTTGGCGGTGGCGGGTCGGGGCTGGGGCTTGATGTTGGCGCGGTAGTAGTCGTAGGAGCAGGAGGTCGCGTCGGAGAGGATCGCCCCCTCCGTCGGCTCGGCGATGAACAGCAGGTGGCTGCCCAGGTCAACGGTCTCCACCACCTTTGCGGAGAGGTACATATTGCCGCCGGTGAGGTAGGTGAGGCCGTTTCCGCTGCGCTTCACGCCCTCATAGCCCCCGAACTTATCGGCGTTTCGGCCCGACTGCATCCCGAAGTGCTGAAAGACGGAGAAGGGGGTGCTCTCGGTCAGAGCGGTGAGGTTGAACTGCCCGGTGGCGGCGATCATCTGGCAGGTGAGGTTGCCCTTGATGACCGCCACCGAGACGCGGAGGGGATCGTCCGCCACCTGAACGGCGGTGTTGACGATGCAGCCGTTGTCCTTGCCGTCCTGCCGGGCGGAGAGGAGGAAGAGACCGTAGACGAATTTGTGAAAGACCTTGGATTCCATGAAAACAGCTCCTTTGTGTAAAATTTGGGGACAGCTCCAATATAGCCCGTTTTTGAGGAAAGAATACAGAGAAAACAAAAAAGCGGGTGAGGCAAACGCCTCACCCGCTCTTGCGTCCTTATGATTTACTTACGCCTTGGTGAAGGCGTCCTTACCCAGGCCGCACACAGGGCAGACCCAAGTGTCGGGGATGTCCTCCCAGGGAGTGCCGGGCGCGATGCCGCCGTCGGGATCGCCCACCGCAGGGTCGTACTCATAGCCACAGACACAGACATACTTATCCATTGGATCTTCCTCCTTTGGAGATAGTTTAACCGAAGTACCGCTCCAGTAAACCCTTGAAGGCCTTGCCGTGGCGGGCCTCGTCCCGGGCCATCTCATGGACGGTGTCGTGGATGGCGTCCAGGTTCAGCTCCTTGGCCTTCTTGGCCAGGTCAAACTTGCCCTGGGTGGCGCCGCACTCGGCCTCCACGCGCATCTCCAGGTTCTTCTTGGTGGAGTCGGTGAGCACCTCGCCCAGCAGCTCGGCAAACTTGGCGGCGTGCTCGGCCTCCTCCAGAGCGGCGCGGCGCCAATACTCGCCGATCTCGGGATAGCCCTCGCGATGAGCCACGCGGGCCATGGCCAGATACATACCGACCTCGGTGCACTCGCCCTCGAAGTTCATGCGCAGGCCGTCGATGATCTCCTGGGGAGCGCCCTGAGCCACACCCACAACGTGCTCAGCGGCCCAGACCATGTCGGCGCCCTGCTGGACGAACTTGGAAGCGGGAGCCTTGCAGACGGGGCAGAAGGCGGGAGCGGCGTCCCCTTCATGAACGTAACCGCAGACGGTGCAAACAAACTTAGCCATAATGAATTCCTCCTAGATTTGATGTAGTTTTGGAAAAGACTGATTATTAGTAACGATTACTAATTACGGGACTATCATAAGCCATTTTACCGCCAATGTCAAGAGGCGGGAGCAAAATTTTTTGCAAGAATTTTTCCCGCCGGAGGGGGCGATTGACTTTTGCGGCAAAACGGGGTAAAATCAAAAGGAAAACTGGGACGGAAGGGGACACGAATATGTTTGGTTCAGAGGATCGGTATCAATATATAGCGTCGCCGCTCATCGAGGTCATCTGCCAGCTGCGGTTCCCCGCCATTTTGTCCATCGCCGCCCAGGAGCCGGCGGCGTTCCAGGAGCGCATCCGGGGGGATTACCCCATCTACGCGGCGCGGCAGGACCAGGTGGCGCCCCGGGTGGTGAACGCCAACGGTGGCCCCACTCTGGAGACCCAGAAGCCGGTGACCAACTACAATTTCCTCTCCGAGGACAAGCGGTGGAAGGTGAACCTCACCTCCGGGTTTATTGCCCTGTCCACGGTGAGCTACCGCCGGTGGGAGGAGTTCGCCGGGCGGCTGGACAAGCTGCTGGCGGAGTTTATCGAGATCTACCACCCGGCCTTTTTTGAACGCATCGGCCTGCGGTACGTCAACGCCGTCTCCCGCCAGCGGCTCCACCTGGAGGGCCGGCCCTGGAACGAGCTGATCCAGCCCGCCTACCTGGGGGTGATGGGGGAGTTCGACGTGGAGGAGGAGCAGTTGACCAAGTGCGCCACCGACATCGACATGAAGCTGGAGGGGGACTGCGGCCTCAAGCTCCACGCGGGTTTAGGCCTGCTGGGGGACGGCAAGCGGGACCCGGAGGTGAAGTTCATCTTCGATCAGGACCTGTCCTGCGGCGGCAATATCTCTCCCGCCGGGGTGCCGGATAAGCTCCTGACCCTCCACGGCTTCGCCGACCGCGTTTTCCGCGGGGCGGTCACCTCCGAGCTGCACAGCGCCATGGGACCGGAACCCATGGGCTGAAGCGGAAGTTTTGCGGAATTTGGACACATTCCTCTTGACAAAAGGGGAGAAGGGGGGTATAATACCCTCCGTACAAGGAAGTAGGAAGGGTACCCCCTGCCTCACCCCAGGCTGACGCCGAAGGGTCAACATGGTAAACTGCACCGGGCATGGCCCGGTTGGTTTTGTGTGTAGGCGGGTATCCATGCGGGTATCCGCCGTCATTTTTGCTTTGGAGGTGTTTTCCCATTAGCAATCCTGCCCATCAGATCAACGAGGAGATTCGTGACAAGGAGGTCCGCCTGGTCGGCGAGACCGGAGAACAGCTGGGGATCATGTCCGCGGCCGAGGCCCTGCAAAAGGCCGAGGAGGCGGAGCTGGACCTGGTGAAGATCTCTCCCTCCGCGACCCCTCCGGTGTGCAAGCTCATGGACTACGGCAAGTTCCGCTTCGAGCAGGCCAAACGGGACAAGGAAGCCCGGAAGAACCAGCACGTGGTGGAGATCAAGGAAGTGCGTATGTCTCCCGGTATCGACGTGGCCGACTTCAACGTCAAGCTGCGCAACGCCCAGAAGTTCCTCAGCGAGGGGAACCGGGTGAAGGTGACCGTCCGCTTCCGCGGCCGTGAGATGGCCCACACGGAGATCGGCCGCGACCTGCTCATCAAGTTCTCCGAGCAGTGCGGGGAGGTTGCCAACCGGGAAAAGGACCCCAAGCTGGATGGACGCCACATGAGCATCTTCCTGGCCCCCAAGGCCAAGGAGGACGCCAAGAAGGCAAAAGCCAAGGCCAAGCCTCAGCCCGCCCCCGAGGCGGCGCCGGCGGAGGCCGAAGAAGAATCCACAAGTAAAGGAGAAACCGAAAATGCCTAAGATCAAGCTCAAGACCCACTCCGCGTCGAAGAAGCGCTTCAAGCTCACCAAGACCGGCAAGGTCAAGCGCGCCCACGCTTACAAGTCCCACCTGCTCAACGGCCACGGCAAGACCACCAAGCGCAAGAGAGGCCTCCGCGCCGGCGCTTATGCCGACGTTACCAACGCCGCTACCATCAAGCGCATGATCCCCTACAAATAATCTCATTTACCAAATATAGGAGGCTTTTCTACCATGGCAAGAGTGAAAGGCGCGATGATGACGCGCAAGAGACGCAATAAGACCCTGAAGATGGCCAAGGGCTACTGGGGTGCCAAATCCAAGCATTTTAAGATGGCCAAGGAGCAGGTGATGAAGTCCCTGCAGTATGCCTACACCGGCCGTCGCCTGAAGAAGCGTGACTTCCGTCAGCTGTGGATCACCCGCATCTCCGCCGCCTGCCGTCCCAACGGCATCAACTATTCCACCTTCATGAACGGTTTGAAGAAGGCCAACGTGAAGATCGACCGCAAGATGCTGGCTGAGCTGGCCGTCAACGACAAGGCCGCCTTTGCCCAGCTGGTGGAGCTGGCCAAGGCCCAGAAGTAATACATTCGGACGTGTAAAACGCCATGTATTGTTAAAAATCCCTCTCCGTTTCGGAGAGGGATTTTTTTGTCATTCTGTTTTGCCGTGGGCCTTGGCCGCGGCCACAAAGTCCCGGAACAACGGGTGGGCCTTGTTGGGGCGGCTCTTCAGCTCCGGGTGGAACTGCACCCCCACGAACCAGGGGTGACCGGGCAGCTCCACGATCTCCACCAGCCTCCCGTCGGGGGAGAGGCCCGCCAGCCGGAGGCCCTTGGCGGTGAGGGCGGGGCGGTAGTCGTTGTTGAACTCGTAGCGGTGGCGGTGGCGCTCGGACAGCTCCAGGGAGCCGTAAGCCCGGTAGGTGAAGGTGTCCTCCCCGGTGACCTGGCAGGGATAGGCCCCAAGCCGCATGGTGCCGCCCTTGGCGGTGACGCCCACCTGGTCGGGCATGAGGGCGATGACCGGATGGGCGGTGGTCTGGGAAAACTCGCTGGAGTGGGCATCGGTCAGCCCTGCCCCGTGGCGGGCGAACTCCACCACCGCCATCTGCATCCCAAGGCAGATGCCGAAGAAGGGGACGGCGTTTTCCCGGGCGTACTGGATGGCGGTGATCATGCCCTCCACGCCCCGGTCGCCAAAGCCGCCGGGGACGATGATCCCGCCGCAGCCGGACAGGGTCTGGGCCACGTTGTCAGGTGTGAGAAGCTCCGAATCCACCCACTGGATATCCACCTTCACGTCGTTTTCAATGCCGCCGTGGGTGAGGGCCTCCACCACCGAGAGGTAGGCGTCGTGGAGGGCGACGTACTTGCCTACCAGGGCGATCTTTACGCGGTCGGTGGCCTGTTTCGCCCGGTGGACCATGGTGGCCCACTCGGTGAGGTCGGGGGCGTGACAGATCAGCCCCAGCCGCCGCACCACCACGTCCGCCAGTCCCTCCCGCTCCAGCATCAGGGGCACTTCATAGAGGATGTCGGCGGTGAGGTTGGGGATGGCGTGGTCCACGGGGATGTTGCAGAAGAGGGCGATCTTGTCCAGAATGTCCTGGGAGACGGGGGCGTCGCTGCGGCACATGATCACGTCGGGCTGGATGCCCAGACTGAGCAGCTCCTTGGCGGAGTGCTGGGTGGGCT
>CAMNQX010000023.1 GCA_946550725.1 uncultured Clostridia bacterium | reverse complement strand
AACTTCTGGTGCTTCGTGTTTTCTTCACGTTGTTTAATTTACAAGGTACACGCCCTATAAAAGAGCAGTCAGGCACCGCACCCCTTCGGGTGAGTGCCTGACTACTATACCAAAGCCGACCTGGATTGTCAAGAACTTTTTTCACAAAATTCGAAAAAAATTTTTCCAGGGCGTTTTCATCCCTCCGCAGCCTCTGCGCGGAGGCTGCTGGTGGGTGCTTTTCTGTTATTGCAGGATCTGCTTTTGTCCCAGACAGGTGGGGCAAGTGATCTCCCTTGTGCCGGAGCGGATCTTCCCTGTGCCGTTGCAGGAGGGGCAGGGCCCCCAGTGCATCAGTCCCCCGGCGCTGCCCTGATTGGTGGCGGGAGTAATGGTGATGGTCACGGTTTCGCTGCTGTTGAAGATGTCAGAGGAAAGGGTCGAGCCCTGGACGGTCTGCTGCAGGTCGGCCTGGATGGTCACCACCCCCGGTCGCTTGGCGTAGAACCTGCAGGTGGCCTCGTTCCGATCCGCCTTCACCAGCTCCCCGCCGTCAAGCACGTCCCACGTGT
Organism: uncultured Clostridia bacterium; assembly: GCA_946550725.1. Lineage (GTDB taxonomy): Bacteria > Bacillota > Clostridia > Oscillospirales > Oscillospiraceae > MGBC124762. The sequence continues at coordinate 11,815 of CAMNQX010000023.1, read as the reverse complement.
AGGCGTGGTAGGTGCTGATGGGCGAGTGGGAGTTGTAGAGCGTCAGGGATTCCCCCACCTCCATGGTATAGTTGAAGCCGTCGATGACATACTGCTCCAAATACTTCCGCGCCGTCTCCGGCACCTCTTCGGAGGCAAACAGCCGCTGGCTCTGCTCTAACTTGATAAGGTTTTCCCCCTGCTGGCTCTCGTTGGACACCACCACCAGCTGATAGGTGGGCTCGTAATCCACCCACAGGCCCAGTCCCTCCAGCACGTAGCGCACGGGGACGTAGGTGCGGTTGTTCATGGCCTTGGAGGGGGTCTCCATGGTCTTTTTCTGCCGCTGGCTGCCCTTCTGGATGATCACATCCCTGGAGCCGATAACGTGGCTCACCGTGCAGTTACCCAAAGTATAGGTAGTGTTGTTGGTCTTTGCGTCCCAGGTGCTCTCGCCGCCGAAGGCTTCCACGATGCGGCTCACCGGCACCAAAGTGCGGTTGTTCTCCGCCACGGGGTACACGTTGGCGTTCTGGCCGTCCACCTGGACCACGTCGTCGTTGACGCACATCTTGTTGTAGCCGATGCCCAGCACCGCCGTCACCTTTTCCGGGGGACGCTCCGCGCTGCCCAGCTTGGCCCCCATGGGGGTGCGGCGGTTGGACTCCACGGGCTGGAGGCCGTCGTCCCAGGCCACGGTGATATAGCAGCTTTTGCCGTTGTCCCACACTTGGACTTTCAAGTGGAAGGGACCGTAGTTGTTCCAGTCGATGGCGCCGCCCGCCGCCAAATTTTCCTCCATGGGCGCCGTGCCGGTATAGCGGATAAACCAGGTGGAGCATTTGCCCCCCGACCAAGAGGTGTCCTCCCGGTCAATGATCTGGCCGTTCTTCCGTCGGGAGATCAGATAGAAGTTGTCCTCGCTCACCAGCAGGTCCACATACTCCTCCGCGGCCTGAAACAGCGCGGTATAAGACAGGGGGTTCTTGCTCGTGTCCTCGTAATAGCCACCCTCATCGGAACAGGTCAGGTAGTACCCCATGGCCGAGTCCAGATCCTGGAAGGTGTTGTCCGAATTGCCCACCGTGTTCCCGCCGTTTTCTTCCTTGTCTGTATTGTCGGGCCGGTCATCCCCCTTTTCGGGGTCGCCGTAAAAGTCGATACCCTCGGGCCGCAGGGCGGCGTCCCACCGCACCGTAACGGAATTGCGCCGGGCGGGGTCGGGCCGGGAGGCGTCCCGCTCGGCCCGCACGGTGATGTGGTATTCCCCATAGTCGGGCCATGTCCCGTCTGCCCGCATGGCCTTCAAAGTGCCGTTCATCTTCACGCTGCCGGTGTAGCGCAGAGCGCAGCTGTAATGTACCTCGTCGCCGCCCTCCTTGCCGTACACCACCTTGAGGGGGGAGACCACTTCAAAGTCCCCCGTTTCCTCCAGCACATCGATGTACAGCTCTGTCAGGAGCAGGCAGTTGTCCCAGTCATCACTGGACTGGAAATAGGTCTGGCTGGGTACGGCGTTGCTACCGATGGCGGGCCACGGGTCGTCTGGCTCCATGTTCGTCCCCACAGCTTCGGCAAACTCCGGGAAGTAGACCAGATCGGCGGCTCCGGCGGGGAGCAGTCCCACCCCCAGCACCGCGCACAGCACAAGGGCCAGCAGTCTCTTTGTGGTCTTTTTCATTGTCTTTCCTCCTTTATATATTGCGTACATCGTAGGGCGTGGTCTGGTACACATAGTAGTTCAGCCAGTTGGTGTACAACAGCTGGGCCGCCGAACGCCATTGAACGATCGGCTCCTTTGTGGGATCGTCGCCGGGGAAGTAGTTTTTCGGCACGTCGATGGGAAGGCCCTTGTCCACGTCCCGGTAATACTCCCGGGCCAGGGTGTCCGGGTCGTACTCCGGGTGTCCGGTGATAAAGAACTGCCGGTTGTCCCGGCTCTTCACCGCGAACACCCCCGCCTCCTCCGACACCGCCAGCAGCTCCAGCGCGGGGATCTTGCGGATATCCTCCGCCCGGTTTTCCGTGTGCCGGGAATGGGGGACATAGAACACGTCGTCAAACCCCCGGAACAGCGGGGAGTTGGGCTTGAGCGCCCGGTGGGGGAACACGCCGAACAGCTTTTTATCCAGGGCGTGCTTGGGGATGCCGTAGTGGTAATAAAACGCCGCCTGCGCCCCCCAGCAGACGTGGAAGGTGGAGTGGACATGGGTCTTGGACCACTCCATGATGTCGCACAGCTCAGCCCAGTAGTCCACCTCCTCAAACTCCATGTTCTCCACCGGCGCGCCGGTAATGATCATGCCGTCGTACTTGTTGTCCCGGATCTGCTCGAAGGTGGTGTAAAAGGATTGCAGATGGGATGTGTCGGTGTAGTGGCCCACATAGCTGGCGGTCTGCAGCAGCTCCACCTGGATTTGGAGGGGGGTGTTGGACAGCTTGCGAAGAAGCTGGGTCTCGGTGACGATCTTGGTGGGCATCAGGTTGAGGATGAGCACCTTCAGCGGGCGGATATCCTGATGGAACGCCCGGAACTCGGTCATGGTGAAGATGTTTTCCTCCTCCAGCACCTCACGGGCAGGGAGGGAATCCGGGATGCGAATGGGCATACACCCACCTCCTGGGAAAATGGTTTGATATTTTATTATAATCCTATTTCCCTCCCGGCGCAAGGAGAATCAAACATATTCTAATGTATGCCCTCCCCGGTTTTTGCCATACTAAGGAAAACTGCGTCAGGAGGACCTTTCTTATGAGCGAGACCAATCCCACCGCGCCTCAAAGCGACAGCAACGGGCAAAACAGCGATTCCTCTGAATTTCGTCAGGACATCGTGGACCTTGGCTCGTCCACCATCCGCACCGCCCGCGGCTCCATCCACACCCTCACCATCGTGGGCCAGATCGAGGGCCACCAGGAGCTGCCCTCCAACGCCAAGACCACCAAGTATGAGCACGTCCTCCCCCTGCTGGCGGCGGTGGAGGAAAGCGAGGACATCGACGGCCTGCTGGTGCTGCTCAACACCGTGGGCGGCGACATCGAAGCCGGTCTCGCCATCGCCGAGCTGATCGCGGGGATGAAAAAGCCCACCGTCTCTTTGGTCCTGGGGGGCGGGCACTCCATCGGCGTGCCCCTGGCCACCTCCGCGAAAAAGTCCTTTATCGTCCCCTCCGCCGCCATGACCATCCACCCCGTGCGCCTCAACGGTCTGGTCATCGCCGTGCCCCAGACCTTCAACTACTTTGAGCGTATCCAGGAGCGCATCATCGAGTTCGTGGTGGCCAACTCCCACATCGCCCGGGAGGACTTCACCCGCCTCATGCTCCGCACCGGCGAGCTGGCCGCCGACGTGGGCAGCGTCATCTACGGCCAGGAGGCGGTGGACCTGGGTCTGATCGACGCCATCGGCGGCCTTTCCGACGCGCTGGACTGCCTCCACGCCATGATCGGCGCCAAAAATGGGGAGAAAAAATAAAAAGGTGGCTTGACCCTTGACGAGTCCCCCTATGTGCTGTATAATATCCACAAAGATGGGCGGATTATATCTTGTTCTCTCTGTATGATTTGACCCAATTTTTGCAATTTCGACGAATAGAGAGGCAAAGAAGCTCTTTGCCGGTCAGGAGGCACGGAATGAGTACAAAAAAACACAGATTCCCCCAGTTTACCGCCGGTGACGCGGTAGACGCCTACGAGTACCTGGGCGCCCACCCCGAAAAGAAGGGTTGGACCTTCCGGGTCTGGGCCCCCAACGCCAAGGCCGTTTCCCTGGTGGGCGACTTCAACGGCTGGAATGACCAGGCCACCACCATGTTCCCCCTGGGCGACGGCATCTGGGAGGTCCATGTGGACGGGATGCAGCAGTACGACATTTATAAGTACGCCATCACCGCCCCTGACGGCAAGGTTCGTCTGAAGGCCGACCCCTACGCCTTCCACGCCGAGACCCGTCCCGGCACCGCCTCCAAGCTCTATGACCTGGCGGGCTACAAGTGGAGCGACGGAGCCTGGCTTAAGCGGCGGGCCAGCACCCCCGTCTACGACAACCCCGCCAACATCTATGAGGTCCACCTCGGCTCCTGGCGGCGCACGCTGGAGGGCGAGTTCCTCTCCTACCGCGACATGGCAGAGCAGCTGCCCGGCTACGTGAAGGAGATGGGCTTCACCCATGTGGAGCTGATGCCCGTTACCGAGCACCCCCTGGACGCCTCCTGGGGCTACCAGTGCACCGGCTACTTCGCCGCCACCAGCCGCTACGGCACGCCCCACGACCTGATGTACTTAATTGACAAGCTCCACCAGGCGGGCGTGGGCGTCATTCTGGACTGGGTACCCGCCCACTTCCCCAAGGACGGCTTCGGCCTCTACCAGTTCGACGGCACGCCTACATATGAGTACGCCGACTCCCGCAAGGGCGAGCACAAGGACTGGGGCACCATGGTCTTTGACTATGCCCGCCACGAGGTGCGCTCCTTCCTGTTCTCCTCCGCCAACTTCTGGATGAAGGAGTTCCACATCGACGGTCTTCGGGTGGACGCGGTGGCCTCCATGCTCTATCTGGATTACAGCCGCCAGGGCGGCGAGTGGGTCCCCAACGTCAACGGCGGCCACGAGAATCTGGAGGCGGTGGACTTCCTCCAGAAGCTGAACCAGCATATGTTCGCCCTCCACCCCGGCTGTCTCATGATCGCCGAGGAATCCACCGCCTGGCCCAACGTCACCAAGCCTGTGGGCAAAGGCGGCCTGGAGGGTGGTCTGGGCTTCAACCTCAAGTGGAACATGGGCTGGATGAACGACATCACCCACTACATGAAGCTGGATCCCTACTTCCGCCAGTTCAACCACAAGGACATTACCTTCTCCTTTATGTATGCCTTCTCGGAGAACTTCGTCCTGCCCCTCAGCCACGACGAGGTCGTCCACATGAAAGGCTCCTTCCTCAACAAGATGCCCGGCAAGTACGAGGAGCAGTTCCAGGGCGTCCGCGCCTTCTACGGCTACATGATGACCCACCCGGGCAAGAAGCTGACCATGATGGGCAGCGAGTTCGGCCAGTGGAACGAGTGGCACTTCGAGTCCTCTTTGGACTGGCACCTCATCGACCCCGCCACCCCCAACTGCCTGCCCAACCGCCAGCTCCACGCCTACTTCAAGGCGCTGAACGACTTCTACCTCAAGACCCCCGCCCTCTGGGAGCAGGACTTCTCCTGGGAGGGCTTCGAGTGGCTGTGCGCTGACGACAACCAGAACAACGTGGCCTCCTTCATCCGCCGGGACAAGAAGGGCAAGTGGGTCATGGTGGTGTGCAACTTCTCCCCTGTTCTGCGGGAGGGGTATTCCGTGGGCGTCCCCGAGGCCGGGCAGTACGAGGTGCTGTTCTCCTCCGATGATCCCGAATTCGGCGGTGAGGGCCGCGCCCCCAAGGGCAAGCTCAAGACCGACGCCGTGGGGATGCACGGCCGGGAGCAGTCCCTGAAGCTCACCATCCCGCCCATGTCCACCATGATCCTGGCCTGCACCAAGAAGGCTCCCGCGAAAAAGCCCGCCAAGGCGGCAGCGGGAAAAAAGCCCGCTGAAAAGAAGCCCGCCGCGAAGAAGGCTCCCGCAAAAAAGGTGGCTCCCGCCAAGACCGCGGCCAAAAAGCCCGTAGAGAAGAAGGTGGCCGTCAAGCCTGCCGCCCCCGCCCCCAAGGCGGAAAAGCCCGCGGAGAAGAAGGCCGTCAAGCCTGCTGAAAAGAAGGCTGTGCCTGCTAAGGCTCCTGCCAAGGCCGCCGAGAAGAAGCCCGAGCCGGTCAAGGCCCCTGTCAAAGTCGCTGAAAAGAAGCCCGAGCCGGTGAAGGCGGTGGTGAAGGCCCCCTCCAAGGCCATCGCAAAGAAGCCTGAGCCTGTCAAGGCTCCTGTCAAGGCCGTTGAGAAGAAGCCTGAGCCTGTCAAGGCTCCTGTCAAGGCCGCCGAGAAGAAGCCTGAGCCTGCCAAGGCTCCTATCAAAGTCGCTGAAAAGAAACCCGAGCCAGTGAAGGCAACTGAGAAGGCTCCCGAGAAGACGGCTGTCAAACCCGTTCCCCAGGCGGCGGAAAAGCCCGCCGTTAAAAAAGCTGAGAAGAAGGATGTGAAGAAGCCGTGAAAAAAGAATGTGTCGCCATGCTGCTGGCCGGTGGCCAGGGCAGCCGCCTGAAGGCTCTGACTCGCCACGTGGCAAAACCCGCCGTCCCCTTTGGGGGCAAGTACCGCATCATCGACTTCCCTCTCTCCAACTGCGTCAACTCCGGCATCGATACCGTGGGTGTGCTCACCCAGTACCGTCCTCTGGAGCTGAACTCCTACATCGGCAACGGCCAGCCCTGGGACCTGGACCGTTCTGACGGCGGCGTCCACATTCTCCCCCCCTACCTGGGCGAAAACGAGGAAGGCTCCTGGTACAAGGGAACCGCCAACGCCATCTGCCAGAACATCAACTTCATCGACCAGTACGACCCCGAATACGTCCTTATTCTCTCCGGCGACCACATCTACAAGATGGACTACGCCAAGATGCTGGAGCACCACAAGGCCGCCAAGGCCGCCTGCACCATCTCCGTGCTGGAGGTCACCATGGAGGAGGCCAGCCGCTTCGGCATCATGAACGTCAACGAGAACGACCAGATCTACGAGTTCGAGGAGAAGCCCAAGAAGCCCAAGAGCAACCTGGCCTCCATGGGTATCTACATCTTCACCTGGTCCAAGCTGCGCAAGTATCTGCTGGAGGATGACGCCGATCCCAACAGCTCCAACGACTTCGGCAAGAACATCATCCCCGCCATGCTGGCCAAGGGCGAGGTCCTCACCGCCTACCGCTTCAAGGGCTACTGGCGGGACGTGGGCACCATCGACTCCCTGTGGGACGCCAACATGGATATGCTCTCCCAGGACGCGGGCATCAGCCTCACCGACGAGGACGACTGGACCATCTACGCCCGCACCCCGACCAAGCCGCCCCACTTCGTGGGCGAGTCCGCCAAGGTCACCCACTCCCTCCTCACCGGCGGCTGCCAGGTGGAGGGCGAGGTGGAGCACAGCGTGCTCTTCCACTCCGTCACCGTGGAGCCGGGCGCCACCGTGCGTTACTCCATCCTCATGCCCGGCGCGGTGGTGAAGGCCGGCAGCCACGTGGATTACGCCATCGTAGCGGAGGACGCCGTCATTGAAAGCGGCGCTACCGTTGGCGCCGCCCCCGCCGAAAAGAAAGAAGAGGGCTGGGATATCGCCGTGGTGGCGCAGGGCGTCAAGGTGGGAAAAAACGCCACCGTCTCTCCCGCCGCCATGGTCACCAAAAACGTAAAGGAGGGAGCTAAGGTATGAACAACCTCCATGGTCTGATCTTTGCCTACCGCTCCAACAAAGACCTTCGGGAGCTGACCCAGCACCGCAACACCTGCTCCATCCCCTTCGGCGGGCGGTACCGCCTGGTGGACTTCACCCTCTCCAGCATGGTCAACGCCGGCGTCACCGACGTGGGCATGATCGTCCACTCCTCCTACCAGTCCCTTCTGGACCACGTCGGCTCCGGCAAGGACTGGGACCTGAGCCGTAAGCACGGCGGCCTGCGCATCCTGCCCCCCTTCGGCTATGCCGACGCCCCCACCGGCGACTATTACGGCCGCATGGACTCCCTGGCCGGGGTGCGCTCCTACCTGGAGGACATCAAGCAGGATTACGTGATCCTCTCCGGCGGCGACGTGGCCGCTAACCTTCCCGTGCAGGACATCTACAACCAGCACCTGGCCACCAAGGCGGATATCACCGCCGTGGTCACCTGCCAGAGCATCGGGGAACCCCGCTCCTGCACCTATATGTCCACCAACCCCGACGGGCGGGTCACCGACGTGTTCGTCCATCCCAAGTCCCCCATGGGCTGCGAGGCGGTGGAGGTCTACATCCTCTCCAAGCCCCTGCTCCTTTCCCTGGTGGACCACTGTGCCGCCCACAACATCCACTCCTTCAGCAACGGCGTGATCCTGGCCATGAAGGACCGGCTGCACATCCACACCTATCAGTTTGACGGCTATGTGGGCCGCTTCCACACCCTGGGCGCTTACTTTGAGCACTCCATGGACCTGCTGGACCCCGCCGTCCGCGCCTCCCTGTTCGACCCCCGCTTCCCCATTAAGACCAAGGACCAGTCCAACCCCTCCACCTACTACGGCCCCGAGGCCCACGCCTCCAACTCCCTCATCGCCGACGGCTGCCGGGTGGAAGGTGAAGTGGATCACTGCATCCTCTTCCGCGGTGTCCATGTGGAAAAGGGCGCGCGGCTGAGCCACTGCATCCTCATGCAGGGCACCACCGTGGGCGCGGGCGCGACCCTGCAGTACGCCATCACCGACAAGAACGTCCTCATCAACCCCGGCCGGATGCTCATGGGGCACGAATCCTACCCCATCGCCATCGCCAAGTATTCTAAGGTCTAAGGCGCTTTTGCTGCCGCGATCCGTTCTGTTGGAAAGGAGACCAATATGAAAATCTTGTTTGCCGCTTCCGAGGCAGCCCCCTTCATTAAAACCGGTGGTCTGGCCGACGTGGCCGGCTCTCTTCCCGCCGCTCTGGCCAAGGCCGGGCACGAGGTGAAGGTCATCCTTCCTCTCTATGAGGGCATTGGCCCTGCCTGGCGGGATCAAATGACCTTCCTCCAGTACTTCTATGTGAATCTGGCCTGGCGCACCCCTTACTGCGGCGTGTTTGAGCTGGAGCGGGACGGCGTCACCTACTGGTTCGTGGACAACGAATACTACTTCCGCCGCTCTCAGGTCTACGGCCACTACGACGACGGCGAGCGGTTCGGCTTCTTCTCCCGCGCTGTGCTGGAGGTCCCCTGCCAGCTGGACTGGTCTCCTGAGATCATCCACTGCAACGACTGGCAGACCGCTCTGGTGCCCATCTACCTGTTGGAGGAGCGTTGGCGTCATCCCCAGCTGCAAAACGCCAAGACCGTCTTCACCATCCACAACATCGAGTACCAGGGCCGCTACGGCAAGCAGACCATTCAGGACCTGTTCGGCCTGAACCAGGGGTATTTCTCCCCCGAGCTGCTGGAGTTCCACGACGACGTGAACCTGATGAAGGGCGCTATCCTGGCCTCCGACTGGGTCACCACCGTCTCCCCCACCTACGCCAACGAGCTGGGCTATTCCTTCTACGGCCACGGTCTGGAGGGTGTGGTCAACCAGTGCCGCGGCAAGTTCTCCGGCATCTTGAACGGCATCGATGTGGATCTGTACGACCCCTCCAAGGACCCCAACCTGCCCAAGAACTACTCCGTGCGCTCCATGGCGGGCAAAAAGGTCTGCAAGGCCGTTCTGCAGCAGACTGTGGGCCTCAACGAGGACCCCAACGTCCCCATCATCGCCTGTGTCTCCCGTCTGGTGAGCCACAAGGGCTTTGATCTGGTCAACGCCGTCCTCCACGACATCATGCGCATGAACCTGCAGATGGTGGTCCTGGGCACCGGCGACTGGGCCTTTGAGGAATCCTTCCGTCAGGCCGCGGGCCAGTATCCCGGCCGCTTCTCCGCCCAGATCATGTACTCCGCCAAGCTCTCCGACCTTATCTACGCCGGCGCGGACCTCTTCCTCATGCCCTCCATCGCCGAGCCATGCGGCCTGAGCCAGATGATTGCCATGCGCTACGGCACCCTGCCCGTGGTGCGGGAGACCGGCGGTCTGAAGGACAGCGTGATCCCCTACAACTATACCACCGGCGAGGGCACCGGCTTCTCCTTCGCCGATGTCAACGCCCACGATATGCTCCACGTGCTGGAGAGCGCCGTCGGTCTCTACTATGATTATTCCAAGGAGTTCAAGAAGCTCCAGAAGAACGCCATGACCGCCGACTTCTCCTGGGACGCCTCCGCCAAAGCCTATGATGAGATCTACCAGCGCTTGACAGGCTAAGCCCTTTTGTGGTAAACTGAACGTCCGGGGTTTGGAAATATTCCCTTCCCCGGACGTTTTTATTGCCTGTTTCCCGCTTCCAAAGCGTAGCGGCGAACATAGAATAAGGCACGTGATCCGAGGATAGAATTTTAGAGAAGAAGAAAGGTAGGATGACAACATGGCTTACACCTCCAAGCAGCTCTCCAAACTGATGGTGGATAAATTGCGCCGCACTTTCGGCCGCGACGTAAGCGAAGCCACCGCCACCGATATGTTCCAGGCCTGCGCCCTGGTGCTGCGGGATATCATGTCCGACAACCGGGTGGAGACCCGGGAAAAGACCGACAAGGCCAACGCCCGCCAGGTGCATTACCTGTCCCTGGAGTTCCTGATGGGCCGCTCCCTGGAGAAAAACGCCTATAACCTGGGTGTTCTCCCCCAGTTGAGACAGGCTCTGGACTCCCTGGGCTTCAACGCTTCCGACCTCTTTGAGCTGGAGCCGGACGCCGGTCTGGGCAACGGCGGTCTGGGCCGCCTGGCCGCCTGCTACCTGGAGTCCATGTCCACCCTGGAGATCCCTGCCACCGGTTACTCTATCTGCTACGAGCTGGGCATCTTCAAGCAGAAGATCGTAGACGGCCAGCAGGTGGAGCTGCCTGACAACTGGCTGGAGCTGGGCGGCTCCTGGCTGGTCACCCGCCCCGAGGACACCGAGGAAGTCCGCTTTGGAGGCCAGGTGGAGGTGGGCTTTGAGGACGGCAAGCACGTGGTCAAGCACACCGGCTACACCACCATCCTCGCCGTCCCCCGTGACATGAAGATCGCGGGCTACAACACCAACCACACCAACCGCCTGCGCCTTTGGGACGCCAAGGCCGCCAAGCCCGTGGACCTCTCCCGCATCTCCAGCGGCGAGTACCTGAAGGCCGTGGAGGACCAGGCCATGGCCGAGGTCATCGCCAAGGTGCTCTACCCCGAGGACAACCACTACGAGGGCAAGATGCTGCGTCTGAAGCAGCAGTATTTCTTCGTTTCCGCCACCATCCAGTCCATCGTCCGCCGCCACAAGGCCAAGTACGGCACGCTGCGGAACTTCCACGAGAAGCACGCCATCCAGATCAACGACACCCATCCCACCCTGGTCATCCCTGAGCTGATGCGTATCCTGCTGGACGAGGAGGGCTACTCCTGGGACGACGCCTGGTATATCACCACCCACACCGTCTCCTACACCAACCACACCGTTCTGGCCGAGGCGCTGGAGCGTTGGCCCCAGGATCTGATCATCTCTCTGCTGCCCCGCATCTGGCTCATCCTGAACGAGATCTCCGGCAAATACCAGGTCCAGTTGGAGACGCAATTCCACGGCGACATGGCCCGGGTGGAGAAGAACGCCATCATCTGGGGCGGCCAGGTGCGTATGGCCAACCTTTGCATCTGCGCCTGCCAGGCCATCAACGGCGTGTCCGCCCTCCACTCCGACATTCTGAAAAACGACGTCTTTAACGACGCTTACCGTCTCAACCCCAAGAAGTTCCTCAATGTCACCAACGGTATTGACCACCGCCGCTGGCTGAGCCAGATCAACCCCGGCCTCCACACTCTGATCTGCGACACCGTGGGCGGCGACGGCTATCTCCTCCACCCCGAGCAGCTGGCCCAGTTTGAGAAGAAGGCCACCGCCTCCACCATCAAGGCCCTGGGGGAGATCAAGCAGGCCAATAAGAAGGCCTTCGCCGCCTGGTACGCCAAGGAGACGGGCGTCATCCTCAACACCGACGCCATGTTCGACGTGCAGGTCAAGCGCCTCCATGAGTATAAGCGCCAGCTCCTCAACGCCATGCACATCATCTACCTCTACCAGAAGCTGAAGGACGACCCCAACTTCAAGATGACCCCCCGGGTCTACCTCTTCGGCGCCAAGGCCGC
>CAMNQX010000022.1 GCA_946550725.1 uncultured Clostridia bacterium | reverse complement strand
TGGCCCCCATCGCCATCGCCTCCATGATGGAGCACATCGGCGATATGTCCGCCATTTCCGCCACCGTGGGCGAGAACTTCATTGAGGATCCTGGCCTCCACCGCACCCTCATCGGCGACGGCCTCGCCACCTCCCTGGCCGGCCTGTTCGGCGGCCCCGCCAACACCACCTACGGCGAGAACACCGGCGTGCTGGTGCTCAGCCGGGTCTATGACCCCCGGGTCATCCGCCTGGCCGCCATCTACGCCCTGGTGTTGTCCTTCTCTCCCCTGTTCGCCGCCTTCATCGGCTCCATCCCCTCCGCCATCATCGGCGGCGTGAGCTTCATTCTCTACGGCATGATCTCCGCCATCGGCGTACGCAACCTGGTGGAAAACAAGGTGGATTTCACCAACTCCCGCAACCTGATCATCGCCGCCACCGTCCTGGTCTGCGGCCTGGGCTTCTCCAGCGGCATCACCTTCCAGGTGGGCGGCGCGTCCATCACCCTCACCGGCCTTGCCATCGCCGCCATCGCGGGCATCGCCCTCAACGCCATCCTCCCCGGCAAGGACTACGAGTTCGGCAAGAACGACGGTCACGACTCCGGGAGCCTGGGCAAATATTAAGCGAAGCGCGAGCATAGGCGCGCCGCCGGGCTTGGAACCGCCCGCACCCGAAAAACAGGCGAAGGGCGCAGCCCTGAGCGGCATTTTCGGAAGGGCGGCGAAAGAACCGGCGAACAGCGCGCCCAATGCGAGCGTGACACGCTGGAAACAAAACCAAAAGGGACAGCCTTGCGGCTGTCCCTTTTCTGTGTTCGACGCATCGTAAGGGCGGGGCCGCCCTCGGCGCGCTTATGGGGCCAGAAGCTGGTCCACCGTCACGTGAAGCACCCTGGCTAGGGCGGCCAATTCAATGTCGGTCACAAAACGCTTTCCGCACTCAATGCGTTGGATCGCGTTCTTTCCCAAATCGATCCCCTCAAGCTGCAGCTTATCAGCCAATGCCCGTTGTGACATCTTTTCCGCTGCGCCCATGCGAAATTCGGCCACCTTCGCGCCGCAAAGATTCCGTTTCCCCGTCCCCTCTTTGTTTTTGAACATATCTGCTTCCCCTTTTGACAATTAGTGCTTGTCTTTTGAGGCAGTATATGATATTCTATCCTTATTGATGGCATTCAGTAAATGTCAACCGAACAAATTGAGCTGCTCCAAGGCATACGCTGCTCAGGTGCGGTCGGTGCTGGACCTGGAGCATCAGGTCACCCCTTGGTGGTGGCGTTTCAATTTATCCAACACTCGCAAGCACTTTGTTCCTAAGGTGTCTGAGGGACAACAAAAAAGGACGGCTCAATGAGCCGTCCTTTTTTATATGCGTTTTTTACCGCTCCGCCATGGGGATGTACTTCCCGGCGGGGGCCACGGCGCGGTAGGCCGGGCGGATGATCTTGTTGCCGGGGTTGTAGACCTCCTCGATGCGGTGGGCGCACCAGCCCACCATACGGGCGATGGCGAACAGCGGCGTATACAGCTCGGAGGGAATGTTCATCATCTTGTACACCAGCCCTGAGTACATATCCACATTGGCGCAGAGGGGCTTGGTTTCCCCCTTCACCCTGGCCAGCACGCCAGGCGCCAGCTTTTCCACCGCCTCGAACAGCTCGAACTCCTTGGAGAAGCCCTTCATCTCCGCCACCTTACGGGCCATGTCCTTCAACAGGATGGCGCGGGGGTCGGAGAGGGTGTAAATGGCGTGTCCCATGCCGTAAATGAGGCCAGAGCCGTCCCCCGCCTCCTTGCGGGCGATCTTCTCCAGGTAACGCTCCAGCTCCGTCTCGTCCTCCCAGTTTTCCACGTTCTCCTCGATGTAGCCGAACATCTCCATCACCTTCTGATTGGCGCCGCCGTGGCGGGGACCCTTCAGGGAGCCAACGGCGGCCGCGATGCTGGAGTAGATGTCCGTTCCCGAGGAGGACAGCACCCGGCAGGCAAAGGCGGAGTTGTTGCCGCCGCCGTGCTCCATGTGGAGCACCAGGCACAGGTCCAGCAGCCGCGCCTCCGTCTCGGTGAACTGGTTGTCGGGACGGATGGAGTGGAGGAAATCCTCCGCCACGGACAGCTCCGGGCGGGGACGGTGGAGGTACAGGCTGCCGTTGTCGTAGTAATGCCGCTTCACCGCGAAGGCATGGGCCACGATGGTGGGCACTCGGGCGATCAGCTCCAGGGCGTGGAGCAGTTCGTTTTCCAGCGAGACGTTTTCCGGGAAATCGTCATAGGAATACAGCGCAAGAACGCTTCTTGCCAGCTTATTCATAATGTTCGGCGAGGGAGCCTTGAGGATCATGTCCTCGGTGAAGTAGTCGGGCAGGGTGCGGTATTCCGCCAGAATACTGCGAAATGCCTGCAGCTCCTCCTGCTTGGGCAGCTTCCCGAACAGCAGCAGATAGGCTGTCTCCTCGAAGCCGAAGCGGTTTTCACCCCGGAAGCCCGCGATGATGTCGCCGATCTCAATACCCCGGTAAAACAGCTGGCCCTCCATGGGGATCTTTTCGCCGTCCTGCATATAGTAGCCGCGGACGTTGCCGATCTGGGTCACGCCCGCCACCACGCCGGTGCCGTCGGCGTTGCGCAATCCCCGCTTCACGTCCCATTTTTCGTAATAGGCCGGGTCGATCAGGTTATATTTCGCAAATTCCTCGCATAAAGTCATAAGCGTTTGGTTGCTGGAAAAGGGGTTGGATTCCATAACTTTCCTCCTTGGACGCGGGGTGGATCGATTGATCCATATTGGTTTATTTTATCATAGAAGCGGGGGGTCGTCAATGAAAAGGTGGGCTGGACTGGAGGTCTGGCTGGGGATGGGCTGCGTCGCGGCGGTGTTTTTGGTGGGCCTTGTGGGCTTCGCGCCGCCCTCCGCCGCCGCTGTCCTCCCCCCTGCCGCAAAGACAGAAAAGCGGATCTTTGGCGCGCCGCAAACGCGCGCCGCCGAGGCATCTCCCATCCCGGTGGAGGGCAAGGACGTCCTGCGGGTGGTGGTGGACGGCGCCGTCACGGAAATGCCCCTTGAGGACTATATATATGGCGTGGTGGCGGCGGAAATGCCCGCCGCCTTCCCCGACGCCGCCCTGGAGGCCCAGGCTGTGGCCGCCCGCACCTACGCCCTCTACCAGAGCGCCGCCGGGAAGCACGCCGATGTGGGCGGCGACGTGTGCGGCGAGTCCACCTGCTGTCAGGCGTTCATCACCCAGGACGAGCTGGACGCCCGCTGGGGCGGGGACGCGGCCTTTTACACCCAAAAGCTCCGTGCCGCCGTAGCCGCTACCCGCGGGGAGGTGCTGACCTACGATGGGGAGCTGGCGGCGGCGGTGTACCACGCCTCGTCGGACGGCTCCACCCGCTCGGCGGCGGAGGTATGGGGCGGGTCCCAGCCCTATCTCACGGCGGTGGACACCCCGGAGGAAACGGGCCAGAAGGGCCACGGAGTGGGCATGAGCCAGCGGGGGGCGCAGGCCCTTGCCCAGCAGGGCGCGGACTACCGGGAGATCTTAGCGCACTATTACAGCGGGGTGGAGCTGACCACGCTTCCGTAATATGATCAAGGGACGACCCGCAGCGAGGGCCGATGGGGACATCGGCCCCTACCATAGAAACAAACGGTTTGGTAGGATCGTAGGGGCGGCTGTCTCCAGCCGCCCGCCTAGGGCGCGACGACTCGCGCGCAAACAACAAAGGGACGGCCCGAGAGCCGTCCCTTGCCGCGTTTCTTAACCCAGATAAGCCTTCTTGACCGCTTCGTTGGACAGGAGTTCCTTCCCCGTGCCTTTGATCGTGATGCGGCCCGTTTCCAGTACATAGGCCAGATCGGCGATGTGGAGGGCCATGTTGGCGTTTTGCTCGATGAGCAGGATGGTGACCCCCTGCTCGTTGATCTTGCGGATGATGGAGAAGATGTCCTTTACCACCAGAGGGGCCAGGCCCAAAGACGGCTCATCCATCATCATCAGCTTGGGCCGGGACATGAGGGCGCGGCCCACGGCCAGCATCTGCTGTTCGCCGCCGGACAGCGTCCCCGCCGCCTGCCAGGACCGCTCCTTCAGCCGGGGAAACAGAGAGTAGACCCACTCCAGATCGTGGGAGAGGTCGTCCTTGCGGAGATACGCGCCGATCTTCAGGTTTTCCACCACCGTCAGATCGGGGAACACGTGCCGCCCCTCGGGGACCAGGGTGATGCCCTTGGAGACGATCCGGTCCGGGGCCAGGGCGGTGATGTCCTCCGCCTGAAGATGGATGCGCCCGGAGGCGGGCTTCACCAGCCCGGCGATGGAGCGCAGGGTGGTGGATTTTCCCGCCCCGTTGGCGCCGATGAGGGTGACGATCTTCCCCTCAGGCACCTCAAAGGTAATGCCCTTGACGGCCTCGATGCCGCCGTAATTTACCCGCAGGTCGTCAATTCTCAGCATCGTCTGCTACCCCCAAATACGCCTCGATGACACGAGGATCGTTCTGCACTTCCTCCGGCGTGCCCTGGGCGATGAGCTTGCCGAAGTCCAGGACGTAAATGCGGTCGGAGATCTGCATGACCAGGTCCATATGGTGTTCGATCATAAAAACGGTCAGGTCGTACTCGCTGCGGATCTTTTTGATGAAATCGGTCAGCTCCTGGGTCTCCTGGGGATTCATGCCCGCGGCAGGCTCGTCCAGGAGCAGGAGCTTGGGATCGGTAGCCAACGCCCGGGCGATCTCCAGCCGGCGCTGGAGACCATAGGGCAGCGAACCGGCGATCTCGTCCTTCAAATGGGCCAGGTTCTGCTCCTCCAAAAGGGCCATGGCCTCGTCCCGCATCCGCTTTTCCTCCTTGGCGTTGAGCCGGAAGGTGGCGGAGAGGAAATTCTGCTTGGCCCGCATATGCTTGGCGATGAGCACGTTGTCAAACACCGTCAGCGCGCCGAACAGGCGGATGTTCTGGAAGGTGCGGGCGATCCCCAGACGGGTGATGTGGTCGGGCGTCGGGCTGAGCTTCTGGGTAAACATCCCCCGGTGCTCCCCGGCGTAGGTTTTCGCCATCTTCCCCTGGGGGTAGTTCTCCACCATGGGCTTGCCCAGGAAGGACACCCGGCCGTTGGTCGGCTCGTAGACGCCGGTGACGCAGTTGAAGGCGGTGGTCTTCCCCGCTCCGTTGGGGCCAATGAGGGCCACGATCTCCCCCTGGTCCACATGGAGGGAGAGGTCGTTCACCGCCACCACGCCGCCAAACTGCATGGTGACGTTTTCTACCTGCAAAACGGTCTCTTTCATTTCGCCCCCTCCTTTCCAACCGGCGCGCCCGGCTTGGGTTTCCGTTTTTGGAAGAGGTCAGGCAGCTCCTTATCCCCCATGATGCCGCGGCGGAAGAACAGCACCACGATCATGATGATGACGGAGAACACCACCATGCGGAAGCCGTTGCGCATCAGGGGCAGCTTGAAGGTGCCGATGAAATGCTCCTCGTCCAGGAACCGCAGCCACCACTCCGAGCAAGCCACGTAGAGGAAGGAGGCGATGCAGGACCCGGAGATGGAGCCGATGCCGCCGATGACCACGATGAGCAGGATCTCATAGGTGAGGGCGGTGGTGAAGGTCTTGGCCTGGACCTGGTTGGCGAACATGGCAAACATGCCGCCCCCCACCCCGGCAAAGAAGGAGGAGATGCAGAAGCTGAGCCGCTTGTGCTTGGCCAGGTTGATGCCCATGGCCTCGGCGGCCACCTCGTCCTCCCGGATGGCCTTAAAGGCCCGGCCGTAGGAAGAGTTGATGAGCAGCAGGATGATGGCGATGCACACCGCCGCCATCAGGAAGGCCACGGCGGTGGACAGCCGCAGTCCGCCGGGGATATTGAAGCTGGAGAAGGTGGGATAGCTCTTCAGGGCGTTGGCGCCGTTGGTGACGGGGCCAAGCTTATCCCACTGGAACACGGCGCGGATGATCTCCGCGAAGCCCAGGGTGGCGATGGCCAAATAGTCCGACTTCAGCCGCAGCACGGGCAAGCCGATGAGCCACGCCACCGCGGCGGCCACGATACCCGCCAGGATCAGCGCCAGCAGCACCCCCAGGATCAGCCCTACCGCTCCCCCGCCGAACAGCTCGGGGAGGGAGAAGTGGATGGCGGAGCCGCCATAAAGGTAGTAGACGTTCTCCCGGGCGGAGTTGGGAATGGTGAAGATGGCGTAGGCATATGCTCCCAGGAGCATAAAGCCCGCCTGCCCCAGGGAGAAGAGTCCGGTGAAGCCGTTGAGCAGGTTCATGGACGACGCCACCAGGGCGTACACCGCGCCTTTTTTCAGCACGGTAAAGAGCATGATGTTCTTGGTGGGGTCCAGCACGTTTTCCAGCACCACCGTCAGCGCCAGCAGCGCGACCACACCGATCAGGGTGATGAACACGCCCTTCTTGCTTTTTTTCTGCTTCAGCAACGCGCCCACCCCCTTACACTTTGTCCGTGACCTTCTCGCCAAACAGTCCGGTGGGCTTGACCACCAGAATGACGATGAGAAGGGCAAAGGTGAAGGCGTCAGAGAAGATGGAGAAGGGAGAGCCTTTGATGACGCTCTCACTCATACCGATGATAAACGCGCCCACCACCGCGCCGGGCACCGAGCCGATGCCGCCGAACACCGCCGCCACAAAGGCCCGCAGACCGGGCAGCGCGCCGGACAGGGGCACGATGGAGGGATAGTTGGAGAAGTACAGCATGGACCCCACCCCGGCCAGGAAGGAGCCGATGACGAAGGTCATGGAGATGACGGAGTTGATCTTGATGCCCATGAGCTGGCTGGTCTCAAAGTCCTTGGCCACGGCGCGCATGGCCATGCCCACCTTGGTGTGGTTGATGAGCTGGGTCAGGGCGAACACCAGGGCGATGACCAGGAAGGGCGTGACGATGGTGACCCACTTGGTGGACACGCCGCCGATCACCACGCTGTCGGACAGGAAGGGCAGCTCCGGGTAGGACTTGGGCAGGCCGCCGGTGATGTAGGTGGCCAGGTTCTGCAGCAGATAGCTCACGCCGATGGCGGAGATCATCACGGACATTCTCGGCGCGGAGCGCAGGGGCTTATAGGCCGCGCGCTCAATGGCAAAGCCCAGCGCCACTGTCAGCACCAGCATCAGGGGCAGAGCCAGCCACAGGGGCAGCGCGGTGGACAGGTACACCATCATAAGGCCCGCCACCATAAACACGTCGCCGTGGGCAAAGTTGATGAGGCGGAGGATGCCGTAGACCAGCGTATAGCCGATGGCGATCAGGGCGTACTGTCCCCCCAGAGAAATGCCCGAGAGGAAAATGGACAGGGCATATTGCATCGGGATACCTCCCTTTCAAAGTGGTCTGATATACGCTTAAAAGCGTCCGGCGACGGTAAGCCGCCGGACGCTTTTGAACCTTATGGGGATGTTTACTTTACGGTCTGCGTGGCCTCCAGCGCCCACACGTTGTTGGCGGTGTCGGCGGTCTTGATGTAGGCGGTGTCGCGGATGGCGTCGCCGGTCTCGTCAAAGGCGATGGCGCCGGACACGCCGGTGTAGGTCACGTTGGGCAGAGCGGCCTTGACGGCGGCCTTATCCACGCTGCCCGCGGCCTTGAGGGCCTCCAGGGCGGTGTAGTAAGCGTCATAGCCCATGGCGGTGACCGCGGCGATGGTGTCGTTGCCGCCGTTGTTGGTCATGGCGGTGGAGTCCTCAGCCAGCCAGGCCTTGATGCCGCTGTCGAACTCAGGCGCGCCGCCCTCCTGATAGAAGGTGGAGACATAGAGCTTCACACTGGAGCCTTTGGCGGCGTCCAGGACCATGTTGGAGTCCAGGGTGTCGGAACCCAGGATGGGGGTCTCCAGCCCCATGGAAGCGGCCAGCTTCACGATCTGGGTGGAGTAGGCGATGGACACAGGGCAGAAGATCACGTCGCAGCCCTCGGCCTGGGCCTTGTTGAGGTAGGTGGAGAAGTCAGAGGTGTTGGTGGGGAAGGAGTCCTTGACCACCTCGCCGTCAAAAGCCTGCTCGAAGAAGGTGAGAAGGCCCTGGTCGTAGTCGTTGCCCAGCTCGCCCAGCAGGTAGGCCTTCTTGGCGGAGAACTTCTCCTGGGCGAAGTTGGCCAAAACGGTGCCCTGGAAGGGGTCCAGGAAGCAGATGCGGAAATAGTAATCGTTGCCCGCGGTGACGCCGGGGTTGGTGCAGGTCACGCCGATGGCGGCCAGGCCGTTCTCCTCAAACACGGGGCCGCCGGCCATGGACACGCCGGAGCCGTAGGAGCCGAGCACCAGGGCCACGTCCTTGCCCACCAGCTCAGCGGCGGCGGTAGGAGCCTTGGCGGAATCGGAGCCGTTGTCGGCGTAGACCAGCTCCACCTTATAGGTCTCGCCGCCCACCTCTACGGTGGGGGTCTCCTTGTTGGCGTACTGCATGCCCAGCATCTCCTGCTTGCCGCCGGGGCCGGAGTCGCCAGTGGACGGCTCAAACACGCCGATGCGGACGACCTTCTCGCCGCTGGCGCCCTTGTCGCCGTCGTTGCCGCCGGTGCAGGCGGCCAAAGCAAAAATCAGGGCCACGGCCAGGAACATCGCAAGAACTTTTCTTTTCATAATCGTTCCTCCTCTTTTTCCCTCCAGGCGTCTGTCCACTGTCGGTGGACATTTGTCTTCGGAAGATAGGCTTCATTATAGCAGGGCGTTGAAGAAAATGCAAGAAAAATTTGTACGAGATTCATTTTTGCCCCCTGCCGGTTTTTGTGGGAAACGTGCAGATAAAAAAGGAGAGCGGCCTAAGCCGCTCTCCTCAAAGGTTTGCGTTGGGGTTACCTTACTCGGTCACTTCGGGAGTGGTGCCCTCCACGACCGCGCGGGTCAACTCAAAAGTGGTGAACTGCACATTTCCGTCCGCGTCGACCCACTTGTAGAGGTTGATCCAAGTGTTGGCGTCGGGGAAGGAGAAGACAGGAGTGGTGACGGCCTCGTCACCCTCGCCGGTCGTCTCGGTAGTCACGGTAGCAATACCGAACCACTGGCCCAGCTTCACGATCTTTCCATCCACCTCGGTCACGTCCAGACCCACCGCGTTCAGGCTGTCCTTATTGAAGGGACTGACCTCACCCCGCCAGGTCTCGCCGTTGTCGGTGCTACCCACAAAGCTCCAGGTCTCGTCTACGTCCTCAGGCACAGTAAAGTTCACCCGGACAAACAGGCTGCCTTCGTGCTCCAGCTGGGTCTTTTCGGCATCGGACAGGTTCATCCAAGCCGCCTGGAACGCGGCTTTGTCCACCGTGAAGGTGATCTTGCCGTCGGCGTATTCTGTGGCGGTAATGCCCAGCTTCTGGGGTACCGCACCGATGATAACTTCCACGTCAGACACGGCGGTGACAGTCGCCCACTTGGCGGTGTAAGTCACGTCGGCGGTAATGGCGGCAGTAAAGTCAGCAGCGTTGCCGTCCGCATCCACCCAGCCCAGGAAGATGTTGTCCTCCTTCTCCGGATCAGCAGGAATGTCCACCGCATCAATGGTCTTGTTATACTCCACTTTCACACTGTCGACCTCAGTCTCGCCGTTCTTGAAGGTGACGGTCAGCTCAGCGGGGGTGGTCTTGCGGTTCAGAACGATCTTGTTCACCGTGATGTTGCCCTCGCTGTCCACCCACTTGGCATAGCGGGTAAAGGCGCCGTCGGGCTGGAAGCCGTAAACACCCTCGCTGTCCTTGTCGGCCACAGCGCCGAAGTAGTGGAGGATGCACTTCTGGTCGCCAATGGTGAAGCTGTGCTCACTGTTCGCCAGGTCAAACTCCGTGCGCTTGTCGGCGTTGTCCAGGGAGGTCAGCGCGTTGTCCTTGGTCAGCACCAGCGTGGTGGCGTCTGCGGGAGCCATGATGGCCACACCGTAGAAATAGTAGGTCTTCTCTCCCACCGTGGCGGCCAGCACGCCCAGCTTATTGTTCTGGGTATCAGCGTAGTTCAGGAAGGTCGTGGCGTCGATGGTGTAGGTGTACTCTGCCGGGGTTCCAGTGAGGGTCACGCCGGCGGCGGCGTATACTTCGCCGTAATTACAGTCCGTCTCACCATTGTTGGCGGGGCCGTTGGGACGGGTCTTCAGCTCCTGACCGCCGATCTCCACATACTCGGCGGTAAAGGTGATCTCCTTCTCGGCACCGAAGGTGTAGGTCCCGTTGGCGGCGACCTTCTTGTCGCCGGAGACCCAGTTGCCGGTGTAGTAGACCTCGTCGGTGTTGGCGGGGACGGCGGGGGCGGTGACAGAGGTCTCGCCCATCAGGACGGTGTCACCGAAGGTGGCCTTCTTCAGGCCCTCAACAGTGACGGCGGAAGCGTCCACGGTCACGGTGACCTCATCCTGAACACGGCCAGCGGCGTCGGTCAGGGAGAAGGTAGAGGCGGCAGCAGAAGCAAAGCTCTTCGCGGCGCCGTCAAAGATCTTCTTGTTCATCACCAGGGTCACGCCGTCCAGCCCCAGAGCATCGGGGACTGCCACGTCGCTGCCCAGCTTGAAGCCCTTGATGGCCTCATCGGTCACCTGGAGGACATAGGTGAGGTAGCCATCGCAGCCTTCCGTGCCCAGATAGGTATTCTGCAGAGCAGTCAAGGTGGTCTCACCGGTCAGGGTGATGGTATTGTTGTTGACCGCGGCGGTCAGGCCCAGGCCCTTGGCAAACTTGTGCGCCCAGGGGGTGCCGTCCTTCTCCAGCTCCTCGATCACAGCGGCGGTGTCAGCCTCAGCGGCCAGGACCTTCACATCGGCGTCAGCAACGCTCCAGAAGGTCACGTCAAACTTCACCACATAGTTGGCGACCACGGTCGCGCCGTCCTTCACCACGATGGTGTAATCGGCATAGCTGCCGTCGTTCTCCTCGGAGAAGTAAACGGTGTTGTAGGTCTTGCCGTTGGCCTCATAGGTGCGTCCGGCGATGGAAGCGACCTCAGCGCCGTTCACCTCATAGGTGTAGCTCTTCACCGCATCGTCCTCGGCTGCCACCTTCGCGGGCATACCGAAGCCCACCCAGTGGCCGTTGTTGCCCTGCGCGTTGGTGTGGTTCATGATGCCGCGGCCGGTGACGGTGACCTCGTAGGTGGGCACGCCGTTGGTCAGAGCGGTGCGGCGGCTGCTCACGGTCACATCGCCCAGCTGATCGGCGGGAATGGCGTTGCTGCCAGCCTGGTCAAACAGAGGGGCAGGGACCACGTCGGCGCGGACCACAGAGGGCGTGTTGCCACCGCCGCTGCTGGCGGGCTTGTCGGTGACCTCGTTGCCCTTGGAGTCGGTGGCGGGCTTCACGCCCTCGGCGGTGTTGACCTTGGAGGGCTTGTTGCCGTCGAAGGTCACGTCGTCGGCGTTGGTGTTCAGGTTGGTGACCGTGCCGTTGTTGGTCACATCGGCGGCGGCGTTGGCGTCCAGATCAGCCACGGAGCTGCCGCGGGAGACGGTCACGTCCACGGGAGCGTCCACCTTCAGGGTGCCCACCTCGGCCTTGTCCAGGACCACGTTGTCAGTGGTGCCCACGGCAACCACCACGCCGGCGGCCTTGCCGGTCACGGTGACCGTGCCGGCCTCCGCGGCGGCGGAGTTGATGATGACGAACTTGTTGGCGTTATCCACGGTAACGGTGCTGGGGCCGGTGACATACTTCGCGATGGCCTTATCCAGCAGGGTGAAGGTGGACGCGCGGTTGATGTCCTCGTTGGGAGCAATCACAAAGCCGCCATCCACGGGCAGACCGTTCAGAATGTCCATGTTGGTCAGGGCGATCATGTAGGGAGCGGCCCAGGCAGCCACCTTGTCGCCGTCCTGGAAACGGTCCAGGCTGTCGCCGCTGGCGGGCTTCACGCCCACGGCGCGGCCGATCATCACGATGGCCTGCTGGCGGTCGATAGAGGTCTCGGGATTGGCCTTGCCGGTGCCGTCACCCAGCATAATGCCGGCCTTGGCGCACTTCAGCACCGCGTCAGCGTACCAGTCCTTGGCGGACACATCGCTGAAGGTGTCGGCGGGGGCCTTGTCCTTCAGACCCAGAAGGCGGGTCAGAATGGTGGCCAGCTCGGCGCGCTTCAGGTTACGGCCGGGCTGGACCGTCCCGTCGCCGTCGCCCTCAATGATGCCTTCCTCCGCCCAGCGGTTGATGGCGCTTTCGGCCCAGTGGTCTTTTACGTCAGTGAACTTGGGGGCCGCGGTGTCGGAGATCGCGACGATGCCCTCGTCATCTGCGGCCAGAGCCGGAGAGACGAACAAAGAGCAGATCATCACGACGGCCAACAGCAAGGCCAGGATCTTACGCTTGTTCATGATATACTCCTCCATTTTTCCAAATTACCTTTTGCAAGGCTTTTTTGTACCCCTCGCGCCTTCCTTCGCCAGGCGGTACAAACCACATTATGCGGTTCATTTCTACTAAAAAGGCGAAACTTCCACATAACGGCCCTAGTGTAGCACATTGAAACACAAATTGCAAGAGGCTAAGGCACATCTGGCAAACTTTTTATTCTTTGTCCGAATTTCTCCCGGTATTTCCCACAATTTTGGAGGAAATTGATCAAACGATCCAAGCGTTTTGACCAAGGCTACTGCCGGTCCTTGTACTGCTTCAGGAGGTCGTCATACTTCTGTCCGGTGATGCGGAAGTAAACCTCAAATCCCACTGCGATCGCCACAAAGATCACAGCGAAGATAGTCAGAAACGTGACCCACGCCTGCCACCTGTCAATGGGGAACCAGCGGAAGATCATCCCTGCCCCGGCCACCACCGCCAAAAAGGCGGGGAGGGAGCAGAGCATACGGGGCAGGTAGGCCATTTTCCGCAACAGGACGCCGGAGAAAAAGATGAACTGGACCAACGAGCAGGCCAGGCTCAGGCCCAGCAGCTCCAGAATCAGCGCCCATGTAATGGGCCAGTCTAAGATCAAACCGTATACCACAGCCAGCGCCGCCATAGATCCGGTAAACAGCAGGCAGGCGTGCGTTTTTACCGCAACCGTGCACTTCAAAAAAGTTTGCATGGATATCTCCTTTCTCAAATTCCCAAATGCTCTTTCACGGACGGGACATACTGGCGAGAGACCAGCAGCACCTCACCGTTGGCCATGGTGCAGCGCAGCCGCCCGCCGAATTCGGGCCGCAGGGATTGTACCTGCCGCAGATTGATGATCGAGGACTTCCCCGCCCGCAGAAAGTCCCGGCACTCCAGCCGCTCCAGCAGCTCATAGAGCCGCAAGGGGGATTCATAGACCGCCGCTTTTGTGTATAGGAATGTACGGCGGTCCACGGTGTCGATATAAAGGATATCACCCGCCTCTAAAAGGAAGGTCTCCTCTCCCCGCACCCCTGTCAGCTTGCGGCGATCCTCGTTCAAAAGCGTAAACAGGCGCAGAGCTTCCCTCTCTGCCTTCGGGCAGCGGATCGTTACCTCGATGTCGGTCAGGGCTGCGTCCTCCAACAGTTCCACGTGCATCTCATCACCTCACAAGGAAAAATCGTAGCTACGTTCTCATTATACCCAGCCTCTCCGTCTGCGCAAGCGGCTTTGACGTATGTGGCGGGTTTGGGTGTGTAAGCTGCGTTGCAGAAAAAACAAAACCCCTTGGATCTCTCCAAGGGGTTTGTTTGTGTTGGCACTACCTATTTTCCCGGGCCGTCTCCAGCCAAGTATTTTCGGCGCAGGTGAGCTTAACTTCTGTGTTCGGGATGGGAACAGGTGGACCCTCACCGCAATCAGCACCAACTGATCGGATCGCGCGTTACCGCGCTTCCTATATTCTAACTGATTTCTCAGTTAAAATCAATATGAAATTTTTTAGCTGCCCACGGGGCGCTCACGCACCCCATGGGAGCTGTGGTGCGCCTTCACGGACTCGAACCGGGGACCCACTGATTAAGAGTCAGTTGCTCTACCAACTGAGCTAAAGGCGCAAATGGTGACCCGTACGGGAATCGAACCCATGTTTGCGGCGTGAGAGGCCGCCGTCTTAACCGCTTGACCAACGGGCCGTTGGGGCTGTCACGCTCGGTTACACCTTCAAAACTGAACAACGCTTACTTCCACTCCATCATGCTGCAAACTGTGCCTGCATACTCTTATTGAACTGTGACCTGTAAGGTCAA
>CAMNQX010000021.1 GCA_946550725.1 uncultured Clostridia bacterium | reverse complement strand
CTATGGACGAGAACAGGGCGGCGCGCCGCAGCGGGCTAAAAAACGTGCCGGGGGCACGTTTTTTAGCCCGCGGGAGAGTCCCTGCTAGGTCACCAAAAAGAAACACCGCCGTGTGGCGGTGTTTCTTTTTGCTTCAAAGATGTACTTTAGGTCAGTCCAGCACCAGGGAGGGGGCGGAGTAGACCCGGGCGGCCAGCTCCTGGTTCAATAAGTACAGGCTGCGGGCGTCGTCGCCAAACAGCTCCATCTTGGTGATGAGGTCGGTGGAGTTCTTCTCCTCCTCCCCCTGCTCCTTGATGAACCAGTCCAGGAACTGGGTGGTGCGGAAGTCGTTGACCTTCACGGCGGCGGCGTAGATGGCGTTGATGAGGCTGGTGACGTACTTCTCGTGCTCCAGACCGGCCTTCAGAGGGTCCATCAGAGTGGCAAAGGTCTTGTCGGGCTTGGCGATGGCGCCCAGGGTCACGTCCTGGTCGTTGTTGTGGAGGTAGCGGTACATGAGCATGGCATGGTCCTGCTCCTCCTTGGCCTGGATCTCATACCAGTTGGCGAAGCCGTCCAGACCCTTCTTGGAGTAGAAGTTGGCCATATCCAGGTAGAGGTAGGCAGAGTACAGCTCCTTGTTGATCTGGTCGTTGAGCAATTCAAAAACAGTCTGATCCATCAAAAACACTCCTTTGTACAGGCAGTTGCCTTGCTAGAGGGAAGTATATCATATGGGTGGCGGGTGTCAAGTGGACACTTTACACAAAAGGACAAAAAACAACGCGGCGATTTCACCGCGTTGCTTTTTGTCAAGTCCTTATGCGCTTGTTCTTACGCTTCGGCGGGATACGCCTCGTTGAACATCTCAATGGCCTTGGCGTTGTCGCCGGAGATGATGAGCATGATGTGCGTCCCGTCGGGAGCGACCACGATCTGGCCGTTCTGAGCCATCTCATAAGGGTCGGGGAGGTACTGCTCGAAGGACTGGATGGTGGTCTGCTTGCGGGCCTCCAGATCCTCCTTGGCGGCGTCCATCTTGCCCTCAGCCACCTCACCAATGACGATGGTGTCCGCGTTGATCATCATGGGGAAGTAGCCAATGATCTTGGTGAAGTTCTCCTGATGGATGCCCATGTACTCCTCCATCTCGGCGGGGGTACTCTTCATGCGGGCGCCCAGCTCCACAGCCTCCATGATGGACAGGACCACCTTCTTGTCGGGGTCGGAGGCGGAGGTGGTGATGGTATAGCACTCGCCGTCGTCGGTGACGGTGACGGTCTCCAGCGTGTCCAGCAGGCTAACGGGGAGGAAGGTGTAGCCCGCGGGGTCGAGATAGGGCTTCACATCCTCCTGAAGCTCACGGGCGACCTCAACGGTGTTGGCGTTGAAGTCCACCAGGATGCTGGCCTCGTCAAAGGCGAACACAGCGGAGTTTTCCTCGGGGTACCACTCGGCGGAGCCGCCGTTGGCCTCGGAGAGAAGGCGCATGGGCACGTAGCCCGCGGGGGCAGCGGGGATACCGGTGATGTCCACTGTCTCGCCGTCAAGCACGATGGTGGCGCCATAGGCGTTGGACAGGAGGTTGATCACCGGTTCGGAATCGGAGGAGGTGAGCATGATGTGGGGGCCGTCGCCCTCAGGAGCCGGCGCGTTAGGGTCAAAGACCGCCAGAGAGGTGACGCTAAGGGACAGAGTGAGGGCCGCGCTAAGGCCCAGGGCCAGGATTTTCTTCATTTGTAGTGCTCCTTTCGATATTTCTTTCTCAAGGATCTCTTGAGTAAAGCCGAGGTTTAGACGGCGGAAATCTGAAAAGGTTCCCGTCCATTCCAAAAATTATTTGTCCTCCCGTACCAGAGCCACCAAAACCTCCACCATCTTCTCCAAAGCGGGGACGGGGATAAACTCGTGGACGCCGTGGAAGTTGGCCCCGCCGGTGGAGAGGTTGGGGCAGGGGAGACCCTCGTAGGAGAGCCGCGCGCCGTCGGTGCCGCCCCGGATGGCGATCTCCTGCGCCTCCACGCCGCAGCGGGCAAAGGCGGCCTTGGCCCGGTGGATGAGGTACATATGGGGTTCGATCTGGGCCTTCATATTGTAATACTGGTCGGTGAGCTGCAGGTCGATGGCGCCGGGGCCGTACTTGGCGTTGAGGTAGGCGGCGATGCGCTCCATGGCCGCCTTGCGGGCGGCGAACTTGTCCATGTCGAAATCACGGACGATGTACTCCATCGTGGCGGTGGTCTCGTCCCCTGACATGGCCTGGAGGTGGTAAAAGCCCTCGTAGCCCTCGGTGTGAGCGGGGGTCTCGGCGGGGGGAAGCATGGAGTGAAACTCCATGGCCATGAGCAGGGCGTTTTTCATCTTGTTCTTCGCCGAGCCGGGGTGGATGTTGAAGCCGTGAACGGTGACCACCGCCCCGGCGGCGTTGAAGTTTTCGTACTCCAGCTCTCCCAGTTCGCCGCCGTCCACGGTGTAGGCCACCGCCGCGCCGAAGCCCTTAATGTCGAAAAGGTCCGCGCCCTCGCCGATCTCCTCGTCGGGGGTGATGCCCACGGCGATGGGGCCGTGGGGGACGTCAGGGTGGTTGACCAGGTAGTCCACGGCCTCGATGATCTCGGCCACGCCTGCCTTGTCGTCCGCGCCTAAAAGAGTAGAGCCGTCGGTGACCACAAGGTCCTGGCCGATGTAGCGCTTCAGGCAGTCGTAGTCCGCCGCCCGCATGACCTCGCCGTGACCCAGGGGGATGTCGCCGCCCTCATAGCGGACGATCTGGGGCTTGACGTTGGCCCCCGACGCGCCGGAGGCGGTGTCCATGTGGGCGATGAGACCGACGCAGGGCACGCCCTCACAGCCGGGG
Organism: uncultured Clostridia bacterium; assembly: GCA_946550725.1. Classification (GTDB taxonomy): domain Bacteria; phylum Bacillota; class Clostridia; order Oscillospirales; family Oscillospiraceae; genus MGBC124762. The sequence goes on along the minus strand of CAMNQX010000021.1, from coordinate 16,793 downwards.
GTGGCGGGCAGGTGGGCGTAGACGTAGCCAAACTCGTCCATATGGGCGTTTTGAAGGCCGATCTGGGCCAGCTCGGCAGCCAGGACCTCCCCCAGCGCCTTCTGCTTGGCGGTAGAGGGGTGGGTGTCGGAGTAGGGGTCGGACTGGGTGTCATAGGAGACGTAGCGCAAAAAACGGTCCAAAACGGACATATTCCTCATCCTTTCCTTGGGGTGTCCCTTGACGGCGGGAACCGCATCGGGTAAACTAAAACTATCCGATATTGTACCATAAGGGAGGACAAAAAGCTATGGGTATGGAGGAATTTTTCTACCCCTCCGCCGACGGGGCGCATCAGGTCCACGCCACGGTGTGGCTGCCGGAGGGAGAGGTGAAGGGCGTGGTGCAGCTGGTCCACGGCATCTGTGAGTACATCCAGCGGTACGCCCCCTTTGCGGAGTTCCTGAACGCCAACGGCTATGCCGTGTGCGGCAACGACCACCTGGGCCACGGCAAGACGGCCAAGGGACCTGAGGAATACGGCTTTTTCACCGACTGGACGCATCTGGTGAAGGACGTACACAGCCTGCGGGAGCAGATGGGGGCGCGATTTCCCGGCGTACCTTACTTCCTGCTGGGCCACTCCATGGGGTCCTTTGTGGCCAGGACCTACCTCATCGACTACCCCGGCACTCTGACGGGGTGCATCCTCTCCGGCACCGGGCAGGAGAACAAACTTACTGTGGCGGCGGGACGGTTTCTCACGGGCTTTGGCGACCCCCACAAGGTGAATAAGCTGTTCTACGAGCTGTCCATCGGGGCGTACAACAATTCCTTCAAGCCCTGCCGAACCTCAGCGGACTGGATCTGCCGGGACGAGGCGGTGGTGGACGCCTATCTGGCCGATCCCCTTTGCAACTTCCAGACCACGGCGGGGATGAACCACGCCATGATGAAGGGCTTAAAGTATGTGGGCAGCAAGAAGAACCTCCAGAAAATGGACAAGGCTACCCCTGTCTATTTCTTCGCTGGGGACAAGGACCCCGTAGGGGCGATGGGCAAGGGTGTTTTGAAGGTGGCGGGCTGGTTCCGGGAGGTGGGCTGCGCCGATGTGACCGTGAAGCTCTACCCCGGCGGCCGCCACGAGATGCTCAACGAGACCAACAAGGCCGAGGTGTTCGCCGACACCCTGGCCTGGCTGGAGAGTAAGCGGTAAAAAAGTATATGACAGACCGAAAACAAGGGGCGGGACGCATGGGGATGCGTCCCGCCCCTTGTGGTTATGATCATTTTTGCTATGACCCTTCAGGAGGATCAATGCCAAAGGCCGGGTCATAGCGGAGAACGCCGTCCATTCGTTCCTCCCCGGGGCCGTTGAGCCGAATGGCCATGAAGTTCTCGTCGGGGACATCAAAGGGCGGACGGATGCCAAAAACGCCGGCGGGACGGTAGCCGGCCTTGGGATAGTAGTCCGGGTGACCCAGCACAACGGAGCAGTCATATCCCAGTTCTTTGGCGATGCGGTGCCCCTCCCGGATCAGAGCCAGGCCAATGCCCTTCCGCTGATGAGAGGGAAGGACGGACAGGGGCGCAAGGGCAAGGAGCGTGTGCGTTCCCACCTTGGCTTCGGTAAAAAGGATATGGCCCACGACCTGTTCGTCCTCCACGGCGACAAGGGATAGGGAGGGGACGAAAGAGGGGGAGCTTCGCAGCGCGGCCACAAGCTCCTGTTCGGCGCCGTCGCTCTGTTCGGCGGACGCAAAGGCCGCTTTGATCACGTGGAACACAGCGTCATAGTCCGCGGGGGTTTCCCGGCGTATCTGCATATTACCGGGTCTCCACTTCTTTGATGAGGTCCACCCGGCGCTGGTGGCGGCCGCCCTCAAATTCATAAGACAGGAAGGCGTCCAGGATCTCCTTGGCCAGATTCGGACCCGTGCAGCCCGCGCCGATGGCAAGCATATTGGCGTCGTTGTGGCGGCGGGTCATCTGGGCGGACCACGGCTCGTGGCAGAGGGCACAGCGCACGCCCTTGACCTTGTTGGCGACCATGGACACGCCGATGCCGGTGGTGCATACCACCACTCCCAGACGGCATTTGCCGTCGGCCACGGCCCGGGCGGCGTTTTCCGCAAAAACGGGGTAGTCGCAGCTCTCGGTGGAGTGGCAGCCGAAGTCTTCCACGGAGATGCCCTTGCTCTCCAAATGGGCCTTCAGGGTCTCCTTCAGGGCGTAGCCGCCGTGGTCGCTGGCCAGAGCGACAGTGAGGTTCTTCTCTTCCATTACAGCTTCTCCATTCCGGCCTTACGGCCATGATATACCGCCACATAGTCAAAGCCGCAGTCGGCGATCACCTGGTAAACGCCACTGACGCCTCTGCCTACGTCTTGGGTGGTGTGCGCGTCGGAGCCGACGGTGACCAGCTCGCCCCCCAGGGACTTGAACAGCCGGAGATAGGGCGCCCACTCCTGGATGGAGCGGCCCCGCCAGGTGTTCACCTCCATGGCCTTGCCGTCCTGGACCACCCGGCGGAGGATGGCGACGGTGCGGTCGCGGAACTCCCCCTCCAGCAGGGAGAAGGGATGGGGGCCGCGGTCATTGATATAGCGCAGGGGATAGATGATGTGGCCCAGAGAGTCATAGCAGTCGGGAAAGGTCACCAGCTCCTCCAGAGAGCTGAGATAGTCCTCCAGGGTGCGCTGGCAGGTGTCGTGGTCCGGGTATTCGGCAAAGTAAAAGTCGTGCTTGTCCTTCATGGCGCGGTAGTTGTGTACCGAGCCGATGACAAAGTCCAGCTGGGGCTGGGCCGCCAGGATGGCCCGGGCGGCGGCGGGGTTTTCGTAGACCTCCCCCAGCTCCATGCCCTGACACAGGGTCAGCCCCTGGGGCAGATCGGTCCGGGCCTCGGCTATGGCGGCGTTGTAGGGCAGCCAGTCGTAGGTATACGCCGGCTGGCCCTGCAACGTGACCAGGTCGCAGTGGTCGGTGAGGCAAAGGTGGGTCAGGCCCGCGGCCTTTGCGGCGTGGGCCATTTCCGCGACGGTGTTGTGGCCGTCGGGAGAGCAGAGAGAATGGGTGTGTGTGTCGCCGAGAAACATGGGTGAGGTCTCCTTTGCAAAGAATCAGAAGGGCCAGGAGGGCAGGAAGGCCAACAGGTTACGGGAATACCAAAGGGGCATGGTCAGGCCGATGAGGGCGGGGTAAAAGAGGGCGTACAGCACCACGGAGGCGGCGGTCACACCGTAGACCGGCAACCGCCACTTGGCCCATTTGCACTCCATCAGGTCGTTGAACAGGTAGCAGATACAGAAGACCAGGAACAAAATAGAGGGGAAATAGTGGTAGGCAAAGGTGGTGCGGCCGATGAACACCCAGGGGAGGAACTGGGAGAGGAAGGCGATCACCAGAAACAGGGCCTTGCCGCATTTCCGCTGGACAAAGCGGACGGCCACGGCGATGAGGCTTAGCAGACCCGCCCAGGAGATGAGGGGGTTGTTGAAGGAGGCGAACCGCTCGGTCATGCCGCCACCCAGGTCCTCCAGATAGAAGAGGATGGGCCGGGCGTCCACCAGCCACTGATACCAGCGGGATTCATAGTTGTGGGGGTCGGTGACGCCGTTGTGGTAGTTCAGCATATAGCTCTGGTTGCGCCACATCTCGTCAAAGACGGAGGCAAAGGTGACGCTCCCCTTGGAGGCGGCGTAGGGGATATAAGACGCGGTGTAGATGGCGGCGGGGAGCACCACGAAGCACAGCACCGACAGCAGCAGTGTCTTGGTCAGCCACCCCGCCAGAGAGGGCTTGTGGGACAGCTTCGGGTCGGGAAGCTCCGCCGAAAGGTCGAAGCTGTGGGCGTCTTCCGTGGGCGTGCCGGAGGGTCCCTCATCCTTGTTCCAGGCGCGGATACGGGCGATCATGTGGATGAGGTACAGCACGGCCAGCCCCACCCCGGCGTAGACCACCGTCCATTTGCAGGCGCAGCCGATCCCCCAGGTGATACCGGAGAGGGCCAGAGAGCCGTAGCCCTCGCTGGTTTTCCCCTGCTTGTTGGGGGTGGCGGAGGCGGTGAGCCAGCGGTAGAAGAAGAAATAGGACAGGAGGATGAAGAACACCCCGTAGGTGTCGATGGTGGCGATGCGGGTCTGGGTCAGGTGCATGAACTCGGCGGCGAACAGGGTCGTGCCGCAGGTGGCCACCACCGTCTTGCCGAACATATTCTTGAGAAACACATAGAGCAGGGGGAGCATCAGCACCCCGAACAGGGTCCCCATGAACCGCCAGCCGAAGGGGGTCATGCCGAACATCCGGATGCCCAGACCCAAAATAAGTTTGCCCAGGGGTGGGTGGGTGATCTCATAGGGGTGGAGGTTTTCAATGTTCTCCAGCGCGGTGCGGGGGTGGTAGATCTCGTCGAAGTAGGAGGAGTTGCGCCAGGAGATGGCCTGGGGCACCGTGTCATCCGGGGTGAACAGCTGGGCCAGCCCAGCGGGGACGGCTCCGCCGTCCCCTAAGGTCCAGTTGAACCGCAGGGGCTGGTTTTGGTCGTCGAAGAAGATGAGCTTGCCAAGGCGCAGGATCTGCTGGTTGTAGTCTGCCTTGCCGGTGATGCGGATATACTGGGCCGAGCGGGCGGCGTCGGGGATGATGTCCTGCCACTTAAAGAGCTGGATATAGTCCTGGCTGAGGGCAAAATCGCCGCCGGCCCGGTCCTCCCAGGTGTAGACGGTTTGATCCCGGCCCCACTGGTCCTTTTCCGTGCGGGTGGAGAGGGTGGACCAGGTCTCGCCGTCGGCGGAGACCTCCAAGCGGTAAGCACCGGTGCCCAGGGAGCCGTAAGCCCAGATGCGGGAGACGGGGATAGGATCGCCCTGGATCTCAATGGTGTGGGTCTCGCCGCCGGAGAAGTCATAGTACGTCTGGGGAGCCTTCGTGGAGCCAAGGGAGAAGAAGGCGGTGAGGGCGTAGACGGCGGTGATGAGCAGCACGGGCAGGGCGTCCTTGCGGGCCATCTTATGGCGGCGGTGGGCCAGGGTAAAGGGCGCGCGGTCGGTGAGGGTGATCCAATCCAGCGTGCCGGGCCGGGGCCGCAGGGCGGAGAAGTAGTAGGCGAAGAAGCCGACGGCTCCCGCCAGGGTCAAAGCGGCGAGAAAAATGGCAGGTGTCATAAAAAACTCCTCCATAGCGTCAAAATGAAAGGCAGGCCGGAAGCCTGCCTTTCATTTTACTTTTTTTTCTTGCGTTTGTCAAAAAAACCTTTCTGGGCGGGGGAAGCGTCCTCCCCCATCGCTTTGGCGTACGCCTCCAGAGCCTCCCGCTGGGCGGGAGTGAGCCGCTGGGGGGTGTCGATGACCACCGTGACCAGCTGGTCGCCGCGAGGCCGGCCGTGGAGGCCGGGGATGCCCTTGCCCCGAAGGCGGAACACAGAGCCGGTCTTAGTCCCGGCGGGGAGGGTCCATTTCACCTTGCCGTCGATGGTGTCGATCTCCAGCTCCGCCCCCAATGCGGCCTGGGGGAAGGAGACGGACTGGGTGAGGTAGACGGTGGAGCCGTCCCGCTGGAATTTCGGGTGGGGCCGCACGGAGACGGCCACAATGAGGTCGCCCGCCGGACCGCCGTTCTTGCCCGCGTTGCCCTGGCCCCGGAGGGAGACGGCCTGGCCGTCGTCGATGCCCGCGGGAATGGAGACGGTGAGCCGCTTGCTCTTCCGCACCGCGCCCTCGCCGTGGCAGGTGGGGCAGGGGTCCTTGATGAGCTTGCCCGTGCCCCGGCACTTGGGGCAAGGGGCGGTGGAGACAAAGGAGAAGGAGCCGCCGCCCCGCTGGACCCGCACCACGCCTTGGCCGCCGCAGTCGGGGCAGGTCTCGGGAGAGGTGCCGTGGGCGCAGCCGCTGCCGCCGCAGTCGGGGCAGGAGTCGCTGCGGGTAAGGGAGATCTCCTTCTCGCAGCCGAAGGCGGCCTCCTCAAAGGTGAGGGTGAGGGCCACCCGCAGAGACTCCCCCTGCTGGGGGCTGTTGGCCTGGCGGCGGGGGCCGCCGCCTCCAAACCCGCCGCCGAAGAAGGAGCCGAAGAGATCGCCCAGGTCCATGCCGTCGAACCCGCCTCCAAACCCGCCGCCGAAGCCGCCGGGGTTGAAGTTGGGGTCTACCCCCGCCATGCCGAACTGGTCATAGCGGGATTTTTTCTCGGCGTCGGAGAGGACCTCGTAGGCCTCGTTGATCTCCTTGAACTTCGCTTCCGCCTCCTTGTCGCCGGGGTGGAGGTCAGGGTGGTATTCCTTGGCCTTTTTGCGGTAGGCTTTTTTGATCTCGTCGTCCGAGGCGGTCTTGGACACGCCTAAGACTTCGTAAAAGTCACGTTTTTGGTCTGCCATATGTGGTCACCACGCTTTACTAAAGGACTGTCACGCTCCCGTTGGACACGCCGCGGCCCCGCTTTCGTCCTCACAAGTTCCATATCCCTCGCTTTTGTCTATCGACAAAAGCTCAGTCATTTCACTGTTCGTCCTCTCCCCAGCAAGGGCAAAGCCCTCGCTGGGGACCCCCAATCTTGGCAAAATGCCGCTGGGCTGCGCCCAGCCTGTTTTTGCCGTGCGGGTCGGTCCATCGGGGCCTGCGTGTCTACGGGTCGCGCTTCTTACTTGTCGTCCCCGTCAACGACCTCGTAATCCGCGTCCACCACGCCGTCGTTGGGGGCCGCCGCGCCGCCCATGTCCGGGCCGGGGGCCGCGCCGGGCTGCTGGGCCTGCTGGTTGTAGAGCTTCTCGGTGATGGGATAGAACACCTTGGCCAGTTCCTCGCTGGCGGCCTTGATGGCGGCGGTGTCGGTGCCCTTCAGGGCCTCCTTGGTCTTGGTGAGGGCGGCGTCCACGCTGGCCTTGTCAGCCGCGTCGATCTTATCGCCCAGCTCGTCCAGGGCCTTCTCGGTCTGGTAGACCATCTGGTCGGCGTTGTTGCGGACCTCGATCTCCTCTTTCTTCTTGGCGTCCTCGGCGGCGAACTGCTCCGCCTCCTTGACGGCCTTCTCCACGTCCTCCTTGGACATGTTGGTGGAGGAGGTGATGGTGATGTGCTGCTCCTTGCCGGTACCCAGGTCCTTGGCGGAGACGTTGACAATGCCGTTGGCATCGATGTCGAAGGTGACCTCGATCTGAGGCACGCCCCGGCGGGCGGGAGCGATGCCGTCCAGGGAGAACAGGCCCAGGGTCTTGTTGTCCCGGGCCATCTCACGCTCGCCCTGGAGGACGTGGACCTCCACGGAGGTCTGGTTGTCGGCGGGGGTGGTGAAGATCTGGGACTTCTTGGCGGGGATGGTGGTGTTGCGCTCGATGAGCTTGGTCATCACGCCGCCCAGGGTCTCCACGCCCAGGGACAGGGGGGTCACGTCCAGCAGCAGCAGGCCCTTCACGTCGCCCACCAGCACGCCGCCCTGGAGGGCCGCGCCCATGGCCACGCACTCATCGGGGTTGATGCCCTTGAAGCCCTCCTTGCCGGTGAGCTTCTTCACCATGTCCTGCACAGCGGGGATGCGGCTGGAGCCGCCCACCATCAGGACCTTGGAGATGTCATTTCCGCTGAGGCCCGCGTCGGACATGGCCTGACGCACGGGACCGGCGGTCTTTTCCACCAGATGGGCGGTGAGCTGGTCGAACTTGGCCCGGGTGAGGGTCAGGTCCAGATGCTTGGGGCCTGTGGCGTCGGCGGTGATATAGGGCAGGTTGATGTTGGTGGAGGTGACGCCGGACAGCTCGATCTTGGCCTTCTCGGCAGCCTCCTTCAGCCGCTGCATGGCCACCTTGTCGCCCTTGAGGTCGATGCCCTCAGTCTTCTTGAACTCCTCGGCCAGATAGTCCATGACGCACTGGTCGAAGTCGTCGCCGCCCAGGCGGTTGTTGCCTGCGGTGGCCAGGACCTCGATGACCCCCTCGTCGATGTCCAGGATGGACACGTCGAAGGTACCGCCGCCCAGGTCGTAGACCATGACCTTCTGGGCGGTCTCCTTATCCACGCCGTAGGCCAGCGCCGCGGCGGTAGGCTCGTTGATGATGCGCTTGACCTCCAGCCCCGCGATCTTACCCGCGTCCTTGGTGGCTTGGCGTTGGGCGTCGGTAAAGTAAGCAGGGACGGTGATGACCGCCTCAGTGACGGTCTGGCCCAGGTAGGCCTCCGCGTCCGCCTTCAGCTTCTGCAGGATCATGGCGGAGATCTCCTGAGGGGTGTACTTCTTGGAGTCGATGGAGACCTTGTAGTCGCTGCCCATCTCACGCTTGATGGAGGAGATGGTGCGGTCGGGGTTGGTGATGGCCTGGCGCTTGGCCACCTGGCCCACCATGCGCTCGCCGTCCTTGGAAAAGGCGACGACGGAGGGGGTGGTGCGGTTGCCCTCGGCGTTGGCGATGACGACGGCTTCGCCGCCCTCCATGACCGCCACGCAGGAGTTGGTGGTTCCGAGATCGATACCGATAATCTTAGACATAACTGTATACCTCCAATTTTTTAATTAACATATTTGGAAACGGGCTGTCACGCTCCTGGTGGACACGCCGCGGCCCCGCTTCCCGGCCCTTGGCAAAATGCCGCTCACGCCTCCGGCGTTCGCCTGTTTTTGCCGTGCGGGCCGGTCCATCGTGGCCTGCGTGTCTACGGGTCGCGCTTCTAATTCGCTACTACTACCATAGCATATCTTATGACGGTTTCGCCCAGCTTAAAGCCGGCTTGGTAGACTTCCTTGACAATATTTTCGCCCAGCGTCTCGTCCTCCACGTGCATGACGGCGTTGTGGAGGTTGGCGTCAAAGCTCTGGCCCAGAGCGGGGATCTCCTCCACCCCCAGACCGGCCAGGGCCTTTTGCAGCCCCGCCATGGTCAGCTCCACGCCCTTGCGGTACGCCTCGTCGGCGGTGTCCTGCTTCAAGGCCCGTTCCAGATCGTCATAGACGGGGAGCAGAGCCTTGACGGTGGCCGCCTTGGCGTCGTTCCAGGCGGACTCCTTCTCCTTGGCGGTGCGCTTGCGGTAGTTGTCGTACTCCGCCAGGAGGCGCAGGTGCTGGTCGTTGAGCTGGGCCAGCTGGTCCTGCAGGGCCTGGAGCTGGGGATCGGCCTCCGGGGGGGTGGCCTCCGCCGGGGTGACCTCTTCTGCGTTGGGCGGAGTCTCCGCCGTGGACTTTTCTTTCTTTTTGGCTTCCTTGGACATGAGCTAGAAGTCCTCCTTTCGCTCGGTCGGGAGCTGGTTTTGTTCAAAGAGATGGGTCAGGCCCTGGGCCAGATATTGAAGCCGGGCCAGAACGGTGGCGTAATCCATGCGGGTGGGGCCCACCACGCCGATGACCCCCTGGGTGCCGCCGCCCATATCGTAGGTGGCGAGGACCACGCTGGAATCCTTCAACGCCTCGTGAACGTTTTCCGGGCCGATGAGGATGCTGGACCCGCCGCTCTGGGGAAGGGGGAAGCCTCCCAGATTCTCCGCCTGGGCCAGGTAGGTCATCAGCGGCTGGGCGCGGGAGAGGTCCTGATACTCGGGGTGGGCAAGGAGGTTGTCGATGCCCGCGGTGTGGACGCAGCGTCCCTGCTGCTCCTCCAGTACCTCTATGGCAAAGGAGACCACCAGGGAGATCATGTCCATCGCCTCCTGAGCCGCCTGGGCGGCTATCCGGGCCAGCTGGGGGGTCATCTGATCCAGCGTCAGGCCGGTAAAGGAGGCGTTCAGGAGGGTGGAGAGCATTTGCAGCTGGCTCTCGGTCAGCTCGTGGGAGAGGCGGAACAGCTTATTCGCCACGGTGCTCTGGTCGGTCATCACCACGGCGATGAAGGCGGCCTGGTCCACCATCAAGAGGTCGAAGCGGCGGATGGTCACCTGCCGCGCGCCGCTGGAAAGGGCAAAGGCGGGGTAGCGGGTGAGGCGGGAGACGATGCGCCCCGCCTCGTCGATCACCCGGTCCAGCTCCCGCATTTTCAGGTGGAGAGCCTGGTTGAGCCGCTCCGTCTCCTGCACGGAGAGGCGGTGCTCCTCCATCAGGTCGTTGACGTAGAAGCGGTAGCCCCGGGGGGCGGGGATGCGGCCGGCGGAGGTGTGGGGCTGTTCCAACAGGCCCAGGGCTTCCAGGTCCGCCATCTCGTTGCGGATGGTGGCGGAGGAGACGTTCAGTCCCGCGCGCTCCATGATGAGCTTGGAGCCAACCGGCTCGGCGGTGTCGATGTAGGTCTCGATGACCGCCCGGAGAATGCGTTTTTTGCGGTCGGATAAGTCCACGGCGGTCACCTTCTTTCATACTGCTCGGGCCGGCGAACCCGGCCCTCCGCAAATTTTCGGCCCAAGGGCCTCAAATTTACGCGCCTGCTGGCGCGTCCCCGCTCTCGCGGGTGCCCTCCGGTGCGAATACCGGCGTTAGCACTCTTTCTCCCTGAGTGCTAACGCCATGCTACCACCAGTTGGCGGAATTGTCAAGTAGAAGGAGTGTAAATTAAATGTGAACAAAAAAAGGACGGCCCGGAGGCCGTCCTTTTTTGCTTACATTCATATTTTTATTGACAAACAATAAAAAGTGATGATACTATATAAATATCAATTGGCAGAAGGGTGATTCCGATGCAGAAGTAAGCCTACCCCGCAGGCGCGGACAGTGTTGACAAAAACAAAAGAGAAGGAGTACAATGAACATGAAAAAGAAAATGATCAGTCTGCTGCTGGTGCTGGCCCTGGTGGTGGGCATCTGTCCTGCCGCGTTTGCGGGGGAGATGGGTGTTCTGGAAGGAAGCATAGTGACGGAAAACGAAATGGATGAAGTTCTTCTTCAGCGCGGATATCCGCAGATTTATTTGGAGCATCTCGCACAGAGCGCAAAAAAATCTCTTTATGATAAACCTGATGTTGTTTTTGCTGGCGCAACAATTAGCACATATGATGTAGAAACTGGACAGTTTACAGATTATGATATTTCGGCTGATGGAATTGCGCTATGCGGGCAAATCCCAGATAGTGATTTATCTTTGACCTGGGGAATTGCTCAATCCACTACAAGTGAAAATGTTTTTGTTTCGTATAGTTATCAGTGGCATTCAACTGCAGCTCATCCGGGGCAAGACCCGATAGGAGTCTCTTGGAACGACCAGTATTTTAAAATGATAGACAATTCATTTTATAAAGTAGATTACTACTATCCAAACCTTGGAGTAGGCCAAGCAGAGATTCTTTCAGAAGCTAGAAACTATGCAGCAGCATCTGACGCAGGGGTCACTTGGTATGCAACACAGCCTGCGCTTTGGCAAAACTCTGCAATGAATTTTGGGCATGGAGAATTTTGGCTTAAACCCCAAGAAAAGGGGCCGTTTTCGACTATCTTTTACGGACACTATGTCCATAAAACAGGAGGTTCAGGGAGTATTAGCCTGGTTATTCCAAAGTATGGATTTGGATTTTCCGTGAGTGGGAACGCAGATTACGATGAATTAGGCAATCAAAGAACGTTTACTTATCGATGAAGGGAGGCACAGATGGAGTTTGTAATTTTTCTGGCGGTTTTTGTGGTTGGCATCATTTTTGAACTGGCGGGGGCTTTTTTCGGCTGGCCATCGGTGGGGGTTATTGCGGCCATCGGATGTGCTACGGCAATTATTGTGGACGCGATCAAGAACGGAAGAAAAAATGACCGATGAAACACGGCGGTGATCCTTCCGGAAGACAAGGGGACGGTTCTTCCATCCTGACAAACTGAAACACGGCGGCGGTCTCTGCGGAGACCGCCGCGTTTTCTATGCCGGGAACGGGTGCATTCACAAGATTGTCACGTTCGCGTTGGACACATCACGCCGCAGCTTCCCTCCGACTCGGACCAAATCGCGGCGGCTGCGCCGCCTTACCAATTCGGTCCTCGCTCTGGTCCATCTGCGGCTATGTGTCTACGCTCGCGCTTCTAAAAATTTATGGTATACATTTCCTCAAAGATGTGTTATACTACTACTACCAGTATAGCCCTGCGGGGTCTTGATATGGCTTTCCCGTCCCTTTGGGACGTTTGAAATGACGGGCGCGCTCCAGGAAACGCGGAGACGGCCCACACAACTTACATAGGACACAGCATACAGCGTGACGGCGGTATTCAGACCGCGCGTCGCGGTGGTTTGATGTGCTGTGCCCGCACAACAAAAAGGAGTATCATTTTTATGACAGAAAAACTGAAGATCATCCCCCTTGGCGGTCTCAACGAGATCGGCAAGAACATGACCGTCTACGAGTTTGGCAACGACATCATCATCGTAGACGTGGGCATGGGCTTCCCGGACACGGACATGTACGGGGTGGACGTGGTCATTCCCGACTTCACCTACCTCATCCAGAACAAGGCCCGCATCCGGGGCATTTTCCTCACCCACGGCCACGAGGACCACATCGGCGGCATCCCCTATCTGCTCCGCAGCCTCCAGGCCCCCATCTACGCCACCCGCATGACCGCGGGCCTGGTGAAGCTGAAGCTGGAGGAGCACCGCTTGCTGGACAAGACCAAGCTCATCACCTGCGAGGCGGGGGAGGTGGTCCGCGCCGGGGTGTTCCGGGTGGAGTTCATCCACGTGAACCACTCCATCGCCGACGCGGTGGCCTTTGCCATCCGCACCCCGGTGGGGGTGTGCCTGCACACCGGCGACTTCAAGATCGACGCCACCCCCATCCAGGGCGGCATGATCGACCTGGGCCGTCTGGGGCAGCTGGGCAAGGAAGGAGTTCTTGCCATGCTGTGCGACTCCACCAACGTGGAGAACCCCGGCTTCACCAAGTCGGAGCGCAGCGTGGGTGCGTCCTTCGACGCGCTGTTCCGGGGCTGTGAGCAGCGCATCATTGTCACCACCTTTGCCTCCAACGTGGACCGCATCCAGCAGATCATCTCGGTGGCGGCCAAGTACGGCCGCAAGGTGGCTGTGGTGGGACGGAGCATGGAAAACGCCCTCAAGGTGTCCACCGAGCTGGGGTACATGAACATTCCCCAGAACACGCTGGTGGAGTTGGCCCACATCAAGTCCCTGCCCAAGGAGAAGGTGTGCATCATCACCACCGGGAGCCAGGGGGAGACCATGTCCGCCCTGACCCGCATGGCCTTCAACACCCACAAGCAGATCGAAATTCAGGCGGGGGACCGGGTCATCATCTCCGCTTCCGCCATCCCCGGCAACGAAAACGCCATCGGCAGCGTCATCAACGAGCTTTACCGCAAGGACGCGGAGGTGGTCAACGAGCGGGCGGCGGCCCTCCACGTGTCTGGCCACGCCTGCCAGGAGGAGCTGAAGATCATCCACGCCCTGGTGAAGCCCCGGTTCTTCATCCCCGTTCACGGGGAGCAGCGGATGCTGAAAAACCACTCCAAGCTGGCCCAGGAGGTGGGCATGAGCCCCCGCAACGTCATCATCGCCGACATCGGCAAAGTCATCGAGCTGACCCCCGGCTCCGCCCGCATCACCGGGACGGTGCCCTCCGGGCGGGTGTTCGTGGACGGCTACGGCGTGGGCGACGTGGGCAGCGTGGTCCTCCGGGACCGCAAGCATCTGGCGGAGGACGGCATGATCATGGTGGTGTGCGCCATGTCCGCCGAGGACGGCGCGCTCATCTCCGGCCCGGACATCGTCACCCGCGGCTTTATCTACGTCAAGGAGTCCGAGGGGCTGATGGAGGAGCTGCGCCGGGTGGCGGTGGAGGCCATTGACCACTGCAACGGCCGCTACGCCACCGACTGGGCGGCCATCAAGACCGAGGTGAAGGAGAGCCTCTCCGACTACCTCTACAAAAAAACCAAACGCAACCCCATGATTTTACCGGTTATCATGGAGGTCTAACGCAACAATGGAAAGAGAAGGAGACTGGCGGCTATCCAGAGGACAGGAAGAATACTTGCACGGGGCAATATGCAGGCTGAGAACTTACCCGGTTGATACAAGCGATGTGGGGCGTCACGCACACTGTGAGTTATGCTGGGCAACAATAAGTCCATGCGGCAGCAACGAGCACGAGGCATATCAAACGGTTGACGGTATGTTCTGGATATACAAAAGCTGCTTTTCTGACCTTTCTTATGTTCTCTGCCTGCAGGAAGAAGGAAAAGACGAGAAATAGACACAAAAGAGCGGGGGCCAGGTGGCCTCCGCTCTCTCCTATATAGGACGGTTATCCAAAAGCTGCTGTCTCTGCGGGTTTCGCCTTTTGAACAGCAACCGTTCCCTTATCTTCTCTGATAGGCTTTTCCCATCATCAATGCCGCATAGCATAGGTATTCTTGCTCCAACTGTTCATCAGAGGGAGAGAAGATCAGGCATCCACAAAGCTGTTCTATCCATGCAGCAACTTCAAACGGTTCCAATTTCGCCCACGTGGAGGAAAGTTCTTTCAACTTGACATCATCCACCCCCAGACGTTGGAATCCCGAAAGCTCAGGGCATGGAAAATCCTCGCCGGATACCTTTTGCCCGGACAACAGCAGAGTTCCATCTTCGGCTAGTTCAAAGAAAAATGCGTCGCGCCCTTCTGACGAGAAACCCCGCGTGCTCATCGCCAACGTCTTATAGTGCTTCGACAGGTCCTCCGCTGCGTGGAATCCGCTGCCGGTAAACGCCCCAAACACACTCAATGCATTTGGCAAGAGGAAGATAGTGTGGTCCCCCTGATGTTGCTGATACTGTTGCTCCATATAGTGCTCCAGTGTATCAGTTGGTGGAGCAACACTGCCACCGACTGGCTGAGCCAGTTGATTCAAGAACTGCTGTAATGGAAAGGCATCCTTTACCGCCTTTTCTTCTCGCTTGAGCGTCCTGACATGGAGAGATGAAATGTGCTTCAGACGGTCCTGCGGGGCAAAATAGTGAATGGCATTGGGGAGAGTCATTTTTTGCCGCCTCCTATCCACTCAAAGGGCAAGGGGCCGGTTCCGCAGGAACCGCCCCTCTATTTGCCTCTTTGGGCTTACTTATAGTAATTGATGAGGCACCCGGCGAGGATGATGTCCCGCTCCTCCCTCGTCAGGCCGGGGAGGGAGAGCTTCGTCTGCTTGACGGTGGGGCCGTCCGGCTCGCTTTGGAAAAAGAGGGCGTCGATGGTGTCCCCGTCCCCCTCCAGCAGGGCGCGGATGCCGGGGAGGTACAGCCGGTCACCGGGCTTCAGCGCCAGCTCGGCCAGACCGGGGCAGATCAGGGGGAGCATTCCCCAGTTCACCACGTTGGAGCGGTAACGCTTGGTGGCGTAGTCCGCCGCCAGGTTGGCGCCTCCCCCCAGCACCCGCTGGCAGGAGGCGGCCTGCTCCCGGGCCGAGCCGTCACCGGGCTTGAGAGCCATCACGAAGGAGCCGAGGCCGGTGGTGGCGGGGTCGTAGCCGTCCAGCACCTCTTTGACTTCGGGGGCGTTGGGGTCCTCCCGGCGGAGCTGTTCCAACGCCTGGACCTCCTTGGCCCGGGCCACATAGTCGGGGCACTTGCGGGAGAGGGTGAACTCCGCCAGGCGGAGGGGGTTGGAGCGGTAGGAGGAGGTCTCCCCGGAGGGGATCAGCTCATCTGTTGTCGTCACCTCGTCGTAGATGGCGGCGCAGCAGGTGAGAAGCAGGTTTTCCGGCAGGGGGATCTGCTCGGGCCAGTCGGTAATGTTGGGACCAAAGACCAACTCGGTCTCCGGTTTGGGGTGGCCCACGCCGTAGTAGACACGGGCGCGGTAGGCGCTGTCGTCATAGGCCCAGCTCTCGTCGGGAGAATCGGCGGGAATATGGTCCAGCTCGTCGGCGGCGGTGAGGAGACCGCCGTTTTTCGCCGTGGCGGCGATGGAGCGGGCGTCCATGAGGGCCACAAAGGAAATTTGGCCGTCCCCCGGCTTGGAGCCTTCCCGGTTGGGGAAGTTGCGGGTGGAGTGGCGGATGGAGAACGCCCCGTTGGCGGGCACGTCCCCCGCGCCGAAGCAAGGCCCGCAGAAGCAGGAGCGAATGGAGCAGCCGGCGGCCATCAGGTCGGCCAAGTAGCCCTGCTTGGTCAGCTCCAGATTGATGGGCATGGAGCCGGGGTAGCAGGAGAGCCAGAAGGCGTCGGAGCCGGTGGACGCGCCCTTCAAGATCTCCGCGGCCCGCTTCAGGTTTTGGTAGGTGCCGCCGGAGCACCCGGCGATCACGCCCTGATCCACCCGGAAGCCCTCAGGGGTCAGTTTGGAGAGCAGGGAAGGGGCGTTCTGCACGACCAGCTGCTCCTTGGCGGCCAGGTCCACCTGGTGCAGGAGGTCGGCGGCGTTGGCCTTGAACTCCTTGATGGTGTAGGCGTTAGAGGGGTGGAAGGGCAGGGCGATCATCGGCTCCACGGTGGAGAGGTCCAGCTCGATGGCGGCGTCGTAGCCCGCGCCGTCGGCAGGGGACAGCTCCTTGTAAGAATCGCCGCGGCCCAGGAGGGTCAGGGCCTCCCGTGTGCGCTCGTCGGTCTGCCACACGGACGACCAGCAGGCGGTCTCGGTGGTCATCACGTCAATGCCGCTGCGGTAGTCCATGGAGAGGCTGGCCACGCCCGGGCCGAAGAACTCCAACAGGGCGTTTTTCACCACGCCGTCCTTGAAGGTGGCGGCGATGAGAGCCAGGGCCACGTCCTGAGGTCCCACGCCGGGGCGGGGCGTGCCGGTGAGGTAGATGGCGATGACCTTGGGGCGGGCCAGGTCGTAGGTCTTGCGGAGGAGCTGGCGGGCCAGCTCGGGGCCGCCCTCGCCCACGGCCACACAGCCGTACGCGCCGTAGCGGGTGTGGGAGTCGGAGCCGAGGATCATCTTGCCGGGGGCGGCGTACCGCTCCCGCATATAGGAGTGGATGACGGCCTGGTGGGCGGG
>CAMNQX010000020.1 GCA_946550725.1 uncultured Clostridia bacterium | reverse complement strand
TAGGGGCCGATGGTCTCGCCTGTCGGCTCGGTCGTGCGATGGGACGCGTGCCACCGGCACGCATCGCCCCCATCGGCCCGTTTACGGTATTTTATCAAAAGAATTGAGCAGACGCACCAGCTGGGCCTTGGGCATCTTGTGCGCCACGGCGCGGCCGATCTCTTCCAGAAGGATGACCGAGATATCCGTCCCCGCACCCTTCTTGTCCCGCCCTACGGCGGAGGCATAGGTCTGGATGTCGCAGGGGATGGACGTGGGCAGGCCAAAGGCGGCGCACAGGGCCTCCACCTGCTGGGGTACGTCCGCGGGAGTGACCCCCAGCGACACCCCTAATTTGGCCGCGGTCACCATCCCCGCCGCCACGGCCTGACCGTGGGTCCAGGCGGTGTAATTGCCCGCCAGCTCATAGGCGTGGCCGATGGTGTGGCCGAAGTTGAGAAGCATCCGCCGGCCGGTGTCCAGCTCGTCCTCTTCCACAACTTGCCGTTTAATATCACAGCAGGTATACAAAACGGATTCAATATCGCTCATAATTTCTTTGCGGGAGGGGTGAGCGGCGAGACGGTCAAAAAACGCCCGGTCGGCGATGCAGCCGTACTTGATGACCTCCGCCATGCCATCGGAGAAGGTCTGGTCGTCCAGGGTGGAAAGGGTCTCGGGGTCCATAAGCACCAGCTTGGGCTGATGGAAGGCCCCGGCCAGGTTTTTGCCGTGGCGGAGGTCGATGGCCACCTTGCCGCCCACGGAGGAATCCACTTGGGCCAGAAGGGTGGTGGGAAGCTGGATGAAGTCCACCCCCCGCAGGACGGTGGCGGCGGCAAAGCCCGCCAGGTCGCCCACCACGCCGCCGCCTAAAGCCACCACAGCGTCGGTGCGGGTGAGGCCGAATTCCAGCATCTCCTCCCACAGGTTGGACAGCAGAGCGGCGTTTTTGCTCTCCTCCCCGGCGGGGATGACCAACAGGCGGCGGTCAAACCCGGTAGCTTCCAGGCTGTCCAGGACCGTGCCGCCGTAGAGGGGACCGACGTTGGAATCGGTGACCACAAAGAGCTTCTTCGCCCTGGGGCAGACGGCCCGGATATGCTCTCCGGCGTTTTTCAGGCAGCCTCCCTCCATGCGAATGTCGTAGGAGCGCTCGCCCAGGGCGACGCGGAGCGTTTTCATGCCAGGACCTTTCCGGCCATGGGGATCAGGGCCTTGACCTTGCCCATCAGGGCCTGGAAGGCCTGGGGGGTAAGGGACTGCTGCCCGTCGCACTTGGCGTGGGGCGGGTCGTTGTGGACCTCAATGATGAGGCCGTCCGCCCCGGCGGCCACGGCGGCCAAAGCCAGCGGCTCCACCATCCAGCTCATACCGGCGGCGTGGGAGGGGTCCACGATAATGGGCAGGTGGCTCATGCGGTGGATGGCGGGGATGGCGGAGAGGTCCAGGGTGTTGCGGGTGTAGGTCTCAAAGGTGCGCACGCCCCGCTCACAGAGGATGACGTTCTCGTTGCCCTCGCTCATGATGTACTCCGCCGACATGATCCACTCCTCGTAGGAGTTGGAGAGGCCGCGCTTCAAAAGGATGGGCTTGGACATCTTGCCCACCTCCTTCAGAAGGTCAAAGTTCTGCATATTCCGCGCGCCGATCTGCACCACGTCCACCTTTTCCTCAAACAGCTCGCAGTATTTGGGGGACATGATCTCGGTGACGATGGGCAGGCCGGTCTCCCCCTTGGCCTCCAGCAGCAGGTCCAGGCCGGGCACGCCCATGCCCTGGAAGGAGTAAGGGGAGGTGCGGGGCTTGAACGCCCCGCCCCGGAGCATGCAGGCCCCGGAGAGCTGTACGTCCCGGGCCACCTCGATCATCTGGGCCTCGCTCTCCACCGAGCACGGCCCGGCGATGACGGCGAAGGAGCCGCCGCCCACCTTGGCGTTGCCCACCTGAATGACGCTGTCCTGGGGATGGAACTTGCGGTTGGCCTTTTTATACGGCTCGCTCACCCGCATGATCCGCTCCACGTTGGGGAGGATGGAGATCTTATCGATATCCACGGCGGTGGTGTCTCCCACCAGACCCAGAATGGTGCAGCCCACGCCGTTGGTAACGCCTACGTTCAGCCCCTGATCCTCAAAGGACTTAGCCAGTGCGTCGATCTCTTCTTTTTTTGTGCCGGGTTTCATCACAACGACCATAATGATCTCTCCTTTTCACACAAAAACGCCCGCTGGCACGTTGCCAACGGACGCCGGTCTGCCAGTGGTACAATTATAGACGTTCCTGGGGAAAAATGCAACAAGAAATCACCCCAGCAGGGCGCGGAGCTGCTCCACCGCCCGCTTTTCGATGCGGGAGACCTGGACCTGGCTCACCCCCAGGACGCGGGCGGTCTGCTCCTGGGTCATGGAGCGGTAATAGCGCAGCAAAATGACCTTGCGGGCCTTCGGCTCCAAAGCGTTGATGGCCCCCCGCAGGGCCATTTTCTCCACCAGCTCCTCCTCCATGCCGGTATCCCCCAGGGTGGATTCCAGGGTCAGGCCGTCAACCGTCTCCGACTGGAGGGAGGCGACGCTCTGGGGGCAGAGCTGGGCGGCGGCGATGTCCTCCGGGTCCAGGCCGGTGTGGGCGGAAAGCTCGGAGAGGGTAGGCTCCCGGCCCAGCCGCGCCCCCAGCAGAGCGTCGGCGGCGCGGACGGTGGCGGCCCGCTCCTTCAGGGCGCGGGAGACCTTCACCGGGCCGTCGTCCCGGAGGAAGCGGCGGATCTCTCCGGCGATCTTGGGCACGGCGTAGGTGGAGAACTGGGTGCCGTAGGAGTCGTCAAAGCCCCGCAGGGCCTTGAGAAAGCCCAGACAGCCCAGCTGATAGAGGTCGTCGGGGTCCACCCCCCGGCCGTAGTACCGGCGCACGATGGACCAGATCAGCCCCGCGTTTTCCTGAATGGCCTGCTCGCAGGCGGCCTCGTCCCCGGTTTTCGCGGCTTGGAGGCAGGTCATTTGGCCCCTCCGGCGGCGCGGGGGGAGAACCGCTTGCGCATGGTCACGGTGGAGCCTTTGCCGGGGATAGAACGCACCCGCAGAGAGTCCATGAAGCTCTCCATGATGGTGAAGCCCATACCCGAGCGGGAGTCATCCCCGGTGGTGTAGAGGGGCTGGCGGGCCTGCTCTACGTCGGGGATGCCCACCCCCTTGTCCTTGATGGTGACCTCAAAAATGCGCCCCTCCAGGATACGCAGGCGCATGGTGACCACCCCCAGCTCCTCGGGGTAGGCGTGGACAATGGCGTTGGTCACCGCCTCGCTGACGGCGGTCTTCACGTCGTTCAGCTCCTCCAGGGTGGGGTCCAGCTGGGCGGCGAAGACGGCGGCGGCGGAGCGGGCAAAGGCCTCGTTGGAGGATTTGGAGGGGAACAGCAGCGTGGCCTGATTGAGAATGGGGATCATATGTAGGACCTCCTTATAAGGCTTTCATAGGAATGATTTTGGGCAATCCCGCGGCGGCAAACACCTTCCAGGGCTGGTGGGGAACGGCCACCACCTCCATGGCCCCGGGGGCCTCCTGGAGCCGCCGCCAGGTCCGCAGCAGCACGGCGATGCCGGAGCTGTCCATAAAGGTGACGGCGGACATATCCACCCGAAGGGTGGCGGGAGCGCGGCGGGCCACCTCCCGGTCCAGGGCCAGCATCATGGAGCGGGCGGAGGCGTGGTCGATGTCGCCGCTGAGGTAGACGGTGAGTACGCCGTTTTCCTCCTGGGTGCGGATGGGCATGGAGATCAACTCCTTTGGTAAGATAAGCTTGTCCCCATCATACCGCCCAACTCCGGCGAAGAAGGGCGAAGGATGGAGCCGTCTTTGGGAAACTTTCATGAGAATTTAAGAATTTCGCAAGCACTGATGGGGAAGAACGTGCTATACTGGAGAAAATTGACGAGAAGAAAGGGGGCGGAGACATGGAATACAAGGGGTTGACCACCCAAGAGGCCCAGGCCCTCCACGCCGCCGGCGAGGGGAACGTCCAGGCCATGCCCCGCTCCCGTTCGGTGGGGGAGATCGTCCGAGGCAACCTGGTCACCCCCGCCAACCTCCTCAACGCCTTTTTGGCGGTGCTGGTGGCGCTGGTGGGGTCGTGGAAGAACCTCCTGTTCATGGGGGTCATCCTGTGCAACATCGTCATCGGCATCGTGCAGGAGCTGCGGGCCAAGGCGGCGGTGGACAAGCTCACCGTGGTAGCCGCCCCCGACGCGGACACCCTGCGGGACGGGACGTGGGTCAAGCTGCCCCTGGACGAGCTGGTGCGGGGGGACATCGTCCGCTACGCCGCCGGGGACCAGGTGGGGGCGGACAGCGTGGTGGTGGACGGAGCGTGCCGTATGAACGAGGCTCTGCTCACCGGCGAATCCGACGCGGTGGAGCGGAAGGCGGGCGACCGCCTGCTCTCAGGCAGCTTCGTGGCCTCGGGCCGGTGCGTGGCGAAGGTGGAGCACGTGGGCGGGGAGAACTACGCCGCCCAGGTCGCCGCCGGGGGCAAGCAGTGGAAGCGGCCTGACTCGGAGATCATGAGCACCATCGACCGCATCATTCACGTCATGGCGGCCATCATCCTTCCCGTAGGCACGGCGCTCTTTATCAAGCAGTGGTTCTTTGTCCACGCCACCCCGAAAGAGGCGGTGGTGCGGACGGTGGCGGCTCTGGTGGGGATGATCCCCGAGGGGCTGATCCTCCTGACCAGCGTGGTGCTGGCGGTGGGGGTGGTGCGGCTGGCTACACGGGGCGCGCTGTGCCAGGAGCTGGCGTCTATGGAGATGCTGGCCCGGGTGGACACCCTGTGCCTGGACAAGACGGGTACCCTCACCACGGGAGAACTGGCGGTGGAGGAGTTGACCGCCGCCGAGGGGATGAACGCGGAACGGCTGAAACAGGGAATTTTAAGCATTATAAACGCCACCGGGGACGAAAATCCCACGGCGGCGGCGTTACAGGCCTATTTGGATGGAACGGTGGCGGAGAAGACCCTGCGGGGGGTTCCCTTCCGCTCGGAGGTGAAGTGGAGCGGCTGCCGCACGGCAAGCGGCGAAAGCTGGGTGCTGGGGGCGGGGTCCTATGTGTTCCCGGCGGGCTGGCCGCTGGCCGAGCGGGCGGCGGAGCTGGCGGCGAAGGGCCTGCGGGTGCTGTGCGTGGGGGTGTCGGAGGCGGACTTCGGCCCGGCTGACGCCTTGCCCGAGGACCTGCGCCCGGCGGGGCTGGTGGTGCTGTCCGACACCCTGCGGCCCGGGGCGAAGGAAACAGTGGACTACTTCAAAAGCCAGGGCGTGGAGCTGAAGCTCATCTCCGGGGACGACCCCCGCACCGTGGCCGCTCTGGCGGCCCGGGTGGGCATTGACGGGGCGGAGCGGTACATCGACGCGTCTACCCTGGAGACGGAGGAGAAGACCCGCGCCGCGGCGGAGAAATACACCGTCTTTGGCCGGGTCAGTCCCCAGCAGAAGCTGTGGCTCATCCAGAGCCTGAAGGCCAACGGCCACACGGTGGCCATGACGGGGGACGGGGTGAACGACGTGCTGGCCCTGAAGGAGAGTCATTGTTCCATCGCCATGGCGGCGGGGAGCGAGGCGGCCCGCAACGTGAGCCAGGTGGTGCTCATGGACTCCGACTTCTCCGTCATGCCCCGCATCGTGGACGAGGGGCGGCGGGCCATCAACAACCTGCAGCGTTCCGCGGCGCTGTTCCTGACCAAAACGGGGTTTTCCACCATCATCGCCATCTGCTTTTTGTTCCTCACCGTGGGCTATCCCTTCGAGCCGATCCAGCTGAGCCTCATCAGCACTATGACCATCGGCATCCCCTCCTTCCTGCTGGCGCTGGAGCCGAATCTGGAGCGGGTCAAGGGCCGCTTCCGGGACAACGTGTTCCGCCGCGCCGCGCCGGGGGCGGTAGCCATGGCCAGTGTGGTGCTGTGGTGCGTGGGGATGCTGAATTGGCACCGGTTCAACGCCGCCCAGCTCTCCACCCTGTGCGTCCTGCTGGTGGGGTTTGGCGGGCTGGTGAATATCTACTTTGTCAGCCGCCCCCTGAACCGCTGGCGGGTGGCTCTGCTCGCCGCTGTGACGGCAGGCTTCTACCTGGGGGCGTGGGTGCTGGCCGACCTCTTTTCCCTGACCCCGCTGCGAGGGGCCATGTGGGCGGTCCTGCTTGCCCTGATGGCCTGGGTCGCGGGGGTGGAGCTGCTGCTCCAGCGGCTCATGGCAAGGAAAAGGCCGTAGGGGCGCGCCGCATGAGACATGATTTATAACAAAAAATCCCCGTCGGAATGCTCCGACGGGGATTTTTATTCCTCTGATTTTCCGGGCCTGGAAGGAGGGATATCACGAAAGAACTCCTGAAAGTTGACCTTGAACACCATCTGTAATGCAACCAAATCGCTGGCAAAGATATTTCCCCGGCCCATTTCAATGAGAGAAAAGGTGCTGCGGCTCAACGGAGAGCCTAACAGTTGCAATTTTGCCACTGTTTGCTCCTGTGTCAGCCCACATTCCTGCCGTATCCGCTGAATGTTGCGGCCTAATTGTTCCGTACCCAGCAACTTCACCATGGATGATCTCCTACTTGCTTATAGTTACATGCAACTGTATTGATTTTAACAGTTTCCAGGTGTATAATTGCTTATACCTATAAGCTAGGAGGGATGATTTTGGAATGGGTGTGGAAGCGGCTGGCACCGTACGTGAGGGCGCGCACTTCGTTGGAGATCGTGGGCATTACGGAAGAAGCGCTGGCTTCTGCGCTGCATGATGGCGCGGTGGAGCGGTTAAAGTGGGTGGAGACAGTGGTCTTTTGCAACGAGATGGAGGACGAAGAAAAAATAGCGGTCCTGAAAGAATGGTTTTTAGAGGACAGTTAGGAGGTGAAAAAAGACCATGGGCAAGCTTAGGTCAGCTTGGAAACGGTGGCGGGAAGCGCGGACCAAGGGAAGCGCGATAAGGCCTTTTCGCCCGTGCATGAAGTCCTTATATATGTACCATCCCCCTCCTTCGCCCGAAGAGCTGGAGTATGTACGGACCTTGATAGAAGAATACAAGAAAAGAGAAGGTTTGACAGGCTCGTAGGGGCGCAAGGCGAAGGACGGCGCGTCCCACAGACAGGTCGCGCGCACGCAAAAAAGGGACGGCTTCGTGAGAAGCCGTCCCTTTTTGTATGTGCGTTTCGTTACACCGCCACCTCGATGGGCACATTCAGGTCGTGGGACTGGTAGCCCTCCACGGTGAAGGACCCCTTGGTGAAGGCGTAAAAGTCGGTCACGGTTGGGTCCAGAGTGACCTTGGGGGCGGGATAAGGCTCCCGCTTCAAAAGCTCCTCCACGATGGGCACGTGGCGGTCGTAGATGTGGCAGTCGGCGATGACGTGGACCAGCTCCCCGGCCTCCAGCCCGGAGACCTGGGCGAACATCATCAGCAGCGCGGCGTACTGCATCACGTTCCAGCCGTTGGCGGTGAGCATATCCTGGCTGCGCTGGTTCAAAATGCCGTTGAGGACGTTGCCGGAGACGTTGAAGGTCATGGAGTAGGCGCAGGGCTGGAGGTTCATGTCCTTCAGGTCGTGGTGGTTGAAGATGTTGGTGACCATGCGGCGGGAGGAGGGATTCTCCCGCAGGGTCTTTAAGATCCAGTCCACCTGGTCCATGCGGCCCTCGGGAAAGTCGTACTGCACCCCCAGCTGGTAGCCGTAAGCCTTTCCGATGGAGCCATTCTCATCCGCCCAGGAGTCCCACACGTGGCTGGAGAGGTCGGCGATGTTGTTGGACTTCTTCTGCCAGATCCACAAAAGTTCGTCGATGGCGCTTTTTAAGTACTGCTTGCGGACGGTGAGAATGGGAAACTCCCGGCGCAGGTCATAGCGGTTCACGATGCCGAAGGCTTTTACCGTGTGGGCGGGGGTGCCGTCGGCCCAGCGGGGGCGGACGGGGAGACCGGTGTCCCACACCCCGTGGTCCAGGATGTCCCGGCAGTTTTGCAGAAACAGTTCGTCGGCGCGGCTCATGGGCAGACCCTCTCTTTTTTTGATTTTTCGGGCGGAAGGAGCGCGTTATTCTTCTTCGTACGCAAGGATGAGCTTCTTACACTGGCGGCAGGCCCAGGCCCGCATGGACGAAGGGCCGTCCCCCAGCAGACCCACAAAGGGCGGCGTGGCGATCCCACCCTTGGCTTCGATGCTGGAACGGGTCAGCAGGGCGGGCTTTTTCCTGCCCGCGGGCAAAAAATGGGCGCCGGCGGTCATGTTGTAATAACGTCCCTCTTCCAGCTCTCCCCCGCACCACGGGCATTTCGCGTCCATCGCTTTCCCCTCCTTAGCGCTTGTGTGTTTCGTTTATCATATCATGGGGACAGAGAAAAGGCAAGGGGAGCCAAGGGGAGAAAAGAATAAAATGTAAATACAACGTAAAGAATATACTTGACAAACAGAAAGAAAGGGCATAGGATAAAGGAGAAAGGAGCTGAGCGTATGGCGCAGACGATGGTAAACTTCCGCATGGACGAGGAACTGAAAAAGAACATGGAGGCGGTTTGCGCGGACATGGGGCTGTCCGTGACGGCGGCATTTACGATCTTTGCCAAAACCGTCGCCAGAGAGCGGCGTATTCCCTTCGACGTGACGGCGGACCCGTGGAGCGAAACGGCGAAGGCCATGGAGGATGTGGAGCGTGGACGGAATTTGTCCGGCCCGTATCGGAGCAGAGAGGCCCTGCGGGAGGCGCTGGATGCTTGACAGATTCTTTTCCGCCCAATTCAAGAAGGATTATAAGCGGGCGGTAAAGCAGGGGTTGGACGTTGACCTTCTGCTGGACGTCGTAGAGCTTTTGGCGCAAGAGGTCCCTTTGGAACCAAAGCATAGGGATCATCCGCTGGGCGGGAATTACGCGGGCTTTCGGGAGTGCCACATCACGCCGGACTGGTTGCTGATCTACAAAAAGGAGAAGGCGAGGCTGCTGCTTGTTTTGACGCGGACCGGGACCCACAGCGAGCTGTTTGGAAAATGACCCACACAAAAAAGGGCGGCTCAATGAGCCGTCCCTTTTTTGTGTCACATGGAAATAGAACTCCGGAGGGCCGGGTTTGCCGGCCCGAGCATTTTAATGCATCAGCGAGCACACCAGGTCGGTGTACTCCGCCACGTCGGCCAGCTCCAGCCCGGCGGCCAGGCAGGCTTGGGCGTGGAGGAGCTTGACGTACTTGGCGGCCTTGTCCTTGTCGCTGTCCAACGCCGCCTTCAAAGCCTGGACGGCGGGGTGGTCCAGGTTCAGTTCCAGGATGCGCTCCGCCTTCATGGGGGCGCTGCCCTCCACCTTCTCAAAATACCGCTCCATCTCAAAGGACATGGGGCCGTCGGCGGTCATGCACACGGGGGCAGACTTCAAAATGTGGGACACCCGGGCCTCCTTGATGGCGTCGCCCAGGGTCTCCTTGCAGAAGTCCAGCAGGGGCTTGGACTCTTCGCCCTGCTTTTTGGCCTCCTCCTTCTGGGCGTCGGTCTCGGGGAGGGCGTCGGGGTCGGAGACCGACTTGAAGACCTTGCCGTCGTAGTCGTTGAGGGTCTGGATGGCGAACTCGTCGATGTCCTCGGTGAGGTAGAGGACCTCGAAGCCCGCGTCCAAGATGCGCTCGGTCTGGGGCAGGGCGGCGGCCTTCTCCTTGCTCTCTCCCCGGACGTAGTAGATGAATTGCTGGCTCTCGGGCATGCGGTCCCGGTACTCCCGGAGGGTGGACATCCCTTCCGCCTTGGAGGACCAGAAGAGCAGCAGATCCTTCAAAAGCTCCTTGTGGGTGCCGAACTCGCTGACCACGCCGTATTTGAGCTGGGGGCCAAAGGCCTTCCAGAAGGTGAGGTACTTCTCCCGGTCGTCCTTCAGCAGCTTCTCCAGCTCCGCCTTGATCTTCTTTTCCAGATTGGCGGCGATGACGGAGAGCTGGCGGTCCTGCTGGAGAATTTCACGGGAGATGTTCAACGAGAAGTCGGGGGAGTCCACCACGCCGCGGACAAAGCGGAAGTGCTCGGGGAGCAGCTCGCCGCACTTGTCCATGATGAGCACCCCGGAGGAATAGAGCTGCAGGCCCTTTTCAAAGTCCCGGGTGAAGTAGTCGTAGGGGGCCTGGGAGGGGATGTAGAGAAGAGCCTTATAGTTCACCGCGCCCTCCACGGCCAGGTGGGTGACGGCCAGGGGCGGCTGCCAGTCGCCGAATTTCTCCTGGTAGAACTGGTCGTATTCCTCCTGCTTCACGTCCTTTTTCGGGCGGTTCCACAGAGGCTGCATGGAGTTCAGCGTCTCCCACTCCTTGTGGGTCTCGTACTCGGGCTTGTAGTCCTCCGGCTTGGGGTCGGGGGCGGGCTTTTCGTGGGTGTGCTCCACCTCCATGCGGATGGGATAGCGGATGTAGTCGGAGTGCTTCTTCACCAGAGCCATGAGGGTGTGGGGGTCCAGATAGCTGTCGTAATTCTCGCCGTCGGCGTTCTCCTTCAGCTTCAGGATCACGTCGGTGCCCGGCGCGTCCCGCTGGGCGTCGTCCACGGTGTACCCGTCGGCCCCCTTGGAGAACCAGCGGTGGGCGTCCGGCTCGCCGTAGGCCCGGGAGATGACGGTGACCTCGTCGGCCACCATGAAGGCGGAGTAAAAGCCCACGCCGAACTGGCCGATGATGTCCACGTCCTTGGCCTCGCCCTCGTCCAGGGCCTTCTTGAACTGGAGAGAGCCGCTCTTGGCGATGGTGCCCAGGTTCTTTTCCAGCTCCTCAGCGGTCATGCCCATGCCGTTGTCCGAGACGGTGAGGGTGCGGCTTGCCTTGTCGGGGGTCAGGGTGATCTGAAAGTCCCCCCGGCTGAGGCCCACCTTCTCGTCGGTGAGGGAGAGGTAGGCCAGCTTGTCGATGGCGTCGCTGGCGTTGGAGATCAGCTCCCTGAGGAAGATGTCCTTGTGGGTGTAGATGGAGTTGACCATCAGGTCCAACAGCCGCTTGGACTCCGTTTTGAACTGCTTCTTTGCCATAGTCGTTCCGCTTCCTTTTATGTTAAATTTTTTTGAAAACAAATGGGTTAGCACTCGACGTTCCTGAGTGCTAACCCATATGATACCCCATCTGTTGATAAAAAGCAACCCTTGTTCACAAAAAGTTTACCTTAATCTTGTTTCCACCGCAAAACGTCCCCCTTAGAGGGGGCGGCGGGCTGGGAGAGGAAGGAGAAAAAGTCGTCGGTGCGCAGGGCGCCGGGGGTATACATCACCAGCACCACGTCGGGCTTGACCCAGTTCACATAGGTGAGGAAGTCGCCCCGGAAATACCGGGGATCCATGATCGCCAGCTCGCTGCAGGAGTAGGCCAGGTAGGGGGTGAGGGCGCAGGCGTAGGAGTCGCGGATCAGGAGGACCCGGGGGCCTTGGGGGTTGTAGTAGTTGGTGATGCGGGTAAAGCTGTAGTCCCCGCCGGCGTAATAGGTGTAGGGGTTGCCGGAGAAGGGGTCGGTCTCCTCCAGCCGCTCGGGGTAGAGGATGGTGTCCTCCGCGTCTCCGTGGCGGGCGGGGTCGGTGGCGGTGTAACGCAAAAGGGTGGGGGACTTGGGCACCCACAGGGAAAAGTCGTCCATCCCGGCGTAGAGGGCGCCCACCCGCTTGCCCTGACTGCCCAGGAAGAAGTCCGGGAGGGTGGAGATCTCATAGGACTCCCGCTGCTGCCACCGCTTGTCCAGGACGATGGGGCGGCGCTTGTCGCCCCGGGAGACGGAGAGGGTCTGGTCGTAGTCCTCCAGCTTGTCGCACAGGGCGAGGAAGGCGGTGAAGGCCCCCTCCTGGTTCCAGTGGTGGTCGGTGACGTAGAACCAGTCGTCCCAGGAGCCGCCGGCGTCGCGGAGGGTCTGGCGGAAGTCCAGATAGTCCACCCCCGCCTCCTCCAACGCCGCCAACAGGGCGTCGGCGTTGCGGTTGGAGGTGTCGGTCACGCCGTAGGGCAGGGAGCTGTCCCCGGTGATCTTGGAGGGGGATTGGAGATAGAGCAGGGGGATGTCCCGGTCGGCCAGGGCGTGCTGGAACCGCTTGAGGACGGCGGCCTGGGCGGCGGGGTCGGAAACGCCGTCGGAGGTAAAGGTCAAGGGGCCGCTGTCCAGCCGGGCGACGGAGTAGGTGGGGTCGGCGTGATCCTCGACTACCGTGCGGCCGGAGAGGGCCTGAAAGCCGCCGTACAGCTGAATGAGAAGGTGCTGGTCGGTGAGGGCGTCCTGGACGGCGTCCTCCGCAGCGGCGGTTTTCTTCGAGATCCGTTCCGGCCAAGGCTCCACCGGGGCGGAGGCGTTCAGCGCCTCGGCCCTGAACGGACGGGACGCTGCCTCCTGGTGAGGCAGCGAGGGGTCGTGCTTCGCCGGGGTGGGACGGACGAAGCCGGCGCAGGCGGTGGCGTTGTCCAGCACGCCGAACAGGGCGGAGAAGGCCCCCACGGTGATGACCAGCAAAAACAGCGCGGCGGACAGGGCAAACCGGTCGGTCAGCAGCCGCTTGAGCTTGTATTTCCAGTTCATGTGAGAGACCTCCTTCCTTGTTTCAACATGGTATCGCGTTCGTATTCCCCGCCGTCCGGCAACGCGGGCCGATGAGGACATCGGCCCCTACAAGACCGACACGGGTTCCCAGACGCGCCGTCTGCCTAAAAATTAAAATAAATGAAGGGGTTGTAGGAATCCTTCACCAGATAGGCGGCGCAGACCAGCAGCACGCAGACTGTGGCGGCGGCGCACAAGCCGTCCCACACCGCCATGAGGGCGGGCCGGGACCGGCGCTGGGAGAGGTGGAGGAGTTGGGAGCGCAGCCAAGTGGCGGTGGGGGCGCAGGCCAGGACCGCCGCGAGCAGGACCACCCGGTTCTGGGTCAAAAAGTAGCCGGTCTGGGTGCTCCAGAAGGGCGGAGCGTTCCAAAAGAGCATGGTTCCCAGGAAGGCGAAAGCCTCCCTCACGCTGTCCGCCCGGAACAGCACCCAGGTGGCGTTGACCAGCAGGAAGGTGAGGAGCCGCCGAAGCCACAGGGGGAGGGGATACGGGGAGGGGGACAGCTTCCCCAGGCCGGGTAGGAACCGCTGGACCGCCAGCACCGCGAACCAGGTCAGCCCCCAGAGAATAAAGGTCCAGTTGGCCCCGTGCCAGACGCCGGTGAACAGCCACACCAGAAACAGATTGCGCAGGGTCTTTTTCTTCCCGCCCCGGTTGCCCCCCAGGGGGATGTAGATGTAGTCCCGGAACCAGGTGGTCAGGGAGATGTGCCACCGCTTCCAGAAGTCGCTGGGGGAGGAGGCCAGATAGGGATAGCGGAAGTTCTCCAAAAACTGAAAGCCGAACATCTTGCCCAGGCCGATGGCCATGTCGGAGTAGCCGCCGAAGTCGAAGAAGATCTGCAGGGTGTAGCAGATGGACCCCAGCCACGCCATGGACACAGAGCCGGGGCCGTCGGCCACAAAGGCGGCGTCGGCGATGACCGCCAGCTGGTTGGCCAGCAGGACCTTCTTCCCAAGGCCCAGGAGGAAGCGGTAGCAGCCCCGGGAGAAGGAGTCCCAGCTTTCCCGGCGGTCCTCGATCTGCTGGGCCACCGTGCGGTATTTTACGATGGGTCCGGCGATGAGCTGGGGGAAGAAGGAAATGTAAAGTCCCACGTGGAGGGGGTTTTTCTGGCAGGGCGCGTCCCCCCGGGCCACATCCAGCACATAGCTCAGGGCCTGGAAGGTGAAGAAGGAGATGCCCACGGGCAGGGCGATGTCCCGCAGGGGAACGTCCAGCCCCAGGGACCGGAGGTTGGCCAGGGTGAAGGAGAGGTACTTGAACACGAACAGCAGCGAGAGGTTGGCGGCCGCCGCCGTGACCACAGGGGCGGCGGTGGGCTTGCCCCGGGTCAGGCAGAAGTCCGCCCACAGGCCCAGAAGGTAGTTCAGTATAATGCTCCCCACCATCACCAGCACAAACACCGGCTGCGCCCAGCCGTAGAAGAACAGGGACGCCAGCAGCAGAAACACGTTTTGCCCCCGGCGCATACCGCGCAGGGGGCCGTAGTAGACCGCTAATACGATGGGCAGAAAGGCGAACAGGAAGATGGGAGAGGAGAAGAGCATGGCGCTACGACCTCACGAAAGGAGTTTACCCACCCCGGGCAGCTTGCGCAAAAGCCATGCGGCGGCCAGGGACAGGGCGGTAACGAGGAGAAAGCGCAGGGGGATGGACAACGCCAGATTCCAGGCGTCGGGCGGGAAGGAAAGGGCGCGGGTCAGGTCGATGAACAGAGGATGGAGGACAAACACCCCCAGGGAGAGGGCGGAGAGCTGCCCCCAGACGGGGGCTTTGCCCAGCTCCAGCTGGCGGACCAGCAGAAAGACCGCGGCGGCGGTGACGGAGACGTTGGGGACGAAATAGGAGTACAGCCCCACCGCGAAATGCCCGGCGGCCACGGAGGCAAGGTAGGTCCCCGCCCAGGTGACCAGCAGTCCCAGCGCCCCGGCGGCATAGAGGCAGGAAGCTCGCTTGGGATGGATCTCGCAGGTGCGCAGCAGATAGCCCAGGATCAAGTAGCCCCCGTAGCCGAGGAGGTGACCCGGGTCCAGCGCCTCAAACCACCCCTGGCCGGGGAAGGTGGGGGCAAAGGCAAAGAGCTTGTCCAGGGCCAGCGCCGCCGCCCACAGTCCCACGGCAAGCCATAGGGTCTTGCGTTCCGCCCCCTTCACCAGGGCGCGGAAGAGGGGGAGCAGCAGGTACAGCCCCAGCAGCATGGGGAGAAACCACAGATGGTAGTGGAGCCGGCAGGTGACCAGGGAGATCAGCCCCTCCAACAGCCATTCCAGACCCATGTGGGCAGCCCGGGCGTCGTAGAGGGCGTAGACCGCCCCCCAGAACACGGTCAGCAGGGCGATGCGGCCCACCCGAGCCAGCCACTGGCGGGTGGTCATCTCCTTCTCCGGGTCCAGCAGAAAGGCCCCCGAGAGCATCACGAACACAGGCACCCCCCACCGCACACCGCCGTCCAGCAGGTTAATGACCCAGAAGCGGGTGTCGCCGGGAAGCTCCCCGCCGATGTTCAGGGCCGCGCAGTGGAGCAGTACCACCGCCAGGATGGCAAACGTCCTGAGGGCGTCCGCCCAGCCCTCCCGGTTCTTTGCGGTCATAGCTTCACCTTCTTGCAGGGTGTTGTAGAGGCGTGCCGTGCGCCCGGGAAAAGGATGCGTCCGGGCGCGGGAGCGTCAGGGCAGAATGGCCCAGGAATAGTTGGCGGAAAGGGGCTTGCTCACAGTGGTGACGATGTCGGCGGTGGTGCCCTGGAAGCCGTTGTCCTTCAGGTGCTTGTAGAGGTTGAAGCCGTTCCAGTTGCCCCCGGGGACGTACACCCGGTCGAAATACTGGGCCACGGCCTCCCCCGACTGCCCGCCCTCGGAGAGACCCTTGGTAAAGGTCTCTTTGTCGGGGCAGACCACGCTGAGGTAACCCT
The DNA here is from genome assembly GCA_946550725.1 of uncultured Clostridia bacterium. Taxonomy (GTDB): domain Bacteria; phylum Bacillota; class Clostridia; order Oscillospirales; family Oscillospiraceae; genus MGBC124762. The sequence continues at coordinate 4,661 of CAMNQX010000020.1, read as the reverse complement.
CATAGCCCAGGTCGTCCAGGGCGGCGCGGAGGTCGGCGTAGAAGGCGGTGACCTGGGTTTCGTCGGCGGTCACGCCCTTGTAGTCCTCGCCGTTGGCCTCCAGCCAGGCGGAGTAGTCGGTGTTGGCGACGATGATCTCGTCAAAGCCCAGCCCCGCCATGGTCTTGCACCGCTCGATGCGCTCTTCGCCGTACGCCTCCGGGGTGCCCAACGCGCCGAAGCAGGAGACCCAGGCGGCGGAGTAGGGCAGGTCCTGGTTGGCGGCGCGGACGGCGTCGGGATCATCGACCTCCTCGGGGGAGTTGCGGCTTTCGGTCATTTCAAAGACCGCGCCCCGTCCGGCGGCCAGACTCTCCTTGGCCGAGCCGTCCAAAAGGCGGGGGAACTCATAGCTCACAAGGCCCAGCGGCGCGTCCCGCCGGGGGAGCATCTCGGGAATGGGAGTGGGCGCGGGGGTCGGCTCCGGCGTGGGGTCGGGCTGGTCGATGATCACAGCGGGGTCCTGGGTGGCGTCCGGGGTGGGAGAGGGGGGCGGCGTGGTCTTGCCGCCGCCGAAGAAGGGCAGCACCAACTGGGGACCGTTGGGGGTGTAGACCACATAGTTGGGCAGCACGAACAGCCCCACAATGGCCGCCACCAGGGCGATGACCAAAAGGATGACAATGGAGATCAAAATGCGCCGCAACCAGCTCTTTCGGCCACGGTAAGTGCTGTATGGATTTCTCATGGGCACGCTCCTCTCTGCGCGTCAAGACGGTGGCGAGTGACAATTTCCCATAATGTTACATTATAGTATACCATAAGGGCTTCCGCCTTGGCAAGGGGTACTTGCGCCCCGCCGCGACATATGCTATAATGCCCTAAACCCGGTGTTTTACCGGGAAATTTGAAGCACGGGAGTTGATTTGTCCATATGGACATACCCAGTATTATGATGGTGGCGGCGCTGCTGGTGCTGCTGGCGCTGTCGGCGTTCTTTTCTGCCACCGAGACCGCCTTTTCCTCGCTGAACAAGCTGCGCCTGAAAAGCTGGGCGGATTCTGACGGCCCCAAGGCCGGGAAAGCGGCGCGGTGCCTGGACCTGGCGGAGGACTACGACAAGCTCCTCACTACCATCCTCATCGGCAACAACCTGGTGAACATCACCGCCACCACTGTGGCCACGGTGTTCTTTACCGGCCTGCTGGGCGGGGCGTACGGTCCCACGGTGTCTACCGTCGTATTGACCCTTCTGGTGCTGATCTTCGGTGAGGTGACCCCCAAGAGCATCGCCAAGGAGCGGCCGGAGAGCTTCGCCATGTTCGTCACCCCCTTTATGGGGCTGCTGGTGAAGGCGTTCACCCCCCTGGCCTTCCTGTTCCGCAAGCTGAAAAACGCCATGTCCCGGCTGTTCCGCGCTCCGGAGGACAGCGGCATCACCGACGAGGAGATCGCCGCCATGGTGGAGCAGGCGGAGGACGAGGGCGGGCTGGACGCCCACGAGAGCCAGCTCATCCGCGCCGCCATCGAGTTTGACGACCTGGAGGTGGGGGAGATCCTCACCCCCCGGGTGGACATTGAGGCCGTCCCCGAGGACATCACCCCGGAGGAACTGGCCATCCGCTTTGTCCAGACGGGCTATTCCCGCCTGCCGGTGTACCGGGAGACCATCGACTCCATCATCGGCATCATCCACGAGAAGGACTTTTACGCCGCCCGCTACCGGGGGCTGACCGACCTGTCCGCCATCTACGGCGAGGTCATCTGCACCACGCCGGGCACGAAAATTTCCGACCTGATGCGGGTGCTCCAGGCCAGCAAGAACCACATGGTCGTCGTGGTGGACGAATACGGCGGCACCGAGGGCATCGTGACCCTGGAAGACATCTTAGAGGAGCTGGTGGGCGAGATCTGGGACGAGCACGACGAGGTCATCGAGACCTTCCATAAAAACGCCGACGGCTCCTACACCATCGCCTGCTCCGCCGACCTCAGCGACCTCTACGACCTGTTCTCCCTGAAGGGGGAGTGCGGCAGCGCCACCGTCTCGGGCTGGGTGCTGGAGCAGATCGGCCGTATCCCCGAGGTGGGGGACAGCTTTGACTACGAAAACCTCCACGTCACCGTCACCGGAGTGGAGCACCGCCGGGTGCTGGAGATCCGGGTGGAGGTCACAAAGCAGGAGGAAACCGAGGAATAACCGAGATAACAAGAGGGACGGCCCCTGGGCCGTCCCTCGTGCTATGCTCTGGGATAAGGCTGCCGCTCATTTGCGGGACCTAATAAATAGTCCACGCTGGTGGAGTAAAACTGCGCAAACTGGATCAGAACGGGGATCGGAATATTCAACTTGCCCAGTTCATAACTGGAGTATGCCGTTTGGTGCAGCTTCAGTTCCCGCGCTAAGTCCCGCTACTTTAAATCGGCGTCCTCACGCAAACCGCGAATACGGTCATACATGTCACCACTCCTTTGGAAACAGTATGCCGTAAGTAAAAATCACTTATTGACTTTCAAGCAATATTTTCTTAAAATAATCTTGTCAAACGTGATCGAACCCGAAAAAATACAAAAAGGAGAGATCGTCATGCGTAAATACCTGATCCCTTTACTGTGTGTCCTGCTGGCCGGTTGCCTGCTGGCGGGCTGTTCGTCGCCTTCGTCTGCTCCCGCGACAGACAAGCCCGACCCGACCCAGTCACTGGAGACGGAACCTGCCGCCACGCCGACGCCTGTGGAAGATACGCCTTCCCCAGAGCCTGATGTGCCCACAGAATATAAATCCGCGCTTAAGAAAGCGGAGAGCTACAGCAAGATGATGCACATGTCGAAGGCGGGCCTTTATGACCAACTGACCTCCGAATATGGCGAGCAGTTCACCCCCGAAGCCGCGCAATACGCCATTGACAATCTGGATGTGGACTGGAAGGAAAACGCGCTGGCAAAAGCGGAAAGCTATAGCGACAGTATGCATATGTCCAAGGCAGGCATCTACGACCAGTTGGTCTCTGAATACGGTGAACAATTTACCGAAGAAGAGGCGCAATACGCAGTGGATAACGTAGCGGCGGATTGGAACAAAAACGCATTGGAGAAAGCGAAAAGCTATCAATCGATGATGAACATGTCTCCCGCCGCCATTCGCGACCAGCTGACCTCTGAATACGGAGAACAGTTTACCGCCGAGGAAGCGGAATACGCCGTGAGCCATTTGGACTGAGCATATGCAAAAACGAGGGACGGCCCCTGGGCCGTCCCTCTTGTTATGCTGTTTTACTTTTCCGGCGTAAAGTAGACCCGTTCGATGCCGTCTACCGCTTCCTGCACCAAAGCCTCCACGTCCAGGTTGGCTTCCGCCGCCACCACCTCGTCCAGATGGGGCCGGGTGCGGGGATGCTTGGGGGTAAAGACGGTGCAGCAGTCCTCGTAGGGGAGGATGGAGGTCTCGAAGGTGTCGATCTTGCGGGCGATGCGGACGATCTCCTCCTTGTCCATGCCCACCAGGGGGCGGAACACCGGGAGGGTGCACACCGCCCCGGTGCAGGCCATGGCCTGCATGGTCTGGCTGGCCACCTGCCCCAGGCTCTCCCCGGTGATGAGCGCGCCGCAGCCGGTGCGCTCCGCCACCGCCTCGGCGATTCGCATCATGAACCGGCGCATGACCAGGGTGAAGTATTCCTCGGGGACGCTGCGGCGCATCTCCTCCTGAATTTTGGTGAAGGGGACCACGTGGACGGTGAGCCGCCCGCACCAGGGCACCAGCTTGCGGGTCAGGTCAAACACCTTGTCCTTGGCGGCCTCGGAGGTGTAGGGGTAGGAGAAGAAGTGCACCATCTCCAGCCCCAGGCCACGCTTGGTCATCATATAGGCGGCCACGGGGGAGTCGATGCCCCCGGACAGCAGGCACACCGCCCGCCCGCCGATTCCCACGGGCAGCCCGCCCGCGCCGGGGTCGGGGTCGGCGTGGACGTAGGCGGCGAAGTCCCGCACCTCCAGATAGACGGTGACCTCCGGGTGGTGAACGTCCACCTTCAGGTGGGGAAACGCGTCCTGGAGGTCGCCCCCCACCGTCTGGGACAGCTGGATGGAGGTCATGGGGAAGGTCTTGTCCGACCGTTTGGACTCCACCTTGAAGGACTTGGCGGCGTTCAGCTTGTCCGCCAGGTAGGTCTGAGCCGCGTCCCGCATGGCCTCCACCGTCTTTTCGCAGGGGTAGCTGCGGGCGATGCCCACCACGCCGAAGAGGTGCTCCATGGCGGCGTAGGCCCCATCCATGTCGCAGGAGTCGTCCAGCGGCTCCACATAGGTGGTGGACTGGCGGGTGTAGATGTTGAACTTCCCGAAGGGCTTGAGCCGCCTTCTTGCGTTGTGCATCAGCTTTTCCTCAAAGCTGCGGCGGTTGGCCCCCTTGAGGACGATCTCCCCCAGCTTGAGCAGAATGGTTTCTTTCATGGTGTACCTCTTCTTTCCGTTTGTGTGTCCGTTTGCGGGGCGCACGGTGCGCCCAGGGCCTTTCCTGGGGGACCATCTTTTCCGCGTGGAAAAGATGGCACCCCCAGACCCCCCAGAAAAGACGCCAAAGGGGGCAATCCGAGAGCCCCCTTTGGAAACCCCTTCGGCCAAAGGGAGGGACCTCGGCCCCTCCCTTATGGAATCCCACCCCGGGGAGTTCTCTTGCCGGG
>CAMNQX010000019.1 GCA_946550725.1 uncultured Clostridia bacterium | reverse complement strand
CCCTGGAAGTGGTCGTGGGCCAGAATGGAGCCGCCCACGATGGGCAGGTCGGCGTTGGAGCCGACGAAGTAGTGGGGGAACTGGCCCACAAAGTCCAGCAGCTTGGCGAAGCAGGCCCGGTCGATCTTCATGGGGGTGTGCTCCTTGTTGAAGCAGATGCAGTGCTCATTGTAGTAGACGTAGGGGGAGTACTGCAGGAACCAGGGAGAGCCGTTGATGGTGATGGGCACCACCCGGTGGTTCTGGCGGGCGGGGTGGTTCACCCGTCCCGCGTACCCCTCGTTCTCGGCGCACAGCTGGCAGCGGGGATAGGCCGCAGCGGGGAGGTTCTTCGCCGCCGCGATGGCCTTGGGATCCTTCTCCGGCTTGGAGAGGTTGATGGTGATGTCCAGTTCGCCGTACTCGGTGGGGGCCTTCCACTTCACGTCCTTGGCGATGCGGTCCCGGCGGATGTAGTTGGTGTCCTGGGAGAGCTTGTAGTACCAGTCGGTGGCCGCCTTGGGCGACTGCTGATAGAGAGCCAGGAACTTGGCGATGACCTGGGCGGGACGGGGGGTGAGGCGGCCCATGATCTCGGTGTCAAAGAGGTCGCGGTACACCACCGAGTCCTCGGTGAGCACACCCCGGGCGTGGGCGTCGTCCAGCAGCTCCTCCAGCACGGGGGCCAGCTCAATGTCGCCCCAGGTCTGGCCGGGGTCGGCGTAGCTGTCCAGCTGCAGGGCGTCCAGAATGGCGTTCACCGCCCAGATGTACTCGCATTCCTCGATGAGGCCCGTCCGCAGGGCGTAGGTCGCCAGCTTGGATACCGCTTCGTTTACCATGTCGATCTCTCCTCTCTCAAATTACGCGATGATGACACAGCCGCCCTTGGAGCGGATGTGCAGGATGTGACAGTGTCCGGCGCCGAACAGCGCCTCCATGCCGGACTTGAACAGCGCCGCCCGCTCTTCGGGGACAAAGGCCTGAATGGTGCCGGCGAAGCCGCCGCCGTGGACGCGGATGGCCCCCGCGCCGTCCAGCAGCTCCGCCCCCCGGGCCAGAGCCACGGGGATGGCCTGCTGCCGGGGATCGGCGATGGACCAGGTGTTTTGCAGGTGTAGGGCAGAGGAGATGCCGGAGGCGTTGACCAGAGCCAGAAAGCGGGGGAAGTCCCCGTCCTTGAGGGCCTGAGCCTCCTCTACGGCCCGGCGGTCGTCGTTATAGAAGTGGAGGGCGCGCAGCACCGCCCGGTCGCCGTATTTCTCCCGCAGCTGGGGGAGGGTGGCGCGGAAGTCCGCCTCGGGCACGTCCCGGAGGAACTGCTTGCCGAAGTGGGCGGCTACCGCGCCCATCTCCCGGGTGATGTCGGCGTAGTCGTCGGTGAGGTCGCCGTGGCTGGAGGCGGTGTCCACGATGCACAGCACGTGGCCCGACCGGGTGAAGTCGTAGTCCACCTTGTCCACCACCGGGGCGGTGGGGTCGGCGAAGTCGATGGCCACCGCGCCGCCCACGGAGGAGCCCATCTGGTCCATCAGGCCGCAGGGCTTGCCAAAGTAGACGTTCTCGGCGTACTGGCCGATCTTGGCGATGGTGACGGGGTCCAGCTTCCCCTGGCAGCAGAAGTGATTGAGGATGTTGCCGATGAGGGTCTCATAGGCGGCGGAGGAGGAGAGGCCGGAGCCGGAGAGAACGGTGGAGGTGATGTAGGCGTTGAAGCCCACCAGGGGGTAGCCAAGCTCTTTGACCTTGGCGGCCACGCCCCGGACCAGGGCGGCGGAGCCGTTGCGCTCCTCCTCCCGGGGAAGAAGGCTGTCCAGGTCGATCTCCAGGGCGGGATATCCCTCCGAGAGGACGCGGATGACGTTCTCGCCGTTGGGGGCGGCGCAGGAGAGCATATCCATGTCCACGCTGCCGCAGAGGACGTGGCCATGCTGGTGGTCGGTGTGGTTGCCGCCGATCTCCGTGCGGCCGGGGCCGCTGAACAGAGCGGCAGGGGCGTCACCGGGCTGGAAGGCGTCCCGGAAGGACTGGACCACATGGACGGCGCGCGCCCGCGCGGCGTCCAGACTGGCCTGGGTGCCGTCCAGGGCATAGAGGGGGACCAAGGCCTTGTCGTAGGCGCCGTCCAGCAGAGCGGTGAGCAGGGAACTGCAGGTATTCATCGAAGGTCACCTCCGTAAGGATTTGGGGCTGCTTAGTTGCCTTCCAGTATACCATATAAATACACAAATCACAATCCATTTTCCGTAAAAATGAGTGACAATTTGCCCGGAGGTGTGTATAATGAAGAACAGCATACAAAAGGGAGGAGTTTACGATGTACGGACCGGAACGAAAGCCCTTCGGCACAACGCCGGAGGGGGAGGTGGTGGAGCTGCTGCGGCTGCGGGCGGGGGAACTGTCCTGCGGGGTGCTGACCTTTGGGGCCACGCTGCAGAGCCTGACCGTCCCCGGCAGAGACGGAACGCCCACCGACGTGGTCCTGGGCTATGACACCCTGGAGGAATACGCGGCTCAGGACGCCTACCTGGGGGCGGTGGTGGGCCGCTTCGCCAACCGCATCGCCAAGGGCCGCTTCACCCTGGGCGGCAGGGAGTACGCCTTGGCGGTGAACAACGGTCCCAACCACCTTCACGGCGGGATCAAGGGCTTTTCCTACCGGGTGTGGACGGTGGAGGAACTGACAGCGGACAAGGCAGTCCTCACCCTGGACAGCCCTGACGGGGAGGAGGGTTACCCTGGCCATATGACCGTCCGGGTGACCTACACCCTCACCGGGGAGGGGCTGACCCTCCACTACGAGGCGCAGAGCGACAGGGACACCCCCTGCAACCTGACCAACCACGCCTACTTCAACCTTTCCGGCCACGGCGCGGGGGACGCAGGGGATCATGTGGCCAGGCTGTTCGCCCATCAGTACATCCCCACCGACGAGACCTCCATCCCTCTGGGGCAGTTTGCCCCTGTGGCGGGCACGCCCATGGACTTCACTGTCCCCGCCCCTCTGGGCCAGCGGGTGGACGACGGCTTTGACCAGCTTGTCATGGCAAAGGGCTACGACCACAGCTATGTGGTGGACGGCGAACCGGGCGCGCTGCGCCCTGCGGCGGAGGTGGTCTCTCCGAAAACCGGGATCAAATTGACGGTGGAGACCACCCTCCCCGGCGTGCAGCTCTACACCGCCAATTACCTCAGCGACCGGGCTGGGAAGGGCGGCGCTCGCTACGCCCCCCGCCACGCCTTCTGCCTGGAGACCCAGTTCTTCCCCGACTCCCCCAACCAGCCCGCCTTTCCCTCCGCCGTTTTGAAGGCGGGGGAGCGGTTCGACCACACCACCCGGTTCCTGTTTTCGCTGGCTTGACTTTTTTCGGCATAATTGGTAGGATAAAGGCACTTGTTTGCCTATAAGGAGAGATGAATGTGAAACGAGAGAAGTTTGGCTCCCGGCTGGGCTTTATTCTGGTCAGCGCCGGGTGCGCCGTGGGCATCGGCAACGTGTGGAAGTTTCCCTATGTGGCAGGGGAGAACGGCGGCGGCGTGTTCGTGCTGCTGTACCTGCTGTTTCTGGTGGTGATGGCCCTGCCGGTGCTCACCATGGAGTTGGCGGTGGGCCGGGCCAGCGGCAAAAGTGCGGTGGAGGGCTACAAGGCCCTGGAAAAGCCGGGGAGCAAGTGGCACATCCACGGCTGGTTCTGCGTGGCGGGCTGCTGCCTGCTGATGATGTACTACACCACCGTGTCCGGCTGGATGTTTGGTTACTTTGTGAAGTTCGTCTCGGGCACCTTCGTGGGGCTGGACGCCGCCGGGATCGACGGGGTGTGGCCCGCCATGCTGGCAAATCCCGGGGAGATGGGCCTTTGGATGGCGCTGACGGTGCTGGTGGGCTTTCTGGTGTGCAGCTTCGGCCTGCAAAAGGGGCTGGAGCGCATCACCAAGGTGATGATGGTGGGCCTGCTGGCCCTCATCGCCGTGCTGGCGGTGCACAGCCTCACCCTGCAAGGGGCGCTGGAGGGGGTCAAGTTCTACCTGCTTCCCGACTTTGACCGGGCGGCCAAGGTGGGCATCGGTAACGTGGCCACCGCCGCTATGAACCAGGCGTTCTTCACCCTCAGCCTGGGTATCGCCGCCATGGAGGTGTTCGGCAGCTACATGAGCCGGGAGCACACCCTCACCGGCGAGGCAGGCCGCATCTGCGCCCTGGATACGGTGGTGGCGCTGGCGGCGGGGCTGATCATCTTCCCCGCCTGCTTCTCCTTTGGCGTGCAGCCCGACAGCGGTCCCAACCTGATCTTCGTCACCCTGCCCAAGGTGTTCGCCGGGATGGTGGGCGGCCGGCTCTGGGGCGCGCTGTTCTTCCTGTTTATGACCTTCGCCTCCTTCTCCACCGTCATCGCGGTGTTTGAGAACCTCCAGACCAACGCCATCGATAACTTTGGCTGGAGCCGCAAGAAGGCCAGCGTCATCAACTGCGTGTTTATCCTGCTGGCCAGCGTGCCCTGCGTGCTGGGCTTCAACCTGTGGGGCAACGTAAGCATCCTGGGCCGCAACGTGTTGGACTTTGAGGACTTTTTGGTGAGCAACCTCATGCTGCCGCTGGGTTCCCTGGTCTACCTGCTGTTCTGCGTGACCAAGTGGGGCTGGGGGTACGACAAGTACCTCAAGGAGGCCAACAAGGGGACGGGGCTGAAGATGCCCCGGTGGCTCAAGCCCTATTTCCAGTTCGTCCTCCCTGTGCTCATTCTGGTCATCCTCATTCAGGGGTTGCTGTAAGGATTTGTTTGATATAGAAAAAGGGGGCGGCGGCATGAAAGGAAGGTTCTTACCGGCGGCCGTATTCCTTGTGTTGGCGGGAGCGCTTGCGGCGGGTCTTTTGTCCTGTGTGGATGATATTCCCGGCGAAGCAGGCAGCTGGCCACTTTCGGGGAACCCGCAAGAGAGCGCCGCGGCGCCGCAGGATCAGATAGAGGGCTGGGAAAGGCGGTATGCCGAGCCGCAGGAGGTCGTGGATTTTTTGTCGGAGGATGCCAGACAAAGGTGCCTGGAGTACCATGTTTTTGAAGATTGTAACAGCGTGGAACCGAACCTCTTTCACCTGCCCTTTGCCAAGGAAAAGGTAGAGTACTTCAGCTCATCCATCCTTTGCCACCATCTGATAGAGGACTATTACATCTACACCCGTTCCGGCTGGACAGAAGGAGAGGATGGGACATCGGTACAGGAGCTGTGGGAGATACATATCGTCAACGAGGCGACCGAAGAATGGGTTTGGGTACGCCCGGAGACCTTTCCAAGTGTTTTGGAGCTTCTGACAGCACAAGCCCCTGACGCGCCCCTTGAGCAACCGAGTTGAAAACCACCCCCGCCCGGAGTTGGGCGGGGGTTTCTTACGGCTTTCTTACGGTTCCCTGTCGGAGGGATAACGATTCCATAACATTCCGAAAACCCACTTGAACACGGGATTTTTCGCGTTAAAATAGGGTCGTAGATTCCAAGAAGGAGGAAACAGACATGGCTATTTTAACGGTGGAAAATGTGGAAAAGACCTACACCACCCGCTTCGGCGGCAACCAGGTCCAGGCTCTCAGGAACGTGAGCTTTTCGGTGGAGGAAGGGGAGTTTGTGGCCGTGATGGGCGAGTCGGGCAGCGGCAAGACCACCCTCCTCAACATCCTGGCGGCGCTGGACACCCCCACCGGGGGGCGGGTGCTGCTGGACGGGCGGGACATGACGGCGGTGAAGGAGAAGGAGCTGGCGGCGTTCCGGCGGGAGAAGCTGGGCTTTGTGTTCCAGGACTTCAATTTGCTGGACACCTTTTCCCTCAAGGACAACATCCTGCTGCCCCTGGTGCTGGCGGGCAAAAAGGTCCCGGAGATGGAGGCGGCGCTTAAGCCGCTGGCAGAGGCGCTGGAGATCGAAAGCCTGCTGAAGAAGTACCCCTACGAGGTGTCCGGCGGACAGAAGCAGCGCTGCGCCGTGGCCCGGGCGCTCATCACCGACCCCAGGCTGCTCCTGGCCGACGAACCCACCGGCGCGCTGGACTCCCGCTCCACCGACCAGCTTTTGGAGCTGCTGGGCCGGGTGAACGCCGGGGGCCAGACCATCCTGATGGTTACCCACTCGGTCCAGGCGGCCAGCCACGCGAACCGGGTGCTGTTCATCAAGGACGGGGTGGTGTTCCAGCAGCTCTACCGCCAGGGACAGAGCGAGAACCAGTTCTACAACACCATCACCGCCGCCCTGTCCCAGCTCCGGACGGGAGGTGTGCGCCGTGGGTAAGCTCTATCCCAGGCTGGCCCGGCAGAACATCAGCCGGGGCAAGCAGCTGTATCTCCCTTATCTCCTGACTTTGATGGTCACCGCCGCAGCCTTTTATGTGGCCGTGGCGCTGAGCCAGCCCGACGTCTGGCCCGCGGACAGCATTCGCTACGCCTATCTCTCCATGTTCATGGGCATCGGCACCTTCGTCATCGCGGTATTCGCCGCCATTTTCCTCACCTATACCGGCCGCTTCCTGGCCAAGGGCCGCCAGCGGGAGCTAGGGCTTTACAACGTCCTGGGCATGGGCAAGCGGCACATTGGCCTGGTCCTCGGCTTTGAGAGCGTGTTCCTGGGGGTCACCGGAGTGGTGGGCGGTCTCCTGCTGGGGGCGGTGCTCCAGGGGCTGATGGGCCGCCTGGTGGGCTTCCTCATGGGCCTGCCCGCCTTTGGCGGGCGGTTTTCTCCCGCCGCCGCGGTGTCCACCGTGCTGCTGTTTGCCCTGGTGTTGGGCTTCAACCTTCTGCTGGACCTGTTTCGCCTTTCCAAGCAAAAGCCCGCCGAGCTGCTCCGGGAGGGCAACGTGGGCGAACGGGAGCCGAAGGCCCGCTGGCTGCTGGCCCTGGCGGGCTTCGGGACCCTGGGGGCGGGGTACTTCATCGCCCTCACCACCAAGTCCGCCCTGGACGCCCTGGTGGTGTACTTCCTGGCGGTGCTTCTGGTGGTGGTGGGCACCTACTGCCTGTTCACCGCCGGGAGCGTGGTCATCCTCAAGGCCCTGCGGAAAAACAAGAGCTATTACTATCAGACCCCTCACTTCATCGGCCTCTCCGGCATGATCCACCGCATGAAGCGCAACGGCGTGGGCCTGGCCAACATCTGCATCCTTTGCACCATGGTGCTGGTAATGATCTCGGGCACGCTGGGGCTTTATGTGGGGGTGCGGCGGAGCGTCAACGAGGTGTTCCCCCGGGAGGCGGCGATGACCGTCCGTTACGACCCGCTGGTCCAGACGCTGCTGGACAAGGAGGCGCTGAAAACCGCGCTGACCTCCGCCATGTCGGACAAGGGCTACGCGCCCGAGCTGGGCGGGGAGACGGAATATCTGGCCTCCGTCTCCTTCCGGGTGTTGGACGACGGCGCTTATGTGGACTCCGCCGCCCGCCCGGAGCAGTTCGTCAACACAGCCCTGTTCACCTTCTTCGACTATGACGCCTATGACCGGGCCATGGGCCATGGCGCCGTTCCCCGGGACGGCAAGGCTCACGTCTACACCACCGGTAAGCTGCCCGACGACCAGTCTCTCACCCTGGGTGTTGGTCCCGATGCCGTTCCCTGGACGGTGAAGCTGGGCGAACCTCTGGCGGCGGCGCCCAAGGTCACTACCACCCTGGTCTACGTGTCCGATTTTGAATACACCGTGGTCCTGCCCCGGGAGACGCTGTTGGAGCTGATGGCGGCCCGCCCGGCGGGGGATTATTCCGACTGGCAGCTGACCTGGAAGACCTTCTGGGACCTGGGGGGCGACGTGAACGCCCAGCAGGACGACCTGCAGGAGGCCATGGACACGTTGGTCCGGGTAGACGCCGGGGAGTATCTCTCCCTTGGGGTGGAGAGCCGCGCCCACTACGCCTCCGACTACTACGCCATGAACGGCGGCTTCCTGTTCCTGGGCGTATTTCTGGGCATTTTGTTCCTGCTGGCCACCCTGCTCATCCTCTACTATAAGCAGCTCTCCGAGGGCCGGGAGGACCGCAGCCGTTTCCAAATCATGAAGAAGGTGGGCCTGGACGAGGACGACGTGCGCCGTTCGGTGAACAGCCAGATGGGCGCGGTGTTTTTCGCGCCGCTGCTGGTGGCGGGGATCCATGTGGCCTTTGATTTTCCCATTATCACCCGCCTGTTCACTCTGTTCGGACTGTATGATCTGGGCCTGGAGCTGGTGTGTACTCTGGCGGTGTTTGCCCTTTTTGCGCTGCTGTACGCAGGGATGTACCGCCTTACCACCCGTGGGTATTGCCGGATGGTAGGATAATTTCGCCAAATTTCCCACTTGATTTTCCTGTTGTTTTAGTGATAAAATAGAAAAGCAAGGAGGGGTGCATCCCTCAAATTTGAAAACAGGATGGTGACAGGTATGGGCCATAGGATCATTACCGTCAGCCGCGAGTTTGGCAGCGGCGGACGCGAGGTGGGCAAACGTTTGGCGGAGCGCATGGGCATCGCTTATTACGACCGGGAGATCATTACCGCCGTGGCCCAGCGCAGCGGACTGGCGGAGGAATACATCGCCAGCATTTCCGAGCGGGGGGTCAGCGCCTATTATCCCATCACCTTCGGCCATACCTTTGCCCACACCTCGGCCATGCTGGACCCTCACATGGAGGTCATGACCGAGCAGACCAAGCTGCTGAAGTCCCTGGCCCAGAAGGGGGACTGCGTGATCGTGGGCCGCTGTGCCGACGTGGTGCTGCGCGCCGACGAGCCGTTCAACCTCTTTGTCTATGCGGACGAGGAAAGCAAGCTCAAACGCTGCCGCGCCCGGCAAAGTGAGGACGAGAAGAGGCTCACCGACGCGGAGCTGAAGCGGCGCATGGCCAAGGTGGACAAGGAGCGCGCCCGCTACCGCGCCCTGCTCACCGACCGCCGCTGGGGGGACGTGCAGGGCTATCACCTGTGTGTTAACACCTCGGGGTGGGATATGCACGATCTGGTGGATGTGCTGACGCCGCTGGTGGAGGCATATTTCTCGAAAAAATAGGCGCAGAACGAAAAAAAGGCTTGACAATCGGCGGCGGCTCTGGTAACATATCATATGTTCAGCGGCCCGCCGCCGAATTTGGGGGTATAGCTCAGCTGGGAGAGCGCTTGAATGGCATTCAAGAGGTCAGCGGTTCGATCCCGCTTATCTCCACCAAAAGAGACAGTCATCCGTAAGGGTGGCTGTTTCTTTTTGCTCGGTGGAGTTGGGATCGAGCCGCTGACCTCTTGCCTCATAATTTGTCAGCGGTCTACGCCAACGGCGCAGCCGTTGGCGGTTCGATCCCGCTTATCTCCACCAAAACACGAAGAGTCGAACTCCGAGAGGGGTTCGACTCTTTCACATTTTGCGGCGCACATACAGACAACCTCCACCCACATAGGTTGTGGGTGGAGGTGTTTTTATGCTTTCGGCCTGGATGATCCTGATCTTGAACAGTCTGTTCCTGACGCTGCGGCTGTCGGGAAACAGCGGGTCTTTCCCCCGCCCGCTCAAGGCGGAGGAGGAGAAGAAGTACCTGGAGCTGGCGAAGGGGGGCGACAACGACGCCCGCAACGTGCTGGTGGAGCACAACCTCCGCCTGGTGGCGCATATCGTGAAGAAATACTACACCCAGTCCGGCGACCAGGATGACCTGATCTCCATCGGCACCATTGGGCTGATCAAGGCCATTTCATCCTTTGACCCGGACAAAAACGTGCGGCTGGCGACGTACGCCAGCCGATGTATCGAGAACGAGATCCTGATGCACTTCCGGTCGCGGAAGAAGCTGCAGGGGGAGGTGTCCCTGTCCGACACGCTGGACAACGACCAGGAGGGAAACAACCTGTCTCTGATGGATGTGATCCGGGTGGACGACACCATGCTGGAGGAGCTGGACTTAAAGGAGTCCTGCCGGCGGGCGCGTGAGGCGGTACGAAAGTGCCTGACCGAGCGGGAGGCGGAGATCATCACCCTGCGTTACGGTCTCAACGGCCGCGTTCCCATGCCCCAGCGGGAGATCGCCCAGCGCTGCGGGATCTCCCGGAGCTACGTATCGCGCCGCGGCTAATGTAAACGATGCCCGGAAAGCCTTGAAAGGGAAGGTTTGTCCGGGCATCAGCATATTTAGGATAGCAGCGCGCTTATTGTAAGCGGGAAAAATTTAGGAAGATAGGCGGTCATTCATCATATTTTTGTTTGCGGCAACAGATGGTTCCTCGGATGGAAGTATATCGCATCCATTAATGCGAGAACCCACATAATGTCCATATTGATGCGACTCAATTTCTAGGTTAAACTCATCGTCAGAAATAGTTTTAAGCGAAAATGCTTGAGGAATCTCAACCATATGAAGCCGCAACGCATCGGCTCCAATTAGCTTTTTATCAAACGCCTCTCTGGCAATATAGAAAAGCGAATTCTGAGTTTCCTCGTCCAAAATTTTTTTGAGTTGTTCCAACATTTCTTTTTCTTCAATAGGTGCTGAAACCAACGCTGTATGCCAGCTTTTCAAGATTTCAAAGGATTGTTCGTCATCTTCCGCAATGTCTATCCAATATGTATGCGTTAATAGATAATTTGCACCAGACAAACTCTTATAAAGAATTGAGATTTTCAGTTTAGGAAGGTTTGACGTTAAATCGCTACGCAAGGCTGACATCATTTTATGCTGACTATCATGAGCAAACATAACTTTGATTTCCTTGCTAATTGAGTTTGAAGAGATAATATTAATACGACGGGAGGTGGTGTCTAGACATAATTCGCATTCATTTTCGCTAATAACTAATTGGGCGCTTATATCTACAAACACGGCAGGGTAATTGCTAACATTATTGATTCGGACGGAGAAGAAATGCCGTGCGAGATAAGAATACTCGTCTATTGGTGGAGAATAATAAAATTTTGGGCGTTCTATTTTAAATTCTACTGGCTCTAAATCTAGGATTGGTTGTTCACGCGTTCTTTGATCTTGTTGCATTTGAGCTAATTGCTGTTTCATAAAATCCATTTGCTTTGATGTTGTGTATACATAGATAATTGTCAAAATAGCAACAAAGAAAGAAGATATTGAACTTATCGTATTCACAAAATTGAAGCGAGGATTGCGCAAAGAAAAGAATAAGCAACCGCCGAAAGCGACTGTAAGAACAACGGACACAACTATAAGTATGCGATTAATTTTCTTTGATTCCATTTTCAATCAGTCCAATCTACTATTACTTGATAATTGAGCAAAAGAGTAGTTCCAGTGTCCGTTTCTGCAATATTTTGCCAACTTTTTCTCAGATACTAATTGTGAGAGCAATCTATTCGCCGTTGCTGCTGATACGCCGCACAGCTCCCGGACATCGGCGTTCATGATATAGTCATGAGTCTTCAAGAACTCCTCAATCTTTCGCCAGCGGAGGGTGGCCTTGTCCACCTTTCCAGCGCTCATTTCATCGCTCGTTTTGATGGCGTCGGTGAGCGATGCTCGAATAGCGTCCAGCATAAACTCGATGAAGACCGTGGATTCGCCCGCGTCGTTGGAGGCATTGATGGCGGCGTAGTAGTCGGCCTGGCGGTCATGGATGATGGACTCCACCGGAAGCCATGCAAAGGCGGCGTTCCACCGGGAGAGCAGCAGCGTGTGCCACAGCCGCCCCACCCGGCCGTTGCCGTCGGCGAAGGGGTGGATCAGTTCAAACTCGTAGTGGAACACACAACTGCGGATGAGCATATGCACATCGCTGGTCTTGGCCCAGTCCAGCAACTCGGCCACCAGCCCAGGCACATACTGGGGCAGAGTGCCGAAGTGGAGGACATGGCCCGCGCCGTCCACCACGCCCACGGGGCGGGTGCGGAACACGCCGGACTCGTCCAGCAGGCCACGGGTCATGACCTCATGGGCGGCCAGTAGGTCGTCCACCGAGTAGGGGTCAAGCTTGTCCAGCCGCTCGTAGATCTCGTAGGCGTTTTTGACCTCGGCGATGTCCTTGGGCGGCGCCAGCACCTGCTTGCCGTTGAGCACCGCCGTGACTTGCTCCAGAGTGAGGGTGTTCTGCTCAATGGCCAGAGACCCATGAATGGTGCGGATGCGGTTGGCACGACGCAGGGTGGGGCTGCTGGAGAGCCGACTGGTAGAGAGCCGCCCCACCAGCTCGGCAATTTCAGCAACACGGTCTATCATAGCGTTTGTGATTTCAAAGGGAGGCTTTTTGCTTTTCACATGACACCTCCTGCAACAAATTTCTACTTGATAGTTATTATATCAGGTTTTGCCGAAAAAACAATACATCACTCATTTCATCTATCAAAGTGAACCAACGTATCACGGCAAATATTGGCCTCCTATCGAAGGGCTTTGATCCAATCATCCAATAGAATATAATTTAAGTATTTGCCTTTCTCACGGTCAGAGGAAACAAGAAAGCTCTGTATGCATCGTTTCCCATTGGTTCGGGGGAGTGCCCAAACATAACTGTGGACAATAGAATTGCATATTTCCCGTAAAGGGATATCTATTTTTTCTGACGCAGGTCCATAATCCGCCGGGAATGGTCGCTCAACTATGTATATAGCATCTTCGCCACAAAAGGGGAACCGAATAGCTGGAATAGTTTGAAATAGATATTTGAACCTGCACCAAGACTTTTCGGGTTTTAGGTCATGAGATTGAAGGTCTTTGTTCATTTGATATTCGTCTTCAATTACCTTGCGAAGAATAATGGCGGATAGCAATATGTTTTTACTGATATTGTTTTCAAAGCTATCGCAATTTAGCATGGAAAAAGCCTTCCATATGCGGAGCCGCTTGGCAATGCGATGTAATTCTTGTTCCCAATATTCGTTCATTCTGATCTCCTAAGTGTACTATTTGTGGATAATCTTATGGTAACACGCGAAAGTATGATTAGCAATACTAAATAAAACGCAGGATTTTGTGTATTGTCCGAGCAAGTATGTCTTTTGGTAGTACAAAAGACACTTGTTAGGGGATACCCCCTAAAACCCCACAGCAAAAGGCTGTTTCCCTCCTTGGGAAATGATACGCCGCTGCCCGGTGCCAGTCAAGGCCGGGTGGTTGCTCGCAACCACCCACGAGCCGACCAGCCTGACGGCTGGCCGGCCTTGACAGCCCCTGGTCAGCGGCGTGAAAAGTTATCAAGGGGGAACAAGCCACAAGAGCCGGTCATAGACCGGCTCTTGTCATAGAAAAATGCGTCCCACCGTGGGACGCATTTCTTACACCTACTTATCGCAACAACCTCTCCACCTGCGCCTTACTCACTCCCGTCAGCCGGGCGATCTGTCGAATAGAGCACCGTTCCTCCCGCAGCCGGGGCAGCAGATTTCGCTGCTCCTCCTCGTCCAGCAGGGCAAACTCCGTCGTGGCTTCCAATTTGCACAGTCCCTTGATGACCTCCGCTGCCTCCCGGTCATTGAGGCGTCCCTGCGTGTCGATGTCCAAAAACGCCTCCGTCCCCGGCTGGGCCATGAACGCTGTCAGATCCTCCAGCGGAAGCAGCTCCGCCAGCTTGTCCCCGTCCACCAGCTTGGCATAGGGCGATGCGGCGTGATAGCTGCTCCACGGATAGTCCTCCGGCCTCTCGCAGATCGCCGCCTTAACCGGGTTCTGATAGATGTACCGTAAGACGGCCAAAAATTGTGGGTCATCGTCGATGGGCTCGCTTTTGAAACGGTCTTGAAACAGGTGCCCCGTGCGCTTGTACTTCCAGTTGTACCAGTAGACATACCGGCACCCCAGCCGCTTGAACACCAGCTCCAACGGTTCCTTGCCTTCCTGAATCAGCAGGTGGACATGGTTTCCCATCAGGCAGTAGGCCAGCAGGGCAAACTGGGACAGCTCCTTGCAGACGCCCAAGCATTGCAGATACTTCTCGCAGTCCTCGTCGTCCAGAAAGATCACCTGTCGGTTGATCCCCCGCAGCATCACATGATAGATGCCGCTCTCGCTTCTGCGCCGTGCGTGCCTTGGCATAAGCTCACCTTCCTTGTCTCCATCCTACCTAGCGAACGACAGAAGAACCGTCCCTGCTGTCGGCAGCGGAAGGGCTACAGCACCCTCGCCGCCTCAGACGGCCAAAGATAAATTTCGTCTATAAGTTCGCTATTTCTTCTGTATGAAAGAAATATATCACATATTCCAAAAAGTGTCAAGACAAAAGAACCGTCCCCTTGTCTTTTAAAAAGACACCTGATATCAAATCAGGTGTCCTTGAATGCGATTATAGGCCGAGCCGCTATTCCACAATTACTTTGTCCGAAGTCCAAACAGTCTTTAGTGTAGATAGGTCGGAGCCGCCGTTTAGCCGAGTCCCGTCGCTTTTATATAATTCGATTCGATACGCCTCAAGTTCTGCATTGGAGTAATCAAGGGTATCAATTTCAAACTCAATCGTGTATTGTGTGCGGGGTAGCGATGTGCCCGGATATTCATCTTGAACCAGAGGTGCCTCGCCCAGCAGGATTCCGGTCCCAAAACCGGTATCTCCATCAGGATAGTATCTGCATTGTGCAATTCCCTCCGTTCCTCTGTCAACACCATACCCGCCTTTAATCGTGACAGTTCGCTTATACCCGGTCGTGGCAGGGACCACTTCCACATATATTGCGCTTCGTTCCCCCTCATAAAGCTGCCCAAGTTTGGCAGGAACAATGGTTGCTCGCCCATCTGTGCGCCGGTCATGGGTGGCGTAGAGGACTCCGTCGATCTCCACCTCGCCGCTGACATAGAACTGGCCTTTCCCGGATAGTACCACGGCCTTGTCCACATCAAACTCAAAGGTATTCACACCCCAATGGGAGTCTGGCTTATAGTCAGTATTGGGGCTTGCGATGACCGTGTAGGTTTTCCCCCCGTCTTCCGTGTAGCGCAGCTCGACTGGGAAAGAGAGATCGCTGATAAGACGGCGTCCATCGTTATGATTGAAGGGGATGGGATAATACGCCACGATCCGGCGAGTCAGGTGGACGATTTCCGGCTCGGCGGGCTGCTCGGGTTGTTCCGGCTCGGTGGTTGTGCCCGAACCCTTCAGAGCTACCAGCCGGTCAATGACCGTAGCCAGCTCATTGCGTTGCATGGTGTTGCCGCCGTTGAACTTTCCGGCTTGGTCACCTTTGATCAGTTCCATGCCGTAGACTGCCAGAACCGCCTCGGTGTACATATTGGGGATCACGCCGAAGTCGGTCACTTGGCTCTGCTGTGCCAGCGTCTCCGTCTTGCCCAGCTTCTTCGCCGCGGCCCGGAGAACCACCGCCATATCATAGCGGGTGATTTCTGCTTCGGGCTGGTTCACGTCCACCTGAGTCCCGGTAAGCAGTCCATTGCTCTGAGCTGCCGCCACGTAGGGGCCGTACCATGTGTCGCCCTCGCTCACCTTGGCTTCCGGGAACACGATCCGACCAACCAGTGTGAGGAACTGGGCCGCGCTGACCTTCAGTGCGGGGGAGAAGTTCCCTCCGCCGGTTCCTTGGATGATCCCTTGATCTGCCATCCGCATCACCGGAGCGTATGCCCAGTTGTTTGCGGGAAGGTCGGCAAAATCCGGGGTCGTGTAAGCCATCGCAGGCACAGCCAGCCCCAAGACCAGAGCTGCCGCCAGCATGAGGGACAAGATTTTGCGCTTCATACAATTTCCTCCTTTTTTGCGGGGTGTCCCCGCCGTTTGACCACACAATAAAGGATATCCTTCCGGAAGTCAAACAAAATAGCGGGCCATCCCGCAAGTTCTACGCAACCAATAAAACCATCTCCTCGGATTATATTATATCGTCAAAAAAAGTGCAAGTGAAATTCAAAAGCACACACCACCGGGCCACTTCCTGCGCCCGCTGTTTTCGACCGCGTATTTTCAGGTCTTGGCTATGCCCGTTTCATCCCCGCGCTTGAAGGGCTTGTCCCCTTCCCGCGCGCGGCTGCCTGTATGCCTCCCGGTGGTGTGCTATTCAATTTTCAAGGTGCAAAGTGACAACCGAGAGTAACCCCTCTACTTAATGCAAAAAATCAGGGGGGGGGTGACAGGGTGTTTCCCGTTTGTAAAAAATGCGTCCCACCGTGGGACGCATTTTTTGTGCTCAGATTTTGAGACCTCCTGCCGAACATCGGGCTGCTCGCTCCTTTCTCGGATGGTAGGGAGCAGCAAGGCAAGTCTGGCCTGCTGGGCGCATATGCTTTGCTATCCGAGGAAGGAGGGGCAAGCATGGTCGTGCGTTGCGTTTTTGCAGAAGAAAATGAGTTGGAGGAATTGATCTTACAGTCCCTGCGGTTCTTTATAAAGAGAAGCCTAAACAGTGCGAAAATTTGACGCCATGAGGGAAAAGAAGTACCATATTCATGATGAATGGCCGCTTATCTCTGGAGGTCAATCATGTATTTAGAGGTAAGCAACCCTATGGACTACCATGTAGCACTCTACATCAGATTATCAAAGGAGGATGAGAACGAAGGGCCGTCGGAGAGCGTCAACAACCAGCGCTCTCTGCTCCACGAATTTGTCCAGCAGCAACGGTTATCTGTCTACGACACCTACATCGACGACGGTTGGAGCGGCACCAGTTTTGACCGCCCCGGCTTTCAGCGCATGATTGCCGACATCGAGGAAAAGAAGGTCAACATGGTCATCACAAAAGACCTTTCCCGCTTGGGCCGTGACTACATCCTCACAGGCCACTACATGGAGCGGTATTTTCCGGAGCACCGGGTGCGCTACATCTCCCTGCTGGACGGTATCGACACCGGGGTGGACTCCACCGCCAACGACATCACGCCTTTTCGCGCCATCATGAACGATATGTACGCCAAGGACATCTCCAAGAAGATTTCCAGCGTCAAGCACGACAAACAGCGCAAGGGCCTGTTCATCGGCGGCAAGCCGGTCTACGGCTACCAAATGCACCCCACGGAAAAAAACAAGATCGTTATTGACCAAGAGGTTGCTCCAACCGTCCGCCGCATCTTCGGTATGGCGCTGGAGGGGGAGAGCTGCCGCCAGATTGCAGCCCGTCTCAACGCCGAGGGAGTGCCAACCCCGGCCACCTACGCTGGTCTGCCCGTTGCCAACCCCGGCCCCTACACCGGGCTATGGAGCAGTGAGCGCATCTCCGATATGCTTCAAAACGAGACCTACGTTGGCAGCATGGTGCAGGGCCGGAGCCGGAAGATCAACTACAAGACCAAGAAGTGTGTCCGTCAGCCCCGGAAGGACTGGGTGGTGGTGGAGAACACCCATGAGCCGATCATCGACCGGGAGACCTTCGACAAGGTGCAGCGGCTGGTGAGCAGCCGCCGGAGTACCCGTAGCCGCACCTATGACTTCCTCCTCAAGGGGTTGATCTTCTGCCACGAATGCGGCTACCCTTTGGCGGTCATCAACCGCAAGACGGCGGCGGGGGAGGACCGGCTGTTCTTCGTCTGCCGCACCTATCAGCGGTTCACAAAGGCGGGGGTGTGCACCAGCCACACCATCAAGGAGGAGACGGTCACCCAAGCGGTGGTGGACAAGGTGCGGGAGGTGTGTGCTCGGTATCTGCAAAAGGAGCGGCTGCTCCCCACGGCCCAAGCAGAGGTGGAAAATACAGCCGCCCAAGGGGATGACGAGCGGGAGCGGGCCGCCCTCCAAGGGAAAATCGACAGCCTGACCGCCCATCTGGACAAGGTTTACATGGATAAGCTGGGAGGCGTACTGGACGAGGCCGACTTCCAGCGCATCTACGCCAAGGTGAAGGCAGACCGCACCGCTCTGGAACAGCGGCTGACCCAGCTTGACCGTTCGGATCACTCGCCAGCCAAACAAGCCGCATTAGCGCAAGAGTTGGTGGAGAAGTTCATCCAGACCGCCCCCACCAACCGGGAACTGCTGGTGAGTCTCATCGAGCGGGTGGAGTTGACCGCCGACAAACAGATTATCATTCAATTCCGCTTCCGTCAACTGGAAGCTGATTTTTAGGAAGTATCGTTTACATTACCCGATGCGCTATGTATCCCGCATTGAGAAAAAGGCCCTGGAGAAGCTGCGCAGGGAGCTGGAGTAAAAGGGCGGATGCAAAACGCCTTGGGGCGATAGCCTCAAGGCGTTGCTTGCGTAGGTCCGGACTCTACCAGGCGGTGAGCCAGGTCGCAGATGCGCTCGGCGGAGTCGGGAAGGATGTTTTCCCGCTGCTGCCGGGCCATGCCGCTCCACAGATCGGGGTCTACGCCGGAGCGGATCTGAGAAAGGGAGACGGCAAATTGATGGGAGGTAAAAAACTGGGCGTTCTTCGTTTCGCAGCCGGGGATGGGGCGCAGAGCCGCCAGGGGGAGACCCACCACCGCCGCCTCGGTGGTGGACAGCCCGCCGGGCTTGGTGAGGTAGAGGTCGCAGGCGGACAGATAAAGCGCCATTTTGTCGGTGGTTTGCAGGAGGATGATGGACGAGCCGTACTTTTTGGCCAGAGAACGGTAGAGCCGGCGGTTGGTGCCGCAGATCACGATCAGATGGGCGGAGACGCCAAACTGGCGGTAAAGCTCCCGCACCGCCCGCTTCAGCACCCCCGCGCCCATGCTGCCCCCGGAGACCAGAAGATAGGTCTCTTCCGGGTCCAGTCCCAGGGCCTTACGGGCGTCGGTGCGGGATAGCTCCTGACGAAAGGCCCGGCGGACCGGGATGCCCAGAGGGTAGAGCTTCTCCCGCGGGATGCCCCGGCGCTCGAACTCTACCAGCAGGTCGGGGTGGGGGATCACATAGGCGTCGCAGTCGGTCTCCTCGGTGAAGGGGATGCAGGTGTAGTCGGTGGCCACAAAAATGGTTTTCGGAAGGGGGACGCCCCTGTTCTTGAGACAGGTCATGATCTCAGCGGGAAAGAGGTGGGGCATGAGCACGGCGTCAAAGTGGTGCTGCGCCAAAAAACGCTCCATGGCCTGGGCGGCCCTGCGGTTGACAAAGTAGACGGGGGAACGCCAGGGGAGCCTGCGGACCAGCTCGCCCAGGGTGTAGGCTACGCCGAAGAGCCGGGGGGTCTTTTGCACCAGGGAGACATAGGTCCCGCTGACCAGGCGGGCGGCGCGGTCGCTTCGCAGGGCGTAGGGGTCCATGAACACGGCCCGGTCTCCCCGGCGTTCACATTCTTCCCGAAGGGCCTCCGCCGCGGCGTTGTGTCCGCCGCCGGTGCCGCAGGACAGGATCAGGACTTCCATAGGACATTCACCACCATGTGTTCCCGTTCTTCTTTGCTTAGATGGAACCGCAGGAGAACGGCGCAGGACATAAGCAAAAAGCTGCTCCACGCCACGGGGGGACAACGGAAGAACAGCAGGCCGAGGGTGACCAGATAGGTGACCACCGTGCGGTAGAAGTGGGGAGACACCCGGAGGATCACCGAGAAAAACACAAAAGCCAGGGCAAAATAGGCCACCGGCTCCCACAGGGGCCACAGCCCCAGCAGGCAGCCGAAGGTGACGGCGATGCCCTTGCCGCCGCGGAAGCGGTAAAACAGAGGGAAGGTGTGGCCGATCACGGGCGCAGCCAGCGCCAGAGGGAGCAGGAGGGGAAGGGGGGCAAACAGGTCAGCGTAGGCCAGACAGAGCTGGACAGGAAGAAAGCCCTTGGTAAGGTCCCCGCAGAGCACCAGCACGCCGCACCAAAACCCGCCGTACTGAAAGGCGTTGGCCGCGCCGGGGTTGGCGTCCCGGCTCTCGCTCAAAATAGCCGTTTTCCCAAAGAGACCAACGGCCAGACGGGCAAAGAGGACGCTTCCGCAAAGGTAGCCGCCCAAAATAAAAAGCAGGGGGATCAGCATGGCTCGGGTCACCTCCAAGCAAGGGATCAAAATCGTGCAATATAGTATAAGCCGAGGGGCAAATGTTGTCAAGCTTGGAGGAGAAACGGGAAAAATGAGGGGGAGAGTGACCCAAAAAGACCCTGCACGGAACACTTTTCCGCATTTTCCGTCCAAAGAGATACCAAACAATGGAAAGGGGCGGTATCCATGAAAAAGATCGTGACCATCGCGCTGGTTTTGGCTTTGCTGACGGGCTGCACAGGCGGGGGCAGCAGAGCAAAGCCCATCAAGAGCAAGGACTTGGAGACGATGGAGCTGCGTCCGGCCGAGCGCACGGTGGAGACGGAGGAGGCCTACGCCGATTTTGCGGTGGACCTGCTCCGTGCCGGCCGGAGGGAGGGGGAAAACGTCCTGATGTCGCCCCTGTCGGTGACCCTGGCCCTGGGCATGACCGCCATGGGGGCGGAGGGGAACACGGCGGCGGAGTTTCAGCGGGTCTTTGGGATGGATCAGGAGACGCTGGGCGGCTACTGCATGGCACTGATGAAGGACTACGGCGACCTGGGCGGTTCCAGCGAGACCA
Source organism: uncultured Clostridia bacterium (assembly GCA_946550725.1). GTDB lineage: Bacteria > Bacillota > Clostridia > Oscillospirales > Oscillospiraceae > MGBC124762. Next base: position 15,796 of record CAMNQX010000019.1, on the reverse strand, counting down.
ATTTGGTCAACAGCCTGTGGTGCGACCCCGACCTGACGTTGAACGACGCCTTTGTCAACATCTGCGAGAAGAAATTTGACGCAGAGCTGTTCCACGCCGACCTCCAAAGTCCGGACACGGTGGGGCAGGTGAACGGCTGGGTGGAAAAGGCCACCCGTGGCATGATCCCCCAGGTGGTGAACGAGTTCGACCCCGACGCCGTCCTGGCCCTGGTCAACGCGGTCTATTTCAAGAACCAGTTCTTACATCCCTTTGTAACCCCGGGGTGGGAGTGGTTCATCGACTTCCAAAACGCCGACGGCACCGTCTCCTCGCCCCAGGGCATGAGCAACGGCGAGCGGGATGAGGCCTACCTTTCCCACGAGAACGGCCGGGGGGTGGTGCTGCCCTACGACGACGGCAAGCTGGGCCTGCTGCTCATGCTCCCCGACGAGGGAGTGAGCCTCACCGACTACCTGAGCACATGGGACGGGAAGACCATTTCCGGATTGCTGGATGGCCAGACGGAGCGGTTGGTAGCTCTGAGCGTCCCCAAATTCAAGGCGGAGTGGGATGGCGAGTTGAGAGACACGCTGGTTGCCTTGGGCCTGGAGGACGCCTTTGACCCGGAAAGGGCCGACTTCACCGCGATGGGCAGCAGCGGAAACGGCCCGCTGTATATCGGCAGCGTCATCCACAAGACCGCCTTCGAGGTGAACGAAAAGGGCACCGAGGCCGCGGCAGTGACCGAGGTGGAGATCAAATTTACAGGGATGCCGATGGTGCCCGATGACCTGATCCTCCTCCGCTTCGACCGGCCCTTTGTCTACGGCATCGTGGACCTGACCACGGGCGCTCCGCTGTTCTTGGGGACGATGGAGCAGATGGACTGATATTGCGCGGGAGAAACTTTAACCTCAGATTTAACCTCAAATAGCCTGAAAAAACTCCCGAAGCCACAACAGCGGCTTCGGGAGTTTTTGAAACACTTGCAAATGGGATCAGCGCTTGCTGAACTGAGGCGCGCGGCGGGCGGCGTGGAGGCCGTACTTCTTGCGCTCCTTCATACGAGGGTCGCGGGTGAGGAACCCGGCGGCCTTGAGGGCGGGACGGAACTCCTCGTTCATCAGCAGCAGGGCGCGGGAAATGCCGTGACGGATGGCGCCGGCCTGGCCGGTAACGCCGCCGCCGGTGACGGTGGCCACGATGTCCACCTTACCGATGGTGGAGGTGGTGACCAGGGGCTGGCGGACGATGAGCTTCAGGGTCTCCAGACCGAAATACTCCTCGATGTCGCGGCCGTTGATGGTGATGGAGCCGGTGCCGCCGGGGAACAGATGGACGCGGGCCACGGAGGACTTCCGGCGGCCGGTGCCGTAATGATAAGGCTTCTTACTCTTATACATATTCGATGACCTCCTTAAGCCTCGGTGTAAAACTCAGGCTTCTGGGCCTGGTGGTTATGCTCAGCGCCGCGGTAAATCTTCAGCCGGGTGAGGGAGTCCTTGGTGATGATGTTGCGGGGCATCATGCCGCGGACAGCCAGCTTCATGGCCAGCTCGGGCTTATCCTGCATCAGCAGGCGGTACTTGGTCTCGTGGAGGCCGCCGGGATAGCCGGAGTGGGTGCGGTAGAACTTCTGCTCCAGCTTCTTGCCCGTCAGGATCGCCTTCTCAGCGTTGATGACGATGACGAAGTCGCCGCAGTCGGCGTGGGGGGTGTACTCGGGCTTACGCTTGCCGCGCAGCAGGTCGGCGACGATGACCGCGGTTTTGCCCAGGGGCTTGTCAGCGGCATCGACCACATACCACTTGCGGACGATGTTGCCCTTGTTTGCCATAAAGGTAGACATGGTATGATCTCTCACTTTCCGTATGGAATTCGCCGCCTTTTGGCGGTGGCGTTGACTTTACAAAGTCGAGCGTGTTGTATTATAATGCCTTTGACCCGGGTTGTCAACGGATTTTTGGAAGTTTTTTGCGAGAGAAAACGAATTCTTTGATTTTCTCGCTCAATCTCTCAAATGCTCTTGAATACTCACGTTCGATTTTACATTTTAAACAGGCGGGAAGTGGAAAAAATGCGGCAGATCGTGTCCCAGATGCGCCGGTGTGTGGAAGATTATCAGATGATAGAGGCGGGCGACCGGGTGGCGGTGGGGGTGTCCGGCGGGAAGGATTCGGTGGTGACGCTGGCGGCGCTGGCCAAGCTGCGGGAGTTTTACCCCAAGCCCTTTACGGTGGAGTGCGTGACGCTGGACATGGGCACGCCGGGGATGGACTTTGCCCCCATTCGGGAGTTGTGCGAACAGCTGGACGTGCCCTTCCACCTCATCCCCAGCCAGATCCACGAGGTGATTTTTGAACACCGCAAGGAGAAAAATCCCTGCTCCCTGTGCGCCAAAATGCGCCGGGGAGCCATCCACAACGCCCTTGGAGAGCTGGGCATTACCAAGATCGCCCTGGGCCACCACCGGGACGACGCGGTGGAGACCTTTTTCATGTCCCTCATTTTCGAGGGGCGGCTCAACTGCTTCCAGCCGGTGACCTATCTAGACCGGACGGGCATCACGCAAATTCGGCCGCTCTTATATTCCACCGAGGGACAGGTGCGCAGCGCGGTGGCCCGCAACTCCCTGCCCGTGGTGAAAAACCCCTGTCCCGCCGACGGCTACACCAAGCGCCAGGAGGCCAAGGAGCTGGTGGCGGAGCTGTCCCAACGGTACCCCAAGCTCAAGGAGTATGTGTTTTCGGCCATGCAGCGATTGCCCCTCCCGGAGTGGGGCGTGATAGAATGAAAAAGGGACGGCCCACGGGCCGTCCCTTTAAGCCCCCTTTTGAAAGGGACTTTAACGCGGCGGGCCGATGAGGACATCGGCCCCTACGATGTGTCTGCTTCCCCTGTAGGGGCGGATGTCCCCATCCGCCCGCGTAGGGCGCGGCTTCCCAGACGCGCCGTTATTTCGTCTCGATGTAGATGCCCCGTTCGGGCGACCAATCCACCTTGAAGCCCAGGGCCGTGCCCAGATCGCGCAGCTTGAAGTAGGTATAGCCGTTGCCCTCCCCGTCCTTGAGGAGCAGGGCGTTCATCTTCTCGCTGCTGCCGTTGAGCCGGACGCTTTCCGACCCCGCCTTGGCGTAGGTGCGGTCGCCGGAGTAGGGGGTCTTCATCTCGCTCCCGTTGGGGGTGTAGGCCGTCTTGGTGGTGATGGCGACCTGGCCGTCCCAGCCCACTTGGAACTGGGCGGCTGTGCCGTTCAGGATGTAGGCCACGTCACGGAGCTTCACGTAGTTGGTGTCGTTGCCGTTGGCGTCCTTCAGGGCGTAACACTGGAACTCGATCTTCTTCCCGTCCACCTCCACCAGCTGGGTGCTGGCGTAGGCGGTCTTGCCGGGGGTGGCGGCGGCGGGCAGAACCGCCTCAAAGGTCTTGCCGTTGTCCAGCGCCCAAAGCTGGGCGTAGCTGCCATCCGCCCCCCGAATGGTGGTCAGGCTGGGGCAGTCATAAAACACATACTTCGCAAACCTGCCCACGCCGGCGGGGATGGTCACGCTGGTCAGGCCCTCGCAATTACTGAACACGCTATCCCCAATGGTGGTCACGCTGTCCGGGATGGTCACGTCGGTCAGGCTGTCGCAGAACCCGAACGTCCAATCCTCAATGCTGGTCACACTGTCCGGGATGGTCACGTCGGTCAGGCTCTCGCAGCTGTAGAACGCACCCCCCCCGATGGTGGTCACGCTGTCCGGGATGGTCACACTGGTCAGACTGGTGCAGTTACTGAATGCATGCCCCCCAATGGTGGTCACGCTGTCCGGGATGGTCACATCAGTCAGGCTTTTGCAGTAATCGAACGCATTCTCCCCAATGCTGGTCACGCCGTCCGGGATGGTCACGCCGGTCAGGCTATCGCAGTACCTGAACGCCCCACCCCCAATGCTGGTCACACTGTCCGGGATGGTCACGGCGGTCAGACTGGTGCAGCCCCGGAACGCCTCCCCCCCAATGCTGGTCACGCTGTCCGGGAGGGTCACGTTAGTCAGGCTCTTGCAGTCCTCGAACGCCCACTTCCCAATGCTGGTCACGCTGTCCGGGATGGTCACGGTGGTCAGGCTCTTGCAGCCATTGAACGCACTCGCCCCAATGGCCGTCACACCGTCGGGAATGACCACGTCCCCGCCGGAGCCGGTATACTTGGTCAGCACCCCGTCGGTGGTCTGGAAGTCCCCGGCGGCCAGCGCGGCCGTGGGCACCAGCGCCAGCGCCATCACCAACGCCAATGCCAGGGATAAAATTTTTCGCGTTTTCATCTTTTCTCCTCCTTGTGTGTTTTGCCTGTTTCGGCAAGGTCGGCCCAAGGGAACGGGGCGAAACGTCCCGTCCCAGGGGCTTTCCCTGCCGAAAAAACAAAAGCGGCGCAGGGAATCTTTCCCTACACCGCATCAGCACACAAGCCCATTCCACATTTCCGCCTTGAAAAAAAGCGGAAAATGCGTATAATGGGAGTTGGCGCAGTAATCTGCTGTGTGGGAGGTGTCGTCTCCTGCATAGGGGCGTGGGGGACTGCCATCCTCCACGTCCTGCCTTTGTTTCCTCGGCAACTTTATTTTATTCTTTTTATTTGAAAAAGGCAAGGGTATTTTTGCATTTCTTGAAAAATATTAGGGAGTGACGCGGGCCGATGAGACATCGGCCCCTACAATATACCTGCGGTACGGATTTCGGTTTTGTAGGGGCAGCTGTCCTCAGCCGCCCGCGTCGTATTGCTTAGGAACTGGACGGCAGGGAGGGGGCGTCGTCCTTCTGAAACTCCGTCAGGTGCGCCCAGTAGCGCTTGGGCATATGGGTTTGGCGGAGCTTGGGGTTGATACGGCCCTCGATGGCGATGGTGTCGTAGAACCGCCGCCACAGGGCGCGGTAGGCCCGCTCCTCCTGACCGGGCGGGGGCGGCTGGAAGTCCTGGGCGGGGATGATCTGGGTCTCGCCGGGGCGGTGGAGGAGAGCCTCGCCGTGGGTGCGGTCGAAGAGAAGGAAGGTCTCCTCCGCCATCCGGTCGCAGAAGTGGACCTTCAGGATGGGCAGCACCCGGTTTTTGGGGGAAATTTCCCCCACCAGCAGGCCGCCGTAGTCGGAAAAGCGCACGAACCCCGTGAGCAGCTCGCACTCCCGCTGGAGGTGGCGGATGGCCTTGCCCAGCTCCAAAACGGCGTAGTTGTCCAGCCGCTTTTCCGCCCCTTTTCCCGTTTGCAGGGCGAAGTCGATGAAGCGGCAGAGCAGTACCTCCCGGTCAGGGACGCAGGTCAAAAACCCCTCCTCCACCATCAGCAGGGCGCGCCGCCCCATGCGGATGTGGAGGCGGTCATAGACCCGGTCGGCCAGCACAGGCCGGGTGGCCACCCACCGGTCCTCGTAGAGGGAGGGGGTGGGGTCGTCCGCGAGAAGAAACAGCGCGGGCGGCTCGTGATATTGATAGATGTCCCGGACGGCGCACAGGAAGCCGGGAAAGGTGCCGTCGTAGCGGTAACAATAGCCCACGCTCACGCCCCCTTTGCGTCAAACAGCGACAGCTGCTGGCCCGCCGCGGCGTCGGGCAGGGCGGTGAGGCGGGAGGGCAGGACCTCCCACTTGAACCGCAGGCCGTCCATCTGCCTGCCGTCGCACAGCAAAAAGTACTGCGCCCGCTTCAAGACTACCCCCAGCTTTTTCAAATGCTCGAAGCTCAGCTTGGCGTGGCGGCGGGCGGCGATGATCTTTCGGGCGGAGGTCACCCCCACGCCGGGGACGCGCAAAAGGGCCTCGTAGTCCGCTTTGTTCACCTCCACGGGGAAAAACTCCGGGTGGTTCAGCGCCCAGCAGCACTTGGGGTCCAGATTGGGGTCGAAGTTGGGGTGGGCGTCGTCTAAGATCTCCTCGGCGGTGAACTGGTAGAACCGCAGCAGCCAGTCCGCCTGATAGAGACGGTGTTCCCGCAGCAGGGGCGGCTGGTAGCCGCTTTGGAGGGCGGGGAGCAGAGGGCTGCTGCCCACGGGCATATAGGCGGAGAAGAACACCCGCCGCAGGCCGTAGCGGCGGTAAAGCCCCTGGGTGAGCCGCAAAATGTGAAGGTCGTTTTCCCCCGTGGCACCCACGATCATCTGGGTGGACTGGCCCGCCGGGGCAAACTTGGGGGCGTGCTTGTAGAGGGCCAGCTCCGACTTGCTCTGGGTGATGCCGTCCCGGATCTGGGCCATATTGCCCAGAATGGGGGCCTTCCCCTTGTCGGGGCACAGCTTGATTAGGCTCTCCTCCGAGGGCAGCTCGATGTTCACGCTCATCCGGTCGGCCAGCAGCCCCATCTCCCACACCAGCCGTTGGTCACAGCCGGGAATGGCCTTGGCGTGGATGTAGCCGTTGAAGCGGTATTCCCGCCGCAGCATCCCCAGAGCCTTGATCATCAGCTCCATGGTGTAATCGGGGTTCTGGATGACGGCGGAGGACAAAAACAGCCCCTCGATATAGTTGCGCCGGTAAAAGCCCATGGTCAGCTCGCACAGCTCCCGGGGGGTGAAGGAGCACCGGGGCACGTCGTTGGAGCGGCGGTTGACGCAGTAGGCGCAGTCATAGGCGCACACGTTGGAGAACAGCACCTTCAAAAGAGTGACGCACCGCCCGTCGGCGGAGAAGGTGTGGCAGCAGCCCCGGCTGACGGCGGAGCCGAGCATCCCCGCCTGATGGTGGCGGTCCGCGCCGCTGGAGGTGCAGGCCGCGTCATATTTGGCGGCGTCCGCCAAAATGGTGAGCTTTTCCATCATATCCAAACCTGCCACCCCCTAATCAGAACTTTTGTTCTAATTTAGCACAGATGTTCGAGGGTGTCAAGAGGGGAATTTTTGGCCCGACCCTGTGAAATTTACAGATTATTCACCCAAAGTGCCTTGACTGACGGCATAATGAGAAAAACTGACCCTGAAAGGACGTGGGAGCCATGGCGCAGAAAATTTTGGTGATCGAGGACGAGAAGAACATCTCCGACCTGCTGGAGCTGTATCTGGAAAAAGAGGGGTATGAGACCCGGGCGGCGGCGGACGGCGTGAAGGGCATCGAGACCTTCCGCTCCTTCCAGCCCGATCTGGTGCTGCTGGACATCATGCTGCCCATCATGGACGGGTGGTCGGTGCTGAAAAAGATCCGGGAGGACGGCAAGACCCCGGTGATCATGCTCACCGCCAAGGGGGAGCTTTCCGACAAGGTTCAGGGCCTGGAGGGGGGCGCGGACGACTACATCACCAAGCCCTTCGAGACCAAGGAGGTGGTGGCCCGCATCCACGCGGTGCTCCGCCGCTACGGGCTGGAGGAGGACGTGAGCGAGAAGAAGCTCACCTTCCCCAAGCTGGTCATCAACCTGGATTCCTACGAGCTGATCGTGGACGGCAAGCGCATCGACACGCCCCCCAAGGAGCTGGAGCTTCTCTACCGCCTGGCCTCCGCCCCCAACCGGGTGTTCACCCGCAACCAGCTGCTGGACGAGGTGTGGGGGTTCGACTACTTCGGCGATTCCCGCACGGTGGACGTGCACGTGAAGCGGCTTCGGGAGAAGCTGGAGGGAGTCTCCGACCAGTGGGCGCTGAAGACCGTGTGGGGCGTGGGCTATAAGTTTGAGGTCATCCAATGAGATCGGTCTACTCACGTCAGTTCGCGTTGGTGGCGGGACTGATCCTGTCCTCCTTCCTGCTGCTGGGGGCCAGCTTTGCTACCCTTAGCTACCGCTACACCATGGACGCCCAGATGGGGACCCTGGAGGACACGGCGGAGTTTATCGGGGAGTTCACCGCCAGCTACCGCTCCCAGGGCATGGACATCCGCTCCAGCGGCTTCCGGGCGTATATTTTCTCCCTGGCGAAGATCTCCAAGGCCCATGTGCTTTTGTGCGAGACGGACGGCGAGATCGTCTACTCCGCAGACGGACAGGGGGAGGGCAGGTTGGACGCGCTGGTGGGCCAGCGGCTTCCCGCCGTGGTGATCCAGCGGCTGCTGAACGACGGGGAATACCACCGTCACGGCAATCTGGGGGGCGTTTACGGCGAGAGCCGCTACATCGCCGGAGTGCCCATCGTGGTCAACATCGGGGGCCGCGCCAACACCATCGGCATGGCCTTCGTCTCCACCGCGTCGGACGACCTGACCCAATTGTGGCGTAAGCTGTCGGGGATGTTCGTGGTGGCGGCGGTGGGGGTGGCGTTGGTGGCGTTCGTGTTCACCTCCGTGACCACCAAGCGGCAGACCAAGCCCCTGCAGGAGATGGCCCAGACGGTGCGGGCCTTTGGCCACGGGGAATTTGACAAGCGCATGGCCCCGTCGCAAACGGCACGGGAGGACGAGGTGGGGGAGCTGGCCCGTGCCTTTAACGTCATGGCGGAATCGCTGGCCAAGGCGGAGGCCCAGCGCAGTGAGTTCATCGCCAACGTGTCCCACGAGCTGAAAACCCCCATGACCACCATCTCCGGCTTTGCCGACGGCATTTTGGACGGCACCATCCCCGCCGAGCGGGAGTCCGCCGCGCTGGAGACCATCTCCTCCGAGACCAAGCGTCTGGCGCGGCTGGTGCGGCGGATGCTGGACCTCTCCCGCCTCCAGTCGGGGCAGGGGATCACCGCCCAGGAGCAGTTCGACGTGGTGGAGCTGACTGCCCGGACGCTGGTGAGCCTGGAGGGGAAGATCAACGACAAGAAGCTGGACGTGGTGGCGGAGCTGCCCGAGGAGGCCGTGATGGTCTGGGGCGAGCCGGACGCCATTACCCAGGTGTGCTATAATCTGCTGGACAACGCCATCAAGTTCGCCCGGGAGGGCGGACACCTGTGGGTGGATATCCACAAGGACGGGGCCAAGGCGCTGGTGACGGTGAAGGACGAAGGAGCCACCATCCCCCCCGAGGAGCTGGAATCCATCTTTGACCGCTTCCACAAGTCGGATAAGTCCCGCTCCATGGACCGGGACGGCGTGGGGCTGGGACTGTATATCGTCAAGACCATTTTGAACGAGCACCGGGAGAACATTACCGTGGAGAGCGCGGAAGGGCTGACGACGTTTACCTTTACCCTGACGCTGGTGTGAGAGAACGCAAGGAGATGCCGCATATGTATTTGGGAGTGGACTGGTACCCCGAGCAGTGGGGGATGGAACAGGTGGAGGAGGACCTGGACGGCATTTGCGCCCTGGGCTGCAACATCGTCCGCATCGGGGACTTCGCCTGGGACCGCTTTGAGCCGCGGGACGGCGTGTATGATTTCTCCTTCTTCGACCAGGTCATCGCCAAGGTCAAGGCCCGGGGGTTACACGTGCTGATGTGCGTCCCCACCGCCACCATGCCCCGCTGGCTGGCCCTGGCCCACCCGGAGGTCATGCGCCAGCGGGAGGACGGGAGCCGGGAGCCTTACGGCGGGCGGCGGGGCTACTGCATGAACGCCCCCAAGTACCGGGAAAAGGCCGTTGCCCTGGCCCACGCCCTGGCGGCGCACTACAAGGACGAGACCGCCATCGCCGCGTGGCAGGTGGACAACGAGATCGGCCACGAGGGAAGCGATGTGTGCTGGTGCGACCAATGCCGCCGGGGCTTCATCCACTACCTCAAGGGCGGCTACGCTGATATTCATGAACTGAATGATCGCTGGGGGACGGGCTTTTGGACCCAGACCTATGACAGCTTTGACGATATCCCCTTGCCCCGCAAGGGAGACACCCCGCAAAACCCCGCCCTGCGGCTGGAGTGGGAGCGTTTACGCGCCCGTAGTGCGGAGACCTATCTGAAAGAACTGGCGGACGCGGTGAAGGCGGAGATCCCGGGGGCCTTTGTGCTCCACGACTTTTCCGCCAGCCTGTGGGGCAAGCGGCTGGACCCCTTTGCCATCTCCAAACATCTGGACGCGGCCGCCTACAACCACTACCCGGTATGGGGTGCCCAGGCCGACGCCATGAGCCCGGCCCAGACCGCCTTTGCCCTGGACACCGCCCGGGGCTTGAAGGGTGGGAACTTCTGGATCACCGAGACCCTCATCGGCACCCAGGGCCATGATTACCTCAGCTGCTCTCCCAAGCCGGGGGAATCCGCCCTATGGGCGGCTCAGGCGATGGCCCACGGCTGCTCTGATCTGCTCTTTTTCCGCTACCGGGGGTATCACAAGGGCGCGGAGCAGTTCTGCTTCGGCGTGCTGGACGCGGACAACGTGCGGCGGCGGAAGTTTGACGAGGTACAGGACTTTTTCACCCGGGTGAAGCCCTACGGGGAGGTGCTTTCCACCCCCCTGCACGGCGAGGCCGCGTTGGTGTTTGACTACGACAGCGCGGCGGCGTGGCGCGTCCAGCCCCAGAGCGACGCCATGGACTACGAACGCGAGGCCCGGAAGCTCTACGAGCAGCTTTGGAAGCGGAACATCTCCGTGGACGTGATCCCTTCCGACCGGGATCTCGCAGGGTACAAGCTGGTGGTCGTCCCCGCTATGGTGGTCATGGGCGAGGACTTTAAGGAGCGGCTGAAGGTCTATGTGGAAAGCGGCGGAACGGTAGTTCTCACCTTCCGCACGGCGTGGAAGGACGGGGACAACAACTTCTTCTTCGGCCAGCGGCTTCCCGCCGGGCTGACCGATCTGGTGGGGGCGGAGTTGGAGGAGCACGAGAGCCTGTTGCAGGGACAGACCCGGAGAGTGACCACCCCCGACGGCGCGGCCACGGGGGAGGGGCGGGTGTTCTGCGAGATGCTGGCCCCCACCACTGCCAAGACTCTGCTCACCTGGTCCCCCTGCGCCTTTGGGGACTACGCCGCCGCCACGGAGAATGACTACGGCGCGGGCAGGTGCTTCTACCTGGGGGGCAGCTTTGACGAGGACTTGCTTTCCCGCCTGTTCGCGGAGTTACTGCCCGCCTGCGGGCTGAACGCCGCCGAAGCCCCGGCGGGGGTGGAGACGGTAAAGCGGACGGCAAACGGAAAGACAGTCACCGTCACCCTGGACCACAACCACAAGACCTTTCAAATTGACGGATAATACAAGAGGGACGGTCCCATTCGGGACCGTCCCTCTTGTGTTGCGGGCCGATGAGGACATCGGCCCCTACAGTGCAACGAAGGGTTCGCTAGAATCGTAGGGGCGGCTGTCCCCAGCCGCCCGCGTCTCTATGTTCCGGTGCGCCGGAGGCGGAAGGTGAGGACGACATGCTGGGAAGTGGGGAAGTGGACCCAGTCCTGCAGATCGTTGTCGTACTTGGCGTCATAATTTGGCTCAAAGGTGTAATAGCCCCAGGAGTCCCCCAAACGCCCCCCGGAGACCCGGTAGTCCAGATAGGCGTGCCAGCGGCCGTCAGGGAGGCGCTTCAGCCCCTCCATGTCGCCGTTTTCCAGACAGGAGACGCGCTGGGCGAGATAGCCAAAGGGGTTCCAAATGAGGGCGGAGCGGCCCTCTAAAGCGATCAGGGCATAGGCCATGCGTTGGCCGGGGTAAGTGACGTACTCGGTGGAAAAACGGTCGATGTCCAGCTTGACCGCAGACAGCTCACTGGTGGCCGGGTCGTCCGGGTCGGCAAGCTGGAAGGAGAATAGCCCCGCATGGTAGTCGTGCGTCTCCTGACCATACCAAAGTCCGTCGGTGGTGGCGGTCAGGCCCTCGACCATTCCGTCACCCCGCAGGCCGCAATAATAGAGGGCAATCTTATTGTAGTTGGCGGCAAATTCCTCGTAGGTGGCGGGCTGGGGATAGGGCAGCCGGGCCACCTTCGCCTCGGCGCACACCAGCAGCCCCACGGCGAGGACAACAGCCAGGACGTACAGCCCCACGCTCCGGGCGGCGTGAAAATCCTTCCCCGGCTTGGCGTCCTCAAAGACCTCCCCCTCCACCGCCCAGGGCTGGGGGATGTCCTTCACCTCCCGGCGGAAGGCGAGGATGGAGGTGACGAGGGAGACCAGAGGGATGGTCAGCCCGCAGCCCGCCAGCAGGACGTTGAGAGTGCGGCCAAAGGCGTCCACCCGGTCCAGGGGCGCGCCGTTTTCCTGCACCAGGCGGAGGCGAAAGACCCACTTGCCGGGGGTGGTCCCCCAGCGGTGGAGCATCAGCGGCTCGGCGGTCACTACGATCAGCAGGGTGAGGGCCGCAAGCAGCAGCTTTGTGCCGAACCCGGTGGGAGCCAGGATGCTGACGTCAAAAAGCAGAGTGTAGAAAAACTGCACCAGCGTTCCCACCAGAAAGAGGTCCAGCGAGCGGGCGAAAAACCGCCGCCAGGGATAGTGGGGCGGCGAGGGAGGAATCGGCTCCCAGGGGATGACGGTGGGCGCGTCTTTGGGAATGTACCGCTGGGGGTCCAGAGTGGCGTAGGTGGCGCCGTCGGCCCGGAGCTGGACGCAGATGTCCTTGGCCCGGGCCAGAGAGACCGCCTCTCCCTCCAGGGCGGCCAGCCGCCGCTCCACCACGTCGGAGAGGGCGGCCTCGTCCTTTTGCAGGGCGGCGATCTCCTCCAGAGAGCACCCCAGCTCCCGCAGGAGCTTCACTTTCATCAGGGTGGCCAGGTCGTCCTCCGAGTAGTCCCGGTAACCGTTGGGCAGGCGGGTGGGGGAGAGCAGTTCCTCCGTTTCGTAGTAGCGGATGTTGGCGCGGGGCAGGCCGGAACGCTCCTCCATGTCTTTGATGGTCATGGGAACACCTCCTTTTGCCGCCATTGTAAAGGATAAAGGGGCTTGATAGTCAAGGGATTTTTTGAAAAAATCCCCGCGGAAGATTCCGCGGGGACGTTTTCGGCGGGAAATGTCAGCTGAGGAAGCCCTCCAAAATCTTCTCCTCCGCCTCCTCCTCGGTGAGGCCCAGGGTGAGCAGCTTCAAGATCTGGTCCCCGGCGATGCGGCCGATGGCGGCCTCGTGGATGAGCTGGGCGTCCAGGTCCTGGGCGTCGATGGCGGGGATGGACTTGATCTTGGCGGCGTCCATGATGATGGAGTCGCACTGGACATGGCCGAAGCACTTGGCCTTGCCCGTCATGCAGGGGCGGAACACCTGCACCGAGTCCCCCTGGGCCACCGAGCGGGACACCACCCGTCCGGTGGCGCCGTCGCCGTTCAAAATGATCTCCATGTTGCTCTCGGCGGTCTGCACGCCGTCGGTGAGCAGCTTTTCGTTCATGATGCACTCCGCGCCGGGGCCGACCACGGCCACCGTGTCCCGGATGGTGGAGTCCACGCCCCGAATTTGGGTCATCTCCATGGTGATGGAGGCCCCCTCCTCCAAGTAGACCTCCGTCTTGGGGTTCAGCACCCGCTTGCCCGTGCCCGGACCTTCGCCGTAGTGCCGCTCCACATAGCGCACCCTGGCCCCCTTGCCGATATGGAAGGTATGGATGCCGTCATGCTGGGCGGTCTCACAGCCGGTGTTGTGGATGCCGCACCCGGCCACGATGTCCACCTCCGCCCCCTCGCCCACATAGAAGTCGTTGTAGACCACGTCGGTAAGGCCGCTCTGGGACAGCACCACGGGGATGTGGACGCTCTCCCCCTTGGTGCCCGGCTTGATGATGATGTCGATGCCGGGCTTGTCGGTTTTGGAGACGATGTCGATGTTGGCGGTGGTGTGCCGGTCGTCCAGCTGGCCGTTGACCCGGAAGTTATAGGCCCCCTGGGGGGTCTTTTCCAGGTCGGCGATTTCCTTCATGATCTTCCATTGGGTCTTATCCATGGCTTTCCGCCTCCTTCTTGCCGTAGCAGGAGCGTGCGACGGTCATACCGTCCAGCAGCCTGGGAAGGATGTCCTCCTTGGGACCGTGGGCCTCCACATGGCCCCTGGACACCAGCACCAGGTCGTCGGCCAGATCGATGATGCGCTCCTGATGGGAGATAATGAGCAGGGTGGCGGACCCCTCCTCGTGGAGGGCGCGGAAGGTCTTGGTGAGCTGGGAGAAGGACCACAGGTCGATGCCCGCCTCCGGCTCGTCAAAGATCATCAGCTCCGCTCCCCGGGCCAGAACGGTGGCGATCTCCACCCGCTTGACCTCGCCGCCGGAAAGGGACGCGTCCATCTCCCGGCCAATGTAGTCGTTGGCGCACAGGCCCACCCGGGTAAGGTAGCTGCACTGCTGGGCGTGGGTCAGCTCCCTGCCCGCCGCCAGCGCCAGCAGGTCGCCGATGCGAAGACCCTTAAAGCGGGGGGGCTGCTGAAAGGCGTAGCTCACCCCCAGCTTGGAGCGGTCTGTGATGGAAAGGCCGGTGATATCTGTGCCGTTCCACAGAATTTGGCCTGCTGTGGGCTTTACAAGGCCCATGATGGTCTTGGCCAGAGTGGTCTTGCCGCCGCCGTTGGGGCCGGTGATCACCACCAGCCTGCCGTCGGGGATGGTGAGGTCGATGTTTTGGAGGATACCCAGGTTTTCGCCGTCGGCGTCCACCTGGTAGGATAGGTTTTTGATTTCCAGCATAGCGGTTCTCCTTTGTTTTTAGGCAACGCCGCACAAATCGCGCTCGCCGAATTGCGCGGCGTTGCCTTTACGCTGTTTTGGAAGGACTGGGGACAGTATAACACATAACCCAGTGAATTACTAGGTATTTTTTCAGGGGACGATCTTGCTTTTTTTGCGGTAGCGCTCTTCCTCGCTGAAGATGCACCCGCAGTACTTCTGCATATAAAGCCCCAGCGCTCTGGCCCGGTCCTGCCCCTCCCGAAACCGGGGACGGAAGTCGTAGGGGAGGAATTGAAGGCCGTACCGCTCCGCCACCGCCTGCCCCACCTCCAAAAGCAGCTCGTGGTTTTGGTAGGGGGAGACCAGAAGGGTGGTGGTGAAGGAATCAAAGCCGTGCTCGGCGGCATACTGCGCGGTCGGCTCCAAGCGCATTTGATAGCACTTGCCGCAGCGGTGGTCCAGGTCTCCGATGACGGCGCGGGTAAAGGGCCGCAGGCCGTAGACCCCGCCGATGATCAAGGGCAGTTCTACGGTTTTGGCGTATTCCTCCAGGGTGGTCTTCCGCTGGCGGTATTCGGTGTAGGGGTGGATGTTGGGGTTGCACCAAAAGCCCGTGGGCGAAAGGCCGTCGGAACGCATCTGGTCGATGCAGGTGATGGAGCAGGGGGCGCAGCAGATGTGTAAAAGCGGATTCATGGAATAGTCTGTCCCTTCTGTCAGATAATAGAAGTGGAGTTTTCCAAAACATTGTAGCAAGGAGCGAGGAAAAATGCAAGTGAAGGAACTGATGGAGGGGAGCGTCGTTTCGGTGACGCCCGACGAGACGGCTACCGAGGCGGCGCGCCTGCTGGCCCGGCACAACGTAGGCTCTCTGCCCGTGTGCGGCGAGGACGGGGGCCTGCGGGGGGTGATCACCGACCGGGACATCGTGCTGCGGTGCGTGGCCATTGAGGAGGACCCGGCGAAGGTGCCTGTGCAGAAGATCATGACCCGCAACTGCGCCACCATCTCTCCCAAGGCCGACGCCCGGGAGGCGGCCCAGCTTATGGCTGCCAAGCAGGTGCGCCGCCTGCCGGTGGTGGAGGAGAACAAGGTGGTGGGGATGGTGTCCCTGGGCGACCTGTCCCAGTGTCGCGGCTGCGACATGGAGGCCGCCCTAGCCCTCAGCGAGATCAGCGAAGCGGACCACCAGGCGGAGTGAGAGAAGAGGGCGGCCTCACGAGGCCGCCCCTACATATGTCTGCACAGGGGGTTGCATTTTATTGATCGGTGGTGTAAAATACTTCGGTTAAGGCTGAAATACAGAGGTGCGAGACATTGAAGAACGAAAAAATCAGAAACGTAGCCATTATCGCTCACGTTGACCACGGCAAGACCACCCTGGTGGACGAGATGCTCAAGCAGGGCGGCATCTACC
>CAMNQX010000018.1 GCA_946550725.1 uncultured Clostridia bacterium | reverse complement strand
CCTTGTCGGCGTTGCGGGAATAGTAGATGCCGGGAGAGCGCACCAGCTGGGAGACGATCACGCGCTCGGCGCCGTTGATAATAAAGGTGCCCGCGTTAGTCATCAGGGGCAGATCGCCCATGAAGATCTCCTGCTCCTTGATCTCCTCGGTCTCCTTGTTGCGCAGACGCACCTTCACCTTGATGGGCGCGGCGTAGTTCACGTCCCGGCGCTTGCACTCGTCCACGTCGTACTTGGGCTGCTCGTCCATCGTGTAGTCGATGAACGACAGCTCCAGATTTCCGGCGTAGTCGGTGATGGAGGCCACGTCCCGGAACACCTCCCTGAGGCCCTTGTCCAGGAACCACCGGTAGGAGTTCTTCTGCACCTCCAGAAGGTTGGGCATCTCCAGGATCTCTTCATGTCGGGCAAAGCTCTTTCGCAGGGTCTTGCCGTAGTAGACGTCCTTGACCATTCCCTTGACCAGTCCTTTCTGCAGCGTTCTTGATGATACGCCCGGATTCGTTGGAATCTTTTCCGATAATACTGCTTGACAGCTCCTTGGGCAATATGCTATACTCACCCTAGGTTCGGAGGGCGGCTTTTGACGCCCCTCCTGATTATAAAGCAAGTAAGTATACCATTTTATTCCTCTTGTGTCAAGAGGAATTTTTTGTTTTTGCGCATAAAATACAAAAAGGGCGCGGCGAAGGTTTCGCCGTGCCCTTTTCTCGCGTCTACAATAATACGTTTGCTTCCAATATCTTCTGCACCAGCTCGCTCCTGCGCTCCCAGGCGCAACGCTCCCCGGCGTCCCGGCGGCGCTTCCTCAGCCACGGACCGTCCTCCCGCATGGCCTGTTCGCAGGCGGCCACGAAGCCGTGGTTCCCGTCGGACTGGTAGACCAGAGCGTCGGGGAAATCCTGCAGCTGGCCGGGAAAGCTGTGGCGCACCACGGGCTTCCCCGCCGCCAGATACTCAAATACCCGCCCGGAACACACGTCGCTGGCGCTCCCTGCCCGCCGGAGGTCCAGGCACACGTCCCACTGGTGGATATAGTCAGGCACCTCGATCAGCGGGTGGCGGTCAGCCAGGATCACATGGTCCATGGCCTTCAGCCGCCGCAGGCCGGGGCTGTCCTCCTGCCGTCCCAGCAGCATGAACCACCAGTCGGGGTGGGCCGCCGCGCAGGTCAGCAGGGGGCCGTAGTCCAGGTCCGCCCACAGCGTTCCCGCAAAGCCCAGCAGCGGCCGTCCCGCCGCCAGCGTGGCCTCCGGGGCCTCGATGTCCTCCCGGGTAAACATGGGGAAGTTACAGCCGTTCTCCACCACGGCGATGTTGTGAGAGCAGGGGCTGAGCCGGTCGGCCAGTCCCGCCGACGCGGCGAACACCACATCCGCCTGGATGGCCAGGTCGCTCTCCCAGGCCGGCGGATAGCCCGTCCAGTACCGCCCGCAGTCGTACACCAGCCCCCGGTAAGGCAAAAAGTCCAGCAGGTGCACCCCCATGGGGGTGGCGCACCAGATCAGTGGCTCCCGCACCCCCCGCTTGCGGAGGACCTCCAGAATATAGTCGGCGACCTTCCGCTGGCTGCGGCGGAAGCGGAACCCCTGCCGCGCGGTCACGCCGGACACGGGGGGCAGGGTATACACCGTCACTCCCGGACGCATCTTCCGTCCCGGCTTTCTGTGCTCCTTGCCCCCTTTGGACTCGGGTGGTTCAAAGAACAGCACCTCCACCCCCTTCATGCGGCTCATGAGCTGCTGGGTACGGGTGGGAACACCCTGCCAGGGATCGGGCGCCAGGCATACGATCGTTCTCATCGTGTCTCACTCCCCAAAAGCCGTGCCGCGGTCTCACTGTTGCGGCCCTCCACCGCCCGCAGGCGTTCCACTCCGGACAGCAGGAAGTCCTTGTCGTCCATCCGGGCCGCCGCCTTGTCGATGGCGGCGCACAGTCCCTCCGCTGTTACGTCCTTTAAGTCCACATAGAGGTCCTGGCCGATATAATTCAGGAAGGAGCTGACCTTCTGGTCGTAGACGATGCCCACCAGCGGCACTCCCTGCCCCGCGGCAAACACCAGGGCGTGGAGCCGCATGGACACCACCGCCTTCATCCGGGCGAACAGCCCGATCACATGGGCGGAGTTGGCGCATTGGGGCACGATCACATAGGGCGTGTCCCCCAGCTTCGCCGCCACCTTCTTGGCCGCAGGGTTGTCCAGCCGCGCTTCGATGGGGAGAAACACCGGGGTCAGGCCGTACTGCTCGTAAGCGTACCGCGCCCCCGCCGCAAAGGCGTCCGCCTTCTCCTCAAAACCGGGCCAGGGCCGCAGGGTGAAGCAGATATACGCCCCGTCCTTGCGCAGGCCCCGGTCCTCCATCAGGCCGTCCACTACCCCGTCCTCCGCGGCAGGAAGGATCACGGTGGGGTCGGCGGAGAGAATGATCTCCGGCCTTGTGACCCCCATATCCTCCAGTTCCTCCCTGGAGTGCACGTCCCGCAGGGTGATGGCGTCCACACAGCGGTTCAGCACCCTGGCGCACCGCTTGCGGTTGGAGGGATACCGGATGGGACCAATGCCGCAGCCGTACATCAGCACCTTGTTGTGCCGCCGGTGGGCCATGGAGATGGTAAGCAGGTAGAACCACAGGGACCGCCGGGAGGTCACGTCCTGCATCAGCGACCCGCCCCCGTTGATATACAGCTGGGTACGGCCCAGCTTCCGCCAGAACTTGTCCACCCGGAAGGTGTAGATGGCGTTCACCCGGTAGCGAAGCCGGGTCTCCTTGGGCCGGCGGGACAGCACCCAGATGGGCAGATCGGGGTCGATGTCCCGCAGCTCCTTGACGATGGCCTCTAAAATCGCGTCGTCCCCGGCGTTCCCCTTGCCGTAGGCGCCGCACACCGCCGCGCCGTAGTGCCGCGCCGGCTTTCCCTGCCGGTGCAGGATGGTGCGGTAGATCTCCTCCTGCTTGTCGATGGTGCTGTCAATGGAGTAGCACGCCTTGGCCTTCTCGTACAGCCGCCTGCCCATGTTCTCCCGCAGCTCCTTGTCCTCCGCCAGCCGGACCAGATGCTCCGCCAGAGCGTCCACATCCCCGGGGGTGAATAAAAAGCCGTTGACCCCGTGGTCGATGAGGTAGGGCAAGCCTCCCACCCGGCTGCACACCGCCGGCAGCTCCGCCCGCGCTCCTTCCGTGATGGAATAGGAGAAGGTCTCAGACAGGGAGGTCAGCGTGTTGATGTCCAGGGCATGGTAGAAGCTGTCCGTATCCGTGACCCACCCGGCAAAGCAGATGGAATCTCCAAGCCCCAGCTCCACCGCCAGGGCCTCCAGCTTCTCCTGCTCTCCGCCGTCCCCGGCGATGAGCAGCCGCAGGGCGGGACAGGTCTTCCGCGCCTTGGCAAAGCCCCGCAGCAGGGTGGGATAGTCCTTCACCGGGTTGAGCCGGGCGGTGATGCCCACGATGACGCAATCCTCCCCCCAGTCCAGCCCCAGGCTTCTCAGGTATTCCTTCCGGTCCAGCGCCGGAACGCGGGGGGTGAAGTCCAGTCCGTTATAAATGGAAAACAGCTTGTCCACGTCAAAGCCCCGCTGGATGAGGGTGTCCACCATGGCGTCGGACACGCCGATGCGGTAGTCCAGCCGCCGCAGGGCGACGGCGTTGATGGTGCCGTAGATCAGCCGGGAGATCGGCCGGCCCATGTAGTCCAGCCGGGGGTCGGAGTGGACGGTGGTCACCGTGGGCAGCTTGCACCGCCGCCGCAGCAGCATGCCCATCATATTCGCCCGCGCCCCGTGGCAGTGGATGATCTGGAACCCGCCGTCCTTGATGAAGCCCTCCAGCTGCCTCAGCACTACCGGCAGGTTTCGCCCCGCCATGACGGTGGTGGGAATGCCCATCTCCCGGGCCTCCTGGGCAAAGGGGCCTTCCATAAAGCACACCATGTGGATGTCCACTCTGGTGGCGATGTTGGACAGCAGAGATAAAATATGGGTCTTGGCGCCGCCGGTGTCGCCGCCGCTGATCAAATGCACGACCTTCATTCCTGCCACCGCTCCTTTTGTTAAGGGAATCTTCAGGAAAAAACTCTTGAACTCATACGGAAAGTATTATATACTATCCTCATCACTTTGGCAAGGTTCCCCGGCGGACCGGCCAACACAGAATTGGGAGGTTCCCATGAAGATCATTGATGAAAAAGGCAAGCTGTTTGGAAAACTTAACCTCATTGACCTGCTGGTGGTCCTTGTTTTGATCGCCGCCATTCTCTTTCTCGCCGTCCGCTTCACCCGCGGCAGCGACGCCAACCCCGTAGGCTCCTCCACCAAGCTCACCTACACCGTCCTGGTCACCAGCATCACCCCCGAGGTCTACACCGAGGTCCAGCGCCAGATGGCCGCCGCCGGCGGGAGCGACCAGCTCATGGCCAACGGCGATCTGGTGGACGGCTACGTCACCAAGGTGGAGTCCCGCCCCCACATCAACTACCAGCCCGATGACAACGGCGTGGTCGCCCCCTCGGAGGAGAAGGGGGACAACGCCCGGCTGGACCTGGTCTTCACCGTGGAGGCCAACGTGCCCGATCCCACCGTCAACCTGGTGGGTACCCAGGAGGTCCGGGTGGGCAAGACCCACATCCTCAAGACCACCCACTTTGAGTTCACCTACGGCTCCGTCCTCACCTGCGACTGGGCATAAGCCATGTTTGCCTCTCTCTCCCCTCTGGAGTGGCCCGTCCTGCTGTGGTTTCAAGAGGTCCTGCGCAATCCCGTCACCGACCCCATCATCTCTGTGTTCACCCACCTGGGGGACTCGGGCATCCTGTTCATCGTCCTGACGGCGCTGCTGCTCTGCTTTCCCAAGACCCGCCGGGCGGGCTTCGCGGCAGCCTGCGCCCTGGTGTTCAGCCTGCTGTTCACCAACGTGATCCTGAAGAACATCTTTCAGCGGCCCCGGCCCTGGGTGGACTGCGCCGCGCTCATCCCGCTGGTGGCGGAGCACGACCCCAACTCCTTCCCCTCGGGGCACACCTCCGCCGCCTTTGCCTTTGCCTTTGGCTCCCTGCGGGCGCTGCCCAAGCGGTGGATGAAGGTCTCCGTGGTGGTCCTGGCAGCGCTGATGGCCCTCTCCAGGCTCTATGTGGGCGTCCACTATCCCTCCGACGTGCTGGCGGGCTTTGTGGTGGGCGACCTGGCCGGCCTGTGCGGCTGGCTTTTGTCGGGGCGTCTCACCGCCCTTGCCAAGGCGCGTTCCTCCTGACCGTCTCCCGGTCCTCCCCCGCCCGACCACCTGTCGGGCGGGTTTTTTCTCTCTTTTCACCGTTCACTTGTATTTGACATCCCCGCCGGGATAGTCTAAAATAGAAGCGCAAGTAAGCTGGACAGCCGCGTGGCGCGCCGGAAACAGCCGCCATGAGGAAAGTCCGGGCTCCACAGGGCAAGGATAACGGGTAACACCCGCCGGGGGCGACCCTAGGAAAAGTGCAACAGAAATAGACTACCCGCCCTTTACCGGGCGGGAAAAGGTGGAAAGGCGAGGTAAAAGCTCACCCGATGACGTGGAAGCGCTCATCGCTGTAAACTCTATCCGGAGCAACACCGTGGGAGGACACCAAGGCCGGCCCGGCCGTTCTCAGGAGGTGGCTTGAGCGTACTGGCAACAGTGCGTCGAGATAGATGGCTGTCTTAAAGGACAGAACCCGGCTTACAGGCTTACTTGCGTTTTAAATGACACCGCCCTTCAGGGCGTATGGAATTCAGGAGGTGTTTTTCCGTGGCCCGAGCATTTTTCAGCATCCTCACCGCGTCTGCCACAGCCCTTTCCCTCGTTCTGGGCGCCTGCCAGACCCCGCCGCCCCCCGCTCCTCCCCCCGCCTACGACTACACCCAGCCCGTCCCCGAGGGCGACCTCCTGGGCGACGACTGGTTTGACAACACCGCCATCATCGGTCACTCCCTCATGGAGGGCTTCGAGGGCTTCTCCGGGGTCAACGCCGACATCCACTACTTCACCGCCACCGGTCTCTCCGCCGCAGGTACCACGGGGTACAGCAAGTTCAAGCTGCCAAACGGCGGCCAGGGCACCTTGAAAAAGGGCCTGGAGCAGCAGCAATTCGACAAGGTCTACATCATGCTGGGTACCAACGAGATCACCACCTCCAAGGACCGCTACAAGTCCAATATGACCGCCATTTTGGACGTGATCCGGGAGACCCAGGGGGACGACATCCCCATCTATATCCTCAACGCCACCCCCACCACCAAGAAGAAGTCCGACTCCACCCCCTTCAACCTGAAGAACATCACCAAGCTCAACGAGGCCATCGCTGAGCTGTGCGAGGAGCAGGAATGTTACCTGGTGGACCTCTATTCCTGCTTTGCCGACGAAAACGGCTACCTCCCCGCCAAAAACTCCACCGACGGCGTCCACCTGGTGGCCTCCCAGTACAAGGTCATGGCCAACTACATCCTCTCCCACACGGTGGAGGAGCCTGAATAACTGGAACAAAAAAGCGGCGCCGCGGCGTCGCTTTTTTGTTGCCATTTCCCCCTGTTTGTATTATAATGTTTCCTGAAATTTTTCCGCGCAAGGACGTGGTCTTATGCCTGAGCAAACATCCCTTCGTACCCTTGACCAGCTTACCCCCGGTGAGAGCGCCGTCATTTCCTCCGTCGGCTCGGAGCGGGGCGCGGTAAAGCGCCGCCTGGTGGATATGGGCCTGACTCCCGGCGTGTCCGTCACCCTCCGTAAGGTAGCCCCCTTCGGCGACCCCCTGGAGCTGACCCTCCGGGGCTATGAACTGTCCCTCCGCAAGGAGGACGCCAAGCACATCACCCTCTGCGCCCCCGGCGCCGCCCCCAACCCCACGGAGGGTGGGAAGGTGTCTATGACGCAGCCCATTCCCGACGAGGAGACCCTCCGCCGCATGGCCATGGCCCACGACCACGAGCACGCCCACCACAAGCAGGACGTGGACCCCACCGCCCACGAGGTGCGGGAGATGAAGCTGGCCCTGGTGGGCAACCCCAACTGCGGCAAGACCACCCTGTTCAACGCCCTCACCGGCTCCAACCAGTACGTAGGCAACTGGCCGGGGGTCACGGTGGAGAAAAAAGAAGGCCTTGCCGCCGTGGACGGCCGCACCGTCACCATCGTGGACCTCCCCGGCATCTATTCCCTCTCCCCCTACTCCATGGAGGAGATCGTGGCCCGGAACTTTATCGTGGAGGAAAGCCCCGACGCCATCATCAACATCGTGGACGCCACCAACCTGGAACGAAATCTCTATCTCACCGTCCAATTACTTGAACTGGAAAAGCCCATGGTGGTGGCCCTCAACTTCATGGACGAGGTGGAGAAGCACGGCGACAAGATCGACGTGAAGCGGCTGTCCCAGTCCCTGGGCGTCCCCGTCATCCCCATCACCGCCCGCTCGGGAGAGCACATCCAGGACCTGCTCCGCGCCGCCCACAAGTGCGTCCACACCGGATTCACCTTGGAGCCGGACGACCTCTACGATTCCTTCACCCACCGCATCCACCACCAGGTGGGCGAGCTGATCCACGACCGGGCCTACGCCGCCGGTCTCCCCGCCCACTGGACCTCCATCAAGCTTCTGGAGGGGGACGATCGGGTGGAGAACGCGTTAAAGCTGGACGACGAGACCCGCTGGAAGCTCTCCAGCATCGTGGAGACCTACGAGCACGCCTACCCTCTGGGCGACCGGGAGACCCTGGTGGCGGACAGCCGCTACCGCTTTATCAGCCGGGTCACCACCGTCTCGGTGAAAAAGGGCCGTCCCCTGGGCGCCCTCACCACCTCGGATAAGATCGACTCCATCGTCACCCACAAGCTCTTCGCCGTCCCCATCTTCCTGTTGACCATGCTTTGTATGTTTGCCCTCACCTTCGGCCCCCTCGGCTCCTTTCTCTCCGACGGGGTAGAGTATCTGGTGGGCGGCGTGTTCTCCTCTTGGGTCAGCGGACTGCTGGCCTCCGCCAACGCCCAGCCCTGGCTGGTCAGCCTTCTGGTGGACGGGATCATCGGCGGGGTGGGCGGCGTGCTCACCTTCCTGCCCCAGATCGCCCTGCTGTTTTTGTTCCTCTCCGTTTTGGAGGACTCGGGCTACATGGCCCGGGCCGCCTTCATCATGGACAGGCTCCTCCGCCGCTTCGGCCTCAGCGGCAAGGCGTTCATCCCCATGCTCATGGGCTTTGGCTGCACCGTCCCCGCCATCATGGGCGCGCGCACCATGGAGCAGGAGAAGGACCGCCGCATGACCATGCTGCTGGTGCCCTTCATGTCCTGCTCCGCCCGCCTGCCCGTCTACGGTCTGCTCACCGCCGCCTTCTTCCCCCAGTATGCAGGACTGGTGGTGTTCTCCCTCTACATCATCGGCCTGATCTGCGCCATTTTGTCCGGTATCTTTTTTAAAAAGGCCGTTTTTCGGGGCGAACCCGCCCCATTCCTGCTGGAGCTGCCCCCCTACCGCCTCCCCACCCTGCGCAACTGCGCCGCCCATGTGTGGGAGAAGGTGCGGGGCTTCCTGGTGAAGGCCGGGACCCTCATCCTGGCCATGAGCGTGGTGCTGTGGTTCCTCCAGTCCTTCGGTCCGGGCCTCCAAATGGTCACTGACCCCGGCGAAAGCTTCCTGGGCCGTTTCGGCGCCTGGCTCGCCCCCCTGCTGGCCCCGCTGGGCTTCGGCGCGTGGCAGGCGGCGGTGGCTCTCCTCTCCGGGCTGATCGCCAAGGAGGCGGTGGTGTCCACCCTCTCCCTGCTTTACGGCTTTTCCATCGGCGCGGCGGGCACCACTGTGGCCGCCGCCCTGGCCGGGACCTTTGCTTCTCCTCTGGCCGCTTACTGCTTCCTGGTCTTCATCCTGCTCTACGTCCCCTGTGTGGCGGCGGTGAGCACCATGTACCGGGAGATGGGTTCCTTGAAGTGGACGCTCTTTTCCATCGGCTGGCAGCTGCTGTGCGCCTACGGCGTCACCTTCCTCATTTACCAGATCGGCTCGCTCTTTTTCTGAGACAGGAGGTTTCCCATGACATTCCAAGACCAGATCCTTGCCGAGGTCTCCAAGGCCGTGGTCGGCAAGCCCGACATTCTCCGCCGCACCCTCCAGGTCATTCTGGCCGGAGGGCATATCCTGTTGGAGGACATGCCCGGCGTGGGCAAGACCACCCTGGCCCTGGCCTTCTCCCGCGCCCTGGGCTTGCGGTGGGGCCGGGTGCAGTTCACCCCCGACGTGATGCCCTCCGACGTGGTGGGCTATTCCCTCTACAACAAGCAGACCGGGCAGATGGAGTACCAGCCCGGCGCGGTGCTGTGCAACCTCTTTTTGGCCGACGAGCTGAACCGGGCCACCTCCCGCACCCAGTCCGCCCTGCTGGAGGCCATGGAGGAGGGACAGGTGACGGTGGACGGCGTGACCCATCCCGTCCCCCAGCCCTTCTTCGTCATCGCCACCCAAAACCCCGCTGGGGCGGCGGGTACCCAGCCCCTCCCCGACTCCCAGATGGACCGTTTCATGGTGAAGCTGTCCATGGGCTATCCTGACCCGGCGGCGGAGGTGCAGATGGTCCGGGACCGCACGGGGGTCAACCCCATCCACAGCATCCAGGCCGTGCTCACCGCCGACCAGCTCACTGCCCTGCGGCAGCAGACCGCCCAAGTGCACCTCTCCGAGCCGGTGCTGCAGTACATCGTTGCCCTCACCGGCGCCACCCGCGGCCACAAGCTGCTCTCCCGCGGAGCCAGCCCCCGGTGCACCCTGGCCGTGGCCGCTATGGCCCGGGCGCACGCCGTCCTGGAGGGCCGGGACTACGTCCTCCCCCACGACGTGGCCGACGCCTTCCCCATCACCGCCGCCCACCGACTCCTTCTCACCCCCGAGGCGGACGCGGGGGGCGCCAAGACCATGGCCATCGCCTCCACCATTCTGCGGGGCGTGCCCCAGCCCCAGGTCGTCTGATATGATACGCGCCTGGCTGGCCTACCTGCTCACGTTGCTGTGCGGCGGGGCCTTTTATCTCTTTTACCCCCGCCCCCTCTCCTTCTATACTCTGCTGCTTTTGCTGGTGCTGCCCCTGCTCTCCGCGGGCCTCACCCTTCTTTCTCTGCGCCGTCTCCGGTTGGAGATGGGCTGTGACGCCCCTTTGCTCTCCAAAGGCGAAGGGGCTTTTGTCCGTGTGCTGCTTCGCGGCCCCAAAACGGCCTCTGGGGCGGTGGCCCGGTTCACCGTCCGCCTGGATAACAAGCTCTATCCCCAGCTCACCCAGCGGGAGACCCTTCGTCTGCCCTGCAATTCCCCCCAGACGCTGGAGCTGCCCACCGGCCACTGCGGCTGGCTGGTGGCGACGGCAGAAAAGTGCGTCCTCACCGACTGGCTGGGGCTGTTCCCCATCCCCGTGCGCCTTCCCGCCCCCGTGCTTGCGCTGGTGTGGCCCAAGCCCGGCTCGGCCGCCGTCCCCGCGGTGGACCTCACCCCCGCCGGAGGCGTTGTCCTCCGTCCCCGTCCCGGCGGCGGCCCCGGCGAGGACTACGAGCTGCGCCCCTACCGCCCCGGCGATGCGGTCACCTCCATTCACTGGAAGCTCACCGCCAAGCAGCCCGACGACGCCGACCCTGTCCTCCGGGAGACCATGGAGCCGGTGCGGGAGGCGGTGGCCGTCACCTACGACCACTTCGGCCCGCCCGATGAGGTGGACGCCCTTTTGGAGCAGCTGGACGCCCTGGCCCTGTGGCTCCTGGAACAGGAGCAGCCCTTCACCCTCTGCTGGGCCGACCCGGAGACCGGCGGACTTACCTACTACCCCATCGAGGGTCCCGATTCCTGGCAGCGCTGCCGCCGGTCCCTGGGAGGCGCACCCGCCCCTGTGAGCGGTCAGGGAGTGCCTGACGGCATGGCCCTCGCCCTCCCCGGGCACAGCGGCCCCGTCCGCCGCATCCACCTCACCCTCTCCGGGAAGGAGGGGCCGCGATGAAACGGAACGCTTGGCTGGACTACCTTCTCCCCTTCTCCGCGTCCTTTCTCACCCTGTTTCTCGCCCTGTTCGCCGCCGTGTTCACCCTGACCGAGACCTTCGCCCTCACGGTGAGCTTCTCCCTTCTTCTGCGGCTGTGTCTGCTGGGGGCGGCGGTGGCCGCCGGGGTGTACAACCTCCCCCGGGCCTCCCTCCGGGCGGGGCTGACGGTGCTCCTTTGCGGCCTGCTGGCCCTTTATGTCTGGTGGCGGTGGGACGCGGTCGTCTACGGCGGCCAGGTGGTCTTTCACCAGATCACCTACGGCTTCCATGAGGAGCTGCCCAGCCTTCTTTACTACGAGCTGCCCCGGGAGCTTTCCCTGGGCTACCAGCGGCAGTCCGCCGCCGCCTTCTTCACCGCCGCCATTCCCCTGCTGGCCCTGTGGCTGGGGCCGTGGCTCACCCTGCGCTGGCCGGTCTGGCCCGCCGTGGGGACTACGGCGGCGCTGGTGGGCCTGCCCCTGTTTATTTTGCGCCAGCCCGGCTCCCTACCCCTGGGCGCGTTTCTGCTGTTTCTGTCCCTGGTCATCCTCTCCCGCCGGGGCTACCGGGAAAGCCCTGCCACCGGCGCGGGGCGGGTGCTGGCTGCCTTGCTCCCCACCGCGCTGACGCTGGTCCTGCTGTCCACGGCGGTCCCCGCCCTGTCCGGACCCCGCCCGGTGTGGCTGGAGGACCTCCGCCTCGCCGTCCAGAGCATCCCCACCGACGGCATCTCCTTCGGCGTGGGCGGCGTCAGCGAGGCCACCCCCGGCCAGCAGCCCTTTGACAGCGTCGGCCCCTTGCACTTCACCGGGCGCACCGTTTTGCAGATCAACTCCTCCTCCAATCAATCCCCTCTCTATCTTCGGGGCTTTTCCGCCGGGTGGTACACCGCCGGGGGCTGGGAGGCCGTCGTGGATCCCTCCCCCCCTGCCGACTGGGCCAGGAGCGGCGCCTCCCTCCTTCTTCCCTACCGCACCCAGCCCTACGGTGGCGCCGAGACCGTCCGTATCACCGACCTCAGCTCCCACACCCGCTATTGCTACCTGCCCTACTATCCCACCGCTCTGCCCACCGGCGGCGTCTTTGTGGACGATTCCTACCTCACCCGCCCCAGCGACGTGGACGAGTACCGCGTCTCCTTCCTCCCCCAGAGGGACGCCGACCTCACCGCCCGGCAGCTCGACTCGGAGGCCGAACGGGAGTACCGAAACTGGGTCCACAAAAACTACCTGGACGTGCCCTATGTGTATTTGAGCGACGAGGCCGCCGCCATGCTGGACAACTTCTCCGCCTCCGTGATCTCCGGCGCAAGCCCCGTGGACGTGGCCCACGCCTTGAAGGACTATCTGTCCTCCTTCACCGAATACGACCAGCAGACGCCCGTCACCCCGGAGGGGGAGGACTTCGTATCCTGGTTCCTCACCGAGAGCCACCGGGGCTACTGCGTCCACTACGCCTCCGCCGCCGTGCTCTTCTTCCGCGCCTGCGGCATTCCCGCCCGGTACGCGGCGGGCTATGTGGCCCGTCCGGGGCGGGCCAACGCTGTCACCAACGTCCCCGACCGCAACGCCCACGCCTGGGCGGAGGTCTATGTGGACGGCTTCGGCTGGCAGCCGGTGGACGTGACCCCCGGCTTCTCCGGCGGCGGAACGCTGAACGATCCGAACTACGCCGACCCGGAGGTGTCTCCGTCCCCCACGCCCGCGCCCTCCACCGCCGTGCCCACCCCCACGCCTACCCCCTCGGCCCCGACCCCCACGCCCAGTCAGTCCCCCACCACCGGCCGCGGTCCCTCGCTCCGTCCTCTGCTCCCTCTGTTGTTCGTCCTTCTGGGCGTGGCGGCGGCGGCAGGTCTCCTCTACCTGCAATACCGCCTCCGGCGAGGGCGTCTGCGTAAGCGGTGCACCGACCCCGACCCCAACCGGGCGGTCATCGCCCTTTACCGCTACCTCCTCGCCCTCTCCCGCCATGCCGGCGCGGATGTTCCGCAGGAGGCCCTCCATCTGGCCCAAAAGGCCCGCTTCAGCCAGCACACCATGACCGGCGAGGAGCGTTCCTCTATGGAGGCCATGGTCCGCGCCGCCGCAGCGCAGGCCGGGGACCTTCCCCTTTGGCGCCGACTGCTGCTCCGCTTCTTCTGGGCGTTGCTGTAAGACGCAAAAAGGCACGGAACCTTTCGGTTCCGTGCCTTTTATTCGACTTTTCTTAGAACGCCACCCGGCGGGAGATGCCCAGGCCGAAGGCGTTTGGCCCGGTGTGACAGGTCACAGAGAAGGACAGCGGCTCAAAGTGGATGGGGTCGCCGGGGAGCGCCGCCCTGACCTCCTCCAGCCACACCTTCTCTTCCTCTCCGTCCGAAAAGCTCCCAGCCACGCCCACGCTGATGGGGCCGTCGGCGCGCAGCTCATCGGCGGCGGCCACCGCCTCCTCCAGCAGCTTCTTGCGGCAGTTGGCCGCCCCGCGCACCTTAGCCACTGCGTCGAACCGCTCGCCGTCGCACTTGAGCAGCGGTTTGATGTTCAGCACCGTGCCCAGCGCCGCCGTGGCGGCGGTGCACCGTCCGTTTTTCTTGAAGTACTTCAGGGTGTCCACCCCCAGGAAGATGACGGACTCCAGTCCCGTCCGCTCCAGCTCCTTCTTGATCTCAACGGCGGTCTTGCCCTGGCGGGCCAGGGCGGCGGCGTCCATCACCCCGTCATACTGGGTCACCGACACCCGGTGGTTGTCCACCACCTGCACCTTCCCCTTGAACTCCGCCGCCAGACCTATAGCCGTCTGGCAGGAGGCGGAAAGCCCGCTGGACATGGGCAGGTGGACGATCTCGTCATACCCCATCTCCAACACCCGCTCCCACAGGGCCATCACGTCCCCCGGCGCGGGCTGGGAGGTGGAAGCGTCCGCGTTCTCCTCCATCCGCCGGTAAAACTCCTGATGGGTCAGGTCTACCCCTTCAAAATACTCCTTGCCGTCCAGGATCACCGGCATGGGCAGGGTAAAGATGCCCAGCTTCTCCCCCTCCACAGGAAAGATGCCGCAGTTGGTATCCGTAACAATGGCTGTTTTCATAAAGCTGCCCCTTTTCTCTCTCAGGTTTCTGACTGTCACCGTTCTCCGTTTTTCTACATATTATATTCTATTTGTTGAAAAACGCAAGAGGGAATTTTTATCTTGACCGCTTATTCTTCGCGTTTTTTCCGGGCCGCTGGTTGGGTTTGGGCTTTGCCTTGGCCCAGCCCGCCTTTTTCTTGGGCGGTTCCCGGCGTTTGGCCTGTGTTACGGTCTTTTTCTGCGGGGTTTTCCCGCTTCTGCCTCTGGGGCCTCCCTCTCCCGGCCCCGGCCGGAGCAAACATTCCTTGCCGTAGCCGATCAGGTCCTCCCGGTGGGTGAGCTTCAGCGCCTCCAGCACCAAAGCCCGCTTCTCCGGCCGTTTCCACTGCATCAGCGCCCGCTGCATGGCCTTCTCGTGGGGCGTTTTGGGGACGAACACCGGCTCCATGGTGCGGGGGTCCAGCCCAGTATAATACATGCAGGTGGACAGCGTCCCCGGCGTGGGATAAAAGTCCTGCACCTGCTCGGGCTGGCGGCCGGAGCGGTTGAGCCAGCAGGCCAGCGCCACCGCGTCTTCCAGCGTACATCCCGGGTGGGAGGACATGAGGTAGGGCACCAAATACTGCTCCATACCGTACTTCTTGTTCAAAGAGTCATACCGCTGGCGGAAGGTCTCGTAGACCTTGTTGTGGGGCTTGCCCATGTAGTCCAGCACCTTGTCCACGCAGTGCTCGGGGGCTACCTTCAGCTGGCCCGAGACGTGGTGCTGTACCAGCTCCCGCAGGAACGCCCCCGACTTGTCCGCCTGGACGTAGTCGAAGCGGATGCCGGAGCGGATGAACACCTTCTTCACCCCCGGCAGCGCCCGGATCTCCCGCAGAAGCTCCAAATAGTCGCTCTCGTCGGCGTCCAGATTGGGGCACGCCTCCGGGGCCAGACAGGCCCGGTTCTTGCACAGCCCCGCCTTCTTCTGCTTTTCGCAGGAGGGGTGGCGGAAGTTGGCCGTCGGCCCGCCCACGTCGTGGATATAGCCCTTGAAGCCGGGGTGCTGGATGAGCAATTTCGCCTCCCGCAGGACGCTCTCGTGGCTGCGGCTGGTGATCATCCGCCCCTGGTGGAAGGCCAGAGAGCAGAAGTTGCACGCCCCAAAGCACCCCCGGTTGTGGGCGATGGAGAAACGCACCTCCTCAATAGCGGGCACGCCGCCCAGAGCGTCGTACATGGGGTGGGGTTCCCGGGTGTAGGGCAGCTCCGCCACCTCGTCCAGCTCCTGGGTGTTGAGGGGCATGGCGGGGGGATTGACCACCAAAATGCGGTCGCCGTGGCGTTGAAGGATGGCCTTGCCCACCACCGGGTCGTGCTCCTGATACTGGATCATGTTGGCCCGGGCGTAGTCCTTCTTGGAGGCGCACACCTCCTCAAAGGAGGGGCAGGACACCTTGGGATACACGCAGTCCGCCGGGTCGCGGGTCAAAAAGGCGGTGCCGCGCACGTCCTTGATCTCCCCCACCGGGGTGCCTGAGGCCAGCCGCGCGGCGATCTCCCGGGTGGCCCGCTCCCCCATGCCGTAGGTCAGCAGGTCCGCGCCGCTGTCCAGCAGGACGCTGCGGCGCACCTTGTCCTCCCAGTAGTCGTAGTGGGCGAAGCGGCGCAGGGACGCCTCCAGCCCGCCGATGATGACGGGGATATCCCCAAAGGCCCTTCTGGCCAGGTTTGCGTACACGATCACCGCCCGGTCGGGCCGCAGGCCGATGCGTTTGCCGGGGGAATAGGCGTCCTCGCTCCGCCGCCGCTTGGCCACGGTGTAGTGGGCCACCATGGAGTCGATGTTCCCCCCCGACAGCATCACCCCCAGCCGGGGTTTCCCGTAAGCCAGCAGGTCGTCGGGGGTGTCCCACCGGGGCTGGGCGCACACCGCCACCCGGTAGCCCTCTGCCTCCAGCACACGGGCGATGATGGTGGAGCCGAAGGTGGGGTGGTCCACATAGGCGTCCCCCATCACAATGAGGAAGTCATAGCTTCCCCACCCCCTGGCCTCCATATCCGCCCTGGAAACGGGCAAAAAATCCTTACTGTTCATGGATCCCAATGTCCTTCTCCAGAATGTCCAGAGGAACGCGGGTCCCCTCCGCCTCCCCGACCTTGGTAAAGCCGTACCGGGCGTAGAACCGCTGGGCCACGCCGTTGTCCGGGGCGCAGCGGAGCCGCAGCTTGTCGCAGTCCATGTGGCGGAACACGCTTACCGCCTGGCCGATGAGCTGCACTCCCAGCCCTTGACGGCGGAATTTGGGCAGCAGATACAAAAACGGGATCGGGCCGTAGGATTCCTTCTCCCCGGTGGGAATGTCTAATTGGAGCACGCCCGCCGGCTCGTCCCCCAGCATCACCTGCCACACCGCCTTATCGCTGTACGCCGCCTGACGCTCCGCATCCCGGAGAAAGCCCTCGCCGTCAAAGTTGACCGCCGAGCCGTGGATGGTCTCCCACGCCTCCCTTCGGCAGTCGTAGTAAAATTCCCCGTCCCTCTTCATGTCCAGAGGGCGGTACCAGAGGTTGGCGTCGTCAAACAGACCCGACCCCGCCTTCCACCACTTCTGCTTGGCGAAGGTGGACAGATCGCCAGTGAGGTGGGAGTTGTCGTTGAGGAACACCGCGTTCCACTTGCCGTTGTCAAACTCCAACAGGCTGACCCCGGTGTTGTCGCAGTGGGCCACCTGGTGGCCCTCCTCCACCGGCAGACCCAGAATGCCCGTCAGGGCGTTGCGGATGGCCATACCGTGGGAGGCCACCGCCACCGTCTGCCCGTCGTGGGCGCGGGCGATCTTCTCCAGGGTGGACACCAATCGCTCCCTGAGGATGGGGAAGGTCTCCCCGCCGGGGATGTGCCAGCGGGGGTCGTTGGCGTTGAAGTAGATCAGCTCCTGCCGGTCCTCCCGGCCCACCTGTCCCCAGGGGCGGTCCTCCCACTCCCCCATGGCCACCTCCCGGAGGCCGGGGTCGGTGTGGAGGGGCAGGTGGTGGCTGAGGTACACCGCCGAGGCGGTCTTTTTCGTGCGGTAAAGGTCGCTGGAATACACCGCGTCCACGGGTACGTCCCGGAACCGCTCCTCCAGCGCCTTGATCTGCTCCAGCCCCCGTTCGGTGACCAGAGAGTCGTATTGTCCCTGCACACGCCGGTAGAGGTTGCCCTCCGCCTCGGCGTGGCGAATGAGATAGATTCGTGTCATACCCGTTTCCTCCTATGTCTTTGCGCCCTCACGCCCAGGGCAAAACGCCGCCGGTCAGCTCCTTGGGGGTGGTCCCATGGGCGGCGCACCAGTCCGCCAGACCGTCCACGGTCTTCACCGCCGCCATGGGGTCGGCAAAGAGCGCGCTGCCCATGCCCACCGCCGTGGCGCCCGCCAGCAGCATCTCCACCGCCGTCTCGGCGTTAGTCACACCGCCCATGCCCAAAATGGGCAGCTTCACGGCGTTGTGGACCTCCCACACCATGCGAAGGGCCACCGGAAGCACCGCCGGGCCGGACATTCCGCCGGTGTTGCGCTTCAAGATGGGGCGGCGGGTGTTGAGGTCGATCCGCATCCCCCGCAGGGTGTTGATGAGGGACACCGCGTCCGCCCCCGCGCCCTCCACCGCCTTAGCGATCTCGGTGATATCGGTGACGTTGGGGGAGAGCTTCACCATCACGGGGGTTCCCCCCGCATGATCTTTCGCTTCCTTTGTGACTTCCGCAGCCAATTCCGGCTTGGTGCCGTAGGCCAGCCCCCCCGCCTTCACATTGGGGCAGGAGACGTTGACCTCGATCATGTCTACCCCCGCGCCGGACAGCTTCTCGCACATGGCGGCGTACTCCGCCGGGGTGTCCCCGGAGATGTTGGCGATCACGGGCAGGTCCAGCCCCTGGAGCCGGGGCCACTCCCGCTCCAAAAACGCGTCCACGCCGGGGTTTTGGAGGCCCACGGAGTTGAGCATCCCCATGGGGGTCTCGGCGATGCGGGGAGGCGGGTTGCCCACCCGGGGCCGCAGAGTCAACCCCTTGGCGCAGAAGGCCCCCAGGCGCTCAATATCAAAAAACTGCCCGTATTCCTCCCCGAACCCGAAGGTGCCGGACACGGGGACGATGGGGTTTTTCAGGCGCACCCCCGCCAGGGTGACGGACAAGTCTGCCTTAGCCATTCCAGTCCACCTCCGAAGCGTCGAATACCGGACCATCCTTGCAAACGTGCTTCATGGTCCCGTCTGCCATGGGGATGGCGCAGCCCAAACAGGCTCCCACCCCGCAGGCCATCCGCTCCTCCATGGACACCTGGCAGGGGAGGCCGTACTTCGCCGCCACCTCCGCCACGCCACGGAGCATCAGCTTCGGCCCGCAGGCCAAAACCGCAGTAAAGTCCCGATCCTTGCAAAGGATCTCCTCCACCTTCTGGTGGACGAAGCCGTGGAAGCCCAAACTTCCGTCGTCGGTGCAGAGGAACACATTCTCACAGGCGTCCGCAAACAGTTGTGGCATGATGACCTGGGCTTGAGAACGGAAGCCCAGCACCGCCACCGCCCTGCCACCGGCGTACTGGGCGCAGCCATACAGCGGAGGCACGCCGATGCCGCCCCCCGCCAGCAGATACCGCCCAACCGGGTCCATGGCAAAGCCGTTGCCCAGCAGGCCCAGCACGTCCAGGGTCTCCCCCTCGGACCGCTCCGCCAGCCAGCGGGTCCCCTCCCCCCGCACCTGGAAGACGATGCTCACGCCGTCGTCAGGGGTATCGCTCTGGCAGGTGGCAACGGAGATGGGCCGGCGCAGAAAGTGGGGCGGGCAGGCAATATGGATAAACTGGCCGGGGGCTTGGAAGGTCTGTTCCACCATATCCCCGCACTCCAGCTGCATCCAGTAGGTATCCGCCCCCAGAGGCGTTTTGTCCACGATGGTACACAAATGTTGGATGGGCATAGGCGCACCTCTTTACACGATGGTGACGTATTTTTTGATGTCGTCCCGCATGGCCTCGGCGGCGGCGCGGGCAGCGTCCTGGAAATGCTCCGCCCCGTTTTCCGCCTTCTGCCAGGCACACAAAATACCCCGGGAGGAGTTGATGATGGCTCCCCAGCCGTAGCGGTCAAAGGCCCCTGCCACATCCTGGGCAGTGCCGCCCTGGGCGCCGTAGCCGGGAACCAGGAAGAAGGTCTTTTCCATGCGGCGGCGCAGCTCCCGCAGCTCGGCGGGATAGGTGGCGCCCACCACAGCCCCCAGGGTCTGGTAGCCGCACTCCCCTTCGCTGCCCGCGCCCAGGCGCTTGCAGAGGTCGGCCATGACGGTATACACCTGCCGGTCCCCCGCCACCATATCCTGCAGCTCTCCCGAGGAGGGGTTGGAGGTCTTGACCAGCAAAAACACGCCCTTGTCCTCCTCCTTGGCGATGTTGAGGAAGGGCAGGATGGCGTCCGACCCCATGTACCCGTTGATGGTGACGCAGTCGGCGTTGAACGCGGGCAGCGCCGCGCCCCCCACCTTGCTCTTGCCCAGCCAGCCCTCCGCGTAGGCCTGGGCGGTGGAGCCGATATCCCCCCGCTTTACGTCGGCGATGACGTAAAAGCCCTTGTCATGGGCATATTGAATGGTGTCGTGCATGGCCTTCACCCCGGGCCAGCCCAGCAGCTCGTAATACGCCGCCTGGGGCTTCACCGCGGGGACGATCCCCTGGAGCGCGTCCAGCAGGGCCATGTTATAGCGGAGCACCGCCTCAGCGGCCCCCTCCAGCGTCTCGCCATGCTTGTCCATGCACTCCTTCACCAGCTGGGGCGGGATGTACTCCAGCCGGGCGTCCAGCCCCGCCACCGTGGGGTTTTTGGTCTTGCGGATCAGTTGATGCAAACGGTCAAAGGACATACTGCTTCCTCCTTATCCTCGGTAGACGACGTTCCCGTCTACAATGGTATATTTGACTTTTCCCTTCAGCCGCCGCCCGCCGAAGGGGGTGTTGCGGCCCATGGACCGGAAATTTTCCGGGCGCACCTCCCACACCTCGTCAGGGTCGAAGATGACCACGTCCCCCGGGTTGCCGATGGCCAGCCGCCCGTAGGGCACCCGCAAAATGGACGCGGGGTTGATGGTCATTTTCCGCAGAATGTCGGAGAGGGTGAGCTTGCCCGTGTGGTAGAGGGCGGTGAGGGTCACCGCCAAGGCGGTCTCCAGCCCCACCATGCCGCTGGGGGCGTCCTCCAGGGGTCTGGCCTTTTCCTCCGCGGAGTGGGGAGCGTGGTCGGTGGCGATGGCGTCGATGGTGCCGTCCCGCAGTCCGGCGATGATCCCCTCCACATCTGCCTTGGTGCGCAGAGGCGGATTCACCCGGGCCATCGTCCCCTGCTTGCGCACCTCCTCCTCGGTGAGGGTGAAGTACTGGGGGCAGGTCTCGCAGGTGATGGGCACGCCCTTGTGCTTAAAGCTACGGATGATAGACACCGACTTGGCGGTGGACACATGGCAAATGTGCACCGCCGCCCCCGTCTCCTCGGCCAGCATAGCGTCCCGCATGACCATCAGCTCCTCGGCGATGGCGGGGCGGCCATGGATGCCCAGGGCGCGGGACACCTGTCCCTCGTTGACGGCGTAGTTTTTCACCATGTCCTTGTCCTCACAATGGGATAGGACGGTCATGTGCTGCCGCGCCGCCTTCATCAGCCCGTCCCGCATCACGTTGGCGTTCTGCACCGGCATCCCGTCGTCGGACAGCGCCACCGCTCCCGCGTCCCGCAGAGCGGCTGCGTTGGTGAGCGTCTCGCCGCTCTCGCCCACGGTCAGCGCGCCGATGGGCAGCACCCGGGTACCCGGCGTTTTTGCTTTTTCCAGTATGTAAGCCACCACCGACTGGTCGTCGCACACAGGGCGGGTATTGGGCATACAGGCCACGGCGGTAAAGCCCCCCGCCGCCGCCGCCGCGCGCCCGGTCTCGATGGTCTCCTTATGGGGAAAGCCGGGGTCACGAAGATGAACGTGCATATCCACCAGGCCCGATGAGACAATGAGGTTGCCGGCTTCAATGATCTCCGCGCCGTCGGGGTCTACGTTGCTCCCGATCACCGCCACCCGGCCGTCCTCCAGCAAAATATCCATCACGCCGCCGATCCCGCCCACCGGGTCGATGAACCGCCCTTGGCGGATAAGCAATTTCACGGCAAACACTCCTTTGTCATACACTCTTTTTATTATACCTTCCATGGCGTAAATAAGCAAATGAATTTTTCTTGAATTCGGGCCATACTAAGGGTGGGAAAGGAGGAGTGGATATGCACGAGCATCCGTTTTTGAAGGGCATGGGCCTGGGGGCGCTGGCCGGGGCCGCCGTGGGCGCTACCATGATGAAAAACGAGAAGAACATCAAGAAGGCCGCCAAAAAGACTGTGAAGAACGTAGGCCGCCTGGCCGAGGACGCCGCCGACACCCTGGCGGACAAGCTGCCCAAGATGTAACAGCCCGCAAAAAGAGAGACACGCAAGCGCGTGTCTCTCTTTTCGTAAAGCAGGTCATTTGAGGTGGCAGTGTTGGAAATAGAAGAATCCCAGCGGGTTATAGACCATCCCTTCGATCTGAGGCGAGAGCATATACCGCTGCTTGTAGAAGAAGATCGGACAGACCACGGCATCCTCCATCAACATATCCTCTGCCTGGTGAAAAATTGCCATTCGCCGGGCTGGGTCTTCGGTAGCCCATGTCTGTTCCACCAGCATATCGTAGGCAGGATTATCGTACTGGGCCTCGTTTCCATAGCCAAAGTCAAGGCTGAGCCATTTCTCCAGAAATTCGGCCGGGTCGTTGTAATCGTTGATCCAGCCGTTGCGGGCGATCTGATAATTGCCTTCGCTTCGATTCCAGAGAAAAGTTGCCCATTCCTGATCCTCCAGCTTGACAGTGACTCCCAACTCCCTCTGCCACATGGCTTGAAGCGCTTCGCCGACCGCTTGGTGGGCATCGGAGCTGTTGTAGAGATAGGTAACGATGGGGAAGCCCTCGCCGCCCGGATAGCCTGCCTGTGCCAAAAGCTGACGTGCCTTTTCGCAGTTGGCGGGATATGCCGCGGCAGAGGTGTCATAGTATTCCCCGCCTACAGCGCGGAAATCGCTGCCCGCTCCGACCGCATCGTAAACGCCCTCCGCTACATAACCTCCGGCAGGTGCTTCCCCGGCCCGGGTAACTGTGTCCACAATGTAATTCCTATCCACTGACAGGAGAAACGCTTGGCGCACCAGAGGGTCGTCAAAGGGGGGCTGCTGGGTGTTGAAAACGCAGAAATAGGTTCCCGCATAGGGCTTGGTCTGCATTTCTCCGGTGGCAAGCGTTTGGACTATGTCCGCCCCAAAAAACTGGCTGATAAAATCCACTTCACCCGAGCGGAACTCAGATAAAGCAGCGGACAGTCTTCCGCTTACATCAAAATTGATGGCTTGGGGGCCAACAGCGGCCAGATCGTAATAGTAAGGATTCTTCTCCAACCGCATCGTATAGCTCTCGGGCGACGGGGTCAGGCGGTAAGCGCCTGTGGAGAGATAGGTTTCCGTGTTAAGTGTCCACTTGTCGCCATAGCGGGACACCATATCCTCCCGAACCGGGGAGGCCACCGTGTGGGCGCAGGCCCCCAGAAAGTCGCCGACGTAAGGCCAGACCGTGACCTCGAGGGTGCTGGGGTCGACCGCTTTTATGGCCAGGTCCTCCGGCGGCCGTTCTCCTGTCATGACCTCACCGGCATGGACCACCATTTCCAGAATATAGCTGTAGTCCGCGGCGGTGTTGGGGTCAAGCACCCGCCGCCAGGAATAGACGAAATCATCGGCAGTGACCCTTTTCCCGTCTGACCAACAGGCATCCGGACGCAAGGTAAACGTGTAGGTCACAGTACCGTCGGCGTTGGCTGCAGTGGCGTAGCTTTTCGCCAATCCGGGGGTCAGCGCGGCATTCCCATTTCCGTCATCGGCGTATGTCATCAACCCCTCAAAAAGATGGGCGATCATGCTCATATCATCAGCGTCCGTGGCCAAAGCCGGGTCGATCGTAACGGGAACGTCGTCCGCAATCACCACCTTCATCTCAAAGGGCTTGCTCTCCACCTGAATGGCGCCTTTTTCGCTGTTCCAGGACACGGAGAAGCCCAACACGCTGCCCAGGTCCCGGAGCTTGAAATAGTTGTTTTGTGCGATGGTGTACCCTTCCAGCGTGATCCGCCGGCCGTTCAGATAAACGGCGCTGGCGTTGGGCCGCGCGGCGGCCTTCCCTGCAGGTACGGCGGCCAGCTCGCCGCCCACCTCGACGTAGGGCTTGCCCGTCTCCAGGCGAATGGCGTTGGCCGCGCCGTCCCAGGTGACGTTGAACTGCACTCTCGTGCCGGAGAGGAGCTTTGCCACGTCCCGCAGCTTAAAGTAGTTGTTGGCGTAGCCGTTGGCGGCGGTGATGGCATAGGCGCCGCAGGACGCCTGCTCGCCGTCCACCAAAAGAGGCGAGGTCGAGGGCACGGCGTCCACGGCGTCCGCGGCAGAAACGCCCAGGGACAGCGCCAGGGCAAACGCCAGGAACAAGGCAAGAAGTCTGTGTCTCATTTGATCCGCTCCTTTTTTAAATTATTCTTTATGATAAAGCAAAGCGGTCTCCCTGTCAACCGGGACAAAAAAGAGAGACGCCGAAGGGCGTCTCTCTTCTTGTCCTGCGTGACGGGCAGTCCCGGCTTTTACCGGGTCAGGTCCAGATACAGGTCCTTATACTGCTTTGCGGACTTTTCCCAGGACAGGTCCTTATCCATGTCCCGCTGCACCATCTCATCCCAGCACCAGCGGCTTTCAAAATAAAGGGTCTTGGCTCTGTTGATGGCGTCCAGGAGCAGTCCGGCCTCGTAGCGGTCAAAGGTAAAGCCGTTGCCCATGTTGGAGTACATATTGTACGGCTCCACCGTGTCCTTCAGCCCGCCGGTCTCCCGGACGATGGGCACCGTCCCGTAGTGCATGGCGATGAGCTGCGTCAAGCCGCAGGGTTCAAACCGGGACGGGACCAGCAGGGCGTCCGCGCCGGCGTAGATGCGGTGGGCCCGCGTCTCATCATACATGATGTTGGAGCACACATCCCCCTTGTAGGCCCCCTCGTAATACCGGAACGTATCCTCATAATTGCGGTCCCCGGTGCCCAGCACCACCACCTGCGTGTGGCCGTCCATGACCTTGGGAAGGATGGAGGCGACCAGGTCCAGCCCCTTCTGGTTCGTCAGCCGGGAGACCAGGCCGATCACGAATTTGTGGTCATCCTGCGCCAGCCCCAGCTCCTCCTGCAGCTTGCGCTTGTTTTCCTTCTTCTTGTCCAGCACGTTGGTGATGTTGTAATTTTCGTACAGCCTGTCGTCGGTGTCGGGGTTCCAGATGTCATAGTCGATCCCGTTGACGATGCCGCGCAGCTTCCCGGAATGATACCGCAGGTGGGCGTCCAGGGTCTCGCCGTAGTACGCGCTTTGAATTTCGCCGGCATAGGTCTGGCTCACGGTGGTGATGGCATTCGCGTAGGCCAGCCCGCCCTTGAGCATATTTGCGTCCTTGTACTTCACCTTGAGAACGTCCTTGTTGAAGACATGATCGGGCAGGCCGGACCAGTAGCGGATGGTGGGGATGTCGTAAATTCCCTGGAACCGCAGGTTGTGAATGGTCAAAATGGTCTTCGCGGTGGTCAGCTTGGTGTTGACAAACTGCGTCCTCAGGTAGACGGGGACCAAAGCGGCCTGCCAGTCATGGCAGTGGATGATATCGGGGATCCAATCCATGTAGTTCAGCGCCGCCAGGGCGGCCTTGGCGAAGTAGCAGTACTTGGGAATGTCGTCAACAAGATTGGTATACGGATTCCCGTCGCTGAAAAATTCCTCGTTGTCGATGAAATCATAGACCACGCCGTCCCAGACATATTCCATGATGCCCACATAGAACGACCGGCCGTCCGCGCAAAGGTCCATCTGGAAGGAGCCGCGGTAGACCATTTTCTCCTGGTATTCCCACGGAATGCATTTGTACTTCGGGAGAATGACCTTCACATCGCAGTTCTGCTTCACCAGCGCCTTGGGAAGGGCGTACATCACGTCGCCCAGTCCCCCGGTCTTGACAAACGGGTAGCATTCCGACCCGATAAACGCCACGCTTCTTCTGGGCGTCGCGTTGTGGGCTTCCGCCGGGGTCTCCTCCACCGGCTTGCTCTCTTCGACTGCTTTCACAGGCTCGCTCTCCTTGATCGCTTTCTTCTCCGGGGCTTTCTTCGCCGCCGTGGTCTTCTTCTCAGCCGCCTTCGCGGGCTTCTCCGCCGTGGCCTTCTTCTCGGCCGCCTTCGCGGGCTTCTCCGCTGTGGCCGTCTTCTCGGCCGCCTTCGCGGGCTTCTCCGCCGCAGCCTTCTTCTCGGCCGCCTTCACGGGCTTCTCCGCCGCGGCCTTCTTCTCAACCGCCTTCGCGGGCTTCGCCGCCGTGGCCGTCTTCTCGGCCGCCTTCGTGGGCTTCTCCGCCGCAGCCTTCTTCTCGGCCGCCTTCACGGGATTCTCCGCCGCGGCCGTCTTCTCGGCCGCCTTCACGGGCT
Source organism: uncultured Clostridia bacterium (assembly GCA_946550725.1). Taxonomy (GTDB): domain Bacteria; phylum Bacillota; class Clostridia; order Oscillospirales; family Oscillospiraceae; genus MGBC124762. The sequence goes on along the minus strand of CAMNQX010000018.1, from coordinate 16,645 downwards.
TCTCCGCCATGGCCTTTTGGGCGACCGCAGGCTCTGCCTTGGGGGCCGTCTTTCCGGCGATCTCCGCTGTGACGGCCTTTTCCGTCTTGACCTCTGCGGTCACCTCTTTTTTGGCTGCTTCCTTTTTGACCGGCTCGGCCTTGCGCTCCACCGCAACGGCCTTGGGGGCCGGCTCGACCTTGCGCTCCTCCGTCACGGGCTTCACGGTGGGCTTACTCTTGTCACTGAGTTTTACGCTTTTCTCCTTTGGCATAATGGCACCTCTCAAATCATGTTTTGATATTGCGTTTTCGTCTTGTGTAAAAAAGAGACACGCAAACGCGTGTCTCTTTTTTTGGTGGTACGGCTGAAGGGATTCGAACCCCCGACCTACTGGTTCGTAGCCAGTCACTCTATCCAGCTGAGCTACAGCCGCATACTGCCCTCATGACAGCTTAAGTATCATACCACAACGATCCAGAAAATGCAACCCCTTTTTTCTTTTTTCCAAAAAAGGTGTTGACATCGCGGGTCGGGCATGGTAATATAACTCTTGCGCTGAGGGCAAAGCCCTTGGAAAACGTCGCGCGAGTGGTGGAATTGGTAGACTCGCTGGCTTCAGGTGCCAGTGTTCGCAAGGACGTGCGGGTTCGACTCCCGCCTCGCGCACCAAAAAAGAGACACGCAAATGCGTGTCTCTTTTTTCGTTGTCTGTTCCCTTCTATTCATGTCCCGCAACGCTTTCAATGTCCTGCAGCTCAAAGCGGTAGGTCTGCTTCGCGTCGGGATATTTCTTCTTGTCCACCGGCTCCAGGAACATGGTCAGGGGCCGCACCCACAGCCCGCCGTCGCCGTAGAGCTTGCGGTAGACCACATAGTCCTCCCCCGTCTCCGAATGGCGGGCTATGTCTACTACCAGGTAGTAGTCCCCCTTAAAATGGCGGTAGACCCGGTTGATCTGGACCTCTCTCACGGCCTCAGAAGGGCAGGTTCAGCCCGCCGGTGATCTTCTGCATCCCCTCCGCCGCGGCGGTCTCGGCGGTGCGCAGGGCCTCGTTGACCGCGGCGATGATCATGTCCTGGAGCATCTCCACATCCTCGGGGTCCACCGCCTCGGGGTCGATCTCCAGGGCGGTGATCTCCCGCTTGCCGCTCACCGTGGCGGTGACCACGCCGCCCCCCGCCGTGGCGGTATAGGTGGCGTTTTCCAACTCCTCCTGCATCTTCTGCATATCTTCCTGCATTTTTTGGGCTTTTTTGATCATGTTCATGTTGATGCCGCCGCCCATGCCGCCCATGCCGCGGCTTCCAAATCCTTTTGCCATCGCTTCGGTTCCCCTTTCCTATCTTTTCTTACTGCCCGTCGCCCAACTGCTGGCCGAGGGCAAACAGGTCCTCCATATTCCCCACCTTGGGCGGGGGCGCGGACACGGTGACTGTCACCGCTCTGCCCAACCGGGCGGACGCCGCCTGGGCGATCACGTCCAGAATGTCCGGCTTGTCGATCATGGCCTTGGTGACCCCCACCTTGGCCTCCAGGGTCAGCACGTCTCCCGCCAACGCTCCGGTGGTCATGGCCGGGTTGGACACGAAGGGCCACACCGCCGGGGACAGCAGAGGCTTCAGCCCGGGCAGAAAGGCGGTCCAAAAGCCGTCGTCCGCCACAGGCGCGGGTACGGGCGCGGACACAGGCGGTTCCGCCGCCTTCGCCGGACGCGTCGGCTCCTCCGGAACGGGGGGCGGCTCCTCCTCCCAGGGAGGCGGCGCGTCGTCCTCGTAGAGGTCCGCCGGGGGAGGCGGAGGGGTCTCCGGTCCCTTGGGCTGCGGGGCCGGGGTGGGCCGTTCCGCCGCCGGGACAGGCTTCGCCGCCGGGGCTGGGGTGGGATAAGCCGTCATGGTCTCCAGCCGGGCCACCCGGGCGGACAGGCCCAGGGCGCTGCCGTCCAGGCTCTCGTCTCCCAGGCGGATGAAGCACAGCTCCGCGTCGGTGCGGGGGTTGGCGCTGCGTGGCAACTCCCCCAGGGTCTCCTGCAGCACCGTCAGCATTTGGATGAGCCGGGGCGCGGTGAGCTGTTCGGACAGGCCCCGCAGGGTGGCGTCATCATACCCTCCCGTCAGCAGGGAGGACGCGGCCTGGGGCGCGGTCTTGCGGATCAGGAGGTCGCGGCACAGGGCGGACAACTCCCCCAGCAGGGTCTTGATGTCCTTCCCCGCCCCGTAGAGGTTTCCCAGCGTAGTGAGGGCGGCGGCGGTGTCGCCCGCCGCCAGAGAGCCAAGGAGCTTAGCGGTCTCCACGTTGCCCATCATGCCCAGGGCGCGGATGACGGCGTCCTCGTCCACCCCGTTGGAAGCGGAACGGCACTGGTCCAGCAGGGACAGCGCGTCCCGCATCCCTCCCTCCGCCAGCCTGGCCAGTAGGGCCGCGCCGCCGGGGGTGAGGTCGATGTGTTCCTGCTGCGCCACCCAAAGGAGCCGCCCTTCGATATCCCCGGGCAGGATACGCTTGAACGCGAACTGCTGGCAGCGGGACTTGATGGTGGCGGGGACCTTGTGCAGCTCCGTGGTCGCCAAAATGAACATCAGGTGCTCCGGCGGCTCCTCCATGATCTTCAAAAGGGCGTTGAAGGACGCGGCGGAGAGCATATGTACCTCATCGATGATATACACCCGCTTTTTCACGCTGCCGGGGGTGTACACCGCCTCCTCCCGCAGGGCGCGGATGTAGTCCACGCCGTTGTTGGAGGCGGCGTCCAGCTCCACCACGTCCATGATCGCGCCGCTGTCCAGCCCCACGCAGGCGTCGCACCGGTTGCAGGGGTCGCCGTCGTTGGGGTGGAGGCAGTTCACCGCCTTGGCCAGGATCTTGGCGCAGCTGGTTTTCCCGGTGCCCCGGGTGCCGGTAAAGAGGTATGCGTGGGACAGCGTCCCCTCCGCCACCTGGCGGCGGAGGGTGCGGGTGATATGGTCCTGGCCCACCACTTCCTCAAAGGTTTTGGGCCGGTATTTGCGGTAAAGGGCCTGGTACATTCCCTCCTCACCTCCCGGAAAAAACTCAGGGCAACTCCGCGCAACTCGGCGAGAGCGATTCGCGAGAGATCTTGTCTCGCAGCAAGGCGTGAGTTCGCAGAAATAATTGGTTTATTTCAAGAAATCACAACGAAGCTGCGGGGCAAAAGATCCGCGAAGCGCCGAAGACGACGTTGCGGGGTGTTGCCCCAAAAAAAGCCCGGTTGCAGGGCACGGCCGCACACCGGCCTTTGAAGCCCTTTCTACCCCCGTTACCTCCACAGCCAGCTCGGGTCCGGCACCCCCGCGGCACAAGCGGTTGGCCGCTTAGTGCTGCTTGGTTCCCCACCTGACACGGTTCACGACTCCGCCTTGCGCGGGACCGATCCTTCATCGCCGCTTATGGAGGGCAGACGAAACAAAAAGAGTCCGGGGGCCGGGATTCATCCCTGCTGGAGCGGGTTGCAGGTACAGGGCACCGCTAACTCCCCGACTAGTGCGACCTTGCCCCGCAACCGAGCGGGGTAAGACGAAGCTATTATACACCATCCTTCCCCGTTTCGCAATCCCCAATTCGGGACGTTTACAATTCCGTCAAAGAAGATTATAATAGTGGAAGCCTGAAATGAGAAAGGGTGGTCTTTCATGTCTCTACAGAAATATTTGGCGTTGGCACTGGCATCGGTCCTGTGTTTGGGGCTTGTTGCCGCTCCTGCCGCCGCGCAGGAAGCGGAGATCCTCTGGCTGCCGGAGGAGGTGCGGTTTGCCTCCGAGCTGGGCTATGTCTACGTCCCGGAACTGGACTGGCTGAGCGTATCGCTGGATGAGGACGGGTTTGTCCCCGCCCTTTACGACATGGGCACGGGGACACTGGTGGAGGAATTTGACGACATGGGCCCCTTCTCCGAGGGGCTGGCGGGTGTGTCCAAGGACGGCAAGGACGGCTACATTGACCGAACCGGCCAGGTGGTCGTTCCCCTGGTCTGGGATGTTGCCCGAGACTTCCACGACGGGGTGGCCGTGGCCATGCTGGAGCGGCCCTATGCCCCGCCCTATGCGGAATATACCTATCTGGACTACTACCTGATCGACCCCACCGGTGCCATCGTGGCTCACCTTGGCCCGGAATACGGCGATGTGAGCGATTTTCACGGCGGTGTGGCTTATGTGTGGGACTACCACACCGACCTCACCTGGTACATCGACACTCAGGGCCGCGTGGTGGAGCCGCCGGAAGACACGTCTGTTTTTGACAGCTCTTACGACTATGACCGGTTTAATCTGGCCGTGGAATGGCAGGGGGACAAGTGCGGCCTTGTGGACAAAGACGGGACCGTGGTCATCCCCTATGAGTACGACTACGCCAGCTGGATCACCGAAGGTCCGGATCATCAGCCGGGCCGCTATTGGTATGTACAGAAGGGCGACCGCTTCGGTCTGGTGAAGGACCCCGCTTGGCAGGACACGCCCCCTGTCATCCCTTGGGGCACCTGGGGAGCCACCGCCTATCCCTCCACCCAGACGGTGGAGGTAGACGGCAAGGCCGTGGAGTTCCAGATGTACGCCCTTAAGGATGAAAACGGCAACGACACCAACTATATTAAGCTCCGGGACCTGGCGGCGGTCTTGAACTCCTTCGACGTAGGCTGGAACGGAAAAAACGTGCTCGTCGAAACCGGCAAGCCCTACACCCCCAACGGTTCGGAGGGCAACACGCCATACAGCGGGCCCCAGGACTGCGTAGGCGCCGAGGGGAACGTTGTGCTCATTGACGGTGAGGGAACGCCCCTGCGCTCCTTTGTCATCACCGACGCCAACGGCGGCGGACACACCTACTTCCGGCTGCGCGACGTGGGCAAGGCCCTGGGCTTCCAGGTGGGATGGACCGACCAGCGGGGCATTTTTGTGGAAACCGACAAACCCTATCAGGAGTGACCCATCAGAAAGGACTGATCATATGGCAAGCTTTGAGGAAAAATTGCAGGAATACGCCCAGCTTTTGGTGGAGGTTGGCATCAACCTCCAGCCCGGGCAGGTGCTGAATCTCCGCTCCGATGTGGACTGCGCGCCCCTGGCGCGGCTGTGCGCCGAGGCGGCCTACGCCCTGGGGGCCAAGGATGTGGTCCTGGAGTGGCGGGACGACGCCCTGACCCGCCTGCGCTACCTCCACGCCGACGACAGCGTGTTTGACCAGGTGTACCCTTGGGAGCAGGTGCGTTGCGACCATCTGGCCGACCTCAACGCGCCCTATTTGGTCATCATCGGCTCCGACCCGGAGGCCCTGGCGGGGGTGGACCCGGAGCGCATCAGCCGGGTCAACAAGTCCCGCTATCCCGCTGTCAAGCGGTATTCCGACGCCCAGATGGCCAGCCGTCTCCAGTGGTGCATCGGGGCCTACGCCACCCCGGCGTGGGCCAGAAAGGTGTTCCCCGACGCGTCTCAGGCAGAGTCCGTGGACCGGCTGTGGGACGCCATCTTCAACGCCGTCCGTGTGGCCGGAGACGGCCAGGCCGCCCAGCGCTGGCAGGACCATATCGGCGAGCAGAAGCGGGTGGTGGACATCCTCAACCGCTATCAGTTCGTCTCCCTCCACTATCAAAACGCCCTGGGCACCGACTTCACCGTCGGGCTGCCCCAGGGACACTACTGGGCCGGGGGCGCTGAACCGTGCAAAACCATTCCCGGGCTGGAGTTTGTCGCCAATATGCCCACAGAGGAGGTCTTCACCCTCCCCCACCGGGACAAGGCGGAGGGGCGGGTGTATGCCGCCATGCCCCTTGCCCTCCACGGCAACCTGATCCAGAACTTCTACCTGGACTTCCAGGGCGGCAGGATCGTGGACGTCCACGCGGAGGTGGGGGAGGAATACTTGCGTCAGGCCATCGCCATCGACGAGGGGGCCTGTCATCTAGGCGAAGTGGCCCTGGTCCCCTTCCACTCCCCCATCCGGGACACGGGGATCCTCTTCTACGAGACGCTCTTTGACGAAAACGCCGCCTGCCACCTGGCCTTCGGCGAGGCCTATCCCTGTCTGGAGGGGGCGGACGGCAAGAGCAAGGAGGAGCTTCTCACCCTGGGGGTCAACGACTCCATCACCCATGTGGACTTTATGGTGGGCACCGCCGACCTGTCCATCACCGGGAAAACCGCAGACGGGCGGGAAGTCCCGGTGTTTATCAACGGGGATTTCGCGTTTTGAGGTCGGGGTTGCAAGTCCCGCTGTGTATGGTATAATGGGCTACTGTACGATCGATCTCCCTATGATCCGACAAAGGACGTGAGGCTTTGTGAATATCATCATCGTAGGCGACGGCAAGGTGGGAGAGGCTCTGGCCCGCCAGCTCTCCGCCGAGGGACATGACATCACCATGGTAGACTCCAACCCTCAGGTGCTCACCCAGAGCGCCGACCGCATGGACATCATGGCGGTGGTGGGCAACGGCGCGTCCATGGCCACCCTGCGGGAGGCGGGCGCGGAGCACGCGGGACTGCTCATCGCCGCCACCAGCCGGGACGAGTTGAATCTCCTCACCTGCCTCACCGCCAAGAAGATGGGCACCGCCCACACCATCGCCCGCATCCGCAACCCGGAATACTCCGACCAGCTCACCTATATGCATGACGACCTGGGCCTCTCCCTCACGGTGAATCCCGAACACGCCGCGGCGCTGGAGGCCTATCAGCTTCTTCAGTTCCCCTCCGTCCTCAAGCGGGAGTCCTTCGCCAAGGGGCGGGTGGAGATCGTGGCCATCCCGGTGGCGGCCGGCTCCAAGCTGGACGGCATCCCCCTCCACAAGCTCTACGAGATCGCCCGGGTGAACGTCCTGGTGTGCGCCGTGGAGCGGGACGACGGGGTGCACATCCCCGGCGGCTCCTTCGTGCTCCAGGGGGGCGACACCCTCTTCGTCACCGCCGCTCTGGAGGACCTGGCCCAGCTGGTGCGCAACCTGGGGCTGGTAGAACAGAAGGTCCGCGACCTCCTGATCATCGGCGGCTCCCGCATCGCCTTCTATCTGGGCAAGCGGTGCATCGAGAGCGGGATGAACGTGAAGATCATTGAGCGGGATCATGACCGCTGTCTCAAGCTGGCGGAGCTTCTCCCCAAGGCCATCATCATCGAAGGGGACGGCTCCCGTCAGGAGGTCCTGGCCGCCGAGGGCGTCACCAGCTACGACGCGGTCATCACCCTCACCGGCATGGACGAGGAAAACCTGGTGCTGTCCATGTTCGCCCACCATCTGGGGGTGGGCAAGGTCATCACCAAGATCAACCGCATGGAGTACACCGACCTGTTCCGCAAGGTGGGCCTCGGCTCCATCATCAGCCCCAAGGCCTTGTGCTGCGCCAACATCGTGCGCTATGTGCGGGCCATGTCCTCCGCCCACGGCTCGGGCAGCTTCCTCACCCTCCACCCCATCGTGGACGGGCAGGCGGAGGCCATGGAGTTCCGCGTGGGCGACCAGATTCGGTACTGCGGCCAGCCCCTGAAGGATATCCCGCTGAAAAGCGGCATTTTGATCTCCTGCATCACCCACAACGGGAAAACCGTCCTCCCCAAGGGCGACAGCAAGTTCTACCCCGGCGACACCCTCATCGTGGTCACCGGCGAGGGCCGCGCCATCGTGGACCTGGACGACATTTTCGCGGACTGAGGAGGGGGACGAATGAACCGTCGGATGATCGCCCGCCTGCTCGGCTTCCTTTTGCTGCTGGAATGTGTGTTTCTGTTCCCCTCTGTGGTGGTTTCCGCCATTTATCACGAGGCAAACGCCATGCGCGCGGTGTTTCTTGCCATGGTCGTCGCCGCCGTCCTGGGCGGGCTTCTACTCCTGGTGGGACAAAAGGCGAAACGGCATTTTTACGCCCGGGAGGGAATGCTGGTCACCGCTCTGGGGTGGATCGTGCTGTCCGCCGTGGGCGCGCTGCCCTTTGTCATCGCCGGGGAGATCCCCCACTATATCGACGCCCTCTTTGAGGTCATCTCCGGCTTCACCACCACCGGCGCGTCCATTTTGACCGCGGTGGAACCCATGTCCAAGGGCCTGCTGTTCTGGCGGTCCTTCACCCACTGGCTGGGCGGCATGGGTATTTTGGTGTTTCTGCTGGCCATCGTCCCCATGGGGGGCAAGGACGGCGGCTCCTCTGTCCACCTCCTCCGGGCGGAAAGCCCCGGCCCAAGCGTCAGCAAGCTGGTGCCCAAAATGCGGCAGACCGCCGCCATTTTGTACGGCATCTACATCGCCCTGACCGTCATCGACGTCCTGTTTCTATTGGCCGGGGGGATGCCGCTGTTTGACAGTCTCTGCACCGCCTTCGGCACGGCAGGCACCGGCGGCTTTGGCATCAAAAACGACTCCATGGCCTCCTATTCCCCCTATATTCAAACCGTCTGTACGGTGTTCATGGCCCTGTTTGGGGTGAATTTCTCCGTCTATTTCTTTATCCTGCTTCGAAAGTTCAAGCAGGTCCTCCACAACGAGGAGCTGTGGCTCTATGTGGGGATCATGCTCACCTCCATCGCCGTGATCACCTGGAACGTGGCCTCCATGTTCCCCAGTATAGGCGAAGCCCTTCACCACGCGGCCTTTGCCGTCTCCAGCGTCATGACCACCACGGGCTTCGCCACCGAGGACTTCAACGCCTGGCCTGAGCTTTCCCGAACCATCCTGGTGGTGCTGATGGTCTGCGGCGCGTCGGCGGGAAGCACCGGCGGCGGCATCAAATGCGCCCGGGTGGTGCTCCTTGTCAAATCCCTGCGGGCCAAAACGCGCCAGCTCCTCCATCCCCGCAGCGTCAACCTGGTCCGGCTGGACGGCCGGGCCATTGGCGAAGACACCCTCCAGGGCGTCAACACCTATATGTCCGCCTACTGTGCCATCACGATCGTCTCCCTGCTCCTGCTCTCCCTGGACGGCCTGTCTCTGGAGACCAACCTCACCGGGATGCTGGCCTGCCTCAACAACATCGGCCCCGGTCTGGGTCTGGTGGGGCCTACGGGAAACTACTCCTGCTTCACCGCACTTTCCAAGATCGTGCTGATGGTGGATATGCTGGTGGGGCGGCTGGAGATCTTCCCCCTGCTCATCATGCTCTCCCCCCGGGCCTGGCGGAAAGCGGGCTAACTTTTGTCGCCTTTAGTGAAGAAAGAGCCGGGACGCGATGCGTCCCGGCTCTTTTTGCGTCTTTCTACGTTGCTCAGCTCAGCGGCTTGCCCTGGGCGTCAAAGAGGGGCAGAGGCTCCAAAAACAGGATGTCGCTGCGTTTGGCGGCGTCCCCTTCGGCCAAAATGGCCATGCGGCCTACCACATTTCCTCCCGCCTGCTCCACCAGGTTTTCCACCGCCGCCAGGGAGCCGCCGGTGGAGATCACGTCGTCCAGGATGAGGATGCGCTTGCCCTTCATCTTTTTGGCGTCGGCGCCGTCCATGTAGAGCTTCTGCTCTCCCTCGGTGGTGATGGAGCGGTCCACCGCCTCGAACACGCCGTCCATGTACGCCTTTTTCTTTTTCCGCACCAGGAAGTACTCGTTTCGGCCGCTCTGCCGGGCCATTTCGTGGACCAGGGGGATGGCCTTGGCCTCGGGGGCGACCATGTAGTCGAACTCCGGGGCGAGCTTCAGCAGGTCCCGGGCGCAGGCGCAGGTCAGCTCCACATCGCCGAAGATCACGAACGCACCGATCATCAGGGTGTCGCTGATGGGACACAGGGGCAGATAGCGGGTGAGGCCCGCCACGTGCATTTCATAGGTCATGAGGGAACGCCTCCTTGATTTTGGTCGATTTTCATTATATACCCTCTTTTTCCCCCTGTCAATTTGGAAGATTCCTCCTAGCATTTTTTGTCGGAATGTGGTATGCTTTCAGTATCTCTTTCCGCCTATTTGGCGGAAAATGAAAGGGAGAAGAAAATGGAAAAGATTTTCAAGCTCAAAGAGAACGGCACCACCGTCCGCACGGAGATCGTGGCCGGTCTCACCACGTTCATGACGATGGCCTACATCATCGCCCTGAACCCCAACCTGCTCACCGGCTTCGGCGCGGAGGGCGCAAACCTCTGGAACGGCGTGTTCCTGGCTACCTGCATCGCCTCCGCCATCGCTATGTTCGTCATGGCCTTTGCGGCCAACAAGCCCTTCTGCCTCGCCCCCGGCATGGGCCTCAACAGCTTCTTCGCCATCGTGGTGGCCAACATCGTCGGCATCACCGGCATGAGCTATCTGGCCTCCTTCCAGGCGGCGCTGGTCATCATCCTCATCGAGGGCGTCATCTTCCTGATCCTGTCCCTCCTCAACGTCCGTGAGAAGATCGTCAACGCCATCCCCCTGGGCGTGCGTCTGGGCATCGCCCCCGCCATCGGCCTGATGCTCATGAACATCGGCCTCGGCTCCAACGCCGGCATCTACTCTGAGAACGGCGGCCCCTTCTTCGTCATGCGCGACTTCTTCGGCGCCCTCACCGCCGACTCCGCCAGCAAGGCCATGGGTTCCGGCTATCCTGCCATGGTCCTCTCCGTTGTGACCATGTTCATCGGCCTGTTCGTCATCGTCCTTCTGGCCAAGAAGGGCGTGAAGGGCGCGGTCCTGCTGGGCATGCTGGCCGCCTCCGTGATCCACTGGGCCGGCTCCCTGATCTTCCTGCAGACCAATCCCTTCGCCTCCCTGGCCACCGCCAGCTGGCTGCCCCCCTTCAAGGACATGGCGGAGACCACCCTCTTCAAGTTCAACTTCCAGGGCTTCCTGGACATCGGCCTGTTCACCATCATCACGCTGGTGCTCACCTTCTGCATGATCGATATGTTCGACACCATTGGCACCCTGGTAGGCACCGCCTCCCGCGCCGGCATGGTGGATAAGGACGGCAACATGCCCAACATGAAGGAAGCCCTCATCGCCGACGCCGTGGGCACCGTGGCCGGCGCCTGCACCGGCACCTCCACCGTCACCACCTTTGTGGAGTCCGCCTCCGGCGTGGAGGCCGGCGGCCGCACGGGCCTTACCGCTCTGACCTGCGGCATCCTGTTCCTGGCCTGCACCTTTATCGCCCCCATCGCGGCCATCATTCCCGCCCCCGCCACCTCCGCCGCGCTGATCTACGTGGGCGTGCTCATGCTCCAGGGCCTGAAGAACGTGAAGTTCGACGACCTGGACCAGATGGTGCCTGTGGCCCTGATGCTCATCGCCATGCCCATCTCCAGCTCCATCGGCCACGCCATCGGCCTGGGCCTCATCTCCTACACCGTCATCAAGGTGTTCTCCGGCAAGGCCAAGGAAGTCTCCGTCCTCACGTACATCATCTCCGCGCTGTTCCTGATCAAGTTCTTCCTGATCGTCTGATCGGAAACCATCGGAACAAAACCTTGCAGGACCGCTCGCCAACGCGAGCGGTCCTGTTTTGATCTCCGCTCTTGCGGAGGGCGCTTCCCTGTGATATAATCACGTTGGAGGGAAGTGTTTGCTATGGAGCACCCGAGGGAGATCGAAGGATTCTGGGAAGGCGCCGGCCTGCCAGCGCTTGTGCTTACCGATCAGGACGGCGTCTGGGACACCGTCTATTGTAATACTGCCGCGCGGCCCCTCTGCCGCGACTACGCCCACCTGCTCGCCCAGCTCCAGCCGGAAGAGGCTGCCGCGTTGGAGCGCGCGGTGGGCGCGTCTGTTGCTGACCCCACCCTTTTGTTCTGCCATGTGGAGAGGGAGGTCTACTCCGCGGTGCTGATGGACTGGTCCGGTTACCGGGTGTGCCTGCTGCAGAAGGTGTCGGAGTACTACCAGAACAACCAGCGGGCCTTGGACGAGGCTATTATGGCCAACAAGGCCAAGACCAGCTTCCTGTCTGAGATGTCCCACGACATCCGCACCCCCATGGGGGCCATCATCGGCATGACGGAGATCGCCCTGGCCCAGGGGGACGCGCCCCCCAGGGTGAAGGAGTGCCTGAACAAGATCAAGGTGGCCTCGGGCCACATGATGTCCCTGCTCAACGAGGTGCTGGATATGTCCCGCATCGAGAGCGGGCGGGTATCCATCCAGGCGGAGGAGATCAACATCGCCGACCTCCTTCACGAGATCCTCATCGTGGCCCTCCCCCAGGCGGACGCGGGCCAGCTCCACTTTCACCTGGAGACGGGCAGTCTGGACAAGGAACGCATTTGGGCCGACGGCGTGCGCCTCAAGCAGGTCTGTCTCAACCTCCTCTCCAACGCCATCAAATACACCCCTGCCGGCGGGCAGGTGGAGTTCTATTTTGATATGGTCACGGAAAGCGCCGGCCGGGTGCGCATGACGGTGCGGGTCACCGACACCGGCATCGGCATGAGCCGGGAATTCCTGACCAAGGTGTTCCAGCCCTTTGAGCGGGAGGAAAAATCCACCGTCAACAAGATCCAGGGCACCGGTCTGGGTATGACCATCACCAAAAATCTGGTGGAGCTGATGGGCGGCAGCATCCGGGTCACCAGCGAGCCGGGCAAAGGCTCGTGCTTCACCGTGGAGATCCCCTTCCCCGCCGCCGACGACGCCTGGGACGACCACGCCAACCAGCTGTCAGGCAAGCGGGTCCTGCTGCTGAGCGGCAGCGAGAAGGCGGCGGCCAACGCCTGCCGGATGCTCTCCGACCTCCATGTGGAGGCGGACTGGGCCAAAGACGCCCAGGACGTGGTGGACCACATCAACGACGCGCTGTTTGCCGACCAGGAGTACTTTGCCCTCCTCACCGCCGAGCAGGTGCCGGGGGTGGATCTGATGGCCTTCCTCCCCGAGGTGCGTCAGCGCATGGGCCAGGACTTCCCCATCCTCCTGCTGTCGGAAAACGACTGGAGCCAGACCGAGTATATGTTCACCCGGGCCGGGGTGGACGGCTTTATCCCCCTCCCCCTGTTCCGCAGCCGTCTGGCGGAGGGGCTGTACGCCTATACCCCCGAAGGCCGCGTCCAGCAAGGTCCCCTGCCCCTGGGCAGCCAGCGGCGGGACTTCTCCCGCCGGCACATCCTGCTGGTGGAGGACAACGAGCTGAACCGGGAGATCGCCCTAGAGCTGCTGAGCCAATCCGGCCTCTCCATCGACACCGCCGAAAACGGCCGGGAGGCGGTGGACCGCTTTGCCGCCTCCGCGCCCTATTCCTATGACATGATCCTCATGGACATCCAAATGCCCATCATGAACGGCCTGGACGCCACCCGGGCCATCCGCGCCATGGAGCGCACGGACGCCGGGCAGGTCCCCATTATTGCCATGACCGCCAACGCCTTTGTGGAGGACGTGCAGGCCTCTCTGGACGCGGGCATGGTGGCCCACATCTCCAAGCCTTTGGATATGGACAAGGTATTCTCCACCATGGAGCTGTTCCTGGGGAGGGAGCACCCATGAGAGAGTACCAAAAAACCTATGTGGAAAACCTGAAGCGCATCATCACCCTGAACGATCCTGACCGCCAGAAGGCCGGGGACGGGGAGGGGTTTTTTGCCCTGCGCCGGGAGCGGAGCCGCCAGGTCCACGACCTGATCCGGGAAAACACCGCTATGCTCCGCCGGGAGCTGTTCCCCGTGCTGGACGACATCGCCTCCGCCAGCGACGAGGAGATCGGCCACCTGTCCGACTTCGCCGCCGCCCTGGGCGCGGGTGGGATGGATCAGCTGGACCTCATCCTCAATTACAGCATCCACAACGCCCTTGTGGTCCACGCCCGCAAGCGAAGCAAGCGGGATATGCTCATCCGGGAGCTTTACCAGACCGGTCTGGCCCTTTTTTATATGCAGGAGATCATCAACCGCTCGGGCAAAAACCGCTACCAGTGGAAAATGGGCCTGATGTTCGGCGAGGCCGCGTCTTACATCAAGCAATACGACGACATCACCGACCCGGAGACCCGGGGCTATATCCACCGCTCCATGGGTAACCTCTCTCTGGCCTACGGCGGGGCCAACATGGAGGACGCCAAGCGGAAGATGGCCGCCGTACGCCGCTCCCTCCAGGTGCTCACCGACCCCATGTACCGCGAAAAGACCCCCTCCCTGCCCTGGGACCGCTATGTGTACGTCAGCCACCAGGAGCGGTCCTCCGCCCTCAATGTCCTGCGGGCGGGGTACAGCGATCCCCAGGTGGTGCGGGAGATCATGGAGTCCGCCGAATTCGTCCGGGAATACCAGGCGGAGATGTGCCGCCAGACCGGCGCCAAGCCCATGGTGCGCTGGCGCATGGGCTACGAAGCCGCCCAGTACCACTGCGGCATCCGCCCCCTGTCCTACCTGCTCCACTGGCTGGAGCAGGCCTTTTTTGAGCGGGACCAGGAGGACTATTCCGAGGACGGCGTGTACAACAACATCACCATCCCCGCTCTGTACGCGGAATATCTCTCCCGCAGCGAGGAGTACCGCTCGGCGAAGAAGAACGTGCTGCTCCATATGTACCGGCAGGTGGAGCGGTACGTCCGCAGCGCCGCCGAGAGCCAGGTGGGCGAGCAGCTTTCCAAGGAGCTTCTGGTGTGCCTGCAGAGCTTTGTGGAATACCCCAGCGGCATCCAGGCCAAGGACTTCCTGCTCCGGCTGGTGATGGGCCGGGACGCCGACGCCTACGTCCACTCCCGCCTGATCGCCCAGATCGCGGAGATGATGACCGCTCGGGCCATCGACGCCCGGCCGGACGTTCTGGTGGGCGCGCTGGGCTGTCTCGACGCGGACCAGGTCAAGGCCAACGCCCCGGCCCTGCGCCGTTTTGCCTATGACAGCGGCCTGCTCCACGACGTGGGCCTTCTGGCCTTCCCCGGGCTGACCCGCCACATCGGGCGAAGCTGGCTGGAGGACGAGGAGGAGATGTACCGCCACCATGTCTATGTGGGCGAAGCCCTGCTGGCCCAAAGCCCCTCCACCCGGCCCTACGCCCCGGTGGCCTTGGGACACCACCGCTTCTACGACGGCTCCGGCGGATACCCCGCCGAATATGACCGCTCCGCCCAGCGCGACCAGCCCATCATCGACATCATCGCCGTGGCCAACTATTTTGTCCGCTCCACCGACCAGCTCTCCTCCATCAATTACCAGGCCTATACCTACGATCAGGCTCTGGCGTCCATCGCCGACCTCTCCGGCACCCGCTTTTCCCCCCAGGCGGCGGCCCTTTTGCTGGAGCTGGCACCCGCCATCCGCGCCTATCTGGACCACGGCGTTCAGGAGGCCTACGCCGAGGCGTTCCGCCTGCTGGTCTGACCGCTCTGCAGCGCCTTTCCGCTTCCCAAATTACAAAAGCCGCCCGGTCCCCCCGGGCGGCTTTTTCACATACTTTTCCGGATCTGGGCGATGGCGTTCTTCTCCAGCCGGGACACCTGGGCCTGGGAGATGCCGATCTCCGCGGAGACCTCCATCTGGGTCTTGCCCTGAAAGAACCGCAGACCCAGGATCCGCTTCTCCCGCTCGCTGAGCTTGCTCATGGCCTCGCTGAGGGCGATGCGCTCCAGCCAGCTCTCGTCGGTGTTCTTCTTGTCCTTCACCTGGTCCATGACGTACACCGTGTCGCCCCCCGACTCGTACACCGGCTCGTAGAGGCTCATGGGGTCCACGATGGCGTCCAGGGCAAACACCACCTCCTCCCGGGGGATGTCCAGAATTTTGGCGATCTCATCCAGGGACGGCTCCCGCTGGTGCTCGGTCATGTATTTTTCCTTGGCCTGGAGGACCTTATAGGCGGTGTCCCGCATGGATCGGGA
The DNA here is from genome assembly GCA_946550725.1 of uncultured Clostridia bacterium. GTDB lineage: Bacteria > Bacillota > Clostridia > Oscillospirales > Oscillospiraceae > MGBC124762. The sequence goes on along the minus strand of CAMNQX010000018.1, from coordinate 966 downwards.
CACCCGCATGGCGCTGTTGTCCCGCAAATATCGGCGTATTTCACCGACAATCATCGGAACGCCGTAGGTGCTGAAGCGCACGTCCAGGTCCACATTGAAATTGTCGATGGCCTTCATCAGGCCGATGCAGCCCACCTGAAAGAGGTCGTCGGCGTTCTCCCCCCGGCCCATGAACTTCTGGATGACCGAGAGCACCAGCCGGAGATTGCCTTGAATGAGCTGGTCCCGGGCCTCCATGTCTCCCTCTTTTACCTTTCGCAGCAGGGCCATTGTCTCCTCGTTTTTCAGCACCTTGAGTTTCGAGGTGTTCACTCCGCTCAGCTCCACCTTGCCCTGCATTCCCTGCGCCTCCCTTTCTTTGTTGACCCTTCCAGTATCTCCGTGGCGAGGGGTTTCATACCGCTTGGCGAGGGGCTTTATTTTTTTCTCGTTGACCCCTTTCGATGGATTTTTCCGCCCTGCTTTTCCAGCCCCCGGCGGCACAATGATGGAATAATCCCATGGGCCTGACCATACAGTGTAGAGACAAGGCCAGAGCCGTGAGGAGGAATCGCAAGTGAACGAATTCATTTATGAGGACATCGCCCAGCGTACCCAAGGGGACGTTTACATCGGCGTCGTCGGCCCGGTGCGCACCGGAAAATCCACTTTTATCAAGCGTTTTATGGAGACCATGGTGCTTCCCGGCATCGAAAACGACTACCGCCGGGACCGGGCCAGAGACGAGCTGCCTCAGTCCGGCTCCGGCCGCACGGTGATGACCGCCGAGCCGAAGTTCGTCCCCGAGGAGGCCGTGACCATCGACCTGGGGGGCGAGGCCGCCTGTTCCGTGCGGCTCATCGACTGCGTGGGCTACCTGGTCCCGGGGGGCCGCCGCGGCCCCGCCGGGGGGGGGGGCCCCCAGGTGGTTTACACCACGGGTCCCCCCCCCCCACACCAAAACACCCCCCCCCCGCACGCCCCCCC
>CAMNQX010000017.1 GCA_946550725.1 uncultured Clostridia bacterium | reverse complement strand
TTCGTCTACGGCATCATGGAGAAGCAGTTCCGCTCCTACTATGAGAAGGCCGCCCGCAGCCAGGGCATGACCGGCGAGGTGCTGCTGACCACCATCGAACGCCGTCTGGACAACGTGGTGTACCGTCTGGGCTTTGCCATGACCCGCCGCGAGGCCCGTCAGAGCGTCAACCACGGTCACTTTACCGTCAACGGCCGCAAGGTGAACATCCCCTCCTATCTGGTCAAGCCCGGGGATGTGATCGAGGTCAAGGAGTCCAGCCGCGACAGCGTGCGCTTTAAGCGCTTCACCGGCGAGGACGCCCCCATTTTCGCCACCCCCAAGTGGCTCAGCCGCGAGAAGAACGCCCTGAAGGGCACGGTTCTCCAGATGCCTGAGCGTGACGACATCGATATGCCCGTCGAGGAGCACCTGATCGTCGAGCTCTACTCCAAGTAATCGGCTCCCCTCGTTTCAGTCTATCCAACAACGGAAAAAGGAGGGTCAATACCATATGGTAGAAATCGAAAAGCCCCGCATCGAGTGTATCGAAAACCCCGGCGAGGAATTCCACGGCAAGTATGTAGTCGAGCCGCTGGAGCGCGGCTACGGCACCACCCTAGGCAATTCCATGCGGCGCATCCTCTTGTCCTCTCTGCCCGGTACGGCGGTGACCTCCATCAAGATCGCCGGCGTCCAGCATGAGTTTTCCACCATTCCCGGTGTGAAGGAGGACGTGACCGAGATCGTCCTGAACGTGAAGTCCATCATCGCCAAGCTGTACAGCGAGGGCACCAAGACCGTTTATATCGAGGCCAGCGGCGAGGGCGAGGTCACGGCCGGGGATATCAAGGCCGACGGTGAGGTGGAGATCCTGAATCCGGAGCTGCACATCGCCACGCTGGGTCCCGACGCCAGCCTCAACATGGAACTGACGCTGTCCCACGGCCGGGGGTATGTGCCCGCCGACCGCAACAAGCCCCAGCAGGCCATTATCGGGGTCATCCCGGTGGACTCGGTGTACACCCCGGTGAAAAAGGTGAACTACACCGTGGAGAACACCCGCGTGGGGGACGCCACCGACTTTGACAAGCTCACCCTGGAGGTCTGGACCAACGGGGTCATCTCCGCCCGGGACGCAGTCAGCCTGGGGGCGCGCATCCTCTGTGACCACTTCATGCTCTTTACCGACCTTTCCGAGACCATGGGCAGCCGCTCCACCGTGGTGGAGAAGTCCGAGGCTCAACGGGACAAGGTGCTGGAGCTGACCATCGAGGAGCTGGATCTCAGCGTCCGCAGCTTCAACTGCCTGAAGCGGGCCAACATCAACACCGTGGAGGACCTGATCTCCAAGACGGAGGACGAGATGATGAAGGTGCGCAACCTGGGCCGCAAGTCCCTGGAAGAGGTCATGAACAAGCTGGCGATGATGGGGTTGTCCCTGGCCAGCGAAGAGAACTGATTTTCCCCAACATTGGAGGTGTAAAAAATGCCTATGCGTAAACTCGGCAAGCCCACCGACCAGAGAATGGCCATGCTGCGCCAGCTGACCACCGATCTGCTGGAGAAGGGCCGGCTGCAGACCACCGTGACCCGCGCCAAGGAAGTGGCGCCCATGGCGGAGAAGATGATCTCCCTGGCCAAGAAGAACGATCTGGCGGCCTACCGTCAGGCGCTGAGCTTCATTACCAAGGAGGATGTGGCTCACAAGCTCTTTGGCGAGATCGCCCAGAAGTATGCCGGCCGTGACGGCGGCTACACCCGCGTGGTCCGCATTGGAGCACGCCGCGGCGACGCCGCGGAGATGGCCATTGTGGAGCTGATCTGAGCGCGAGGGTAGACGCATAGCCGGGGATGGACCGGAGCGAGGGGCGAATTGGTAAGCGGCCGCAGGCCGCGCGATTTGCCCCGAGAGGTCGGGAAGCCACGGCGTAATGCGTCCAACCCGAGCGTGACAACAGCGAAGCGCGAACATAGGCGCATAGGGAGCATCTGAGCGAAGCGAGGACGCAAGCCCAAGTGGCGAAGCCGCTGGGTGTAGTCCGAGACGGAGCGAAAATGCGACCGGCCATGCGCCCAATGCGAGCGTGACAACACAGAGTGAAAAGAGGAGCGATGAATGATTCATCGCTCCTCTTTTGTTGTAATAGGGCGGCCACACGAGGCCGCCCCTACGGAGACGTGGGTGTTAAGGGAGGAGTGCGCGCCGAGGTCGTCGCGCCTCACGGTGGGTGTTTGAGAAGGGAAACGTGCATAAAGCAAGGCCCCCGCGGATAGGCGGGGGCCTTGTTTTGCTGTCAGGCGTTTTGCGAACTCAGGAGGGGGATGATGGGCTGGGAGAGGGCGGAGAAGGTGGCGGAGTCGAGGTAGAAGGTGCGGAACTCCGCGATGGTGGGGTCGGTAAAGGGGAAGGCGCGGGCGCAGTTGTTGTAGTCGGTCTTGGCGAGGGCGGCGGTGTGGCTCTCCACCAGGTGGCCCTGGGCGTTGTAGCCGCCCACGATGACGATGAGGTCGGTGAGGCCGCTGTCTGTCCGGGGATGATAGCCCGCGTAGACCTCAAAGCCTGTCTCGGTGCGCCGGGCGGAACAGCCGGCATAGCCCGTTTCGTCCAGAAGGGCCTGAATGTCCATGCGGCCGCAGCCGGAGAACCGGGCGGCGGAGGTGAGGCCCGCGTCGTCCATGGTGACGGGGTGGGAGGTGGCCTTCAGCAGCGCCAGGAAGTCGCCCTGGGTCATAGTGGGGTCGGCCTCCAGAAGCAGCGCGGCGGCGGCGGCTACCATGGGGGAGGAGAAGGAGGTGCCTACCTTGGAGGCGTAGCGGGTGTTGGACGCGTAATCCAGCGAGACGATGGGGGAGCCGCCGGAGCCGCCGGGGGCGCAGACATCGACGGTGGTGACGCGCTGGGAGTAGTAGGTGAGGTTGCCGCTGGCGTCGGTGGCACCCACGCTGATGACGTTATCCCAGGCGGCGGGATAGCGGGGGATGCCCGCCCCGCCGTCATTTCCCGCCGCGGCGATGAGGATGCACCCGGCCTGGTAGGCCGCGTCCACCGCCGTTTTCAGGGAGGCGGATTCCTGGGTGACGCCCCAGCTCATGTTGATGATATCCGCACCGTTTTCCACGGCGAAGTTGAGACCGCTGATGAGGTTGGAGACGTAGCCCCCCACATGGCCGGGGGTGGCGGTAAAGCAGCGGATGGGGAGAATGGTGGCTCCCGGGGCGATGGAGGCCACGCCACGGCCGTTGTCCGTCTGGGCGGCGATGACGCCGCAGACCATGGAGCCGTGACCCACATTGTCCAGCCAGTTGCCGCTGCTGTAATAGCCGTAGCGCTTTTTCACGCCGTTGATCTCCAGCTCATAGCGGCCGTTCTCCTCCTCGCGGTAGTAGAAGTAGCGGCCGCGGCCCACCTTCAGGGGCGCGTCCTCGTGTTCATCGTTCAGGCCGGAGTCGATGACCGCCACGGTGACGCCCTCGCCGGTGAGGCCAGCCTCCCAGGCGGAGCGCACCTGCACGCCGTTGGCCCCGGTAAGGCTGCTCTGCTTATTCTGGACCAGGTAGGGGTCGTCGGGATCCACGGGTGTGACGTCGAACAGTTCGGCCCGGTAGTCCGGCTCCACCAGGGACACCTGACCGGCGTAGACCAGGCTGCGGATGTCGTCCATGGAGCCGGCCTTATAGATGCTCCACTCCGGGGAGAGGGCCAAAAGCTCGTCCCGCTCGTCGTGGGCGGCCATCAGCGTGGCGGAGGCGAGAGGGTCAAGGGAGAAGGGAGCCGCCGGCTCGGTGAGAATGACGATGTAACCGGCGAAGTCGCTGTCCAGACCGTCGTCAGGGTCGGTTTCAGCCGCTCTGACGGGCAGAACGGCAAGAGACAGGAAAAGGACCAGGGAGAGGGAAAAAGCGCTCAGAGCCTTCAAAATGCGTTTCATAGCCGTTTCACTCCTTTCTCGTCAGGCCGCGGGGGCGATGGTGAGGACCAGACGTTCAAACATGGTGGCGACCTCCGCCCGGGTGGCGTTGCCGCCGGGGTCCAGGATGCCGCCGGTCTTGCCGTTGATGAGGCCGGTGGACACGGCCCACTCCATGGCGTCCCGCGCCCAGGGGGAGACGGCGGCGCTGTCGGAGAAGGAGGAGAGGGAGGCGCGTTTGGTCACGTCGTGGCCCTGAGCCTTCATGTAGCGGTAGAGGATGGCGGCCAGCTGCTCCCGGGTGACGGGGGAGTTGGGCAGGAAGCCGTCGCCGGTGCCCTGGACGATGCCCTGGTCGTTGGCCCAGATCACGGCGTCGGTATACCAGGTGCCGACAGGCACGTCGGAGAAGAGGTTGGCCGCGCCGGAGGCGGGGGTGTTCTCCAGACGGTGGAGGACGGTGACCACCATGCCGCGGGTCATCTGGCCGTCGGGGGAGAAGGTGGTCTCGGAGGTGCCCTGGAAGAGGCCCCGCTCCACCACGAAGTTCACTGCCGACTTGGCCCAGTGGTTCGCGGTATCGGAGAACACCTTGCCCTGGGGTTTTGTGCCGACGGTAAGCTCAGCGGAGCCGGTGAGGGAGACGGTGAGGGTGCCGTTGGTGACGACCGCCTTTTGCATCACGTCCGAGGAGACACCGCCCTTGACGGAGGTGACGGTATCACCCTTTACCGGGGCGGTAAAGGTGACGGAGGAGGAGAAGGAGGTGATCGTCCGCCCGGAGCTGTCCTTGAAGGTGACGGCCAGCTTGTTGTCCTGGTTAAGGATGGTCACCGAGGAGGTGCCCGTGGAAGAGAAATTAAGGAGGGCGCGCTGGGGGATGGTCACGGTGCCGATGTCGGTCTGGATCCGCAGGGTCTGGAGCCGGGCCGAGTACACGCCCGTTTGGCCTTCCGCGGCGACATGGGTCACGGAGGAGGGGATGTTGACGGTGATGGAGGTCAGACCGGAGGTGTTTTTCGGGGCGATGGTGAGGGTGCCGATGGATGTATTTTTGGTGATGTCGCTGATCTCGCCCGAACTAAGGGTCACAGTCCCGGCCGTACCTGACTTGTTGGTGCTGGGGGTGACGGTGAGGGTGGGGACGGTGACGGTCTCCGGGGGGATATCGCCGCCGGGGAAGCCGCCTCCGCCGCCTCCGGCGGGATTCCCCACGGTGATGGTGATGGGCAGGTCCTTGTAGACCTTGGCGGTTCCGGAGGAGGTGGACGCCTCGGGGAAGGTAATGGTGGCGGTGAGGGTGACGGAGAGGCGCACGTCCTTTTTGGGGTTGGTGATGCGCAGGCGGGCGGCGGGATAGCCGTTGCGGTCAGTGGTTTGGGTCATGGAGACATAGGAGGAGGCGTTTTTGTTGTCCAGGGTCCATTTGACACGGGCGGCATCCAGGTCGGAGACGGGGTCGTTGTACTGGTTCACCAGTTTGAAGGTGTACTCCTCCGTGACGGTGGGACCGTCAAGGTCCAGCTTAAAGGAGGAGGGGCCGTTGATGGTCATCAGGGTGGGGACCAGAGTGCCCTGGGTCAGGGTAAGGTCGGCGCTGGACGCAAAGGGGATGCCGCTGCCCTTAGGCGTGGCGGTGACGGAGACGCTGAGGGGGGAGTCCTTGGCGGGGGGCTTGGCCCTGCGGTCCACGGTCACGGTGGCGGCGGTGGGATCTTTCCCGTCGGCGGAGACGGCGACACCGGCAGGCTTGCCGCCGGCGGCGTCGGTGACGCTCCACGCGAAGTCACACAGAGAGGCGTCCAGCTCGTTGCCGTAGGAGTCCAGGGCCACGGCCGTGAAGGAGGCGGTATTGGTGGAATTGTTCAGGGTGGTGGAGTTGTATTTGGCGTACCAGATGGGGATGGGGACGGAGGCGGGGCCGGTGAGGGTGATGGAGGCCACCTCCTGCTGCCCGGAGACGGTGACGGAAAGCTCCACGGAGCGGAGGAAGGCGGGGGAGTTGACCGCCTCGTTTTCAGTGGCCCCGGATCCGGCGGTGAGAGTGAGGGTGTACGTGCCCTCGGGGGTGTCCGGGGAGATCCGGACGCGGCGGATGCTCTGGTAGCGGGGGTAGGCGGCGGTCACGGCGGCGCTGGGGGAAATGCAGGTGATGAGGGCATTCCCCTTGCTGTCCGTGGGGGAGCCGGTGAGCTTCCAGCTGACATACTGGTTCCGGACGGGGTCGCCGTACTGGTCCAGCAGCTCCAGGGCAAAGCAGTTGGACAGCACGCCGGGGACGGCGCTGAGGGCGGCCTGGCCGCGGGTGGTCTCAAAGACGAATTTGGAGCCTGCGCCGTTGCCCTGGCGGAGGACGGCGGTGGTGACCGCGGGGTCCTCCTTGGTGAGGAACAGGACCTGGGTCAACTCCAGGGGGGGCTGGCCGGGATAATAGCTGAAGTCCAGGTACAGCCGGCGGATCTCAGGCTCGCTGGAGGTGGGGTCCTTCATGGAGTTGGAGGAGGCCAGCGGCTCCACGGTGAGGGCGACACGGCCCGTGGCCTTGTCGTAGGCGAGGTAGACCCCGGTGAGGGGGGTGTAAAGGTCGATGTCGTAGTCGGTCAGGTCCAGCTGGGACAGGGGGACGTCCAGGGTCTGGCCGCCCCGGGTGATCTGGGCCATCAGGTCGCCCCGGTAGGTTCGGGCGGCCCGGGGCGGAACGGGGAAGGAATAGCTCTCTGCGGAGGGGTCGTTGTCCCCCTCGTCGAAGGAGATGTAGAGGTTGGTGATATCGGGGTAGACGGTGATCTGGGCGGTGAGAGAGACGGATTGGCCGTCATAGAGGGCGGTGACGGGAGCGGTGTAGACGCCCGGCTCCGCCTTGCGGTCCACGGTAAAGGCTTTTTCGATCCCCACCCAGGTGACACCCTCGGTCAACTCCGTGACCTCGCCGGTGGCGCGGTCCAGCAGGACGGGGGTGTAGGTCAGGGAGAGGGTGGCACCCTCTTTGCCGTAGGTGGAATCCACGCCGCCGGAGAGCAGCTCGCCGTCACGGCGCAGGGCCAGGACCTTTTCGTTGTCGGCGGGGGCGAGGGTGATGACCTTGTCGGCGGTGCAGGTGACGTTGGACTCGGGGTAGTCCACCGAGGCGTCATATTGAACGTGGAGCCTGATCTGGCCGGGCTTGGCCGCGGAGGTGACGGTGAGAACGCCGTCCTGAATAGTGACACCCGCGGGGGAGACAGGATCCTCCAGGCCGGTCACGTCCCAGTACAGGGAGCCGGGCGGGGAAATGACGCCGCCGCGGGGGTCCAGGCAGGTGAGGCCGACGGTGTACTGCAGGGAGCCGGAGGTGGGGATGGAAAGGGTGTCGGGGACGTTCAGGACCATCTCGGCCAGGTGGGGAAGAACGGTGATCTCCACGGGGATGGAGACGGAGAGGGCGGAGTGGGTCTCGGTGGCGGTGAGGGTGAAGAAGTAGCGGCCGGAGACGGCGTCGTGCACGTCGAACTCCAGGTGGCCGTCCACATTATGCACGTTATAGGAGGGAGCGCCGTCAGCGTCAGAAAGGCCGTCTGTGGACCAGGCCCAGTTCTGCTGCTCCGGGTCCACCCGGGTGCCGCTCTCGTTGAACAGGACGGGGTAGAGGGAGGTGTCCCGGGTCGCGCCGTCATCCTCCAGCACCGTGAGGGAGAGGGAGGAGATCACGGCGTCCCGGTGGAGCAGGGCGGCGCGGACAGGGGTGACGATGGCTGCCTCCCCGGAGCTCTGGAGGGTGAGGGGGAAGTCCACGGAAAGACCGTCCGCAGTGACGCGGAGGGTATATGTACCGGACTGGGCGGAGCTGGTGAGGGTGACGGTGAGGTCGCCGTTCATGCTCACCTCGGTGGTGATCCCCGGAAGCTCCGCGGGGTCGTCCTCCCCGTGGAGGACGGAGAAGCTGGGGGCCATGGAGGAGACGGAAAGAACCTGGCCGCGGGCATCTACGGCGGAGAGGACATAGGGCAGGGTCAGGGACCCGCTGCCCGAGGGGATTTGGGCGGAGTCGGGGCCGGAGAGGATAAGGCGCACCGCCTGGGACTCCAGGGTGAGGGTGATATTCACCGCCGTCCGAAGGCCGTCCAGGCTGGCCAGAAGGGAGAAGGAGCAGGTCCCGGCGGGAAGGTCGGCGGAGATGGTCAGTGTCCCGTCAGACACCGCGATCCCGTCAGGGGCGCCGGACAAGGCCCAGGAGACGGTCTGGCCGTCCATCACGCTTCCGTATTGGTCCAGGACCTGGGCGGCGTAAGGGACGGTAAAGGCTGTGCCGGCTTCCCCGGTAAGGGTATGGTCGTCCACGGCCTCGTCCTCCCGCAGGATGCGGATGCGGCGGGGGACGGGGTCGGCGTTTTTCAAGGTGAGGGTCAGGGGGGCGGAGGTCACGCCGCCTCGGGAGGCGGTGATCTGAACGGTTCCGGGACGGGCGGCGTCAGTGAGGGTGAACAGGTGGTCGGAGATGGACACGCCGCCGGTGTCACCCGTCAGCGTCCAGGTGACGCCGGAGAGGTTGGAATAAGTGGTATCGCCCTGCTGCCCGTTGGCTGACAGAGCGAGGGTGAGGGAGTGGCCCACAGAGGGGATGGTGAGGGTGGTATCCTCCTGGACGATGGTGATGGAGTCCAGAGTCAGGGGGGCGGAGTTGGGGTAGGTCAGGCCGCAATCGGCGAGGACGGTATCCGCGCCCACCAGGGCGGCAACGTGGGGGACGGAAAAGACCCCCTGGAAGAAGTCGTTGGTGGTCTTGCCGGGGGCGGGGCGGTAACGGAACTCCACCAGGTCGGTGAGAGCGGCGGGCGCGGCGCAGGAGAGGGAGAAGGTCAGCGTGGCCAGGTCTCCGGTCACGTCCCAGCGGGGGTGGCCGACGGTGACGCCGCTGCGGGGAATAAGACAGTTGGCGGAGCTGTTGGCGCTGCCGGGGTAGACGGCGCCGCCGTTTTGGTTGACGGGCTGGATGTAGTCGGTGCGGAAGGTGAGGGAGACGCTGGCGGCGGTGAAGGTGAGGGCGCTGTCGCCGCCATTGTCCAGGGAGAAGAGAAGGGTGCGGTCCGTTTCGCCTTCAGCAGTGACGTCCCGGGCGGCGAGGGCGGCGGATGCGGCGGAGCCAACACCGGCGGGGAAGGAATCCGCCGTGGTCATCACGTTCAGGAGGAGAGATACGTCGGCGCGGTCCACGGCGGCATCCTCATTCAGGTCGGGGGTGAGGCCGTCAGGAAGGGAGGAGGCTTCGTAGCAGGAGAGGAGGGCGGTGAGGTCGGAGACGTTTCGGACCGCGTCGCCGTTAACGTCGCCCAGGAAGGCGGAAATATCAAAGTCCAGACCCAGGTGGGTCTCGTCATCGGAGATGGAGGTGGCGCTCTTGGCGGTGGCGGGGAGGTAGCCGGGCTTCTCCACGTGGAGGAAGTACTCGCCGGGGGCGAGGCTGTCCAGGTAGTAGCTGCCGTTGGCGGCGGAGCGGACGCTGTTGGCATAGGAGTAGCCGGTGGTCTTGTCCACCAGGCTGACGGCGGCATCGGCCACCCCCTGCTTCACGCCGTCCTGCATACGGTAGATGCGTCCCGCGGCGGAGACGGAGCTGCTGGTGGCCTCCGCCAGGGGCTTGTCCAGGCCGGGGCCGGTGACGTAGTAGACGGCGGCTTCGGCGGTGCGCAGGTGGATGTCGGTAAAGGTGACCTTGCCATTGTCCGAGGCCACGGCGGAGCCGATGAAGAGAGGCTCCACGGTGGTGAGGAGCTGGGCGGTCAGCTCCTTGGGGGTGCTGCCTGTGGCGGCATCGGCGGAGGGAAGGACGATGAGGGTATAGCGCTCGCCCTTTTTGATCTTGCTCACGTCACCCGCCTTTTCGTCGGGGGTGTAGTCGGGGACGGTAATGTCCAGAAGACCGGCGGAGCCGCCGACGTCGCCGGGGTCGGCGGGAAGCTCGTCTGCCAGAGCGGTGAGAGGCGCGCCCAGGGCCAAGACGGCGGCCAGAGAGGCGGCGAGAAGACGGGAGCGGATGGAGGTCATATTGGATCACCCTTCTTTGTTGTATTTCAGGCGGAAAGCAAATAGCTATACACAATAATCTTAGCACGAAGGAGAGGGAATGTCACGAAGAAATTTTGGAAGAGGAGGAAAAAGGCGGACAAAAGGGAGGGGACAAGCGTATATAGGGGGTGAAAGGAGTTGAGAGGCGGTGAGGGCGTGGACTTAGGCAAGCCGAATCCCAAGCAGAAGGCGTTTTTCGAGGCGAAGGAAAAGTACATCGCCTACGGCGGCGCGAGAGGCGGGGGAAAGAGCTGGGCGGTGCGGATGAAGGCCATTTCGGGGGCGCTGGAGTACCCGGGACTGCGGGTGCTCATCGTGCGGCGGACGTATCCTGAGCTGGAGCACTCCATCATCTGGCCCACGCTGGCCACCCTGAAAAAGGAGACGCCGCCGGTGGCGGTGTACCGGGCGATGAAACGGCTGGTGGAGTTTGAAAACGGATCTACCATCCGCTTTGGGCATCTGGCCAGCGGGAATCTGGGGGAGTATCTGGGGCAGGAGTACGACTGGATCTTCCTAGACGAGGCCACCCAGTTTACCGAGCGGGAGTTTCGGATGATGGCGGCGACCCTCCGGGGGACGCTGAAGGTGCCGCGGCGGATGTATCTTACCTGCAACCCCGGCGGGGTGGGGCACCAGTGGGTGAAGCGGCTGTTCGTGGACCGGCGGTACAAGGGAAAGGAGAAGGGGGCGGAATACCGCTTCATCCCCGCCACGGTAGAGGACAACAAGGCCCTGCTGGAGGCGGCGCCGGAGTATCTGGAGACGCTGGAGATGCTGCCCGAGGACATCCGCCGGGGGCACCGGTACGGCGACTGGGGGGTGTTCGCGGGGCAGTATTTCTCCGAATTCGACCTGCGGCGGCATGTGGCCAAGGGGGTGACCCCCCAGCCGGGGTGGAAGCTGTGCCGGGGGATCGACTACGGGCTGGATATGCTGGCGTGCGTGTGGTTCGGGGTGGATGACAGCGGGCGGATGTATGTGTACCGCGAGGTGCAGGAGCCGGGGCTGGTGGTGTCCGAGGCGGCGAAGCTTATTTTGGCGCTGACGCCGCCGGGAGAGGACATCCTGGCCACAGCGGCGCCCCCCGACCTGTGGAGCACGCAAAAGGACAGCGGGCGGACGATGGAGGCGCTGTTCGCCCAAAACGGCGTGCCCCTGACCAGGGTGTCCAGCGCGCGGGTGGCGGGGTGGATCGGGCTGAAGGAGCGGCTGCGGGATCTGCCCGACGGCACGCCGGGACTGGTCATCGACGAGAGCTGCCGGGGGCTGATCGAAAACCTGCAGGCGCTGCGGTACAGCGAGCGTAACCCGTCGGACTGCGACGTAAAGCCCCATGCCATTACACACATCTGCGACGCGCTGCGGTACGGCGGACAGCTGCTCTGCGGCGGCGGGAGCGAGGAGAGCGACGGAGAGGCGGACCGGACGGAGCTGGACTACATCTATTACGGAATGTGACCGGGAGAGAGGAGGAGACAAACGTATGGTATGGACGGTGATGGGCGCGCTGGCGGCGTTGGCGGCGGCGGTGTGCAGCGGGCTGTGCCTGTGGGCGCTGCGCAAGAACGGCGGGCAGGGCCGCGGGCCGGAGGAACCGGACGGGGAGAAGGACGACGGGGAGGACGCGGAGCTGCGGGAGGGCATCCTCAATCTGATGCGCTATGCCCCGGCGGCGAAGGAGAAGGAGGAATAACACATGGAGATGACGGCGGAAAGGGTCTGGCGGGAGTATCAGGAGGGCGTAGACTTCTGCCAGCGCATCGGGCTGTTCGACACGGTGCGCAACAACGAGAATTTCTTCATCGGGAAGCAGTGGGAGGGGGTGGAGGCCAAGGGACTGCCCACCCCGGTGTTCAACTTTATCCGGCGGATCGTGCTCTACCTGGTGGCCACCACGGCGGCGGACAACATCAAGTTCAACGCCTCGCCCCTGCAGAAAAGCGCGGCGGGGGACAAGCTGTGCAAGGCCATCAACGGGGAGTTCGCGTCCATCTTCGAGCAGAACAAGATGGGCCTGCTCATCCGGGAGTTTGCCCGCAACGCGGCGGTGGACGGGGACGGGTGCCTATACGCCTATTTCGATCCCGAGCTGGCCGGGACGGGGGGCCTGGGGGGCATCCGCACGGAGATCGTGGAGAACTCCCGGGTGTTCTTCGGCAACCCCAACGTCAGGGAGCCGGACAAGCAGCCCTTTATCATTCTGGCCCGGCGGGAGACGGTGGACAAGCTGCGGAAACGGGCTGCTGCTTTTGACGGGGATGCGGACGAGGTGGTTCCCGACGGGGAGCAGTCCACGGGGTCGGAGGAGCAGCGGAAGAGCACCGTGCTGCACCGGTTCTGGAAAAATGAGGAGACGGGGACGGTGTGGTGCTGCGAGAGCACCCGGCAGGGGATGGTGCGGCCGCCCTGGGACACGGGGCTGAGCCGGTATCCCCTGGTGTGGCTGCCCTGGGACTATGTGCAGGACTGCTACCACGGGCAGGCGGCGGTGACGGGGCTGATCCCCAACCAGATCTTTGTGAACAAGCTGTTTGCCATGAGCATGGTGTCGCTGATGACCACGGCGTACCCCAAGGTGATCTACGACAAGAGCCGCATCCCCAAGTGGGACGCCCGGGTGGGGACGGCCATCGCGGTGACGGGGGGAGACATGGGGCAGGTGGCCCGGACCATGGAGCCGGCGGTGCTGTCCCCCCAGGTGCCCCAGTTTATCCAGCTGGCCATCTCCCTCACCAAGGAGTTGATGGGGGCCACCGATGCGGCCCTGGGGTCGGTGCGGCCGGACAACACCTCCGCCATCCTGGCCCTTCAGAAGGCGTCGGGGGTGCCCATGGAACTGGTGCGCCAGAACCTCTACCAGTGTCTGGAGGACCTGGGACGGGTGTGGATCGACCTGATGCGGGTGCATTACGGGGCGCGCCCCGTGGCCGACGGCGAGGGCATGGAACTGTTTGACTTCGACCGGGCGGAGGACGGACTGCTGACGGTGAAGCTGGACGTGGGCGGCAGCGCCTATTGGAGCGAGATCACCCAGCTGAACACCCTGGACCGGCTGCTGGTGACGGGGAAGATCAACGTGATCGACTATCTGGAGCGGCTGCCCAACGGGTATGTGAACGACCAGATGGGACTAATTGAGAAGATAAAGGAGCGCGAGGCATGAAGTTGACAAAAATGGAAGAGGATCTGCGGATCCATCAGAAGCTGGACGACGAGCCCAACGACGTGGGCGGACTCACCGCCCAGGAGCTGAAGGCGAAGTTTGACCAGGCGGGACTGGCCCTCCAAAGCTACCTCAACGAGACCCATTTGCCCGAGGAGGAGGCGGCGGTGGCGGAGACCCTGGAGGAGGCGAAGAAGTACACCGACGAGAAGGTGGCGGATCTTGGCCCGGGAGATATGTCGGCGGCGGTGTACGACACCCAGCAGCGGCGGGTGGATGTGTTCGAGTACGCCGAGGCCAAGGCACGGGAGGCCAAGGAGGATACCTCCAAGCAGGGGTATATCTGCGGCGGACTCGTCAACTATCAGTCGATCAATTCCCGTACCCAGGTGCCGAGACCGAATGACCTGATCGACCCGAAGGGCCTTTGGCCCGCGGGGGGCAAGACGCTGGTGGCCCCGGCGGGGGCGAAGATGGTGTTGGTCTGGTTCCGTATCGCCTGGATGCGGGAGGGGACGGCTCTTGGCCACGTCCGGCTGAAGGTGAACGAGGAGGTGCGCGTGGACCGGTACGGTCCCAAGGACAACAGCGGGCTGCAGAATGAGGATACCCTTCTGCTGATGGCGACGGTGGAGGGCGGAGATATCGTGAGCATGGAGGTGCAGGGCGTACCCGGCTACACCAGCAACACCAACGCGAGCATCACCATGAAGGACATCTTCGTGGAATTTATCCTGTGAGGTGAGGGAGAATGCTGGAATTTTCGATCTCCAACCAGCTGTTGAGCCGGTTGGACGCCACAAAGGTGGTGGCGGACAGCGAGAACTATTTGGAATGTTCCTTTCAGTTCTCCGGGGACTGGGACGGGACGGTGGCGGTGGCTACCTTCGGGCACAGCCAGGTGAGCAGCCCCATTTCGGTGCGGATCGTGGACGGCAAGTGCCAGGTGCCCCATGAGGTGATCAAGACCCACGGCTTCCAGCTGTCCGTCTATGGCACGGTGGAGAACGGAGGCGCGATGTGCCACATTCCCACCAACGTGGTGACGGTGGAGGTGGAGGCCTCGGGGACGGGGCAGGGAGTGGGTCCCACAACGCCCACCAAGAGCCTGTACGACTCGCTGATGACGGCGATCACCGCGGGAGAAAAGGCGGCGTCGGAGGCAAAGACCTCCGCATTGGCCAGCGCGGAGATGGCGGAGGACGCACGGAAGGAGGCAGTGGCGGCTCAGCGGAGGGCGCAGAGCGCGGAGGACGGCGCCAACACCAGCGCCGCATCCTGCGCTGCCGACGCCGCGGGCGGACGGGCCGTCTGGGAGATGGCCCGGGTGCTGGGCAAGCAAGTCCAGGCCACGGCGCAGCTGTGCATGAGCTACGCGGTGGGCAGCGGCATCGACCGGCAGGTCTCCCTGGACACGGGCATTGTCTGGGAGGAGGGAGCGTTTGTCCGGGAATGGATGAATCTGGACCCTGCCCAGCGGTACCGGGTGCGGGTCAACGACACGTGGTATGACGTGATCACCCAGTGGGAGCTGGTGGAGGAGAGCCGGACCACGGGGAACGAGCAGGCGGAGCTGTCGGGGACGGCCAGGACGATCATCGACGACGGGGAAATCCCGGAGACCCCCGGAGGAGAGGAGGTCAACCCCGGCGGCGGGGGCGGCGAGACCCCCACGGACCCCATCGACCCCGGCGAGGGGGAGGAACCCGGCGGCGGTGGGGATGAGACCCCGGAAACGCCCGGCGACGGAACGAGCGGAGACGGGACAGGCAGCGGAACGACCGGCGGAGATGGCACCACCGGCGGAGGCGACGAGACGCCGGAGACCCCGGGAGGGGAGGAAGTCAACCCCGGTGGGGACGGCGGCGGCTCCAGCAGCGTGCCGGTGCTGAATCCCATCAAGAGCTACGTCAAGAAGAAGGACATCGTGAAGCTGGTGGCCGGACCGGTGACCGTGGAGGACGTGCGGATGGACCAGGAGAAGAACCAGCAGATGATCTGCCGCCTGACCACCATGGACAGCACGGTGCGGGAGGTGGAGATCCGCACGGACGGGAACGTGAACGCCAAGTACTGCTACGAGCAGGCGATGGCGGCGGCGGCGCGGGCGGAGGCGGCAGCCGCAAGAGCGGAAGCGCGAGGGTAGACACGCAGGCTCCGATGGACCGGCCCGCACGGCAAAAACAGGCTGGGCGCAGCCCAGCGGCATTTTGCCAAGGGACGGGAAGCGGAGCCGCGGCGTGTCCAACCCGAGCGTGACAGAAGCGAAGCGCGACCCGTAGGCGCATAGGGAGCATCTGAGCGGAGCGAGGACCGAATTGGTAAGGCGGCGAAGTCGCCGCGATTTGGTCCGAGACGGAGCGAAAATGCGACCGGCCATGCGCCCAACGGGAGCGTGACAGAAGCGAAGCGCGACCCGTAGGCGCATAGGTAGTCGGGGCGTTAAGAAAACATGCCGGTGGCATGTTTTTAGTCCCGAGCGAGGCGGCTATGCCGCCGAAGCGGCGGTATCGGTAGACCGGCGGCGCGCCCGGTGGTCGCGCCCTACGTGGGCGGGTGTGGAACCCGCCCCTACGAGGGAAAGTGTCCAACCCGAGCGTGACAGAAGCGAAGCGCGAGGATAGACGCGCCGCCGGGCTTGGAGCCGCCCGCACCCGAAAAACAGGCGAACGCCGAAGGCGCGAGCGGCATTTTCGGAAGGGCGGCGAAAGAACCGGCGACAAGCGCGTCCAACCCGAGCGTGACAGAGCAGGAAGGAGAAATGGGATGGAGGATAAAAATTGGGCGCTGGCGGCGGTGGCCGCGGTGGGAAGCGTGTTGGCAAACGCGCTGGGAGGATGGGACGTGTCCCTTCAGGTGCTGATGGGCATGATGGCCGCGGACTGCGTCACCGGGTGGTTGGTGGCGGCGGTGTGGAAGCGGAGCAACAAGTCCCGCTCCGGAGCGCTGGACTCCCGCGCCGGGTGGAAGGGCCTGTGCCGCAAGGGCGCGGTGTTTGTGCTGGTGTGGGTGGCGGTGATGCTGGACAAGGCGCTGGACATCCGCTACGTCCGCACGGCGGTGTGCATCTTCTTCATCGGCAACGAGGGGCTGTCTCTGCTGGAAAATCTGGGGCTGATGGGGGTGCCCTTCCCCGCCTTTCTGAAAAACGCCCTGGAGACCCTGCGGGACAAGGGAGACGAGGGAGATGGGACCTATGGGGCCGGTTGAACGGGTGCTGGACATCGCCCGGGGAGAGGTCGGCGTGACGGAACGGCCCGCCGGGAGCAACAAGGTGAAGTACAACACCTGGTTTTACGGGCGGGAGACGTCCGGAGCCTCTTACCCCTGGTGCTGTGTGTTCGTGTGCTGGGTGTTTCACCAGGCGGGGCTGGGCGGCCTTCTGCGCAAGACGGGGGGCTGCACCACCCTGATGAACTGGTTCAAGGCCAAGGGGCGGCTGGTGCCTGTCCGGGAGGCAAAGCCCGGGGACATCGTGTTTTACCAGTTCGACAAGGACGCCTACGCCGACCACGTGGGCATCGTGGAACGGGTGAGCAAAAGCGGCGTGACCGCCATTGAGGGGAACACCTCTGTGTCCAGCGAGGACAACGGCGGGGCGGTGATGCGCCGCAGCCGTGGATGGAGTGTGATCCTGGCGGCGGCGCGGCCGGACTATGAGAGCAACGACGGAGAGGAGGCCGAAATGAGCGAGAAGGAGATCAGAGAGCTGGTGGCCAAGGAGGTCAGAGAGGCCGCGGCGGAGACGCGGTACAACAAGCTGGAGGACGTTCCGGACTGGGCACGGGCGGACATCGGGACGCTGGCGGCCATGGGCGTGCTCAAGGGCAACGAACGGGGCGAGCTGGACCTGAGCGGCGACATGGTGCGGGTGCTGGCGCTGATGGCGCGGCTGGCTGCCCTGGGGCAGGAGGCAGGTGAGAAGGCATGACCAACGGACAGTGGATCTTTGAACACGCCATCGCCCTGATGGACAGCGGCGACGAGGTCACCGGGCAGATGGACACCGGCAGCACCCGGGCCTACCGCAACCGGACGGTGAACCTTCTGAATCTGCTGGGGCAGGAGTGCGCGGGGTACAGCGCCAAGGGAGCATGGACGGCCCTCACCGGTCTGGAAGAGGAGCTGCCCCTGGACGACGGGCTGTGTCAGGGCGTGATGCCCTATGGACTGGCGGCCCATCTGCTGCTGGAGGAGGACCCGGCGGCGGCAAATTTTTTCCAGCAGCGGTACGAGGAGCTGTTGGAGCGCTGGCGGCGCAGGCAGGTGGAGCTGGAGGACCTGGAGACGCCCTACGGCGGCGTGGAGCTGGGAGAGGACGGGAGGTGGCGAAATGGCACGGATCGTGGGGAACAGTGAGAGCCTGTTTCGCATTCACGCCTTCTCCGGGTTGAACGAAAGCCCCAGCGGAGACGCGGAACTGAACTACGGGGAGGCGGCGGAGTGCCGCAACTTCCGGGTGACCCGGGAGGGAAGCCTTCAGGTCCGGCCGGGAAGCAGGACCCTGTGGAGGTTCAACGGGCCGGTGGAGGGCTTCTGGCAGGGCCGGGTGAGCGACCGGGCGGTGAAGGTGGCCGCGGCGGCGGGAAAGCTATGGCTGCTGGGCCGCCCGGGGGAGGCGACGGACCTGGGAAACATCGGACCGGGAAGCTGCCGCTTCTTTGGGTTCGGGCGCAAGCTCTACATCCTGACGGGAAAGCGGTATCTGGTTTGGAGCGGGTACGGGCAGGTCACGGATGTGGAGGGGTACCGCCCAGTGGTGGTGGTCTCCGCCACACCCACCGGCGGCGGGACCACGCTGGAGGCGGTGAACCGGCTCAACGGCCTGCGGCGGGGGTTTTTCTCCCCCACCGGCTCGGCCAGGGTGTTCACCTTGCCGGAAAAGGCCCTGTCCAGCGTGGATTATGTCCGCCTGCGGGAGAGCGGGGCGCATTTGAAGTACACCGCCAATCTGGAGGCGGGGACGGTGACGCTGGCAACGGCGCCCGCCGCCGGCACCAACACCCTGGAGATCGGTTGGACCAAGGGAGGAGGCAGCCGGGGTGAGGTGCTGCGGTGCAGGTTCTTTGAGCTGTACAGCGGCGCCACGGACAACCGGGTGTTCCTCTACGGCGGCGGCGACAACCGGGCCTTTTACAGCGGCATCGACTACGACGGACGGGCCACGGCGGAGTACTTCCCCGAGGGGAACGTGCTGAAGGCGGGGAGCGACAACACCCCCATTACGGGAATGATCCGCCACCACTCCAAGCTGTTGGTGTTCAAGCCGGACGGCACCTTCAGCGTCCAGACGGGGACGGTGACGCTGGCCGGGGGAGAGGAGATCGCGGTGTTTTACCTCACCCCGCTGCAGCGGGAGATGGGCAGCGACACGCCGGGACAGGTGACGCTGGTGGATAACGACCCCCGCACCCTGTGGGGCGGCGGGGTGTACACCTGGAAGTCGGCGGGGAGCCTCGGTTCCATGGACGAGAGGGTGGGCCGGCGCATCTCCCAGCGGGTGGAGGAGAGCTTGGGGGAGATGGAGCTTTCCCAGGCGGTGGTCTTTGACGACGAGGTGGGCAGGGAGTGGTATGTGAGCCAGGGGGGCGTGACCCTGGTGCACAACTACAGCAGGGACTGCTGGTACCGCTACGAGGGCCTCGCACCCAGGTGCTTCGGGACGCTGGACGGCGCGGTGTGCTTCGGCACAGACGACGGCGAGCTGAAACGGATGAGCCGGGAGTACCGCAACGACGACGGCGAACCCATCCACGCCTTTTGGCGGTCGGGGTCCATGAGCATGGACAAGGCCCACCGCCGCAAGTGGGGGAAGTACCTCTGGGTGGGCCTGAAGCCGGAGAGCGGGGCGGCGGTGACGGTGACCACCCAGACAGACGTGCGCACCCACTGCCCGGTGGGGGTGGCCAGAGCGTCGCTGATGAGCTATTCCAACGTAAACTTCGAGCATTGGAGCTATTCCACCAACCGCCAGCCCCGGGTGCGGCGGGTGAAGCCCTGGGCGGGGCCGGGGAGCTTTGAACAGGTCATCCTGGAGAGCCGCTCCGCCAGCGAGACCGCCACCGTGCTGACCTTGGAGGGCACGGTGCGTCTGGGAAGATATAGCAGATGAAGCGATAACAGACAGTATAAAGGAGGGAGTTTATGACTGTCCAACAGCTGAAGGACAAGATCGCGGCCAACAGCGCGGCGTGGCACGAGACGGAGGACGAGCAGGTCCGCAAGGCGCTCCACGAGGCCAATGTGGCGCTGTACGGCGCGCTGGACGCCCAGACGGGGAGCACGTCGGGGTTCGACTCCACCACCGGAAAATGGAGCAGCAGCGAACCGGGAACGAAGACCTATCAGGCCACGGGCGCGCCGGAGGTGCGGGACCTGAGCGGGGAGGTGACGCGCCGCCAAAAGGCGGCCACCGACAAGGCGGTGGCTAGTCTGGAGCGGGCGCGGGCGAAGTCCGCCGCGGCGCTGAGGGAGGAGGCGGCGGCCATTCCCGGGGCGTACACCGCCGCCAAGAACCGCACGGCGGCGCAGAACGAGGTGGAGCGGCACAACACCGCCGCCTGGGCCAACGACCGGGGGGTGTCCTCCGGGGCGGCGGGGCAGATCGCCCTGAGCCAGAGCGTGGCGGCCCAGAACGACCTGGGGGCTTTGGAGCTGCAGGAGGCGGCGGCGAAGGACGCCGTCGCCCAAAAGAAGAGCCAGATGGAGCTGGATTACGACTACGCCGTGGCGGAGGCCAGAGCGGAGGGGGACTACGCCCTGGCGGACGCCCTCTACAAGGAGGCCAGCCGGTTCGACGAGGCCCAGCGGCAGAGGTGGCTGGACACGGAGAAGATGGCCAAGGACGTTTACGACAGGGCGTACGATTCGGTCCAGGACAAGGCAAAGGCCCAGGCCCAGCAGGAGGCGGACGCCTACGAGAGAGAGCAGGACGCGCTGAGCTGGGCGTACAAGCTGGAGCAGCAGGACTATGACCGGGCGCAGGACGCCTGGGAGCGTCAGCGGGCGGAGGCCAACGACGCCTGGGACCGGCAGCGGGACCTGGTGAGCGAGAATCTGCGGCGGCAGAGCATCTACAACACCAGCCGCTCTACCCAGCTGCGGCTGGCCCAGGATCTGGCCGACCACGGGGATTTCAGCGGGTACAGCAGCCTGGGCTACTCCCAGAGCCAGATCGACCAGATGTCGGCGCTGTGGCGCAGGTTCATGGACGAGAAAAACAAGTAAGGGTTTCTCTCCGCGGAGACGCGGGTGGAAATAAAAGAGGAACAAGAAAGGAGCGACGAGGATGGAGAAGGAGCAGGAGGCCAACCTGGAGCAGGACGAGGCGCAGACCCAGGAGGCCGGACAGCGGGCGCGGGAGGAGATCGACCGGTTTACGGAGATCTTCCCCGGCGTAGGGCCGGAGCAGGTGCCGGAGGAGGTGTGGAGCGAGGCGCGCCGTGGCGAAAGCCTGGCGCTGGCCTACGCCCTCTACCGCATCAAGACCCTGGAGGGCCTGCTGGCGCGGCGGGAGCGGAGCGCCAAGCAGAGCGCCGGGAGCGTCGGGTCGGCGGGCAGCGCCGCGCCGGGCGGGACGGTGGCGTCCTTCTGGGACGCCTATGAAGTGTAAGAACAAACGGACAAAACAGAAAGGATGATGTAAACATGGCGATCAATTACGCGACCCAGTTTGCCCCGAAGGTGGCGGAGACCTTTGCCAAGGAGTCCCTCACCGACTCCGCCTGCGGGCAGGACTACCAGTTCACCGGGAGCAAGACCATCAAGGTGCTGACCCTGGACACCGTGCCCCTGGGCGACTACCAGCGGGAGGGCATGAACCGCTACGGCACCCCCGTGGAGCTGGGCGACACCTATCAGGAGCTGACGGTGAGCGAGGACAAGGCCTTTGCCATCACCATCGACAAGGGCAACAACGCCGACCAGATGAACCTGAAGGGCGCCACCGAGGCCCTGAAGCGTCAGGTGGCCCAGGTGGTCATCCCCTACATTGACAAGTACCGCCTGGGCCGCTGGGCCAAGCAGGCGGGCATCAAGAAGACCTACGCGTCCACCGATCTGGACAGCGGCCTGCTCAGCGCCATTTTCGACGCGGGCGCGGAGATGGACAACGCCGGCGTGCCCCTCACCGGGCGCACCCTGTTCCTCCCCAACAAGTACTACAAGAAGCTGGCCCTGTCCAACCAGGTCATCGGCGTGGACAAGATCGGCGAGTCCGCCCTGGCCAAGGGCGTGGTGGGCGAGATCGACGGCATGGAGGTCAAGCGGGTGCCTGACAGCTACCTGCCCGCCGGGGTGTTCTTCGTGGCCAAGTGGAAGGGCGCGACGGCCGACCCCGTGAAGCTCCAGGAGGGCAAGATCCACAAGGATCCTCCCGGCATCAGCGGCAACCTGCTGGAGGGCCGGGTGTACCACGACTCCTTCGTCCTGGCCGCCAAGGCCAACGGCATCTACGCCGCCGTGGATTCCACGGTGGAGGTCAAGACCCCCACCGTGTCGGAGGACAGCAACGGCAAGGTGACCGCCACCGTGGGGAAGACCGGCCAGACCGCCGTCTATACCCTGGACGGCAGCGATCCCCGCTTCAGTCCCACCGCCCAGGAGCTGACCAGCGCGGGCGTCACCGCCGGCAAGGGCGTGACCATCAAGGTGGCCGCCAAAGATTCTGCCAGCGGGTTTACCTCTGCCGGCGTGGCGGAGCACGTGTTCAGCAAGTAAAAAGAAAAAGCACACCGTTACCTTCTTCGGAGGGTAACGGTGTGTTTTATTATCCGTCGTTATGGTTTTCCTCCCAGCGCTCGCAGGTTTCGTCCGGGCGGTGGTCTTTGAGTTTTGGAAAGCTGCAGTGCCCGTACCATAAGGGGATCAATTTTTGACGGTCACCTAGGACATAATGCTGATGGTAGTGGGTATAGGTCCCGCACACAAGGGCCTGAACCATGGGCTTTGGCATTCGGGTCATTTTATTACCTCGCATTCTGAATGGATTGCCTGGTGGTGCTCCCTTGTAAGGATAGCACAAATATAATTAGAATGTGTTGATTTACACCTAATCAGGTGTAAAAAATTTATAAATGTGAGAATAGGACCAAGATAATACCTCCTCGCACCGACGACCCTAGCGCGCCGTAGGGGCGCACAGTGTGCGCCCAGGGCCTTTCCTGGGGGACCATCTTTTCCGCGTGGAAAAGATGGCACCCCCAGACCCCCCAGAAAAGACGCCAAAGGGGGCAATCCGAGAGCCCCCTTTGGAAACCCCTTCGGCCAAAGAGGGGGACTGCGGTCCCCCTCATTTGGAATCTCCCCCTGGGGTTTTCTCTTGCCGGGCGGGAAGGTCACCCCGGCTTACTTCGTAACGCTGGGGTGACACGGGAGCACCCACCTAGGCGGCGTTGTTTCAACCGCCTAACATTCTACATTTCTACTCACAGAGGCCGTAACGGCCGGACCGTTTCTTTTTTCTCCTAGGGACCCGCCGGGAGGCGGGACGCGCCAGCAGGCGCGTAAATTTCGCGCGTAGCGCGGAATTTGCGCAGGGGCGGGTTCGCCGCCCCGAGCATTATAATATTCAAAAAAGAAATGGGCTGCGAAAAGAAAGGGGGTCTGGCCCCCATTTCTAATTGAACATATGGGCGTTTTGGGCGAAGAGCTGGCGCAGGCGGTGCTTCAGCGGGGCGTGCTCCGGCTGTTCCAGGCCGGGGTCCTGGGCCAGCAGCTCCTGGGCGGCGGTTTGCGCCCGGGAGAGCAGACGGACGTCCACCCCCAGATCGGCCACGTGAAGCTGGGGCAGACCGTGCTGCCGCGCGCCGAAAAAGTCGCCGGGGCCGCGCTGTTCCAAATCAGCCTGAGCGATCTGAAAGCCGTCGGTGGTGGCGCAGAGGGTCTTGAGCCGCGCCCTCGTGTCGGGGTTTTTGTTGTTGGAGACTAAGACGCAGTAAGACTGCCACGCCCCCCGGCCCACCCGGCCGCGGAGCTGGTGGAGCTGACTGAGGCCGAAGCGGTCGGCGTTTTCAATGACCATGAGGGAGGCGTTGGGTACGTCCACCCCCACCTCAATGACGGTGGTGGAGACCAGAATGTCGGTTTTCCCGGCGGCGAAGGAGGCCATGGCGGCCTCCTTTTCTTTTGGACGAAGCTTGCCGTGGACCAGCGCCACGGCGCGGTGGGGGAACACCGTTTTCGCCAGATGGTCGGCGTAGGCCTTGACGGATTTTAAGGTGGGGTCGCCCTCCTGGGCGTCCGATTCTTCCACGGCGGGGCAGACGATGTAGACCTGGTGGCCCTCCACGATCTGTTTGTCCATGAAGGCGTAAAGGCGCTGACGTTTGCTCTCGCTGACCAGGAAGGTCTCCACCGGCTTGCGGCCGGGGGGCAGTTCATCCAGAACGGACACGTCAAGATCGCCGTAGACAATAAGGGCCAGGGTGCGGGGGATGGGGGTGGCGGAGAGCACCAGGATATGGGGGCAGCGCCCCTTGGCGGCCAGAGCGGAGCGCTGGTCCACGCCGAAGCGGTGCTGCTCGTCCACCACGGCCAGAGCCAGATCATGGAAGTCCACGCCGTGGGACAGGAGGGCGTGGGTGCCCACCACGACCTGGATCTCCCCCTCGGCCAGCCCCGCGCGGATGGCTTTTTTCTCGGCGGGGGTCAGGGAGCCGGTCAAAAGCGCCACGGTCACCCCCGCCGGCTCCAGCATGGCCCGAAGGGTGCGGTAGTGCTGCTGGGCCAGCAGCTCGGTGGGGGCCATCATAGCCCCCTGGGCGCCGCTTTTGGCGCACCGCCACAGGCAAAACGCGGCGACGGCGGTCTTGCCGGAACCCACGTCTCCCTGCACCAGGCGGTTCATGGGGACGGTTCCGGAGAGGTCGGCGGCGCACTGGCCGATGACCCGGTTTTGAGCGCCCGTAAGGGCGAAGGGCAGGAGGGCGGAAAAGTCCGCTGGGTCCCCTGCGGTCAAAGGCGTGCCCGGAGTCTGCTCCCGGCTGCGGCGCAGGAGGGAGAGGCCCAGGGTGAGGTGGAACAGCTCCTCAAAGGCCAGACGGTCCCGGGCGGCCTGAAGGTGATCGAAGCTGTCGGGCCGGTGGATCTGGCGGCAGCACCACTCCGCGTCCCGGAGACCGTGGGCCGTCAGGACCTGGGGAGGCAGCGTCTCCATCTCCGGGGCGGCCAGGGTGTTGACGGCGGTCTGCGCCCAGGCGGCGACCTGGGCGTTGTTCAGCCCGGCGGAGAGAGGATAGCAGGGCATGAGGGAGCCAAAGAGCTTGGGCGCGTCGGCAGGCTCCAGCTGGGGGTTGACCATGGTGCGCCGTCCCCGGGACAGGTCCAGCTTGCCGAAAAAGATGTAAGACCTTCCCCACTCCAACTGGTTTCGCACATAGGGGCGGTTGAAGAAGGTGAGGTCGATGGCGGCAGTGTCGTCGGCGATGGTGCAGCGCACCATCTGCCGCCCGCCGGGGATGCGGGAGAGGGTGGCGGGCTTGGTGAGATAGCCCCGAACGCACACGTTTACCCCGATGGGAGCGGAGGAAATGGGGTAGAGGGTGGTGTGGTCCTCATAGCGGCGGGGATAGAGGGTCAAAAAGTCCCCAAGCCGGGTCACGCCCAGCTTGGCCAGCGCCTTTTCCTTCACCGGCCCTACGCCGGGAAGCTCCGTGACGGGGGTATCGTAGGCGAGGGGCATGGCGGGCCTCCTTTCAGGCTTTGTGGCGGAAGGCGAAAAACTTCTGGCCGAAGTAGTTGAACAGGGTGAATAGCCCCATCCCCGCCAGCATGGAGAGGTTGCCCTGCACCTTCTCTCCGGCGGCGGTGAACAGCAGGGCCACCAGGGGTTTGGCCACGCCGTAGGCCAGCACATAGCACACCGCGATATTCACCGCGAAGCGGGCGGCGGGCCGCCAGCCCGTCTCCTTGTCCCGGAAGGTGAAGGAGCGGTTGAGCAGGAAGCTCAGAACACTGGTGGGGATATAGTTGGCCAGGGTGGCGGGCCAGTAGCCCCAGCCCGCCAGATTGTAAAGACAGTACATGATGGCGGCGCCCAGAAGGGTGTTGAGCACCCCCACCGCCAGAAATTTCAGAAAACTCACGTCGAACAGCTTGGAAAACCACTGCTTCATCGTTCCGACTCCTTCTATTTGTTGTGGCTCATTATACCACTCCGTCGGCAAAATGAAAAGGGCCTCCCCTGGGAGGCCCTTTTGTTATCCCTCTTTCCGCTGGAGCTGGAGGCGGTCGGCGATCATGGCGATGAACTCAGAGTTGGTGGGCTTGCCCTTGGCGTTGGAGACGGTGTAGCCGAAGTACTTCTGCAGGGTCTCCAGATCGCCCCGGTCCCACGCCACCTCGATGGCGTGACGGATGGCCCGTTCCACCCGGCTGGGGGTGGTGCCGAATTTGCGGGCCACGGTGGGGTAGAGTACCTTGGTCACCGCGTTGATGACCTCCATGTCCTCCACCGCCAGGCGAATGGCCTCCCTAAGGTACTGGTAGCCCTTGATATGGGCGGGGACGCCGATCTCATGTATGATGGCGGTGACCCGCAGCTCCAGGTTCTCTTCCCCGGCGGAGAGGGCCGCGCCCTGAGGCTCCACCCCGGCGTGGAGCTGGCGGCAGCGCTCCAGCACGGTGGCGGGACGGTAGGGCTTTGGCATGAAGTAGTCCGCGCCCAGGGCCTTGGCCTGCTCCACCAGCCCCTCGTGGAGAAAACCGGAGGTGATGATGAGCTGGGGCTTTGGCTCCAACGTGCCCAGCCGCTCCAACGCCTCCAAACCGTCCAGACCCGTCAGCACCAGGTCCATGACCACCACATCAGGCTGCTTGACGCGGCACAGCTGTACCAGCTCCTCGCCGTCTCCGGTGCAGCCCGCCAGCCGGATGCCCTCCTCTCGGCGCACGGCCTCGCCGAAGGCGGTCTGCACCTCCCGGCCTGTATCTCCCAACAGCACAACGATTTCCTGATCCATGTCTGCTTCCCTCGTTTCCGGCGACGAAGCCGCCTGCTTTGATTTTATTCCTTTCGTGGCAGTCCCACATCGGTGGTTCAAATATACCATATTTTTACAGACGCCGCAACCATAAAATGCCAGGAAATGGGAAAAATCGTTCGACAAAACTCGTCATCTGACGCAAAAAAGAAACGCCGAAAGCCGTTGCGGGGCAACGTCTTCGGCGTTTTTTGAGCGGGGTCAGGTCTCCATGTGGCGGCTGAGGAAGCCGGCGGCGGTCTGGATCATTTTGGTCTCGGTCTCGCCCACGGTGCAAGGCTCGTCGGCGACGAAGAGGACGGAGCCGAGCACGTCGCCGCCGGACAGGATGGGGGCACAGACGGTGACGTGGTACTTTTCCACATCCCGGCACACCTGCACGGGCGTGTCCCCCTCCTGACGGACATAGAGCTGGCGGTTTTCCATGAGCCGTTCCAGGTCCTCGCTGACGTTCCGGTCGGCCAGCTCCCGCTTGGGCGCGCCGGAGACGGCCAGGGTGTTGTCCCGGTCGGTGATGACCGCCACCAGACCGGAGAGCTTGGCGAGGGTCTCGCACATCTGCCCGGCGAAGTCGGCCACGCCGCCCATCAGGCTGTACTTTTTGAACACCACCCCGCCGTCCTTGTCGGTGAAGATCTCCAAGGGGTCGCCGTTGCTGATAACATTGACAGTATAGACCTTGTCCGGCCTCTTTGCCGAGACCTGGACTATGGCAGAACTCAATAAGCTATCTATACTGTCCCAATTAAAATTTGCGGCGGCCTCCTGGAGCGTTCCAGCCCGGAGCAGGGCGTCAACATCGGCTTTCAGCTTAATGTCTATACGGTCTTTGTAAACGGTGATACGCTCCACAATAAGGGCAAGGTCGCTCTTGGATAGCTTCTCTTTCCTCAATATGTTGTTGAACACTTCAAAGACTGTTTGCGCCGCCCGGTTTACTCTGACGGAATCGTTGTAGCTGTCCATGCTCATTTCTATTTGCCTTTGCAGACCCGCCACACGGCCCGTCAGGTCTTTTTCCGCCTGGGTGTAGGCTTCCTCTATCACGGCAGCTTGTCCCGGCTGCTGGGCCAGAGAAACGGCCTTCTGGACGATTAGATTTTTTAGTGCGGCCTGGGCGTCCTCTAACTGCTTTTGCAAGGCCTCAATCGTTCCCATAACCTTCTTCTGGTCGTCCTCCTGGTGGCTGATAGCCTCGTTAAGCTGGGCCAGTATCGCCTGGGAGCCATCCCGGACACGCTTCACATACCGTTTCAGGGCCTTGTCCAGCTCGTCCACCCTGGTATGGTGGGAGGTACACCCGCTCGTTCCCCGGCGGTGATAGGTACCGCAGGTGTAAGCCGGGGCCAGATCGGGACGGCTCATAGAGAACATGGGGGAGCCACAATCACCACAGAACAGATAGCCGGAGTATGCGGTATCATACTTCTTTTGGCCTCGGTAGTTGTCCTTTGTCCGCCGCTTGCGGTTTTCCTGGGCTATGGCAAACGTCCGATAATCCACGATGGCCTCATGGTGGTTTTCAAAAATGATGTGTTCGCTCTCGTCCCGCCGTATATCCTTGCCGTTGATTTTTGCCCTGGTATACTTCCCTTCCCGGAGCGTCCCGATATAGAAATCATTATCCAAAATACCCTGAACGGTGACAATGCTCCATTCCGGGCGGGCTTTGATTTTGCAATCCTGACCACTTTCCAGCTTGCGGGTCAACTCACCCTGGCGGGGGGTGGGAATTTTTTGGTCGGTGAGATAGTTTGCGATTTTCTTATACCCCCAGCCGTCATTATAGAGGGTAAATACTAACCGTATCACCTGGGCCGCTGCCTCGTTTACCTCAAAGGTCATTTTCTTGGTGTCGGTTATTACATAGCCATAGGGAACGGCGCAAATCCACTTCCCGTCATTCTGGCGGGAACGTACCACGCTTCTGACCTTTTTACTGGCGTCCGTCACGGGCATTTCGTTGATTAGAAAACGGAACTGAATTGCCAGCCAATCGTCCCGCTTGGGATAGTCCACCCCATCGTCCACGGAGATGATACGCAGACCGGCGTCCCGCAGATCTTCCAGCTCTACAAGGCCCTTGCTGTTGCGGCGGGCAAAGCGGGAGAAATCCTTAACAATCAGAATGTCATAGTAGCCCTCCATCAGCTTGGGCCGCATTTCCTGATAATGCTCCCGCTGGTCGAAGGTATAGCCGGAGCGGTCACGGTCTGAATAGAAATCAAATTCGGCGTCAGGGAATGTCTTTTGCACATACTTGCTGATAATGGCGTGTTGGTTTTCGATGGAGGTATTCTCGCCATCTTCTTCCAGGTCTACTGAAATTCGCCCATACCCCGCAATCCTCAATGTTGCCAACTCCTTCCTTCTAATTTACTAACAACATTGTAACACGCTTTCGCAGAAAAAGCAAGAAAAAGAGGGGCCGAAAGTCTCGGCCCCTCAAGGTTTTTTGTTAGATGTTTTGCCGCAGAAGCGGAGCGGTACAGCTTGCCAAATCCTGCTCCCCGGAATGGTAAACCGCCACCTTGTATTTCTGCCGGTGGTATCTCGCTATCAGAGCTTCCATCTCCGGGGATGTTGCCGGGTCGGAATGGTCGAGCCATATTTCCACAAAGCGGCCTGGGTCGTCAATGTCGATTAACACGCCAGCCCTCCCAATTTCTGGATGGGCTTAGTATTTGACGGTTTGTTCATTTTAATGTACCTCCAAATCACCTCCGTGGTGGGAATGTGCTTTTGCTATACGGCTCATTAAATTCCTTTTCAGCGGTGGCGTCTGCGGACGCTGATTATGTGAGGGGGGTCGGCGGTGGCGGCGTTGCCGCTGGATTTGTGTTTATGGGCTTTGGTCGGTAGGGTCTGCCGCTGTCCCGGCCTGATTCTTGGCGCGGTTGTACTGGCGGTAGTTTATGACGTTTAAGGTCTGGCCTTCGCTGTCCGTCACGGCTATGGTTTTCTCGTAGGTGAGTGGGGCTGTGCCTATGATCCTCTGTGCTTCCCACTCGGTCATCTGCATAACTTGGGGACGCTTCACGCCACGGCTACAGCGGTAGAGGTTGAAGCCGGGAGGGTATAGGTGAAGCCTTGCACCCTTTATCACGGCCTTTTTTACCTTGCGGCCTTGCTCGTCCTCCGCTTCAACCTCTCCCAGCCGTCCCCGTGTCGTTCCGCTCATGGCGGCTTCTGTCAGCTCCATATCACCCAGATAGGCCGTTAAATATAGGCCGGGGTTGTCCACTCCCTTTAGGCTGTTGGTCTTGGTGAAGCCGTGACCCCACAGCTTTGCCATGTGAGCGTTAGGGATGAACGGGGCTTTTTCCGGGAACAGGAACAGACAATGTAAATGCCATGCGCCCCGGCCTTGCGGCTCTGCCGCCGCTATGTACTCCACAGGTGGGTGACCACGCTTGCGGAGGTAACGGCGAAAACGCTTGATAAAAGCGTGGAAGTCCTCATAGAGCCGCCGGGGGTCTCTCATATTCTCACGGTAGGTCAGCGTCACCCACAAGGCCGTTTCCGGGTCTGTCAGGTTGCTATTGATAATGTCCCGGAGATTGCGGAGACTTTGGGCAACGCTGGCCTTGTCCTCGGCGCGGCTGGCGGTGTGCTGAAACTCTTTGACCTCTCCTGTGCGGAGGTCTACATACTCGTCCGCCGACAGCTTCTCAATGGCGATTTCCGGCGCGCCGCCAAAGCTGTGCCGCACCTCAATGACGTTGCCGCACCGCTTCACGGTGACGGGGGCGGGAAGGGCTGGACGCTCGTTGTCGATTTGCTTGACGTGCATATGATCGCTCCGAGCCTTGCGGCCTAAAGTTCATAAAGATATCAAGTCAAGTGCCGCCTTCGGCGGCGGGCGGGTCTGCCGGCTCTCGCTCCGCTTCGCCGTCCGCCCCGCCCGTGGCGGTGATCTTTGGCATGGCCGCCAGAATGGAGGCGTCCAGGGCGTCCAAATCGGCAATGTCGGCCATCTTCACCTTCTCGACGCCTATGCCGTCAATGTAGAGGTGGCCTTCCCGCTTGCGGCAGTTGGTGATCTGCTCCACGTTGTCCGGGAACACCATGCGCCGCCCTTCAGGACTAGGGTTGCCCAGGGCAAGTCTGACTTGGAAATTATCACGGGCACCGTCAGTAAAATAGCTTGCGTCACACCTTTGCATACCTATGATGGGGATAAATTTGTAGGCCCTCCCGAGGGCCAGCAGTTCGGCCATCAACGCCTTGCACCGCTCGGCTTCCTTCTTGCCCAGGGAGGTAATAAAACTCCCCCATTCGTCCATGATTAAATACTGTGGTTCCCCGGCGATGCCGCTGGCCTGGGCCTCCTTAAAGGCGGCGTAGTAGTCCTCCAGCCCTTGGGCACAGTCGGTGTAAGCGTAGTAGTGGGGGAGGTCAGTATAAGCCTTAAAATCTAGGCATTTGAAGTCCAAAAGCCAGAAAGTAGGATTGGTCTGGTGCTGGGCTATCTTGCTCAGCGTGGTCTTGATAGCTACCGTCTTGCCCGTGCCTGTCCCCCCGACCACCAAAAGATTGATGATGTGCTGGACGCTGATCGAGCCAAGGGCTTCATCCGTGGGATTGATGATGGTGGGGTGGATGTACTTCATGGGCAGAAGGGATAGACGGGTTGTTTGGCAGTTCCTCCCGTACTCCATCTGGTATATCCTCCCGCCTAGGCCAGCTTCGAGACGGTGGGCTTTTTCGTCAAAGTCGTCAATAGAGACACCCTTATTCCAGACCTCCAAAATTTTGCCGTGGGGCTTGTCCCGGTCAGCCCGCACGGAGCGCAAGCGGGGGATTTCGCCCCGTGCGTTGGTCAAGCCCGCTGTGGCGAAGGTGATTTCTGCCCGCCGAGCTATCCCAAAGGGGCGGCGCAGAACGTCATAGAGGAACACGGCCCCGAGGAACAGGAGGGAGGCCAGGATAGCGTCTAGGACAAAGCCACCTAACGGGGCGGGAAGGGAAAAAAGATCCCGCCGGGGCCACAGCGCAGCGGCGGCGGCCAGGTAGACCACAAGCCAAAGGTATTTCAGATAAGGGCCGCAGAGATATAGAACACGTTTTATCTTTCGTTTCATATTAATTCTCCTTTACGGGTGGGGCGGGGGAGGTCGTTACCCCCCGCCCCTGATGGTTGATGGTTACTTGCTGGGGTTCAAAATTTCAATGCCGCTGGCGGTGCCACGGTAGCGAATGGCCCCGTAATCACCCCCGGAGAAGGAAATGACCAGATCGGTGAACCGGGCCTGGATGAAGTTCAGCTTCATATTGCGCTCAGTCACCACCTCCGGGGCGAGCAGCTTGGCGGCGTCCAGGCCGGGAATGGTAATGGGGACTTGGGCGCAGTTGTCGAACAAGAGCAGGGCGTTGACGACAGAGCCAGCAATGTGTCGGGCGTCGCCGCTCCCCTCATACTTAGGAGCGACCTTGACGATGGAGAGGGTATCGCCGTGAGCGGCGAAAGGAAGAGTAGCCATATAGTTTGTCCTTTCTCCCCGTATAGCCGATAGGACAGCTTCATGTTGTTGTGGTCAACGTGTGGGGGATGGGATGGCCATTCCCATCCCTCGTGTCGGCGGCGGGTCGTACACCCCGCCTGGGCTGATACGGACTATATGAAACGCTCGTCAGCGTGTGCAGGGGGGCGTTGCCCCCGTGCATGCTTATTACAACATATTTTCGCCAAAAGCACCCGCACACCAGCGAACACCCACGAACAGGGCAGAAAAAAGCCCCCGGCTCCACAGGTCAAAGCCTGTAAAGCCGGGGGCGTCTTTGCGCTTATTTACTTTTTGTCGCAAGTTCACGCAGTATCTTTTCAAAAAGCTGGGCGCAGACCTCCGGGACTGTACCCTTTTCCTGTATATCCTCTATTTCCAAGAGAGCGTCCAGAAGTTTGATCTGGGCTTCCCCAGAACAGCGGCGGTTAATATAGTTCTCAAACTTCTCTGTTTTGATACTGCTGTAGATCGTGCTGGCGTCCTTGGCGGAAATAGAACGATCACCGTTGAAGTAGTTGAGCAGCGTGCGGTCATCCATCGCCCGCAGGGGATTTTGATAGCCGCCGTCCTCATGTGCCCGCCCCGGCTGGCCGTCCATGATCATGTCCGCTAAATGACAGACGAACTCTCCTTTGGTTGCTCCCTCATTGCAGAAGGGGTACAACACCTGTGCGAATTGGCTGAATGTCATGGTCAAGACCCCTTTCTATTTTACTGCTTTCTCCCGCTCTGTGGCGGGTCTTGGGTGATCTCCATAATGTCGGTCACGTCACAGTCAAGTATCTGACACAGGGCGTCCACGGTGTTGGTGGACACCGACTGATCCGCCATGAGCCGCTCGATGGTTTTATTGCCGAGGTTGTACTCGCCACACTTGTTGCGTAGGTAATAGGTGGTGATCCCCCGCTTTTGTATCATCCGGCGAAACGGCGCAAATGAAACCATAAAGACAAACCTCTTACTTTGCTTGACTTTATGGTCATTATCGCATATAATCAGCGCAGGCAATATGAATAATATTTGTCATAAAAGGAGACGGGAGCGATGCTGGAATGGCAACAAACGAGTTTGAAAACGCAAAAAAGCTATATGAGCAAGTGCGGGAACAGGAGCGGGTAAGCCTTGCAGCATATTTGGCGGTACACAAGGGAATTGAGAACGCCGGGATGAAAGTTGTAACTGGTGGAACGGCTGGAAGAGGCAGTCAAAACTACCGGGGCAATTATGACCTTACAAATTGGAAATGGGTCGAGGTCAAAGGCGAAAAAGGATTTTCAATAGTAATCTCGCTCAATATGTTGGACGTTGACCCCAGCACCCACAACATACACAGTCTTTATGACCGCATTGGCCTTGTTCTTTCGCCCGACCCGGCGGGGTGGGTCTATACAGATATCGACCTTCCGCTGGATGAAGCGGACAAGGAACAGATCGCCCAGCTTGTTTTGGAGCAGTACAAGATTTTTTGCGAGAAGAAGGAGGCCAAGTAACATGAAAACCCTACATACCCGCCGTTGGCTCGTCCTCGCGGCTCTGCTGGCGTTGGTGCTGGCGGTTGCCCTTTGCGCTTGCAGCGGCGGTCAAGGGCCGTCCAGAGAGGTGGACACCCCTGTGGAGACGGCGACCCCCACGCCAGCACCCACCGCCAGCCCGGAGGCTACGGCTACACCCACGCCCACGCCCAGCCCCTCGGCGGAGCCGTCCCCGGAGCCGACCCCGGAGGCCACACCAGAGCCGACAGTCCAGCCGACACCTAAAGCCAGCAAGGCAACTTCCAACCCCGTTCCCAATACCGTACCGGTTGTCCAGGCCACTCCGACTCCGAAGCCTGTGGACAATACGTCCAAGACTACGAATGCATATAAGCCCCCTGTATCCGCCAACGAAGATAAGCCCGACAACTGGATCGATGAAAATCCACATACTCCATCCCCAGAGCAGCAGGCGGAGTTGGATCGTCAGAATGCGAGTACCAACCTTGACCTTAATGATGCTAACTGGGACATCCCCGAAGATGATGTTGCGGCTCGTGAATGGACTCGTTATGCAGACGTTATGACTGAAGAAGAGTATCAAGAAGCCCTTAAAAACGGCAATATTGTAGGCGACCCCTAAATATAAGAAAGGAAGAAGTTAAATATGAAACGTTTTATCGCATTAATGTTGTGCATCGGCCTCGCCTTAACGGCGGGGCCTTTTGCATATACGGCGTCCGCAGACGGCGGTGTAAATGCAGATGGTGGGCAAGGGCAAGGGCAAGGGCAAGGAGGGGAATAATATAGGTTGATTTTATCCTACATTTGGTGTATACTATAAGCGAGGTGATTCTTATGACCGTAGAAACCAGCACGTTAGTGCCTATGACCGAAGCCAACCAGAACTTTTCCAAGGTGACCCGGCTGGTGGACGAGGCGGGGCTTGCCGTGATCCTGAAAAACAACAAGCCCCGGTATATCGTGGTGGATTTTGAGGAATATGACGCCCTCCAAGCCGCCCGCGCCGCCCGGAAGCAGAAGGTGGAGGCCGCCGCCGACCAGCTTATTGAGGAAAACATGGAAGCCCTGCGGGAGTTGGCGAAATGATCTTACTGACTGTGGAAGAAGTCCTCATGCTTCACGACAAGCTCTTGGCGGCTACGGGCGGCTTGCCGGGGCTGCGTGACCGCGGCTTGCTGGAATCCGCCGTGTTGAGTGTGGACGCGGGGTTCGAGGACATGGAGCAATACCCCACCGTGGAGGAAAAGGCGGCGCGGCTGGCCTTTGCCCTGATCTCCAACCACCCCTTTGCGGACGGCAACAAACGGGTGGGTGTACTTGCTATGCTGATGACGCTGAAGCTCAACGGCGTGGGATTGCGGTACACACAACGGGAATTGATCGACCTCGGCCTTGCGGCAGCAAGCGGCAAGGCGGGGTATGCAGAGATTCTGAAATGGGTTTTTAAGCACACAGCAAGTCACCTGGCAACTTGACGCAAAAGCTCTTTATGCAGACATTCTCTGCATAAAGAGCTTTTTGACAATATTTGTGTTGACAGTTGCTTTCTCTATGTGTATAATGATGGAGACAATACATTGGCACGCAGAAGAAAGGAGTGCTAGGCAATGACGGAGCTTAACGGGTTTTCTGTAGTTTCCTTCGGAGGAAGCGGCCCCCTTGCATCAGTTACACGAAACGGGGTGACTTTCAACAAAGCTGTAGTGGAGCGAATGGGTAACGCACAATACGTCCTATTGCTCTTAGACGAAAGCACTCAGCGGTTTGCTGTCCAGAAATGCACACAGAACACACCGCAAGCCATGCCGTTTTTTGCAGCAATCAAGCCTGGCGCTCCTAGTGTGCGGTGGGGGTCCAAGGAATTTCTAAGAATTATCAAGCGCCTTACGGGATGGCAACTAGAGGACAAGAACTGCAAAGGTTATAAAGTCCCTGGTGAGTATCAGCGGTCAGATAACGCCATGATTTTTGACCTAACAAAAGCTATCCCTATCGTATAAGGTACATTAACACGAAAGGGGTGAGGCCATTGCTTGAAGTAAAAATAAGAACACGCTATCCACTGGGGGAACAGTAGATAGCGCGTTCTCGCGGGGGATGGGACGATGTCAGGGCAGACATCTTGTTGCAATTATAACACATCGTCCCATGAATGCAAGTAAAAAATTTAACAAAAGAGGATGTGTATATCATGCAACACTTCACCACCAAGGCCAACCTAGGCATCACCTCCCATAGCCAGATTCCCTTCGTTGACGTCCCCTTGGACAACGATGTCCCGTTGTACCTGGACCCTGATTTGATCTCTGCTGATACCAGCCCTGTTGGAGTACAGGCGGCCCGATCTATCAACACCTTTTTCAACAAGCTGTTTGACGCCTGCCGAGAGAAAAACTATCCGCTGGTTTGGCAGCTTTTGTCGTATGCCCGTGAGCCGAACGAAACGCATCTGGGTTTGTCGCAAGGTTTATCACGCGGGAAAGGGTCCACCCCGAAGCTCCTTTTCCTCTTTTTTAAGCGCATGATCAATATGGGCTATTTTGATGATGGCCTGATCATCTTGCCCTCTGATATCATGCTGTGGACACCCAATTTTGAGCGTGACCGCATGAGCGACTTGCTCGTCAATGTGATCCGACAGGATCTCTTTATGTTTACTTTGCAGCAGTTCGCTCATTACGGCCTTCCGATTCCCACCGTCGAAGATCGTCCCTATCAGGGGTACTACTGGGATGCCGATCAATGTCGTTGGAACTTGGCTTCTGCATGGCCTGCTCTGACAGTCAAGGAATTTCCTGTCCTTCTTGTTCCAAAGTCCTTTGTCTGTCGGTGCCCTCTCGCTTCTCCGAGGCGATACCTTCAAAAGCATATCTTGCGGTATCGGCAGGAGCGCCACTTGGACAATCAAAGCCCTCTGTGTCCCACCAAGCAAGATAAGGTAGGTAACATTATATTCCTAAAGCCGCCCAAAAAGCTGATTCGAGCCACCGAACTTGGTTCGGGTGACTACAAGGACTATATTCGTCGTTACACCTCGGAAAACCCCAAGCTATTGTCGGATTTCCATAACGAGAATTTGCACAACGCACATCGACTGACCGATGATGAACTGGACTACATTGTCTATGTGCTAAGCCGTAAAGCCGAATAATGAACGGGCTATATCAGGTATTCAAGCAAGGAGGCCGGGGGGGGATTCCCCCTGGCCTCCTTGCTTTTTCGCCTACATTATGCCGCTTCCAGCCGTTGAGCCAGTCGAAGTATGTAGGTAATGAATAGTTCTTGCGGTGTCAATGTTGTCAGCAGCGGGTCGCCCTCGCGGATGCGCATGGTGCGGCGGATCTCCTTGGGGATGACGATACGGCCCAGGTCATCAATGCGTCTTACGACGCCAGTCGCTTTCATCATAAACTACCTCCCACGGTTCTGTCTCTTTGACAAATCCTAGTATTTGCAGGCCTGTTTTTCCTATTCTTCCGGTTGGGGAGGTATGATTTGGTAAGGGACGGACAACGGCGAAAATTTTTGCGTCAATTTGGCGTTTCGCCCCCGGTGTTCCACCGCTCCAGGCGGGCCTTGCGGGCCTTCCAGTCGGGCATGAGGCTGGCCATGAGGGCGTGGAAACGGGGGGAGTGGTCATGGACCACCAGATGGCACAGCTCGTGGAGGGCCACATACTCCAAGCACTCCGGGGGCGCGAAGTAGAGCCGGCGGTTGAGGGTCACCGCGCCCGTGGCCCAGGCGCAGGAACCCCAGCGGCTCTTCATCGTCCGCAGCCGGAGGGTGACGGGCGGGAGACGGTAGCCGCCCAAAAGGGGCAGCAGGCGGTCAATGACCTCCTGAAACCGTTGGCGGCACATGGCTTCGGGCACGTCGGGCATGGTCTCGATGCGGGCTTGCTCCCCTCGAAGGCGGGCCTGGGCCTTGCGGATAAAGTCCGCCCGGCCGGCGACGAAGGCGTTCACATGGGCCAGGGACACCCGGGCCGGGGCAGACACCCGGATGCTGCCGTCCCGTTCCACCCGCAGGTTGAGGTTTTTCACCCGCTTGCGGGTCAGCTCATAGGAGATCACGCCGTCCCCGGTGGCCACCGTGCGGCGGACGGTGGGAGTGAGCGCGGCGGTCATCGGTCCATGGCCTGCCGCTCCCGAAGCAGCTCGGCGCAAAGCTCCCCGGCGGTCCAGGTGGCGTTGGACGGGGTGAGGACGGCCTTCAGGGCTACGCTTGGCACGCCGCCAGAGGGAAAGGCGGCGAGAAAGCTGTCCAGCTTGTCCGGGGTAAAACCACACAGCACCAGCATTTCCTCCGCCACCGCGCCGCCGCCCTGACGGCTCCCCACAGGAAAGCCCAGCAGGGCGCCGATGGGACGGGCGTAGTCCACCTCCGCCACCCGGCGGGGAGTGCAGCCCTGGGCGCGGCAGAGGGCTGCGATGGCGGCGTAGCGGGCGTCGGACAGCGCGTAGCACAAAACGGTAGGGGACATGGCGGGCCTCCTTTTCCATCCTAGAGTCAAATCGTAGTATACCACAAAAAACCGTCCGCAGGAATTGCAATTTGCAAATCGCTGTGATAAACTTATTTTTCAAGACAAATGTGGGAAAGGAACCTGCCTGATGCTGGATATCTTCGACGTGACCGTGGAGAAGCTCACGGCCGACCGGCCCCGCCGCGCCTACGTCTACGTGCCCGACGAAGCCCGCAACGACCCCGGCCTGCGCTTCCCCGTGCTCTATATGTTTGACGGCCACAACCTGTTTTACGACTCTGAGGCCACCTACGGCAAGAGCTGGGGCTTCCTGGAGTACATGGAGGCCACCCGGACGCCGCTGATCATCGCCGCGGTGGAGTGCAACCATGACCCTGCCGGGGGGCGCATCATCGAGTATTGTCCCTACGCCTGCACCATGCCCGACTTCGGACCCGTCAAGGGCAAGGGCAAGGCCACCATGGACTTCTACGCCAATGAATTTAAGCCGTACATCGACGCCAACTACCCCACCCGCCCGGAGCGGGAATACACCTTCCTGGGGGGCAGCTCCATGGGTGGGCTGATGACCCTCTACGGGGTGATGAAGTATAATAAGGTGTTCTCCCGGGGGGCGGCGCTGTCGCCGTCGCTGTGGTTCGGGCAGGAGAAGCTTTTCTCCATGCTGCGCAACGCCCGGGTGGCGCCTGACACGGTGCTTTACATAGACTACGGACGGCGGGAGATGGGCTTCCACAAGGATATGTTCCACGGCCTGGCGGAGACGGCGGCCATCCTGCTGGACAAGAAGATCGACCTGACCTGCCGCGTGGTGCCAAACGGCAACCACAACGAGGCCAGCTGGGAAAGGCAGCTGCCCTTTGTGATCCCTACCTTAATGTATGACCTGCCGTAAATGAAGGAGGAAGAAATAATGGAAGTACAGTATTTTAAGCAGTGGTCGGAGGCACTGGGCCGGGACATGGAGACCAAGGTCTACGGCCACGGGGGCAAGCCTATGCTCTTTATCCCCTGCCAGGACGGGCGGTTTTTCGACTTTGAAAACTTCGGTATGACGGATACCTGGGCGCCCTGGATCGACGAGGGGAAGGTGATGGTGTTCACCGTGGACACCATCGACAAGGAGACCTGGTCCAACAAGGAGGGCGACCCCGCCTGGCGCAGCGCCCGCCACGAGCAGTGGATGACCTATATTTTTGACGAGCTGGTGCCCTTTATCCGCAAAACGGTGAACAAGGCCAACGGCAAGCGCAGCGCCAAGCCCAAGGTCCTGGCCTTCGGCTGTTCCCTGGGGGCCACCCACGCCCTCAACCTGTTCCTCCGCCGTCCCGACCTGTTCGGCGGCGTGCTGGCCCTCAGCGGCATCTATGACGCGTCCTACGGCTTCGACGGCTATATGGACGACATGGTCTATCTCAACTCTCCCGTGCACTTTCTCCCCAATTTGCCGGAGAACCACCCCACCATCAAGCAGATTAACCAGGGGAAGGGCATCATCTGCGTGGGCCTGGGGGCCTGGGAGCAGCCGGAGACCACCTGCCGGGTGGACGAGCTGTTCCAGCAGAAGGGCATCCGCATCTGGGTGGACTACTGGGGCTATGACGTGAACCACGACTGGCCCTGGTGGCACAAGCAGGCGGCGTACTTCGCGCCGTTTCTGCTGGACGAAGCGTAAGCATAGGCGCGCCCCATGCGAACGTGACACATTAAAATCCGGCCCCACCAAAGAAAAGAGGGATACCCTATGAAAAACGCCATTTTCATCTCGCCCAATTTCCCCACCAACTACTGGCAGTTCTGCCGCGCCCTGCGGAAGAACGGCCTGAACGTGTTCGGCATCGGCGACCAGCCCTACGACCAGCTGGCCGGCCAGGTGAGGGACAACCTCACCGAGTACTACTGGGTGGACAGCCTGGAAAACAACGAGGCGGTTTATCGCGCGGTGGCCTATTTCATCCACAAATACGGCCGCATCGACTGGCTGGAGAGCAACAACGAGTACTGGCTGGAGCGGGACGCCTGGCTGCGCACCCAGTTCCACATCACCTCCGGCTTCCAGGAGGAGGACATCGACCGCATCAAGTATAAGTCCAGGATGAAGGCGTATTACGCCAAGGCGGGCATCCCCGCCTGCCGCTGGCGCATGGTGGACGACTTCGACGGCTGCATGAAGTTCATCCACCAGGTGGGCTGGCCGGTGGTGGTGAAGCCGGACAACGGCGTGGGCGCGTCGGATACCCACAAACTGGAGAGCGAGGCCGATCTGCGCCGCTTCCTGGACAACCGGCGCACCTGGGTGCCCTATATCATGGAGGAATTCGTCCACGCCGAGGTCAACTCCTACGACGCCATTATCGACTCCAAGGGAGAGCCGATCTTTGAGACGGGCAACGTCACCCCCATGTCCATCATGGACATCGTCAACCACCAGGACAACTCCATCTACTATATCGTCAAGCACCTGGCCCCCGATGTGCGCAAGGCGGGGCGTGCCGCGGTCAAGGCGTGGGGCGTGAAGAGCCGCTTCATCCACTTTGAGTTCTTCCGCCTTACCCGCGACCAGGCGGGACTGGGCAAAAAGGGAGACGTGGTGGCCCTGGAGGTCAATATGCGCCCCTGCGGCGGCTTTACCCCCGACATGATCAACTTTGCCCACGCCACCGACGTCTATCAGATCTGGGCCGATATGATCGCCTTTGACCACAGCGAGACCCCCGTGGGCGATCATTCCTTCTGCGCCTTTGCCGGGCGGCGGGATGGCAAGGATTTTGCCTTGTCAGACTCCGACCTGATGAAGAAGTATTACCCCGCCATGCGGATGGTGGAACGCATCCCCGACGCTTTGGCGGACGCCATGGGCAACCGGATGTATGTGGCGGTGTTCCCCACCCAGGCGAAGCTGGACGCCTTCTACCGGGACGCTCTGGCGGAGAACAAGCCCCAGCCCGCCCCCAAGCCGGCGGTCAGCCCCAAAACAGCGGGGAAAGCGCCTGCGGCCCCCAAGCCCGCGGGGGCGAAAAAGAAGCAGGAGCCGACCCCAACGCCCAAGGAAGCGGACAAAAAATAACGGGAACAAACACGAGCGGGGCGGCCCCAAATGGGACCGCCCCGCTTAGATCATCCGATCCGCTTGCAGCGGATCATCTTCCTTATCTGGCGTCAAAGAAGGCCGCGGCCTTCTTTGACGGGTTCAAACGCCCGGCAGTCACAGACCGTCGGGCGCCGGTTTTTGTTTGGCGCGGGAGAGCGCCTCTCAGGCCATGTGCTGAACCAGCTTGCCGAAGCGGTTGGGGTCCACATCGTCCTCAGCCACAACAGAGACCCGCTGCCCGATCAGGGTGAACAGGCCCAGCAGACTGCGGGCATCCAGCATCACGGTCCCGTTGGTGAGAAAGACCTCGTAGGGCTGCTCAGAGGCCAGCTTGTTGATTTTCTGCACCTGGGCAGGGGTCTTAATGTCCAGTTCCTTCACCATTTGAGATCAATCCTTTCTTCATGATGTCGTGCGGAGCGCTCCTCCGCGAAGGTCAAGGGGCTATCTCCTCTCGACGCCCACATTTTAGCGCGGGGAGGCCCCGCCGTCAAGGCATAAAAACATCAAATTAAACAACGGAAACGGTTCCAATTTGAACACTTTGACGAAACTGAGGAGGAATCAGACTGCATATGCCTTAGAATGGTAAATTCTTGACCCACTCGTTTGTCCACAAAATAAAATAAAAATGTCCAGTAACTCTCTTTGGCTTGTCTCAACCTTGACAGGGGAGCGAGGGATGATATAATAAAGAGGATACTTTATCGGAGTAAAGAATTTGGAGAAACAAGGAGGCAAAGTCATGTCTGATCGTGTATACAACTTTTCTGCCGGGCCGTCCATGCTGCCGCTGGAGGCGCTGGAGCGGGCGGGCAGGGAGATCACCAACTACCAGGGCACGGGAATGTCGGTGATGGAGATGTCCCACCGCTCCAAGGCGTTCCAGAAGATCTTTGACGACACCCAGGCCAAGCTTCGCAAGCTGATGAACGTCCCGGAGGGGTACAAGATCCTGTTTTTGCAGACCGGCGCGTCGGGGCAGTTTTCCATGGTTCCGCTGAACCTCATCGGGAAAACGGGCAAGGCGGACTACGCCGTCACCGGCAACTTCTCCGGCATCGCTTATAAGGAGGCCAAGAAGTACGGCGACATCCACCTGGCCGCGTCCAGCGAGGATCAGAACCACACCTACATCCCCGCCCAGAGCCAGCTGGACCTGTCCCCCGACGCCAGCTACTTCTATTACTGCGCCAACAACACCATCTTCGGCACCGAGTGGCCCTACGTCCCCGAGACGGGGGACGTGCCCCTGGTGTGCGATATGTCCTCGGACATCCTCTCCCGGCAGGTGGACGTGTCCAAGTACGGGATCATCTTTGCCGGGGCGCAGAAGAACATGGCCCCCGCGGGACTGACGGTGGTCATCATCAAGGAGGACCTGGCGGGCCATGAGCTGCCCTACACCCCGCTGATGATGAACTACAAGACCATGATCGACAAGGACTCCATGTACAACACGCCCCCCTGCTGGTGCATCTATATGCTGGGGCTGACCCTGGACTGGCTGGAGGAGCAGGGCGGCGTACCCGGCATGGAGAAGATCAAGCACGCCAAGGCCCAAATGCTGTATGATGTGATAGACGGCTCCAGGCTCTTCACCTGCGCCGCCCAAAAGGGCAGCCGCAGCGACATGAACGTCACCTTCCGCACCGCCGACCCGGAGCTGGATGCCAAGTTCATCGCCGAGAGCGTGGAGGCGGGCTTCACCAACCTGAAGGGCCACCGCCTGGTGGGCGGCATGCGGGCGTCCATCTACAACGCCATGCCCACCGAGGGCGTGGAAAAGCTGTGCGACTTTATCCGTAAGTTTGACAGGGAAAATTGAGCGGTTCGGGCCGATGTGGACATCGGCCCCTACGAACAAAAACGTGGCGTTGGTGCGTAGGGGCGGGTGTCCCCACCCGCCCGTGTACCGTTATAAGGAGGAATTCCCATGTACCAGATCAAGACCCTGAACAAGATCGCCCAGGTGGGGCTGGACCAGCTTCCCACCGAAACCTATACCGTATCGGACACCGCCGCCGCCCCCGAAGGGGTGCTGGTGCGGTCGGCGGATATGCTCTCCGCTGACCTGCCCGAAAGCCTGCTGGCCATCGCCCGGGCGGGGGCGGGGACCAACAACATCCCCATTGACCGCTGCTCGGAGGCGGGTATCGTGGTGTTCAACACTCCCGGCGCCAACGCCAA
Organism: uncultured Clostridia bacterium; assembly: GCA_946550725.1. Lineage (GTDB taxonomy): Bacteria > Bacillota > Clostridia > Oscillospirales > Oscillospiraceae > MGBC124762. The sequence continues at coordinate 81 of CAMNQX010000017.1, read as the reverse complement.
CGCCGTGAAGGAGCTGACCATCTGCGCCCTGCTGCTGGCCTCCCGTGGGGTGGCGGCGGGGAACAAGTGGCTGGACGGCCA
>CAMNQX010000016.1 GCA_946550725.1 uncultured Clostridia bacterium | reverse complement strand
ATGGCGGACATATCGCCGATGTGCTCCATCATGGAGGCGATGGCGATGGGGGCCATGACCAGGATGGCGGAGAGGTCAAACTTTGCGATGGAGCCGCCGAAGTCGGTGAAGAAGGGCTGGAGGCCCACGATGTTGGCGGCCTTCAAAGAGGTGAAATCGATGAGCTGAGGCCCACCGGCCAGGGTGACGATCAGGGCGATCACGTAGCTGCCCACGATGCCCAGCAGGATGGGGATGATCTTCACCATGCCCTTGCCCCAGATGTTGCACACGATGATGATGGCCATCGCCACCAGGGCCAGCCACCAGCAGCTGGAGGCGTTGCCCACCGCGGAGGGAGCCAGGTTCAGGCCGATGCAGATGATGATGGGGCCGGTGACCACGGGGGGCAGGAAGCGCATGACCTTATGTACCCCGACCAGCTTGACCACCAGGGCCAGCACCAGGTACAGAAGACCTGCCACCACGATGCCGCCGCAGGTGTACTGGAGCTTTTCCGCCTGGGACATGGTGGCATAGATGCCCGTGTTCATGCTGCCCATGGCGGCGAAGCCGCCCAGGAAGGCGAAGGAGGAGCCGAGAAAGGCGGGCACCTTCAGCTTGGTGCAAAGGTGGAACAGCAGGGTGCCGAAGCCGGCAAAGAACAGGGTGGTTTGGATGGACAGGGGCATGCCGATGGCCTCGCCGGCGGCGTTGGTCTGGCTGTTCACCAGGATGGGCACCAGGATGGTGGCGCCGAACATGGCGAACATATGCTGAAGCCCCAGGATCAGCATTTTGGGGACGCCCAGCTTGCGGGCGTCGCGGATCGGCTCCACGCCGACAGCGGTTTTCTCTTTCTCTTTCATCTCTTGCGCTCCTTTCAAGCCCAAATTGTCAGGATTATATCACAACCCCTCCCATGTGTCAACACAGGAAGGGAGAAAAGCCAGAAAAAAAGACGACCCCGAAGGATCGTCTTTGTTACGCGTAGAAGCTGTGCTGAGCGATGGTGGCTACGAAGGTGCAGTTGCGGCTGGCCCAGCTTTTCAGGCCCACCCGGTTAAACCACAGCACGTTGTCCAGCTCCACCGCACCGTCCAGGCACAGCTTGGCGGCCATAACGCTCTCGGCGTTGGGGGTGCGCTTGATGGTGCCGCTCTTGGCGGGGGAGAACTGGTTGCGCTGGAAGATGACGCTGTAAACGGAGTTGGGGAAGCGGGGGCTTTTCACCCGGTTGAGCACCACGTTGCCCACGGCGATCTTGCCGCTGAGGGGCTGATTGCCGCTCTCGGCGTAGATGATGCGGCTCAGCCAGTAAAGGTCGTCTGCGTTATAATACGCGTCCCCGGAGAGGATGCCGCCCGAGCCGGTGGTGAGGATCAGGTGGCCGTTGTTCCAGGAGCTGGTGGCGTCGGTGGCCTTCACGATGGTGCTCAGCGGCATCAGGATCGTGCCGTTGCGGGCCACGATGTCGTCGGTGGGCAGGTAACGGCCGTTGGCCACCACATAATCCTGACCGGGCACGGCGGTGAGGGAGAGAACGCCCTCCTTATAAACCGTAGCCGTGCCGTTGCTCCAGGTCACCTGCGCGCCGGGAGTCAGCACCTGGCACAGGCTGCGCAGAGAGGCGTAGGTGACGCCGTCAATGGCGGTGAGCATGGGGTCGGTGGTCATGGGCTTGCCGTCCACAGTGACGTGATAGGGGTCTTCCACAACGGCAGCCGCGGGGGCGGCGGCCAGGGGGGTCTGCGTTTCGGCCAGCGTTACCTCGACCGCCGCGGCTTCCTGGGCGGGGAGGGGAGAGATCGCGGAAAGAGGAAGGACCAGCGCGAGCATCAGCCCCAAAGCCAGCCAAGCAGATCTGCGTTTCAGGTTCATATCAAACACTCCTTGCAAATGGGGGTCGTTTCTGTTTGTTACCGTATTGTAACCCATTCTGCAAGAAAATGCAACATCGGAACGCAAAAAAATTGCACAAAAGAAATGGACAATTCTTGTCTGTTTCGGTGGACATAACCTAAAAAGCGTTGAAAACACTGAATTACGACCTTTGTTGACAATGCTGGACAGGCTCTGCGGGCGAGGGAGTTTAAGTCGAGAAATGAATTTCGACTTGCAAGCAGGGGGCCGGAGTGTTACTCCGGCCCCCTGCTTGTTTGTAATTTCTGATTCTAAATTGTAACTTTTTAACCCACCTCGGCCAGGACGATGCGGACCCGGCCGCCGTTGGCATCGGTCTTGTCGTACCAGGCGGACAGGTCGCCGCCGGCGGCAAGGACCCGCTCCCGGGAGGAGAGGGTGTAGCGCTTGTCGGACTTATCATAGATGTAGTAGGCCACGTTGTCCGCCAGGGTGTAGCGGGTGGAGCCATGGACGGCGTAGGAGCCGGACAGGGTGACCTGCCGGAGGGCGGTGAGGTTCTTCATGGACTGGACCTCCTGCCCATCGGTCATGAGGCAGAACGGCCCTTTTTGAACGGCGTAACGCTTGCCATTGATGGGAAGGACCTGGATGGAGCCGCCGATGTCAAAGGTGTACGCCCCCTGGATGGCCAGCATGCCGGGGATGGAGGCCACCTCCACGTCCGTCATGATCCCGTAGCTGTGGAGGTCGCCGGTGACGTCGTCCAGAATGAGGGCGGTGACGGTATCGTTGTCAAGCTCGGCGTAGCGCACCATATCCCGGGTGAGGGTCACCCCGGCCAGCCGGGAGGGAGGGACGGTGCGGAAGGTGTCGTCGCCATAGGTGTCCAGGATCTCGGCGTCGGGGGAGAGGAGATACTGCCCGATGCGGGTCGCGCTGGCGTTGACCGCCCCGGAGAGGGTGGTGGAGACCTTGGAGACGGTGGTCTTCCCATCCGTCACGGACACCTGCACCAGCTCCCCGTGGTCAAAGTCGTCGTCCTTGTCCCAGTTGTAGGGGTAAGAGTAGGCGAGACCGTCCGTGCCCACCACGGTGATGACCTTGGCGGAGTAGGGGCGGTCGCTGCCGTCCAGATAGGGCTTGCGCTCCAGGGCGGAGACGATCCCCACCCGGCCGCTGTCCGCGTCGTCAGCCAGAGCGCGGACGGCGGCCACACCGCCGCCCCGGCCCATGAGAAGGGTCACCCGGTCGCCCTTGCGGTAGGCGCCCAGGTCGGAGAATGCGTACTGGGCCTCAAAGGTCTCCAAGGCGTAGGTCTGCCCAGCCACCACCACCGCCGTGGGGGAGGCGGGGGCGGGAGAGATCAGCTCCACCGTCCCCGAGACGCGCTTGGAGTAGACGTAGAGCTTCTGGTCGTACTTGCCCCAGTACACCACGTCCAGGCTCTGGATGTCGTCCACCTCAGCCGCCGCGCCGTTGCGGAGGACAGAGGCGGCGTCGCTGAGGGAGAAGGGCAGCTTGCTCTGCCAGCCGTCCTCCACGACCACCGGGCCTTCCACCGCCCCGGCCATCTGGCCCATGGAGCTTTGGGAGCCTTCGGAGGCAAAGAGGATGGCGTCGTCCTTGGCCCAGTAGACGATGTCCCACTCCCGCAGGTCGGCGAGGGTGGCGCGGTCATTGTTGCGGTAGACCAGAGCGTCTGCCGCGTCGAAGGGCAGATGGCTCTGCCAGTCGCCGGTGACCACCACCGGGCCTTCCTGCTCCACCCGGAAGAGGGTGGGCACGTCCACTTCCCCCTGGACGTTCAGGGTGCAGCCCAGGGAGGCGCCGTAGACCGCGCCCTGCTTGGTGGGGACGGTGAGCAGGTTATAAAAGAGGTGTAGGCAGTCCTCCCGGGTCATCAGGTCGTCCTGGCCCGTAGCGGCGACTCCCTCGTCCAGGTCCAGAGAGCGGTAGAGGGCAAGCTGGCCGGTAGGCCAGGCGGAGGAGAAGTCGCTGTCCCGATAGCCCAGCAGCCGCACCGCCATGGTGGCGCCCTCCGCCAGGGTAATGGACCGCAGGGGGCGGAAATAGCCCTCCAGGTCCCCCTTCACCAGCCCCGCGTCCACCGCGGTGCGGACATAGGGGGCGAACCAGTCCCGGTGGGATACGTCGGGGTAGGGATCGGTGACCGCGGTGTCGCCCACGCTTCCTTTATAAGGAGAGGCGCTCACCAGCAGCTTGGTGAATTCGGCCCGGGTGACGTTGCGCCCCAGATGGAGCGCGCCGGTCTCGTCCCCCTCCATGATCTCCAGCTCCCGCAGGACCACAGCCTTTTCGGAAACGGGAACGTCCTTCGCCGCCGCGAAGGCGGCGGGCATCAGACCCACTGTCAGCGCGGCGGTCAACAGTACAGCGACCAGTCGTTTCATCTTCATGTCTCCTTTATTCATATCTCAACGCGTCGATGGGATTGAGTTTCGCCGCCTTGTTGGCGGGCAGATAGCCGAAGAGGACTCCGATGGCCACCGACACCCCGAAGGCCACGGCGATGCCCGAGGCGGTGGGGATGGCATGGAAGTCGGCGCTGCCCGTGCCCACGATGGCTCCGAGGACAAAGGTCAGGATGTTGGCGCACAGGATGCCCAGGCCGATGCCGATGACCCCGCCGATGGCGGAGGTAGTGCCCGCTTCGATGATGAACTGCCAGCGGATGTTCCGCTGCTTGGCCCCCAGGGATTTGCGGATGCCGATCTCCCGGGTGCGCTCGGTGACGGACACCAGCATGATGTTCATGATGCCGATGCCGCCTACCAGCAGGGACAGGGCGGCGATGAGGGTCAGAATGGTCATGAGCAGGTCCACCATGGAGTCCATGGCGTCCATCATCTCCGCCGAAGTCATGACGAAGTAGTTCCCCGCGTCGGGGAAGGTCTTTTGGAGCCGCCGCTCTACCAGGCCCTTGGCCGCCGAGGCGGTGTCCCGGGAGGTGGCAGTGAGGAGGTACATGGAGTAGCCGCCTCCGGCCCCCAGCCGCTGGGCGCGGGTATAGGGAATGTAGATCACGTCGTCGCCGCCGCCCTTGGCGCTCTCCGCCTTTTCCTCAAACACGCCGATAACGGTGTAGGGGTCGCCGGAGAGGGTGATGACCTTGCCCATGGCGTTGCCGTTGAAGGCGGTGTCCGCGATGTAGGAGCCAATGACGCACACGCCCTGCTCCCGGTCCACGTCGATGTAGGAGAGGAACCGCCCGTTTTGCAGCTTTTCCCCCTGCATGGTGGTGCCCTTTTCACCGTTGTAGAAGGTCTCGCTGACGCCGTAGACCGAGGTGCGCTCAAAGGAGTCCTCCTCGCTGCCGTGGCGGACCACCACCCGGGGGGAGAGGTAAGGGGTCACCCCGGAGAGGTACTTGGGATACTTGTCCACCAGGGCGTAAAAGTCGTCGGTGTCCACCGTCCGGGAGGAGCCGTCGTCTATGACGTTCACTTGGATCAGGTTGGAGCCCATCTGCTCGAACTGGTCGTTCATGTAGTTTTGCATCCCGTTGCCCAGTGAGGTGATAATGATGACCGCCGCCACGCCGATGATGATACCCAGCATGGTCAAAATGGCCCGCATTTTACTGGTCAGCAGGCTCTTGATGGCCAGGCGGAAGGACTGGGAGAAATTCACTGTCCCGCCACCTCCCCGTCGTCCTCGGCGTGGGGCTGGACCACGGCGGCGGGGTCGTGGGCGTCGCCGTCGTAGATGACCCTGCCGTCCTGGAGGCGCACGATGCGCTGGGCCTTGACGGCGATGGCGTTGTCGTGGGTGATGAGCACTACGGTGTTGCCCTCCCGGTTGAGCTGCTGGAGGAAGGAGAGCACCTCCCGCCCAGTGCGGGAGTCCAGCGCGCCGGTAGGCTCGTCAGCCAGGATGACCGACGGGTCCCCGGCCAAAGCCCGGGCGATGGACACCCGCTGCTGCTGGCCGCCGGAGAGCTGGGAGGGGAGGTTCTTGCGCTTGTCCGCCAGACCCACCCGCTCCAGGGCATGGACCGCCTTGGCCCTCCGCTCCTCGGCGGAAAGTCCTGCGTACAGAAGGGGCAACTCCACGTTTTCCTGCACGTTCAGCTTGGGGATGAGGTTGTACTGCTGGAAAATGAAGCCCAGCATCTTGTTGCGGATCTCCGCCTGCTGGTCGTCGTCCATGGTGGACACGTCCACGCCGCCCAGAAGGTACTGTCCGCTGGTGGGCACGTCCAGACAGCCGATGATGTTCATGGCGGTGGATTTGCCTGACCCGGACTGGCCCACGATGGCCACGAACTCGCCGGGGTCGATGGTCAGGTCCACCCCGTCCAGGGCGTGGACGGCGGTGTCCCCCATTTGGTAGATCTTGTAGACGTCCTTGAACTCAATGAGGTGTTCCAAGGCTTACCCTCCCATCGTCACGGCGCCGCCCATCATCATCTGCATGACGTTGGAGGCCTCGTTGGGAATGCAGATGATCTCCCCTTCGTCGATGCCGCTCAAGATCTCGATGTATTCGCTGTTGCCACGGCCAAGCTCCACCGTGCGTTCCTCCAGCTTGGTGACGTCGGCCAGCTCCCCGTCCTTGTTGAGGGCGGAGGCGGGAGCGACCATCACCACGTTGCCCCGCTGGACCGCTTCCACGGGGACGGCCAGCGCCTGGCCCACCTCCTCCACCAAAATGGTGGCGGAGACGTTCATGCCGGGGTACAGCCCCTCGCCGGAATCCACCACCACGGTGACAGGGTAGTTGGTGGAGCCGTTCATGGTGGTGCCGTTGATGTTGATCTTGTCCACATGGCCGGTGAAGGTCTGCCCCTCCAGGGCGTCGGAGGTGAAGGTGACGCTCTGGCCCACGGCCAGCTTGCTCACGTCCAGCTCGGAGACGTTCATGTCAAAGGTCATGCGGGAGAGGTCGTAGATGACCGCCATGTACCCGCCGCCGGCGGTGGAGTCGATGTTGTCTCCGGCCTTGTAGTTCTTCTCGATCACCGTGCCGTTGATGGGGGAGGTGATGGTGTAGTCGTCCAGCACGTCCCGGGCGATGCGGAGGGCCTCCTCCGCGTCGGAGAGGGCCAGCTCGGCGGAGCGGACGCTCACCGAGGCGTTGTCGATCTGGTTTTGGAGGTCGGGCAGCTCGAAGGAGCCCAGCCGCTGGTTTTTCGTCACCCGGTCGCCCTCGTGGGCGGTGAGGGTCTCCACCTTGCCCGAGGCCATGGCGGTGAGCTGCTTGGCCTCCTTGTAGGAAAAGCTGCCCACGCTGGCGCAGGCGGCGTCGCCGATCTGAGCGGTGGCGGTGGAGGAGGCGTCCAACGTGCCGGGGTTGTTGACCCGGATGGTGACGTTTCGCACCACAGCGCCCCCGGCGGCCACGCTGTCCACATAGCCCACCTCGGAGACGGTGCCCGCCAGGGGGGTGGCGGTGCCGGTGACGGTGACGGTGGCGGACTGCCCCACAAAGAGGGTCTGGGCCACGGCGCGGTGGAAGGGGACGGTCAGCTCCATTACGTCCCGGTCCACGATCTCCGCGATGGGGGTACCCGCGCCCACGGTGTCCCCCTCCTTGATGTACAGCTTGGAGATGACGCCGGAGGCATTGGCCTCGATGGCCATATCGTCCACATTGTCCCGCTGGGTTTTCAGAAGGTTGTTATAGGAGAGCTGGGCCTGCTCCAGACTGAGCTTGGCCCGCTCCACGCCGCTCTCGGCGGAGCGGATGTTGTTTTCCGCGTCGGTGGGGTCCAGGGTGAACAGCACCTGGTCCTTCTCCACCAGGTCCCCCTCCTCAAAGGGCGCAGTCATGATCTCCCCCCGCAGTAGGGTGGTGGCCCGGTAGTCGTCGTTGGGCTTGATGGTGCCCGAGCCGGTGACGGTGACCGACAGGTTTTGCTTTTGGGCGGTCTCAGTCAGGTACATCCCCGACAGCGAGGACACCGCGCTGTTGCCGCAGGCTTTCAGGGCAAGCACCAGCGCCACCGCGATCACGGCGACAATGATGACAGGCTTGACCCACTTGCGCTTTTTCTTCGGCGGCTGAAAGGCGGGGACAGCGGATGCCGCCGCGTCCTCCGCCGCGGGAACAGCGGCTTTCTTCTTCATGATGGACATGGAAGGACCTCCTTTTGGAGAACTGAGCAGATTCTACCATAGAATCGTGAATCAATCATGAACAGAAAAGGAAAGAACGCTTAAAAGAAGGAAAAAATATTGGCGCGGACGGTATAACCTTCCAAAAGGGGGGCAAGAATAGGGTCATCGGAGGTGTTGTCACTTGCAGAACAACAATAAAAAAGGCGGCCTCAGCCGTCTGGGCGACTTTCTCGCCGGGAAGGGCTTCTACATCGTCCTCTTTCTGTGCGTCGCCGCCATCGGAGTCTCAGGGTATTTCCTTCTGGCCGATTCCATGCAGCCCACGCAGACGGTAGCCAGACCCACCCAAGTGGTGGTCACGCTGCCCCCCACCGCGCCCCTGCCCACCGTCACCCCCGCGCCCACGGCCACGCCTGCGCCCACCCCAACGCCTATGCCCACGCCCACGGCCACTCCCGCTCCCACGCCAACGCCTACCCCTGCGCCGACCCCTGTTCCCACCCCGGCGGCGCTGGTGTTCACCTGGCCGGTGAAGGGGGCGGTGCTGTCGGGCCACAGCGTGGAGACGCTGGCCTACGACGAGACCATGGGAGACTGGCGCACCCACGCGGGGGTGGATATCGCCGCCACCCTGGGGACCCAGGTGGTGGCCGCCGCCAAGGGTACGGTGATCGACGTGTCCTTTGACGAGCTGATGGGTTCCACCGTGACCATCGAGCACACCGGCGGGCTGGAGTCCAAATACTGCAACCTGGCTGCCAAGCCCACCGTCGCCGTGGGGGACGAGGTGGAGACGGGAAGCGTGATCGGCGCGGTGGGAGACACCGCCGCTATGGAGGGGGCCAAGCCCTCCCACCTCCACTTTGAGCTTAGCAAAAACAGCGAGACGGTGGATCCGTTGGAATATCTGCCGGAGCTGCTGTAAACAGAGGAAAGCCGCCTAATATTTTAGGCGGCTTTCTCTTTGGAACGGGCGCCCTTTCTCTTGACACCGGGCAAGCGGGGGGAGTATAACTATCAAAGAACCAAGACGGATGCGAGGAGGGAAGGCATATGGCGAAAATTTACACCCGCGTGGATGAGCTGATCGGCGGCACCCCGCTGCTGGAGCTGACCAATATCGCCCGGGAGCAGGCGCTCCAGGCCCGGGTGCTGGTGAAGCTGGAGTACTTCAACCCCGGCGGCAGCGCGAAGGACCGGGTGGCGCTGTCCATGGTGAACGACGCGGAAAAAAGCGGCAAGCTGAAGCCGGGAGGCACCATCATCGAGCCGACCTCGGGGAACACGGGTATCGGCCTGGCCGCGGTGGCGGCGGCACGCGGGTACCGGGTGATCATCACCATGCCCGAGACCATGAGCGTGGAGCGCCGCCGTCTCATGACCGCCTATGGCGCGGAGCTGGTGCTCACCGAGGGGGCCAAGGGGATGCAGGGGGCTATTGACAAGGCGGAGGAGCTGGCCAAGGCCACCCCCAACAGCTTCCTGGCGGGGCAGTTTGTCAACCCTGCCAACCCCGCCGCCCACTACGCCGCCACCGGCCCGGAGATCTGGGCGGATACCGACGGCCAGGTGGACATTTTTGTGGCCGGGGTTGGCACCGGCGGCACCATCACCGGCGTGGGCAGATACCTCAAGGAGCGGGACCCCGGGGTGCGGGTGGTGGCGGTGGAGCCGAAGGACTCCCCCGTCCTCTCCGGGGGCAAGCCGGGACCCCACGGCCTGCAGGGCATCGGCGCGGGCTTCGTCCCCGCCGTGCTGGACACCGCCGTGTATGACGAGATCATCCCCGTCACCACCGAGGAGGCCTACGCCGCCGGGCGGCTGCTGGGCCGTCAGGAGGGCGTGCTTGTGGGGGTGTCCTCGGGGGCGGCGCTCCACGCCGCTTTGACCCTTGCCAAGCGCCCGGAAAACAAGGACAAGACCATCGTGGCCCTCCTCCCCGACACGGGGGAGCGCTACCTGAGCACAGCCATGTTTCAAGACTGAATGAGCATAAAAAACGGGCGGTTCCCAGAGGGAACCGTCCGTTTTGCGTATGTGCCAGGTTACTTCGTGCCAAAGATGCGGTCGCCCGCGTCGCCCAGGCCGGGGACGATGTAGGCGTGGTCGTTGAGCTTTTCGTCGATGGCAGCGAGATAGATCTCCACGTCGGGGTGGTCCTTGCGTACCCGTTCCACGCCCTCGGGGGCGGCGATGATGTTCATGAGCTTGATGTGCTTGCAGCCGTAGTTCTTCATGAACTGGATGGCGGCGGAGGCGGAGCCGCCGGTGGCCAGCATGGGGTCAAGGATGATCACGTCCCGCTGCTCGATGTCGTCGGGCATCTTGCAGTAATACTCCACCGGCTCATGGGTCTGGGGATCGCGGTACAGGCCGATGTGGCCCACCTTCGCCGAGGGGATGAGGGTGAGGATGCCGTCCACCATGCCCAGGCCCGCCCGGAGAACGGGGACGATGGCCAGCTTCTTGCCCGCCAGCACCTTCACCTTGGCCTTGGCCACGGGGGTCTGGATCTCCACCTCCTGGGTGGGCAGGTCGCGGGTGGCCTCGTAGCACATGAGAGTGGCGATCTCGCTGACGACCTCGCGGAAGTCCTTGACGCCGGTGTCCTCCCGGCGAAGGATGGAGAGCTTGTGCTGGAGGAGGGGGTGGGAGAGAACGTGTACCATTTCGTCCATCGTGAATCGGCTCCTTTTATGTTAATTTTCCTGTTTTTGCCCTTGGTGTTCCCGCTCCAGGCGCTCCCGCTCGGCCTGAGACAGCCGGTGGTAGGCGGGGGAGAGGGCGGCGGCGGTGGTCAGCGCGTCTTGCCGGGCCAACTCCAAAGCGCACCGGGCCACCCCCCAGGCGGAGGGATAGCGGAGATGGGGCGGGGCCACAGAGCAGGGTAGATCACGGCCATTTAATTCATTATAGCATAGTTCCCAGCCGTCGCCAACCAAAATCTGCGTTTTTTTCCGATTTTCCACCTCGTCCGCCAGCTGGGCCACCGAGATGGCCTCGTCCTCCCGGAGACGGACGGGCCGTCCGTTTTGGATCACGAACCGGGCGGCGTAGACCTGAGACCGCCTTGCATCCATGGCGCAGCAGACGTCCGCCCCCTCCAGGTGCGCCAAATTCCAGGCCATGGATTCCAGGGTGGAGCACGCCGCGCAGGGCAGGTCCTTCGCCCAGGCCAGCCCCTTGGCGGCGGACACGCCGATGCGAAGGCCGGTGAAGGAGCCGGGACCGTTGGCCACGGCGATGAGGTCGATGTCGTCCATGGAAAGCTCGCTGTTTTTGAGTAGGTCCTCCACCATGGGCAGAAGGGTGCGGGAGTGGGTGAGACCGCTGTGCTGGTAGGCCTGGGCCAGCAGAAACTCGTCCCGGCACACGCAGCAACTGGCCGCCTTGGCCGACGCCTCCAAAGCCAGAATGTTCATGCCTTCACCCCTTCCACGGTGATCTCCCGGGTGCTGTCATCCACCCGGCGGAGGGTAACGGTGACCGCCCCGGACAACAGCTCCTCCGCCCGCTCGCTCCACTCCACGGCGCACACGCCGCCCCGGTCTAAATAGTCCTCCCAGCCGATGTCCCAAAGCTCGTCGGGGGAGGAGAGGCGGTAAAGATCGAAGTGGAACAGGGGCAGGCGGCCCCCCTCGTACTCGTTGACGATGGTAAAGGTAGGGCTGGTGACCGCGCGCTCATACCCCAGGCCCCGGGCCAGGCCACGGGTGAAGGCGGTCTTGCCCGCGCCCAGGTCCCCCCGCAGGGCCAGCACCGTCCCCGCTGTCAGCTGGGCGGCAAGGGCTTGGCCCACCTGCTCGGTCTCGGTGGGGGAGTGGGTCAGAACGGTCACGGGCGGTCGCCTCCTTCGTTTTTCTGTAAGCATACCACATGGCACAAAAAACCGCAAGTTCGCCCTTTCTTTTTTTGATGGGTCATGATACAATATTTACAATATGCGCAACCATTTTGTGTTTGCGCCGTCTAAGCTGGTCATAAGGAGGTGACGCGGGTGAAAAAGACCGTTCAGGATTTCTTCCATAAGGGGGACATGGTGCTTCTGGGGCTGTGTCTGGCGGCCAGCGGGTTCGGCCTGCTGCTCATTTACAGCGCCACCCGCTACCTCCACAACGGCAACCGTTACGTGATGATCCAGGGCATCGGCATCCTCATCGGCGTCGCCGCCTATGTGGTGTTCACCCTGGTGGACATTGAGCTGTTCACCGAAAAGCTGTGGAAGTGGATGCTTCTCTTCAATGTGGTCATCCTCCTGGCCCTCATCCCCTTTGGCCGGGCGGGGGATTCGGGAAACAAGAACTGGATCCCCATTCCCGGCCTGCCCATCAACATCCAGCCCGCCGAGGTGGTCAAGCTCTTTTTGGTGCTTCTGCTGGCCTACCAGTGCGCCAAGCTGAAGGAAAAGGAACTTCTGGCCCATCCCATCAGCGTTATCTCTATCGCCGCCCACGGCTTTTTCTTCGCGGGGCTGAACCTGGTCATCTCCAAGGACTACGGGATGTCCCTCCTCTATATCCTCATGCTCATCATCATCATGTGGTGCGCCGGGGTGAAGTGGGGCTGGTTCGCCCTGGGCTTCGGCGGCGTGGTGGGGGCGGTGCTCCTGCTGTGGGAGAAGCTCCCCCGGTATATCCGCAACCGCATTATGATCATCTTCCTGCGCAACGACCCCGGCGGGGATGGCTGGCAGCAGGAACGGTGCGTCATGGCCATCGCCACCGGCGGGGTGACGGGACAGGGCTACCTAAAAGGCAGTCAGACCCAGCGGGGCATCATCCCCGCCCAGTATACCGACGAGATCTTCGCCGTCTGCGGCGAGGAATTGGGGCTGGTGGGCTGCGGTGTGATGCTGCTCCTGCTGTGCGCCATCATCCTGCGGTGCTTCTGGGTGGGACGGCACGCCGCCAGCCAAATGACCGCTCTGGTAGCCTTTGGCTTTGGCGGGATGTTCCTGGCCCAGACGGTGATCAACGTGGCCATGACCCTCTACGTGTTCCCGGTGGTGGGTCTGACCCTGCCCTTTTTCAGCTACGGCGGCACGTCCATCATCATTCTGTTCGCCGCGGCGGGGCTGGTGTCCGGGGTGAAGGCCAAGGACCTCCCAAGCTGGCTCCAGGACCGGGGGAGCACCCTATGACGGAGACGGTACAATGCCGGGTCTGCGGCTGTTTGGCGCCCCTGGGCACAGCGGAGTGCCCCGACTGCGGCGCGCCTCTGCCCCGGGAGCTTCCCAAGGAGGAGACGCCGCTCCCTCCGTCGGAAGCGGAGGACGCCCAACCGGAGGCGGGGCGGAACAAGAAAGAGAAACACCCGGCAAGGCACCCGCTCCTTCGCCGGGTGGCGTGCTTTGTGGCGGTGTGTCTGGGGTTGGAGCTGGCTTTGTTCGCTCTGCCCCAAAAGCAGCCGCCCCCTGGCGTAGTCCTGACTGCGGGCGGTTTTGTTACCCCCGACGGGGTGTGGGACTATGAGGCGGACGGCTTTTTCTTCACCACCGCCACCTCTGATGGGCGGTACGTCATCCTTCAGCAGGTGGGGGAGGAGGCTCTCTCCAAGGTGAAGCCCATCCGAAGTGTGCTGTCCAGTTCCTCGGTGAACCTGAGCTACACCTACGCCCCCGATGGCGACTATTACCTCTTTGACGGACGGACATTGGAACGAACCGACTGGGACACGGTGACCCTCACCGACAGCGGCGCGGTGTTTTACACCGTCCAGGACGACACGGGAACCGCCCTTTTCCATCGTGATCTGCCCACCGGGAAGGTACGCGAGATCGACCGGGTGGAGGGGGAGGTCGACCTGACGGACCTCCGGCCCTCCGCCGACGGCACGGCGGCGGCCTACCGCTGGGAGTCCAGCGGACAGACTCCCTATTCCCTGTGGCGGGTGGGGGACAAGGAGCCGGTGGAGTTGGACGGCCAGGGAACGCTTGTGGGCGTGGGCAACGGCGGCCAGACCTGCCTGTTTTGGGAGGGGAACACAAACGGCACCGACGACACTTTGTACAGAGGGTATGACAACAGCTACTACCTCTGGCGGGACGGGGAGAGCGTCGATCTGTCCGGCTGGATGCCCATGTGGTGCAACAACGCCCTCACGGAACTACTCCTGCGGAAGGAGCGGGAGGACAGCAGCGGGGACTGGTACTATTACGATGTGAAGGCCATGACCGCGCCGGTGCGCCTGGACGCGTCCAACGAGACCTATCTGATCCCGGCGGTGAGAAATGGGAACCTTTGGTGGAGCGGATATGGCAGCGAGACGCTGAAGGGCCGGTTCTATGTGGGTCAAACCAGCGGCGGCAGCGCGGTCTATTACCTCACCCGCCGGGGAGAACTGCTCCCGGTGACGGAAGGGCTTGGGGGCGACTTTCTTCTGGACGAGGTGGGGCAAAGCGCCGTTTACCTGAAGGACGGCGACCTCTACCGGGCGGCGGTCCTGCCTGACGAAACGGTGGAGACTGGGCAGCTCACCCAGACCGTGGGCAGCCTGACTTCGTCCGACCTGGACGCGGGGTCGGTGGACGCCTTCGCCGCCAACGGGAACTTGACCCACATTTACTACGTCGCTCAAAGCCCCGAGGGCTACCGGGGCGGCAAGGTGCTTTACCACTGGCATGACGGGGAGAGCCACGCGCTGGACTTCCAGTACGGCCTTACCTACAACGCCTACCAAGGCGCCATTGAGGTCACGCCAGAGGGGGGCTGTTACTTCCAAAACAGCGGGGATGTGTACTACACCGCCCAGGACGCCCCGCCGACACTGGTGCTGGAGGACGCGGGCATAGGGGCGCAGCCTCAGCTGGTGGGGCCGGACCAGTGGCCGCTGGTCACCGGGGCCACCTGGGAGGGCGGCGAAAGTAAGCAGCTCTACTGGCGGTTGGATGGAGAGAAAGAACCCGTAGGGCTGACCGCCTGGACTCCAAAGGAGGGGAAGATCTGATGGAAGAAAAGCTGATGGAAGAAAACCTGACGCAAGAAAACCAGACGGAGACCAAGAAGCGGCGCGGGTGGCTCATCCCCGCGGTGATCGCCGCCGTAGTGGCAGCAGCTGCCATTGGGGCAGCGGTGTATTTCCTTACCCGCCCCGCCATTCCCGACCCCTATGCCGCCGCCCGGGAGGCGGTGGACGGCCTTCCGGCCCTTCCGAACCCCGTGACGCTGGGGGTGCTGGGACAGGGGGAGGTGGACGGCGTCCACTTCGGCGTGTCAGGCAACCTGAATCTGCAGGCGGATGAGGACGGACTTGCCCTGTCCCTCACCGATTTCACCCTGGGCTACGAGGAAGGCTCCACCGATCTGGAAGTTTACATAAATAAGAATGCCGCCGCCATTCGCCTGCCCGACGTTCTGGGAGAGGGATGGTATGGCGTGGACCTGACCCGCGACCTCCGTGCCCAGGCCGTGGAGACGGCGGGGGAGGAGCTGACGGACTGGTATTTCGCCGACGGGAAGCTGGAGGAGGTCCAGCAGACCGTGGATGACCTGTGCGCCGAGCTGGCCCAGGTCCATGATCTGGGTTTCGCCGATGAGATCAAGGAAATGAAGGCCCTGCTGGCTGACGCGCCCGCCACGGTGGAGAAGGTGGACGACGGCTTTGTCCTCACCTTCGACAAGACGGCGGAGTCAGACAGGGTGTCATCCTCGGTCATCTTTCATCTGGACGAAGAGAAGCGGATGATGTCCTTGGAGTTCGGCCTTGCGGCCGGAGGGCATTTCCTGCTGGACCTGGGCGACCCGGCCGAGCCGTCGCCCCGGCTGGAGCTGGAGTGGGGAGAGAGTAACAGCTTGGAGCTGGCCTTCACCGTCGCGGAGGGGACGCCGGTGGTCATGCGGTCGTTTGAAAACGCCTTCAGTCTGCTGGCTATTCTGGCGGCGGCGGTGGAACCCTAGATCCCAAAAGCGCAAAAAGAGAGCGTGGCACGCGCCACGCTCTCTTTTTGCGGATCCGGTTACATTTGACCTTTGAACACGTCCTTGTTCTTCACAAAATACTCGATGCCGGAGTAGATGGTGGTGACCAGGATGACCACCACGCAGGCGGTCTCAACGCCCTGCAGGAGATTGGCGGGGAGGAAGGACATTTCAAAGAGCAGCATGATGAGGCAGATGCACACCATGGTGGAGGCGGTCTTGACCTTCCCCGACCACCCGGCGGCGATGACCCGCCCGGTGTTGGCGGCCACCATGCGCAGACCGGAGACGGCAAACTCCCGGGCCATGACGACGAACAGGCACCAGCCGGGCATGATGTCCGCCTCCACCAGCCAGATCAGGGCGGCCAGCACCAGGATCTTGTCCGCCAGCGAGTCCATAAATTTGCCGAAGTCGGTGATCAAATTCAGCTTTCTGGCCAGATATCCGTCCAAAAAGTCCGTAAGGCTGGCCAGGATGAACACCGCCAGGGCGGCGTACATATGCCCCGGGAAGGGGAGGTAGGTCAGCACGATGAACACAGGCACCAGAAGAACGCGCAAAAGGGTCAATTTGTTGGGTAAATTCATGGTTTAGTCCTCCATTTCTCCCATAAGGTCGCCGTCCGTGACTCCGGTGATACGAACCTGGACAAATTCGCCCGCCGGGACTTTCCCGGCGGCGGTGAAGTAGACGTGGCCATCCACGTCGGGAGAGTCGGCGTAGCTGCGGCCCACATAGCACCCGGCGTTGTCGTCAAAGCCCTCGCACAGCACCTCCAGCGCGCCGCCCAGCCGGGCTTCGTTGTACCCGTCCATAATGCGGCTTTGCAGCTCCACCAGCAGCTCCGCCCGCCGCGCAGCCTCCTCCTCGTCCACCTGATTCGGCATATCAAAGGCCGGGGTGCCCTCCTGGGGGGAGAAGGGGAAGATGCCCGCCCGCTCCAGCTTGGCCCAGCGCAGGAACTCGCACAGCTCCTCAAACTCCGCCTCTCCCTCGCCGGGAAGCCCCGTGATGAGGGAGGTGCGGATGACCAGACCGGGAATTTTGGCGCGCAGCTTCTCAAAAAGGGCCATGATCTCCGCCTTTGTTCCCCGGCGGTTCATAGTCCGCAGCAGTTTGTCGTTGGCGTGCTGGATGGGGATATCCAGGTACTTCAAAATTTTCGGCTCCCTGGCGATAACGTCGATCAGCTCGTCGGTGAATTCGTCGGGGTAGAGGTAGTGGAGCCGGATCCAGCGGAAGGGGAGTTTACATAATTCCGTCAACAGCTGGGGCAGCATCCGCTTGCCGGTGAGGTCCAGGCCGTAGCGGGTGATGTCCTGGGCCACCACGATCAGCTCCTTGGTGCCCTGGTCGGCCAGAGACTTCGCCTCGGCCACCAGGGACTCCACCGTCCGGGAGCGGTATTTGCCCCGGAGGGAGGGAATGACGCAGTAGGCGCAGCGGTTGTCGCACCCCTCGGCGATCTTCAGATAGGCGGAGTAGAGGGGCTTGGTGACCAGCCGCTCCCCGTCCTCAATGGTATGATGGATGTCGCCAAAATAGGTGGGCACGTCGCCCGCCGCCATGGCGTCCAGGGCCTCTAAAATGTCGGTGTAGCTCCCGGTGCCCAGCAGACCGTCGATCTCGGGCAGCTCCTCCAGCATCTCGTCCCGGTACCGCTGGGAGAGACACCCGGCCACCAGGATCTTGCCCAGCCGTCCTTCGTCCTTCAGAGCCGCCAAGGCTAAGATCTGGTCGATGGCCTCGCTCTTGGCGGAGTCAATGAAGCCGCAGGTGTTCACCACCGCCACGTCCGCCCCGTCGGGGCTGTCCACCAGGGTGTGGCCGCCTTTGACGCACAGCGCCATCATCTGCTCGCTGTTCACCAGGTTTTTGGCGCACCCCAGGGAAATAAACGCGATCTTCAAAATTCCTCGTCCTCCCATTCCACCTCATGTTCCCGCTGATAGCGGCGGATGGCGGCTGAAATGTCGCTCCAGCCGTACCCTCTGCGGGCCAGCGCATCGCTGACCTTTTTCAGCGCCGCCCGGTCCGGGTGGGGGGTGGAGCGCAGCTTGGCCGCCACCAGCACGTCCAGCGCGTCGTCCGGCTCCCCCAGACCCTCTAAGGCCCCGTCCCAAAACTCCCGGGGCACCCCCCGGCGGTACAGCTCGTCCCGCACCTTCCGGGGGCCGTAGCCCTTGGCGGCGTAGTGCTCCGCCAGCATCTTGGCGTAGGCTTCGTCGTTGAGATAGCCCAAGTGCTCCATGTAGTCCGCCGCGGCGGCGGCATGGGCGGGGGTCTCCCCCTTTTCCGTCAGCCGCTTTTCCAGTTCCCTGCGGCTGAGCGGGCGGGCGGAGAGGATGTTGGCCGCCCGCCGCCGGGCCGCCGATTCCCCGGCGGCGTCCCTGAGCTGCTCCATGGCCGCCTCAGGCACGTCCAGCCCGGCGTAAAGGGCAAAGTCCACCATTTCCCGGTCCGTGAGCTTCAGCTTGGAGCCGTCGGCAAAGACGGCGATCCACCGGCCCTGGACCTTCTGGGAAGGGGTCAGGGACTCAATCCGCATCGTCCAGATCGTCGGCGGAAATGTCCACGGCGCGGCCCGCTGCCTTGGCGGCCACCCGCTCCTGAGAACCCATGAGCTTGTAGGCGTTCTTGCGGATCTCCGCCTCCAGCGCCTCCGCCGCCTCGGGGGTGTCCTTCAAATACTGCTTGGCGGCGTCCCGGCCCTGGCCAATACGGGTCTCACCCATGGCGAACCAGGAGCCGGATTTCTGCACCAGGTCCAGCTTTACTCCCAGGTCCACTAGCTCGCCGACCTTGGAGATGCCCTCGCCGTACATAATGTCGAATTCCGCCTCCTTGAAGGGGGGAGCCACCTTATTCTTGACCACCTTGGCCCGGGTGCGGTTGCCGATGACCTCGCCGCCGGCCTTGATGCTCTCAATACGGCGCACGTCGATGCGGACGGAGGAATAGAATTTCAGCGCCCGGCCGCCGGTGGTGACCTCCGGGTTGCCGTAGACTACGCCCACCTTCTCCCGGAGCTGGTTGATAAAGATGACGATGCAGTTGGTCTTGGCGATGGAGCCGGCCAGCTTGCGCAGCGCCTGGGACATGAGCCGGGCCAGCAGGCCCACATGGCTGTCGCCCATGTCGCCCTCGATCTCCGCACGGGGGACCAGAGCGGCCACGGAGTCCACCACCACCACGTCCACCGCGCCGGAGCGCACCAGCATTTCCACGATCTGCAGCGCGTCCTCGCCGGTGTCCGGCTGGGAGATGAGCATGGAGTCGATGTCTACGCCCAAGGCCCGGGCGTAGCTGGGGTCCATGGCGTGCTCCGCATCCACATAGGCCACCTCGCCGCCCCGCTTCTGGCTCTCGGCCACGATGTGGAGGGCCAAAGTGGTCTTGCCGGAGGACTCGGGGCCGTAGACCTCGATGATGCGCCCCTTGGGAACGCCGCCGATGCCCAGAGCCAGGTCCAGGGACAGGGAACCGGTGGGGATGGAGTCCACCACCACGTGCTCGTTCTCCCCCAGACGCATGATGGAGCCTTTGCCGTAGTCCTTTTCGATCTGCGCGATGGCGGTCTCCAGCGCCTTGCGGCGGTCCGCCGCGGGGGCGGCGGTGGGGACGGTCTTTTTCTTGTCAGCCATGAGTTAAACCCTCCTATGTTGATATCACATCACGGGCGGCGCGGCGCGCTCACCCCTCCCGTCTTCCTTCCACGACCCGCCAAACCTCGCCGGTGTCCTGATAGGTCTGGATGTCCTTGAAACCGTGGCGGTAGAACAGCTCCTCCACCTTGCCCACCTGGCCGATCCCTACCTCACAGATCAGCCAGCCCCCCGGACGGAGGGAGGAAGCCCATTTTTCGGTGATGGCCCGGTAAAAGTCCAGACCGTCCGTGCCGCCGTCCAGAGCCAGACGAGGTTCAAACCTGCTCACCTCCAGCGTGTCCAGCTCTCCGGTGGGGATATAGGGCGGGTTGGAGGCGATCACATCGAAATCCCACAGGGCGGAGCTGGGCTTTTCCAGGGCGTCCACCTGACAGGCGGAGACCTGAGAGGTCAAGCCGTGGCGGCGGGTATTTTGACGGCAGACGCGCAGCGCGCCCTCGGAGACATCCCCCAGCAGCACGCGGGCGTTGGGGCAGTGTTTGGCGATGGCCAGACCCACGCAGCCGCTCCCGGCGCACAGGTCCAGGACCCGGACCTCCTCGGAATAGGCGGAGGCCCGTTCAATGGCCTGACGGGCCAGGATCTCCGTGTCGTCCCGGGGCACCAGCACGTCGGGAGAGATGTCCAGCGTCATGCCGTAAAAGTCCCACTCCCCAATGAGGTACGCCACCGGTTCCCCGGCCAGCCGCCGCTTCATCAGCCCCTCAAACCGCTCTGTAATGGGAGCGGCAGCGTAGAGGGACATATCCCGCAGCAGCTCCTGACGGCCCTTGCCTGAGGCGAAGCACAACAGCTCCTGGGCCTCCAGCTGGGCGTTGTCGCTCCCGGCGGCCTTCAAGGCCCGCCGGGCGTCCAGATATAGGTTGTTGTAAGTCGCAGCCATGTCGTCACCTCGCTCCGCTCAGATGCTCCTTGCGCGTCTATGAGTCGCGCTTCGCCATTACCAAGCGTCAGCTCCCTCTTCCTCGGGCAGTACCTCGCTGAGCGCGCGGATGCCCACCTCGATCATGGTGTCGTCCGGCTCGGCGGTGGTCCAGTTTTGGAGCCACAGCCCCGGCGCGGTGAGGATCTTCGTCAGCCAGTTGTCATGACGGCCCACAAAACGGTTGATCTCGTAGGTAATGGACACGATGAGGGGAAGGCTCAACAGCCGCACCCCCAGCCGCAGCCAGGTGTTGTCCCAGCCTACACCCAGAACAGCGTGGATCACGATGGCCACCGCCATGATGACGAAGAGAAAGCTGGTGCCGCAGCGGGGGTGGTGCCGGGGCATCCGCCGGACGTTTTCCACCGTCAGCGGCAGACCGTTTTCATAGCAAAAGATGGTCTGGTGCTCCGCGCCGTGGTAGCGGAACACCCGCTTCATGTCCTTCAGCTTGGACATCAAAACGATGTAGCCAAAGAAGATGACCATGCGCACCAGACCCTCGATGAGGCTCAAAACCAGCCGGCTGCCGATGAACCGGGTCAGCAGGCCGGTGATGAGGGTGGGGAGGATGAAAAACAGCAAAATGGAGAAGCCCAGGCCCAGGATCACCGACAGGGTGACCACCACGTTCATGGCCTTCTCGCTGCCCAAGTGCTTTTCCAGCCAGGCGTCCATCTTGGACGGCTCCTCCGCTTCCTCCTCCTCGTCGTCGGGGTAGAACTCGGCGGAGAACATCAGCGCCTTCACCCCGTGGATCATGGAGTCGATAAAGTTGATCGGTCCCCGGATGAAGGGCAGGCCCATCCACGGGTGGCGGGTCTTGACCAGCTTCAGCGGCTCCACCTTGACCTCAAGCTCGCCGTCGGGCTTGCGCACCACGACGGCCTCCTTTTCCGGTCCGCGCATCATGATGCCCTCAATGAGGGCCTGCCCGCCGCAGGTGGTTTTGAACTTGGGACAACAATTCTTTTCTTCGGACATAGTTTCGCTCCTTTTACTGCGAACAAATGTTTCAATCCATCGGCAGTATAGCATACCCCTAAATAAAAAGCAAGAGGGAAAATCTAAATTTTCCCCCACAGGTCAGAGAGAGCGTAGATTTTCGTGCCCTGCCAGCCCACGGTGGTCTGGGCGGCCAGCATGGAACGCAGGACGGCCTCCTCGGCACACTCGGCGGCGGCCCGGAAGGGGAGGTCCATGTCGTCCTCCCGGAAGGACAGGGTGGGGACGATGGGCGTTTTGTCCAGCTCCTCATAGAGGTTGGCGGTGGAGAAGGCGACAAACACCTCGCCGCTGCCGTGGCCGATATAGGACCCCAGCCGGGCCAACCCCACCGAGCACCGCTTGGCCACCCGGGAGAGCTGACGGGAATCCAGGGGCAGGTCGGTGGCCACGATCATGATGCACGAGCCTTTGTCCGGCTCGTGCCGTCCGGTCAACTCCGCCAGACGGGGGCCGACGTGCCGCCCGCCGATGGTCAGGTCCTTCAGCGAGCCGTGGTTGGTCTGGGCCAAAACGCCCAAAGTATACGTTTTGCCGCCAAACTCCATGGTGCGGGAGGCGGTGCCAATGCCGCCCTTGAGGTCGTGGCAGATCATCCCGGCCCCCGCGCCCACGCAGCCCTCGGCGCAGGCGTCCGAGGCGCTGGCAAGCGCCTCCAGCACCTCCTTTTCGCCAATGGGGCGGGAGCGGATGTCGCTGAGGGTGCCGTCGTTGCACTCGCACACGATGGGGTTGATGGAGCGCACGTCAGGGTGGCCGTCCGCGGCGCATTTGGCCAAAGTCCAGCCCACCAAGGCGTCGTGGACCTTGCCCACGTTCAGCGTCCCGGTGAGGGCGATGGGGGTCTCGATGCGGCCCAGCTCCTGGAGCTGCATCAGCCCCGCCGTCTTGCCGAAGCCGTTGTAGGCGCACACCCCCGCTGGGGGCTTATGGAGAAAAGGGTTTTCCACACCGGGGAGGACCACCGTCACCCCGGTGTGAAAACGCTCGTTATTCAGTGTCACATGGCCCACCTTCACCCCGGCCACATCGCAGATGGAGCCTTTGGGACCGGAGGGGAGGGACCCGACGGTGACGCCCAGTTCCTGCAGTGTCATCTCAGTACACCCGGGCGATGGAGGTGAGCTTGGAGCCGTCGGACAGGGTGCAGGTGATGGTGGCCGTGCCCTTGGAGACGCCGGTGACCAGTCCGCTGCCGGACACGGTGGCGACGCTCTCGTCGCTGGACGACCAGCCCACCGCCGTGCCGCCCCGCACGGAGAGCTGGGCGGTGTAGCCCAGCTTCTGGGAGAGGGTAAAGTCCTCGGTGCTCAGCTTGGCGCCGGAGGAGGATGTGCCGCCAGAGCTGCCGGAATTACCGGAGCTGCCGCCGCTGTCTGTGGCGGCGGGCGGGTCGGCCTTCGCCATCCCGGCCACCCGCACGTCACACTTGGCGGTGGCCCCGGCCTCGTCGGTGACGGTGAGCACCGTCCAGCCGTTGGCGACGGCGGTGACCAGGCCGCTGTCAGAGACGGTGGCCACGCTGGGGCTGCCGATGGAATAGGTCACCTTCCCCGTGGCTCCCGTGACCTTCATCTGGTAGGTGGGCCACTTGGGGGAGAGGGTGAAGTCAACGGAGCTGAGGGTCAACGCCGAAGGGGCGGCGGAGACGGAGGGAGAGGGCGCGGGCGCGTCGGTGACGGCCACGGGGTCGGTGGGCGTTACGTCCGGGGTGGGCGTCACCGCCTCGGTAGGCTCCACAGAGGGAGAGGGAGGAACGGGGGTGGGAGTGACCGCCTCAGTGGGGGAGGGGGACGGCTCCACGGAGGACTGAGCGGGGAAGAAGCGGGGCAGGACCTTCACGGTGATGATCCATACCGCCGCCAGGATCACAAGGGCAGTGCCCACATAGAGCAGGATCTTGCCGATGGGAGGACCGTTTCTGCGTTGGCGGTAGCCTCCGCCTCCGCCGCCTCCACCACCGGCCAGCCGCTTGCCGCCGCCGTTGCGGAAGATGGGGCGGGTGTCGTAGGCCGGCTCGTATTCCACCGGCTCAGCCGGCTCGTGATAGTCCATGGCGTCGTCCTTTGGCGCGCGCTGGCCGGGCTTGGCGTTGCAGAAGGGGCAGCGGCGGTAGGTGGCGGCAAAGTCCTCCCCGCAGTTGTCGCAGTGGATCAATTCCGTATGGCTTTTTGGCATTTGGATCGCCCTCCTTACTGGTTGGTATCCGTCTTATGTTAACACATCATCTTATTCTACAACATCTCCGGTTTTTCGTCAACGGGAAAAGGCGGCAGGGAATCAATTTCCCGCCGCCTTTTTTGACAAAACCATCTGGTTGGGCTTACACGCCGCCCATGGTCATCCCCGAGCTGCCCAGCCCGTCGTTTTCCAGCATTTTTTCCAGCACCGCCACGTCGCTGGAGATGTCCAGCGCGTCGTTCTGGAACAGCTTGTCGAGCTGCTTCTCGAAGCCCTCCACCACCTTGTCCATCATCCCCTCGATACGGGCCTTGGCGGCGGAGATGTTCTCCCCCTCGATGCCCTGCTCCTCCAGTTGGGCGTAGGCCCGGAGGATTTTGAGGGTGGTGGGGAGGTAGTAGTTAAGGAAATTGCGCAGCTGCCCCGCCTTGGCGGGATATTTGCGCTGGTAGTCCAAGATCTTCCCTGTGATCTCCTCAATGCGGTCGATCTTGGCGGACATCACCGGGTCGGGGATGGAGTCGTTGACGGCGCGGATCTCCGCCAGAACGCCGCCGTCGGGCTTGGCCTCCTCCACCTTTTCCTCCTCCTCGTCCTCGTCCAGTTCGTCCTCAATGCCTTCGGTGGTCAGCACCAGCTTGTCGTTGGAGAGGTCCAGGTAGCCGATGGGCAGGATACCCTGGTCCAGCATGTCCTGCAGATCGTCGCACACCTTCTTGTAGCTGCGACGGGTGGCCTTGGCCAGGGTGGAGATGGAGACGCTCTTCCGCATCCCGATGAGCATCAGGTACTTGCGGAACATCTTCACCTTCTTGCGGCGGAACAGGCCCACATAGAGGAAAATGAGGCCGATCCCCGTAAAGCACCCCAGCGCGCCCAGGGCGGGCAGGAAATCCCAGACGAACCCCTCGGCCAGCGCGGCGAGAACGGTCATCAGGAGGCAGAACAAAAACGTCCCGGTGAGAATACCACCGGTGATGATAAAGCCCCGGCCCGCCTTGGGGTTGACGGGCTTTTGTGCCATAGTGCCCGGCATCGGCTCCGCCTTGACCTTGGCCTTGGGCTGATAGGCTGTCTGGGGCCGGGCGGGCTGGGAGACGCTCCGCGCCGCGTCCTTAACGCTCTGGGAGACGCTCTGCGCCGCATCCTGAACAGCCTCCTTCGCCTCCCGGGCGGCGGAGCGCACCTTGTCGTAGTTGTAGGTGTAGTTGTAGGTATAATTCGAGCGGGTGGCGGAGGTGCGGCCGGTGTTGGAGCGGCTGGAGGTGGACGCGCTCATCAGCTTACGGAACAGCAGAAAAAGCCCCAGGGGCCAAAAAGCAGCCAGCGCGATGACGATCAGGATCCAGGAAAACAGATCGTCGCCGTCGCCCCCGCCGCCGTTGGAGGCGCCGGAGCCTTTGGAGGGGGTGTATTTGTAGTGATACTCCGCCATGTCCATTCTCTCCTTGTTGTGGTCACAAAATCGCAGTATGAACAATATACACCCGGAACCCGGAAAAGTAAAGAAATTTTGCGGGAAGAAAAGCTTAAAATTTCCTAAAAAATCAACCCCTCTTGTTACCGAATTGTTATTGCTTTTTCAGAGGGAATCCCATATAATGAAAAAACGAATGTGCAAATTTCCTTGTGAGACGCATGAAGGAGTTGAAATACCTTGGACGAAAAAGAATTCCAGACCCCGGCGCCTCCTGCCCAAGAGGAGGGCGGCGTACCCCAGCAGGGGCGGCGGCTGGATCCCAACCACAAGGGCGGCAAGTGGAGGCTGCCTGTGCTCATCGTCGCCATCGTCGCCGCCGTTGTGCTGGCGGCGTACTTAGGGCTGTGCGCGTATGCGAACAGCTTGGCGAGCAAAGGCGTGATCTTTCCCGGCGTGACGGCGGCGGGGGTGGAGTTGGGCGGCAAGGATCAGGCCCAAGCCCTGTCTGAACTGAACGAAGCGGTAAACGAGCTGTCCGGGAAGCTGGAGTTCCCGGTGCATGTGAACGGACAGCAGATCATGGTGCGGGGCAGCGACGCGGGGCTGACGGTGAACCCGGAGGTCACGGCGCAGTTGGCCCAGGGCGCGGGAGAAAACGCAAACTTCTTCAGCCGGGGCGGGAAGTACCTGTCCGGGCTGCTGGGCAAGAAAACCGACGTGGGCTATGTCATGCGGATCGGGAACGAGGGTTATATTGACGACATCGTCCGTCAGGCCAACGCCCTGGTGGGCGGCGGCGTGGTGGAAACGGTCTGGACCGTGGAGGAGACGGAGGAGACCGCGGACCTGGCGATCACCAAGGGCAAGACCGGGCAGCAGGTGGAGGTCGAGGACCTGGAACGGCAGCTGCGCGGCCTGCTGGAGGCGGGCCAGGCCGAGAACGTGGAGGCCAAGATCATCACCACCCCGCCCCAGGAGCCGGACTTTGACAAAATGGCCGCCGACGTGGCCCGGGAGCCGCTGGACGCGGCGCTGGACGTGGAGACCGACGAGGTCATCCCCCACCGTCTGGGCCTGAAGCTGGACCCCGCCAAGGCCAAGGCCGTGTACGGCACGCTGGCGGAGGGGGAGAGCGGTACGGTAGAGCTGGAAATTACCCAGCCTGACGTGACCACCCTGGAGCTGCGGGCCACCCTCTTCCGGGACATTTTGGGCGAAGGCTCCAGCAAGATCACCGGGGACGCCAACCGCGTCACCAACGTCCGCCTGTCCGCCGCCGCCTGTGACGGCGTGGTGCTTCTCCCCGGACAGCAGATGTCCTACAACCAGACCACCGGACAGCGCACCACCGCCAAGGGCTACCGGGAGGCCACCGGGTATACCTCCAAGGGCCAGGAGATGATGGTGGGCGGCGGCGTGTGCCAGCCCTCCAGCACCCTCTATCTGGCCTGCCTCAATGCCAACCTGGAGATCGTGAACCGCAAGAACCATATGTATACCGTGTCCTATATGCCCGAGGGCATCGACGCCACGGTGAGCTGGCCCAATCTGGACTACGTGTTCGCCAACAACACCAAGTACCCCATAAAAGTATCCATGACCATTGAGAATCGGGTACTTACCGCCCGTATTTACGGCACCAAGACCGACGACACCTATGTGAAGATGGAGTCCGTCCGCCTGTCCACCACTCCGGCGGGGGTCTCGTACGAGGCTGACCCGGAGATCCCCCGGGGCACAACCAAGGTAGTGCAAGGGGCGCACACGGGCAAGAAGGTGGAGGTCTATAAGAACACCTACGCCGCCGACGGCACCCTCCTCAGCCGGGAGTGGGTCTCCACCGACACTTACCGTCCCAGCAACAAGATCATCGGCTACAATCCCTTGGACGGCGTGCCCGAGGCGGGGATCGCGCCTCAGCCTGACCCCAGTGCGCCGCCTGTGGAACCCACAACGGCTCCCTCTGTGCCGCCGGTGGAGCCGACGGCGCCCCCCGTAACGCCCACCGCGCCCCCTGTGGAGCCGACCGCTCCTCCGGTGGCGCCCTCTGAGCCGCCGGTGACCCCCTCGGCAGAGCCGAGCAGTCCCCCCGCAGAGCCGGAGCCGACCGCCACCCCCGCCCCCACGCCGCCGCCGGTGGACATTTCCCTGTTGCCCCCCGGCGTACCGGAAGAATGAGCAGAACACAAAAAAGGAACGAACCGGTTGGTTCGTTCCTTTTTGTTGTTTGTCCGCCTGGTTACAAGAGAAGGGAAGCCAGCCGGGCCAGGAGGGCCGCCGAGCCGACTTGGTAGCCGCCCCCGGCGTAGTGGCAGAGGCCATCCCGCCCCACCAGCGCCAACAGGGGCAGCTGCTCCGGGTCCAGCCCCAGTACCCGGGGTAGGTCGGTGGGGGGAGGGTCTGTCCGGGGCTCCACGGGGACGGGGAAGGGCGCGTCCAGAGCGGCCAGCTCATTCAGAAAGTGGGCGGTAGGCTCTTCCCCCGGACGCAGCCAGGCCAGAAGGCGGGGACCGGAGACCCGGATGGGCATAGGCTGGGGGCGCAGAAGCTGGTCCGGGGCGGCGGCGGGAGGAGCCAGCTCCGCCCCGGCAGGACCGACCACAAACAGCTGGTCGCCGCAGGGCAGGCGGGTGCAGGCCACCGCCCGGTCCGCCAGGGACGGCGGGAAGCCCTGGCCGCCGGGACGAAGGGGCGCGTTGACAGCATCCTGGTGGGACGCGGCCCACAAAGCACGGCGTTCCGCCGCCTGGGCTAACATTTCTTCCCGGCGAAGCCGCTGGGCGGAGGTCAAGGGAGGGGGGAAGTCCAGGGGCGGATCGGGGGCCTCAAACCGCAGGACCCGTTCCGGGGAATAGACCGGTCTGCCCAGGGGAATGGTAAATTCACTGCCCTGCTTGCCCTTGCACAGCAGCTCCCCCCACACGCCGGGGGCCTCCACCGTGGCCAGGAGGTCGCCGATGCCCAGCTCCTGGACCGCGTCCCCCTGTTCATCCGTTGGGAGGGTCAGGATGGGGTGGAACGCGCCCTCGTTGAGCACCCACAGGGTGAGGGTCCCGCCGGGGCAGCCGGTGTGGAACCGCCAGAGCTGGGTGGGGGCGTACCGTGCGGTCTGGTTCTCGTAGCTGCCGTCCCGCCTGCGGCTTCGCACCAGCATGGCCCGGCGGGCGGGGGCGGTGAACCAGCCCCGGTCCAGGACAGGCTCCGGCTCGCAGGCGCCCAGATAGTGCCAGCCACCCTCCACGAACACCTCCACCCAGGCGTGGTTGTCGTCGCAGTGGGACCAGCGGGGGACATACACCTGCCGGGCGGGGATGCCGGCGGAACGCATGGCCGCCACGGTGAACACCGATTCCTCCCCGCACCGCCCGTGTCCGCGATAGTAGGTGGTCAGAGGGTCGGCGGTGGGGCTGTCGTTGAAGCGGTAGGTCACGTGCTCGGCGCACCAGAGGTTGACCTCTAAAGCGGCCTCTGCGGGAGACAAACCCTCCAGTCGGGGAGCGAGTTCAGTGGCGAAGACGGGCCGGTAGTCCACCTGCGGCTCGTCATTCACCCGGTTTTCCAACACGTATTCCGCCCAAAATTCCTGGGTCAAAACGCTCCCTCCCCCTTGCGGCCTCGTTGACAAGGACCGTGATTGTTGATATCATAACATGGAATCGCAAAAAAGGAAAGAACAGCGGGTGATCTCTTTGGAACAAGGAGCTTTGAGAGGACACTATTTGGACAACGCCGCCACCACTCCGGTGCGTCCCGCCGCCATCCGGGCGGCGGAGGCGGCCATGGAGCGGTGGGGCAACCCCTCTGCCCAATACCGACTGGGCCAGGACGCTAGCAAGGAGCTGAAGGAGCACCGCCGCACGGTGGCGGGGGCCTTGGGCTGTCAGCCCGAGGAGGTCATCTTTACCTCCGGCGGCACGGAGAGCGACAACTGGGCGGTCACCCGGGGCGCGGGACGGCGGGGTGGGCACATCATCACCACCAACCTGGAGCACTCCGCCGTGCTGGAGCCGGTGAAGGCTCTGGCCAACAGAGGGTTTGATGTGACCTACCTGCCGGTAGACGGGTCGGGCCATGTGTCGGCGGAGGATTTCAAGGCCGCCCTGCGGGAGGACACGGTGCTGTGCTCCATGATGCTGGTGAACAACGAGCTGGGCAGCATCCAGCCGGTGGCGGAGTGCGCCAAAGCCGCCAAGGCGTTCAAAAAGGATATCTTCTTCCACTGCGATGCCGTTCAGGGCTTTCTGAAGGTCCCCTTCACCCCCAGGGACCTGGGGGTGGACGCCCTCAGCGTCTCCGGCCATAAGATCGGCGCGCCCAAGGGCATCGGCTGTATGTACCTGAAAAAGGGCGTGAAGCTGCCCCCCCTTATTTTGGGCGGCGGACAGGAAAATGGTCTGCGCTCGGGCACCGAGCCAACGCCTATGATCGCCGCCTTTGCTGCCGCCGTTGCGGAGGGCTTTCAGGAGCAGAAGGCGGAGATGGAGCGGTTGGCGGCCCTGCGGGACTACGCCGCCCGCACCCTGCAGGAGAACGTCGCCGACCTGAAGCTCCTCTCTCCCGGCGACGCGCCCCACATTCTGGCGGTGACCCTGCCGGGGTATAAGAGCCAGCCGGTAGTGAACTTCCTGAGTGATCGAGGCGTATATCTTTCTGCTGGTTCTGCCTGCCACAAGAATAAGCCCAGCCACGTCTACGCCGCCCTGGGCCTGCCCAAGCCCTGGCTGGACGGGGCGTTGCGCATCTCCTTCGGGCACGCGTCCACCAAGGAGGACGTGGATGCCCTGGTCCACGGGCTGCAGGAGGCCAAGGCCATGCTGTTCACTACCTTATCTTGAGCGAGGGGAAATTCGGAATGTTTTCTTATATGCGGCAGGGGAAGGAGTTTTACCGCCGGCTGTTTCGCCTGGCCCTGCCTATCATTTTGCAAAATCTCATCACCGAGTCTCTGGCACTGGCGGACACCTTCATGGTGGGGCGGCTGGGGGAGGCCCCCCTGGCGGCGGTGACGTTGGCCAACATCCCCATCTACGTGGAGCAGCTGATGATCTTCGGCTTCCAAAGCGGCTCCAGCGTGCTCATCAGTCAATTTTACGGCCGGGGCGACCACCGCTCCATCAACCGGGTGCTGGGCATCGGAATGTACGCCGCCGGGGGTATCACCGCTTTGTTCGGCTGTGTGATGTACTTCTTCCCCATGCAGTGCATGAGCCTGCTGGGGAACGACGCGGCGGTGGTGGCGCTGGCGGCCAAGTACTGTAGGATCGTGGCCTTCTCCATCTTCTTTGGAGGTCTGTCCGAGATATACATCGCCGCCCACCGCAGCATGGGAAACCCCAAGCTGGGGCTTTGCATTTTAGGCGTGTCCATGGTGACCAACGTGGTCCTGAACTACGGCTTCATCTTCGGCCGCCTGGGCCTGCCCGAGCTGGGCATCGAGGGCGCGGCCCTGGCCACCCTTATCTCCCGGACGCTGCAGCTGGTGCTGGCGGTGGGGCACGCGGTGGTGAGCAAGACCTTCCGGGTGCGTCCTTCGCTTCTGTTCCGGCCGGGGGCGGACATGGCCCGGCGGTTTGTCCGCTTTGCCACCCCCGTGGTGCTCAACGAGACCCTGTGGGGCCTGGGCACCAGTCTCTACCCCACCATCATGGGCCACATGGACTCTTCCAAGGCCATCCTCGCGGCCTACGCCGTGGCGGGGAACGTGGAGAAGATCTGCACCGTGGCTATTTTCGCCGTGGCCGCTGCTGCCGCCGTCCTCGTGGGCCAGAGCGTGGTGCAAGAGAGCAAGGAAAAGGTGCAGGAGCTGGGCCGGGTGATGAACACCGTGGCGGTGCTGGGCGGCGCCGTGGTGGGCGTGGTGGCGACGGTGCTTCTCTACACTGTCCTGCGGCCTTTGGTGTTCCCCATCTTCGAGCTGTCCGCCCAGGCGGAGGGCATCGCCTTGATGATGCTGACGGTGACCTTTGTCTTTCTCCCGCTGCAGTCCTACAACACCACCAACATCGTGGGCGTCCTCCGGGGCGGCGGCGATGTGCGCATGGCGGCGTGCATCGACCTGGGTGCGCTGTGGACGGTGGCCATCCCCCTGTCCGCCATCGTGGGGCTGGTGCTGCGCTGGAACGTGCTGTGGGTGTACCTGGTCAAGGGCCTGGAGCAGGCGGCCAAAGCGGTCATCGGCTCCTGGCGCACCCGGTCGGGGAAATGGGTGCGGGACATCACGAGACAGGAGGCGTAGGACCGTGAAGCTCACCGTTTTGATGGAGAACACCGCCCCGGACGCTCTGCTCCGGGAGCACGGCTTATCGGTTTACATAAATTACAACAACACCCCCATCCTTTTGGACGGGGGCAGCTCTGGGAAATTCTTAGAAAACGCCAAGTCCTTAGGAGTTGACATAACTTCTATCCAGCTGGCGGCGCTGTCCCACGGCCACTACGACCACGGCGACGGACTGGCGGCCTTTCTGCGGGCGAACCACTCTGCGGAAGTGTGGCTGCGGCCCGCCGCGCTGGCCGAACACTGGTCGGACAACGGGGGCACGCACCACTACATCGGCTTGTCGGAGGAGGTCAAGGACCTGCTGGCGGGCCGGAGCCGTTTGGCGGACGGTCCCACCCGGCTTTTGCCGGGGGTTTGGCTGGTCCCGGACCAGGTGGACCACGAGCAATCCCTTGTGCTGGAGGGGGAGGACGGGCTGGTCATCCTCAACTCCTGCTGCCACGCCGGGGCGGGCTACATTGTCCGGGGGGTGAAGGAGCAATTTCCCGGAAAGAGCGTCCAGGCGCTCATGGGCGGACTGCACCTTATGGGCAAAAACACCCACTGCCTGGGGGTGGCCCCCGGCATCGTGAAAAATCTGGGCAAGTGGCTCTTTGAGGAGCTGGAGGTGGGGACGTTGTACACCGGACACTGCACCGGCGACCCGGCTTTTG
Source organism: uncultured Clostridia bacterium (assembly GCA_946550725.1). Taxonomy (GTDB): domain Bacteria; phylum Bacillota; class Clostridia; order Oscillospirales; family Oscillospiraceae; genus MGBC124762. The sequence goes on along the minus strand of CAMNQX010000016.1, from coordinate 12,327 downwards.
AGCTGTTGAAGGAGGCATATCCTGACCGGGTGGCGCGGCTGACCACCGGGCTGACGCTGGAGCTGTAAGGAGGACGGGAGATGGTCTATTCTGCGGAATACCGCTCGCCCCTGGGCGTACTGACGCTGGTGAGCGACAAGACGGAGACGGCGTTGGCGGGGCTGTGGCTGGATGGACAGAAATACTTTCTGGGCGGGCTGGCGGAGCTGCCGCCCCGGGGCGAGCCGCCCATTTTTCGGCAAGCCCGACACTGGCTGGACCGCTACTTCGCCGGAGACAAGCCCGAGAGCGGGGAACTGCCCCTCTCCCCGGAGGGGAGCGAGTTTCAGCGGGCGGTCTGGGCGGAGCTGGAACGCATCCCCTACGGGACGACGGCCACCTACGGCGGCCTGGCGGCGGCGTTAGCGAAGCGGGGAAGACCCACCTCAGCCCGGGCGGTGGGGAGCGCGGTGGGGCGCAATCCCATCTCCCTCGTCATCCCCTGCCACCGGGTGGTGGGGGCGGACGGAAGCCTGACAGGCTACGCCGGGGGCGTGGCGCGCAAGGAATGGCTCCTCCGCCACGAAGGCGCGCTGTGTATCGGGCACGGAACAGGCGGAGGGATGATACGGTGAAGAAGTGTATAGAAGCCGGAGAAATGTCCGCCGGGAAATGGCTCGTTCTGACAACGGGCGTGGTGGCTATCGCAACTTATACCTATGACACGTTTACCAATGCACATGGCCCGTCGATCTTGTTCGGGATACTCGTATGTGCGCTTTGTTGGTTTGCCTGCCGTAAAAACAAGTTTGCGTATGTTTGCTATTTGGTCTATTCCATCGGCGTGATCCTGATGGCGGTTCTTGGCATCTGGATGATCATTCAAATAGAACGTTCTTATAATGCCCGCCTTGATCTATATATCATCGCAATCGTACGGGGTATTCTGCACGTTATAACGTTGATTTACTTCACGAGGGAATATGCTCACACAAAAAGAAAATAGACTAGTAAAAGAAGGGGCAGGGTTTACACCCTGCCCCTTCTTTATGGAACGCTTCTCAATCCAGCTTCAAATCGCCCTCTTTGATCCAGCCGATCTTGCGGAAGAACAGGCCAAAGGCCCAGGTGAGCACGGCGGGGAGGACAAAGCAGATGAGGACCAGGCCCACCCAGTCCATGGCAGTGATGGCAGCCTTGACCCCAAGGCCCACGTCGCTGACCCACCCGGCGTACACCCCGATGGGACCCACCATGCCGCAGGTACCCATGCCCGAGGCCACGGCGGAGACGGGGTCGTTCATCTCCAGATGGAACACGCAGGTGGCCAGGGGGCCGGTGATGGCGGAGGTCAGGATGGCGGGGAGCCAGATGCGGGGATTCTTCACGATGTTGCCCATCTGGAGCATGGAGGTGCCCAGCCCCTGGCTCACCAGGCCGCCCCAGCGGTTCTCCCGGAAGGAGAGGACGGCGAAGCCCACCATCTGGGCGCAGCACCCGGCCACGGCGGCTCCGCCCGCCAGGCCCGTGAGGGCGATGGCCGCGCAGATGGCGGCGGAGGAGATGGGCAGCGTCAACGCGACGCCGATGACCACCGAGACCAGGATGCCCATCAGGAAGGGCTGGAGGACGGTGGCCCACTTCACAAAGTCGCCCACGGCGGAGGCGGCGGTGCCGATGGCGGGGGCGGTGAGGGCCGCCAGCCCCACCCCGGAGAGGATGGTGACCAGGGGGGTGACCAGAATGTCCACCTTGGTCTCCTTGGAGACCATTTTGCCCACCTCGGCGGCGATGATGGCGATGAACAGCACCGCCAGCGGTCCTCCCGCGCCCTTGCCGCCGTTCAGGGTCGTGGAGCCAAGCGCGTTGGCGGCGTAGCCCACGGTGGCCAGGGAGAACAGCACCAGAGGCGGCGCTTGCAGGGCGTAGCCGATGGCCACGGCCATGGCGGGGCCGGACATGGCGGAGGCGAAGCCGCCCACCGTCACCAGCCAGGCGATGCCCAGCTGCTTGCCCAGGGTGTCCAGAATGGTGCCGATGAGCAGGGAGCAGAACAGGCCCTGGGCCATGGCCCCCATGGCGTCCACCCCGTACCGCTTGGGGGTGATGACGATGTTTTTGCGCTGGAGGAACGAAGAAAATTTGTTCATAAAACAGACCTCCCTTTTCCGCAGGGAGCGGATATTAGGTGCATTATCCCACCCCCGGCCCGGATTGTCAAGGCAAAAAGCATATTTGTCCCATTTTAGGCATACAGTGCCATGAAAGGGGGCTTATCGATGGAAAACAACGGGCATAAGGTCACCCTGGTGGACCGGGAACGGCTGGAGATCACCGGGGTGGAGGAAGTGGAGAGCTTTGACGAGGGCACAATAATTATGTCAACCAATCTGGGCGCGCTCATCGTCCGGGGGGAAGGGCTGCATATTGAGACGCTGAGCCTGGACGGCGGGGCGCTGAAGGTGGAGGGACGGGTGGAGAGCCTGACCTATGAGGAACCCCGGGAGACGGGGGGCGGCCTGCTGAGCAGGCTGTTCCGCTGACGGTGCGGGCATGATGGAACCGGTGGCCCTGGGGCTGGGGAACCTGCCCTCTCAGCAGGCGGCGGCCTTTGCGGGGGCAGTGTGCATGGGGGCAGGGGTAGCGCTGGCCTACGACGCGCTGCGGCTTCTGCGCCTGCTGTGGAAGGGCCGGGTGTGGGCCGGCGTCATCGACGCGCTCTACTGGGCGGCGGTGACGCTGTCGGTGCTGGGCTATACCGTGGAGCTGACCGGTGGAGAGGTGGAGCTTTACGTGGCGGCGGCCATGCTGCTGGGCGGATGGCTCTATTTCCGGCTGCTCAGCCCGTGGGTGAGGAAATGGGAAGGGCTTGTGGCGGCAATTTGCGGAAAAATATGGTGGGTTTTCACCTTTCCGTGGCGCACGCTCAAAATGGGCCTAAAAAAATTTTGGAAAATTGCAAAAAAACACTTCCCTTTTTGGGAAAGATGGTTTACAATAACAGGGAAACTTGGGGCAGTCCCCGGAACGCCGAAGGGCGGCACGACACAGAAAGGAGGCGGAGGCTGGCATGAAGTTCAAGCGGGCGGGCATGATCACCAAACTGCTGCTGCTGATCTTGTTGGTAGTCTCCGTGACCACCTTCCTGGACCTGCGCTCCCAGGCGAAGGACCTGGCGCGGCAGCAGGCGGCTCTGGAGGAGTCCAACCAGCGGCAGCGGCAGGAAAACGAGGCGCTCAGCGCCGCCATCGCGGAAAAGGATGATCCCGAACGCATCGCCGAGGTCGCCCGCAAGCGGCTGGGGCTGGTGGAGCCGGGCGAGATCGTCTTTTACGACAGCGGCAACTGAAAACGCCCTGGGAAAATTTTTGGAGAGAGAGGAACAATAGCAGCTTATGGAGTTGGGAGTCGGTTCGGTCGTTCAGGGAAAGGTCACGGGAATTACCAAGTTCGGCGCGTTCGTGTCGCTGCCCGAGGGGAAATCGGGGCTGGTACATATCTCGGAGATCGCGTACGCTTACGTCAGCGACGTGTCAGAGCATTTGCAGGTAGGCCAGGAGGTCACGGTGAAGATCATCGGCATCGATGAGTCCGGCCGGATCAACCTCTCCATCAAGAAGGCCCTGCCTCCACCTCCCAGACCGGGCGGCGCATCCTCCTTCCAGGGCGGCGGCAGACCCCAGAGCCGGGTTGGCAGCGGGTTCACTCCTCGGCCTGCCCCTCAGCCGGCCGGACCGGCCAGCTTTGAGGACCGCTTGAAGCAGTTCATGCAGCAGAGCGACAGCAAGCTCTCTGAGATCCGCGCCGCCGACCGGCGCAACACCCGCCGGGGCAACGGGCGGGGCCGCTGAACGTCAACGTTTCAGGGAGAGGTTTACCTCTCCCTGTTTTCTTACCAAAGGAGGAATAAGAACATGGTCATCATCAACGGCGTCATCCACCCGGTGAGCGGAGGCGTGATCCCTGACGGCTTTGTGGCCTGGGAGGGCGGCCGCATCACGGCGGTGGGGGAGATGTCCCGGCTGCCCCAGGGGGAGCTGGGAGAGGTCATCGACGCCCGGGGCGGTCACGTGACCCCCGGCTACATCGACGCCCACTGCCACCTGGGCGTGTTTGGCGACTCCCTGGGCTTTGAGGGGGAGGACGGCAACGAGTGTACCGACCCCATCACCCCCCATCTCCGGGCTTTGGACGCCCTCAACCCTCAGGACCGCTGCTTTGCCGAGGCCCGAGCCGCCGGAGTGACCACCCTGGTCACCGGACCGGGGTCGGCCAACCCCATCGGGGGGCAGATGCTGTGCGTCAAAACCGACGGAGCCATCGCTGACGAGATGGTGGTGGCGGAGCCGGTGTCCATGAAAATGGCCACCGGGGAGAACCCCAAGACGGTGTACCACGAGCGCAAGGAAAGCCCCACCACCCGTATGACCACCGCGGCCCTCATCCGCGCCACCCTCCAGAAGGCCCAGGAGTACGCCGCTAAGCGGTCCAACGGCAAGGGGGACTTTGACCCTAAGCTGGAGGCGCTGCTCCCCGTGCTGAAGGGGGAGCTGCCCGTTCACATCCACGCCCACCGGGCGGACGACATCGCCACCGCCCTGCGTATTTCCAAGGAGTTTGACCTGCACTGCGTCATCGTCCACGGCACCGAGGGCCACCTCATCGCCAAGGAGATCGCCGCGGCGGGCGTGAGCGTCATCACCGGCCCCAACCTCACCGACCGCTCCAAGCCGGAGCTTCGCAACGCCAGTCTGTCTAACCCCACGGTGCTGGCCGCCGCCGGGGTGAAGGTGGCCATCTGCACCGACCACCCCGTCATCCCCATCCAGTACCTGCCCCTGTGCGCCGCCCTGGCAGTGCGGGGCGGCATGAGCGAGGAGGCGGCCCTGGCCGCCATCACCAAAAACCCGGCGGAGATCTTGGGCCTGGGCCGCCGCCTGGGCACCCTGGAGCCGGGGAAGGACGCGGACATCGTGGTCACGCCCGGAAGCCCCTTCTCGGCCACCAACGTTCCCAGTGTGGTGATTTTGGAAGGGAAACGGGTGGTGTGACATGAGAGAGGTACAAGCCCAGGCCATCACGGAGCTGGTGGCGAAGCTATGCGTGGAGGCCAACACCTATCTGCCCGAAGGGCTGAAACACTGTATCCGCGCCGCCCGGGCGGAGGAGAATGATCCGCTGGCCCAGGCCATCCTGGGGGACGTGGAGGAGAACTTCACCATCGCCGGGGAAAAGGGCCTGCCCATCTGCCAGGACACGGGTATGGCGGTGGTGTTCCTTACCCTGGGCCAGGAGGTCCACGTGGTGGGTGGCGGCATCGAGGAGGCTGTCAACGCCGGCGTGGCCAAGGGCTACGTGGAGGGCAAGCTCCGCTGCTCGGTGGTGGGCGACCCCCTTCGCCGGGTCAATACCGGGGACAACACCCCCGCCGTCCTCCATGTGAAGCTGGTCCCCGGCGATTCGGTTGACATAACTGTTGCCCCCAAGGGCTTCGGCAGTGAGAACATGAGCAAGCTGAAGATGTTCACCCCCGCCGCCGCCAAAGAAGATATCGTGGACTTCGTGGCCGACTGTGTCAGGGCTGCAGGGTCCAATCCCTGCCCGCCGGTGGTGGTGGGCGTGGGGCTGGGAGGCGATTTTGAGAGCTGCGCCCTGGCGGCGAAGGAGGCTCTGTGCCGCCCGGTTGGTTACCATAATTCCGACCCCTTCTACGCCGCGCTGGAGGAGGAGACCTTAGCGCGGCTCAACACCCTGAACGTGGGTCCCCAGGGCTTTGGGGGGAACACCACGGCATTGTGGGTGGCCTTTGAGCCGCGGCCCACCCACATCGCAGGGCTGCCCTGCGCGGTGAATATGGGCTGTCACGTGACCCGCCACGCCTCGGGGACGCTGTAAAGACTGTTTAGAAAAAATTCACAAAAACTCATCAAAAAGAGCGTGACTTTTTCGGCAAAGTGTGGTAGCATGGTGGTGAGGAAGAAGCGCCACCGGCGGCGCGGTCCCCTCACAGCCTAGGAAAAGGAGTTGACCGCCATGAAGTTCACCTACACCGACAAGAAGATCGATCTCCCCCAGAACGTCCACGCCTATGCGGAAAAGAAGGTAGCGAAGCTGGAACGCTACTTTAAGCAGGAGATGGAGGCCAACGCGGTCTTTAGTGTCCAGAAGGGCCAGAATAACGTGGAATTGACCATCCGCAGCGGCGGCACTATTATCCGCGTGGCGGAGTCCACCGCCGATATGTTCGCCACCATCGACGCCTGCGTGGCCTCGGTGGAGCGTCAGCTCCGCAAGAACAAGGCGCGGCTGGAAAAGCGTCTTCGTCAGGACGCCTTCGTGCCTGCTGCCGAACCCACCTCCTTTGCTCCTGACGAGAGCGAGGAGGAGATCCGCATCGTGCGCACCAAGCGCTTCCCCATGAAGCCCATGACCGCCGAGGAGGCAGTGCTGCAGATGGAGCTGCTGGGCCACACCTTCTTTGCCTTCCGCAACGTGGACCAGGACGGCGCCTTCGCCGTGGTGTATCAGCGCAACGACGGCGGCTACGGCCTCATCGAGGACGTGGAGGGGTAAACGTCAAAACACAGGATCCCAAGGGCCGGACTTGAAAAAGTCCGGCCCTTTTTGTGCAAGTTCACGCAACTTTTTCCGATTTCTTCCGTCTAACCCGGTAAGACCCACCAAAAAGGGAGGAAGGAAGAATGAAAAAGCGTATCGTAGCCGCCGGGGCCGCCGCCCTGGCTGTTGTGCTGGCCGTCGCGCTGGCGGTCCAGCTGATCCCGGGGGGCGCGCCCGCCGCCCAGGCCGCTTTGGCCCAGGCGGAGTACCCCTCTATGGCGCCCTATCCCGTGGAGGAGGACTATTACGACGAGGCCAGCGGCGAGCTGGACTACGACAGGTACAGCGAGGACTGGGACGCCTGGCGGAAGAGCCGGAACGACCTATACTCCGACCTGGACACGGCTCCCCTGGCCCCCTTCCTTACCGCCTCCGCCAAGGAACTGCTGGCCGAGGACGGCGGGAAAAACAAGGTCTACTCCCCCCTGAACCTCTATATGGCCCTTTCCATGCTCACCCAGACCACAGGAGGGGAGAGCCGCCAGCAGCTTTTGGACCTCCTGGGCGCGGCCTCGGCGGAGGAGCTGCGGGGGCAGGCCCCTGCCCTGTGGAAGAACCACTACCGGGACGATGGGCTGGTGACCTCGGTGCTGGGCAACTCCCTGTGGTTGCGGGACGACATGGGGTACAGCCAGGAGACGTTGGAGCTGCTGGCCAGGGACTACTACGCCTCCTCCTTCCGGGGGAAGATGGGGTCGGCGGAGTATGACCAGGCCCTGCGGGACTGGCTCAATGAGCAGACCCACGGCCTTCTGGCGGAGCAGGCGAACGGGCTGGAAATGGCCCCGGAGACGGTGCTGGCCCTGGCCTCCACCCTCTACTTCAAGGCCCCCTGGAAGGATGAGTTCCAGGCCGAGCGCACCGCGCTCCAGACCTTCCACACCCCCACCGGGGACGTGGAGACCGACTTTATGCACCGCTCCATGAGTGGCAGCTACTACTGGGGCGACCGCTTCGCCGCCGTAGAGTTGCGGTTCCAGGAGGGCGGCTCCATATGGTTCCTGCTGCCCGACGAGGGGGTGACCCCCGCCGAGCTGGCGGCCAGCGGCGAGGCCATGGAATTCCTCCTGGCCAACAAGGAGGGCCGGTATGACCAGATACGGGGGACCTATGTGGACCAGTGGCCCGGTCAGAAGTATCTGATCATCAATGTGGCGCTGCCCAAGTTCGACGTGTCCGCTGACCTGGACCTGATCGAGGCTCTGAAGGACCTGGGGGTCACCGATATCTTTGATATGGACGTGGCGGATTTCACCCCCCTGGGGGCGGAGACGGACGACCCCCTCTACGTGTCCCAGGCCCAGCACGCCGCCCGGGTCACCGTAGACGAGGAGGGGTGCGAGGCGGCGGCGTACACCGTCATCATGGTGGAGTGCGGGGCCGAAATGCCGCCGGAAGAGGAGGTAGACTTCGTGTTGGACCGGCCCTTCCTCTTCGCCGTCACGTCGGACGACAACTTGCCCCTGTTCCTGGGGACGGTGAACCAGCCGTAAAAGCATACAACAAGAGGGGGACGGTTCCCATGGGAGCCGTCCCCCTCTTGTTTTCGATGCGGGCGGCTGGGGACAGCCGCCCCTACGCGATACCCGTGACCTGGTAGCCCGCGCCGATGACGGCGGACTTAAGGGCCTCGTCGTCGGCGGAGCCGGTGACCTTGGCGCACTTGTCCTCCAGGCTCACTTCCACGCTGTCCACGCCGGGTACGCCGTGGAGCGCGGCGGAGACGTGGGAGACGCAGTGCTGGCACATCATGCCCTCGATCTGGATGGTTTTCATCGCTGTTTCCTCCTTTTTGATGTTTGTCGTTTCTCTATGACCCTCAGGGGCGGGAACGTCCCTGTGAAGGGGCTTGAACCACCGGAGCCGCAGGGCGTTGCTGACCACGCACACCGAGCTGAGGCTCATGGCGGCGGCGGCGAACATGGGGTTGAGCTGCCACTCCAGGATGCTGTAAAACACCCCCGCCGCCAGCGGAATGCCCAGGCAGTTGTAAAAGAACGCCCAGAACAGGTTTTCCTTGATGTTGCGGATGACCGCCTTGGAAAGGCGCACGGCGGTGGGCACGTCCCGCAGGTCGCTTTTCATCAGCACCACGTCCGCGCTCTCCAGCGCCACGTCCGATCCCGCGCCGATGGCAAGGCCCACGTCGGCGCGCACCAGGGCGGGGGCGTCGTTGATGCCGTCGCCCACCATGGCCACCTTGCGGCCCTCGGCCTGGAGCCGGGCCACCTCCCGCTCCTTGTCGGCGGGGAGGACCTGGGCTACCACCTGGGAAATGCCCAGGCTGTCCGCGATGGCCTTAGCGGTGCGGGGATTGTCACCGGTTAACATAACTACATTCAGCCCCAACGCCTCCATATCCCGCACGGCCTGGGCGGAGGTGTCCTTCACCTGGTCGGCCACGGCGATGAGGCCCAGCAGCTTGCCGTTTTCCGCAAAATAGAGGGGGGTCTTGCCCTGCTGGGACAGGGCGTGGGCGGTCTGCTCCATGGGGGCGGTATCCACCTTTGCGGTTTCCATAATTCCGACATTCCCGGCCAGGATATCGCTGCCGCCGATGGTGGCGGAGACCCCTTGCCCGTGGGTGGCCTGGAAGTTTTCGGCGGCGGGAAGGGCATAGCCGAGCTGGTTAACATAATCAACGACTGCCTTGGCCAGCGGGTGCTCGCTCTTGTGCTCCAGGGCGGCGGCCAGGGTGAGGAGCCGCTGTTTGTCCACCCCTTGGGCGGGGCACACGTCGGTGACCTGGGGCTTGCCCTGGGTGAGGGTGCCCGTCTTGTCCAGGACAATGGTGTCCACCTTGTGTAAGGTCTCCAGGCTTTCGGCGGACTTGATGAGGATGCCGTTTTCCGCGCCCTTGCCCGTACCCACCATGATGGCCACGGGAGTAGCCAGGCCCAGAGCGCAGGGGCAGGAGATGACCAGCACCGCCACGGCGGAGGTGAGGGCCATTTCCACCGTGCCGCCCACCAGGAGCCAGACTACAGCGGTGACGGCGGCGATGGACATGACCACGGGGACGAACACTCCGGCCACCTTGTCCGCCAGCTTGGCGATGGGGGCTTTGGACGCGCTGGCTTCCTCCACCAGGGCGATCATTTGGGCCAGGGTGGTGTCCTGGCCTACCTTGGTGGCCTCCATGGTGAAGGCCCCGGAGGTGTTGATGGAGGCGGCGATGACCGTGTCGCCCACCGCCTTGTCCACGGGGATGGATTCCCCGGTGAGGGCGGATTCATCCACCGCCGACGCGCCCTCCCGGACCACGCCGTCCACCGGGACCCGTCCGCCGGGGCGCACCACCACCAGGTCGCCCACCCGGACGTCCTCCACGGGGACTTCCACCTCCACGCCGTCCCGGAGGACCTGGGCAGTCTTGGGCCGCAGGTCCATGAGTCGGGAGATGGCCTGCCCGGTCTTGCCCTTGGAGCGGGTCTCCAGGAATTTGCCCAGGGTGATGAGGGTGAGGATCATCCCCGCACCCTCGAAGTAGAGGTCCATGGAATACCGCTTCACCCGCTCCAGGTCGCCGTGGCCCAGGCCCCAGCCGATCTGGTAGAGGGCGGCGATCCCGTAGACCACCGCCGCGGCGGAGCCGACGGCGATGAGGGTGTCCATGTTAGGGGCGCGGTTCCACAGGGATTTGAAGCCCACCCGGTAGTATTTCTGGTTGATGACCATGATGGGAAGGACCAGCAAAAACTGGGTAAACGCAAAGGCAAAGGCGTTTTGCGTGCCGTGGAAGAAGTGGGGGATGGGCAGGCCCATCATGTGCCCCATGGAGAGGTAAAAGAGGGGCAGCAGGAAGCAAAGAGAGGCCCAGAAGCGGCGTTTCATGTTCTGAAGCTCCCCGGCCATGGGGTCGGCGGCGGGGGCGGTAGCGGCCGCTTTCGGGGCGTTTGCCAGGGACGCGCCGTAGCCCGCCTTCTGCACCGCGTCAATGACGGCGGCGGGGGTGACGCTGTCGTCTCCGGCCACGGTCATGGAGCCGGAGAGCAGGTTCACGTTGACGTCGGTGACGCCGGGGAGCTTGCACACGGCCTTGTCCACGTGGGCCTGGCAGGCCGAGCAGGTCATCCCGGTGACGGTGAATTTTTCCTTCATACGAAGCCCTCCTTACGGCAGCAGCTTATTGAGGAGCGCCGCCAGCTCCTTTGACTTTTCCTCCCGCTCCGCTTCGCTTTTGGCGCTCTGAACGCAGTGGGTGAGGTGGGCGGTCAAAATCTCCTTGTTGGCCCGGCCCAGCAGAGCCTGGGCGGCCATGACCTGCTGGGAGACGTCCATGCAGTAGCGGTCGTCCTCGATCATGGCGAGGACCGCGTCGATCTGCCCCCGGGCGGTTTTCAGCAGCTGCGATACCTTTTGCTTGTCGCCTTGCATAGTCTTTCCTCCTATGCCAAAAAATATGGATACCCCTCCCCCTGGGGGGTAGGGGTATCATATCACGGACGTGAGGGAATGTCAAGAGCGGGGGAGGCAAAAAGAAAGGCAACGCAAGCTGTGACGGCTTGCGTTGCCTGCTGGGACGATGGGGAGAGGGGGTCACTGCACCAGCACCAAGGCCTTTTTAGGACAAAAGCTGGAGCACTTTCCGCACCTGACACACTTGCTGTGGTCTACCTCGGGGGCGTGAAAGGCTTTTTGGCTCAAAGCGCCCACCGGACAAACGTTGACTGCGGGGCAGGGGTGGTTTTGGGGACAGTTGCTGATGATAACGTTCAGTTGCTTCTCCATAATGCTGCTCCTTCCGAATTCCGGATTTGACGCTTGCGCCGCTATGATAGCGGCTGGCAAAGCGGGTCTTTCAACGGGCAGGTCAGTTAAACTTATAGATCTTCCGCGCCAGGCGGTAGCCGGGGATGGCGATGGCCTTGGGCAGGTTACCCACTGCCGACAAGGCCCGGTATTTCATCTTGCGGTAGAGCTTACCATCCTTGGCCTTTAAGTACTCCCACAGCTCGGTCTTGTCGCCCAGCTTTTCCGGGGAACCGTCCAGCATGAGGAAGATGGAGGAAATGGTCATCATCATGGATAAGTAGTTGGTCATGTACTTGCCCAGCTTGGGCTGGCGGGCCTTGACCGCGTGGAGGTCATGGGCGTCGATCATCAGCTTGGTGACCCGCACCTGCTGGTCCACCCGGCCCACCATCACCGATTCCTGCACCGACTGGTCGGCCCGGCCGATGAAGTAGCGGTAGAGGTCCACGTCCATGTAGTAAAGGGTCTTGACGAAGGGGAGGGGCTGGTAGACAAAGATATTGTCCACATAGAAGGTGTGCTTGGGCAGCTCCAGACCGGTCTGGTGGAGCATTTCGGTGCGGTAAATCACCGAGTGCATCAGCAGGTACTGGGAGGGGCCGAAATGCCCGATGTCCTTCCAGGTAAACACCCTGCTTGTGGGAAACACATTGGAATAACCCATGACCTTTTGGGTGTTGTCCTCCACGTGCTCATAGACATAGTTGGCGATCATCAGATCCAGGGGATGGCCCTTGGATACGAATTCCCGCAGCTTGCCCAGAACGGCATGGAGGGCGTCCTCGTCCAGCCAGTCGTCCGAGTCCACCACCTTGTAGTAGATCCCCGAGGCGTGGCGCAGACCCTGGTTGACCCCCTCGCCGTGGCCGCCGTTTTCCTGATGGATGACCTTGACGATATCGGGGTACTCCGCCGCGTAGCGGTCACAGATGGCGGGGGTGTCGTCCTTGGTGGAGCCGTCGTCCACCAGGATGA
>CAMNQX010000015.1 GCA_946550725.1 uncultured Clostridia bacterium | reverse complement strand
TTTTCCTGGATAAACACACCCTCCGCACAAGCTCCGACAAGCTGCATATCCGTAGTAGAGCTTTGATATAGCAAAACGGCGTTGCTACGTTCTGGGGTGAACTGGAACACAGACCCATCACTCTCTGCAACAATGTTCCCATTGAGGAAGAACCGCTCCACATTAGATATCAATGTTGTTACGCTATCTGTGCCATTTTTTCGGTACAACGTTTGGTCTGCGCCCAGATAAATGATGTCGCTACCACAGACAACGAAAGATATTACAGGCTGATCTATGACAGTTTGCTTATCTTGGCCGTTTGCGTCGGCAGAAATGACCTTGCCATTGTCGCTATGATCCACATAATATAGCCGCCCATCAACTACAAGCAATTCACCTGCGTTTGTGTCGATCACTGTAGTAACGATGCCGCTTTGAGCGGCGTAAGCGCAGATTTTTCTCGTGGCATCCTCCCGATAGTAAATGGTGCCTTCACAGATGTTAATGTAGGAGATGCTGCCGGGTATTGTACCGGAAACCTGGCCATCAACAGTGACATTATTTCCATCTGCGGTGGGGACTACCAACACTCCTTGGCGGGATAGAACTTTGCCACCTCCTAGGATCGTGTTGATATCATTGCCCAGGTTTTGCTCATTCCACACCCTAAAGACACCGCTCTCATTAAGCATCTCAAAGGTTGCGCCGATTTCGCCCGCAGAAAACTTCTTGAAATTATTATCCCGCTCAACGCTGGTCCCAGCCACGCCCAAACCAATCAGGATAATAGTGCCGATTCCAAGAACGGCAGAGATCAGACGCTTGCGTTTAGTCGCTTTTGCCCTTTTTGCGCTGGTGGTAGCTGCTTCAGATTGCAGTGCCGCCAGATACTCAGCCTTTGTAATTGTCGCCACCGCAAATCACCCCCGAAGCCAAAATAGAACAACAAGTATTAGTTCTCCCAGTGCACACGCTGACATAGCCCCCGAAGAAAGGAGTCCTGTTGCACCAGCAAAAAGGGAAGGTATAAGTAGCACACCCAATCCAACAAATGCTTTGATAATTCTTCGCTTCCAGCGTTTTCTCTTACCCACATCCAAGATGGCCTGTACCTTGGAGATCTCCGTGGAGTATGCCGCCTCCAGTTCCTGAATCTCCTGATCGCTGATACAGAATTTCTGCGAAGAAAACAAAACATCAAGGGCTGCCTTGTAGTCAGTACATTCTACCGGCAGCTCTTGAAATTTATCTCCAATGCTTTTGGCTGTATCCTGATCGAAAATAGCCATAAAATCATCAGCGTCAATGTTTGTGTAGTTCTTTCCTGTCCCTTTATCCAGCTTTTTGTTAAGCCGCTCAAGGCTGGCCAAATCAGCAAAGTTCGGCTTGTCGTTTTCCATCAATTCCGGCCCTGCGCCATTTCGCAAGGAAAAGATAATATTATCTAGGCAAAGGGAGACTTGGGGCAAGAGCTGTGCGAGTTCCTTGAGCTGGGTCGCAGAATATGTTCTGATTTGTGCTTCAGAGAAAAGGTCATTAAACCAAGGGCGGAATGCGTTTCGGCAAGCCAAAGTTTGATAATCTTCGGATAAGAGGATGCTTCTGATGGCCTTTTCTTGGAGGAGCTTTTTAGGGATAGCGTCCAACGTTTTGCCTGTATAATTGCGCAGACACTGTACGGAGAACTCCTGGTCAAAACGATCCCTGAACTCACTCTGTCCCGCCAATTCCCGGTAGGAATCAGAAAGAACAATGGATGTGACTTGACGTTCGTGCTCTAATTCCGGATCATCTGGACGGCATATTGTGAACAGATCCAAGAGAGCCATGGATTGCTTTGTTGACATTTTATCACCCTGCTTCGTTTTAGCTTAAAGGCGTGGTGTCCGGCGGCAGTTCGGTTGAAGGGAACTCAGGTAATGCTGGAACAGTCCCTGCATCCGGACTTTTAATACCGTTGAGTGTCGCAATAGAGGGGGCTGCATTGTTGTGTGAGGAGTGCGGAGCGGGAGTGGGAGTCGCGCGGACAGCGTTAGAATGCGAGCCATGGTTAGAGTGAGATCCATGGTTAGAATGAGAAGAATGGGAGCCGTGGCTTGAACTGCTGTGGGATCGATGTGAACTGTGGGATCGGTGAGAACCATGGGATCGATGTCCGGCCCACGCCTCATCAGTCATCAAGATGCCCAGAATCAACAACATGGAGCCAACAGTAAGCACCTTGTTGCGTGGGATATTCCCCTCTTGATCATCAATAAAATCCGTTATCGCCCTTTTGATGTGCGGAAAAATGCTTTCAGCCATAATTGCGCCTCCTTATGTTTCTTTTACCTTCGTGCATTTTCCGTTTTCCCATGTAGTATCAAAAGTATTTCCTAACGCCTTGTAGTACACCAAAGTGCCCATAGGCCTTCCATCTGAAAATGTTCCTTCCAAATACGGATAGGTTTTATCGGTATAGTAGTAGGTGCCTCTCCCGGACATGACTCCGTTACTCCAGCTGCCTTCATAAGACGCTACAGTAGAACCGTCTGTCCGCCAAACAAATGTGCCCTGGCCGTCTCGCTCAAAGTTTACGACTTTTCCTGAATAGGTGTTTCCGGACGGGTATTTGATTTCAGCGTCACCGGTCAGGTCTCCTGTATAACGATATCCCGCCGTGGTCTGAAGATCTACCTTGCTAATTGTACCGCCAGAAATGGTTGCAACAAACACGGCAATATCATCATCTGTGTCTGGGATGTCCAGTGGTTCCGAGCCGATAGTAAACGTCCCATCTTCCATCTTTCCGTCTGAGAAAGTCCCTGCAAACGACTTTCCATCTGCAAAGGTGTAGGTTCCTTTTTTCATGGCATCATCTTCCCATGTCCCGGAATAGGAGTCGCCGTTTTCCCATGTGAAAATGCCTTCCCCGCTTCTCTTGGAATTCTCAAAGGAGCCTGTATATGTACCACCGGACAAATACTGAAAGGAGCCTGTCCCGGTGTAGGCCGTGCCGACCAGTTCGCCAAAGTAGGTACCGCCCGAACTTTCTACATAGGCATCCGCCTGGCGGATCGTGCCAACAGCGGAATATCGGTCAGGCGCCGCAAAATGAGAAATCATCGAATAAACCATTGCGAACACAATAAATGCGCCCGCACAGAACAAAAGGCCACGGAAAAAGCCGCCTTTCTTTTTGGCTGGCAATTTTACTTGGTCCACTACTTTTTTGGATTTCATGCCATCTCACCCTCTGTCTATAACACCCAGGACTTTAGAATAGATATCGTCTCAGGATCTCCATCATGAAGAAGCTCAAAGATGTAGTCCAGCATCCCGCCATAGATCTCACATCGGTAGTCTCTGGCGCCTTTAGGAAGAATATCTCCATTGTGGGCGTAATTTACCACCGGACATACCCCACAGTAAGGCTGGTAAACACAATCACAACAGCCGGGGATCGTTTCGATAGTGGACGCCATACAGGTGGCTTTGCAAGTGCTGGAGCTTACCAAGTCTTGATATTTACTGCTGAATACATCCCCCAGCTTAAACGCACTGTCGCCGGCTTCGGCTACCATGCGGGCTTCATCACAAGTATAGATGCTGCCATCATAGTAGTAGGCCAGCTGGCCGATTGATGCGCCGCAGGGAGACCGAAGCTCCATGTAATTTTGAGCATATCCACCCAAAATCTTGCTCAGAAAGTATGTGGCGTGTTGCTCGGGGAACCGCCGTTTTTCCTTATTGATCCGCAACACCTCTTGGAAAGCTTCTCGATAAAATGCCAGATACTCGGCGGGCGTATATCCGATTTTATCCCAATCCGCTTTGGCAAAGCCTAAAGGAGTCAACGGTCTGAGGAACACGCTCGGCGAACCCATTTCTTCATAGGCCCACACAATTTCCTTTGCCCTTGACAGCGAGTGTCGGGTTGTGGTTTCGATCCCGCCAACAGCCAATCCGCGCCGGTTGATCATCTCTACGCCGGCTTTCATTAGCGCGTAGCTACCATCAGGGATGTTGCACTGCCGGTTTCGGTTGTGTAGATCCTCTGGGCCATCCAGCGAGGTACATATGCTGACATGGTGTTCCAGCAGAAAATCCAGTATCTCCTCAGTGAGCAACGATAGATTTGAGACCACCGTGTATTCGATTGCCCGATCTCCGCGCACTTCTTCAGAATATCCGATCATAGACTTGATAACTGGGAAATTGATGAGTGGTTCGCCACCTTGAAACTCGAAAGTCAGATGTTTGGATGGGGATTGCAAGGCCATGTCGATACACTTGCGACCGATTTCCGGAGTCATATACCCTTGTGGACGATTGATCTTGTCTTTTGCCTGACAGTAGATACAGCTAAGATTACACACATCGGTCACCACAAAGATATGAAGGGCTGTGCTGGAGAAAAGGTAGCTTTTCATCGCCCGGAGATCATCAATCACCTCCGGAGATGTTATCTCGAAGCCGTCCACCAAGAATCTGTTCTTATGGAGGCGCTCCCAAAGAGGACTTCCCTCAACGACACGACCAAGGGCAAGTTCCCTGAATTGCTCATCTGAAAGAAACTCGTAGCGGCCAAAATCATTGGTAACAAGCACCTCGGTTTTACCGAAACGCTTGAAATTGAAGTGATTTAACATGGTAGCACCTCCTTCCTAGATTAAATGGGGGTTACCGGGGGATGGGCCAGGCTTAACGTGGAGTCAAAGAACCCACCGCAATAAGGCTTTGCTGAGCAAGTATCACATGAAGCGGGAAAGCGCACTTTCCATGGGCTGATGCTCTTTTTGCAAAGAGAACGGTAGCCGTCATCAACAGCACAAAGGGGATAATTGTATAGAGAAGTGTTGATTCCATGCTCTACCAGGATATTTACGGCCTGACGGACATAGGGGAAAGAGTCTTTACAATCAATATAAACCTCTTGATGGTTCTTTGCGCAGTTCCCTCGGGTCTCTAGTCCGATGAAGTTAACGATTGCGGTAGATGGAAATCTATTTGCAATAAGGTCAGCGATTTCAGAAAGATGTTCCACATTCAGCTTTGAGACCACTACCCTGATCTCAATGTTCACCTTTCTGCTGAGAAGATGGCTCAGTCCAAGACAGGTTTGGGTAAAACTTCCCGGGGCCTGAGTGATGGCATCGTGCGTCTGTGAATCAGCGCCATGAATTGGAATCGCGATCGTAAGAAATTGCGGACAATGTGCCAGTAAACGCTCCACCATTTTTAGAGAAGCAAAAGAGCGTCCATTGGTTAACAATAGCACCTCGGTGTTTGAAAATTTATCTGCAACCTGCTCCATAGTGTGGAAAAAAAGGTTTGTTCTAAGAGTAGGCTCGCCGCCAGTGACCACGATGTGTGGTGTGTCAGAAGGCAACATATCAACCATTTTCTTCAGCTGATCATCGTCAAAACCGTCTTTTTTTCGTTCACAATCGGAGGTTGGGCACATTACGCAGTTAGAATTACATTTTCCGGTGATAAATATAGTAGCATCCTGGCTTGCAATCTCAAAAACACAATCTAAGATGCCTCGGTCATCAATGGTAATAATATCGTAGGTATTCAACTGCTGCATCTTGGCCACAAGCTCCGGGGGCAAAACATAAGTATAGTGATCTGCCGAAAAGAATAGGCGATTAGGATAAACCGTAACGATATCCTTGTCGGCGGCACACTCAGGGGCCATCGGGGAGTCTGCTCTATTCACTTGTACCATTCTGGGCAGACCCTGATACCCCTTCAGATACATCATAGCATAGCCACCTCGAATACAAAGAAGCATAATGTGCCGATTCCAATAAATACAGCGAAGGGAATCTTGCGAACAATAACAATGCTTTCTTTCCCTTGAGCCGAAGTTGCCCATCGGCGAACGCTCTCGGCTTCATCTTCGGTTATTCTGGAGCGGAGATCTTCGGTCATTCCAGACGGAAGCCCTTTCACTCGCGATGTAGTAAAGCCGATGACCGATGCAGCGGACAATATTTGGCCGGCGCGAACCTCGACAGTTGGTATTGTTTGATAGTTAAACCTTTCTGCTACCCAGCGGCACAGGATCATAGCCAGCACTACGAGCCACGACTGAGGACTGATTGCACCGCCTAGATCCACCATATTTGCAAACCACATGGCAACCAACAGGCTCCAAAGGGAAACAGAGATTACGATCAGCCACTTAGTTGAGATCTTATCTCGTAGCTGAATGAGGGTAAGAACTGCCAAGAAGTCGATTGCTGTAACCAGCAACGGGTTACCGGCAAAGATATTGCCAGGGTAGAACTGGAGCAACAAATTGAAGATCGTTGTTGCAGCAACCATGGCAACATAGGAAGCCAAGATGCGCCACCAGTCCATTGAGGGCAAAGACAGTTTAAGCTTTATGCGGTTTTTGAGAATTAGCCAGACAGACTCAAATATCACAAATATGAAAGCACTGGAGAAGGTAAAAACGACGATTGCAAAACCGGACGCTAGTCCCATACGCCCAAAGGTGTAGAATCTTCCAGGAATAAGTAGTCCGACCACAAAAAGCAACTTGCTATCCCCAGCTGCCCATAGGTGGTAACAGTAGAACACCACTGATATAGCTGTTAAGAGAACTAGATTCAAAAGAAAAGCAGGTAAATATGGGCGCCCCCATAGGAAATAGTACAGGGTGTCTATTGGAATGGCGACCAGGCTACAAGCTACAAGCAGGCGATTAGCTATAATGCTGCTTTTACAGTCGGTATACCCAGCAATCATCAGTAGCATAAGCAATATGGTAAGCAGAATTGCCTCTATTGCTATCATTCGTTGCCTCCTGCTCCTGCATTGATGAGTTCAACTAGGTAATTAGAGAACTCCCTAGCTGTAAGCTCTAGATCGGTTACGCTTTTCAAAAAAGCGCATTCCACGCCGTCCTCCGTTTTGCGAAGCTCAATACGGCATATTTCGGCATAGTCCTTGACCGCTTGTTGAATTATGTCCTGCGGATAGATTGTCGCAGGGAAAAAGAGCGTTGTATTTTGTTTCATTGTGTCTCAAACCAATCCGTCAGAATTTGTTCCAGATCCTCTTGGGAGATATCTTCTTCCGCATCTTCCACCGCAGATGTGTCATCTTCTACCATGGTGGAGGACAATGCCCTGGCCAAGAGCAGCTCGCGAATGGTGTGCGTCTGCTGGAAAACAGAGAGCCTAACGGTCTGGGCCAGGAGCTCGTTCTCGAACTCTTTGGCGGTAATCTCGCCAGACGACCCGTCCTTGGGGGTCAATGAAACCGACCAGGTGCTATCGTTGTCTCCAAGGTGGATATAGGCGCGTCCAACAAATGCATAAGCGGCTTTCAGTATCGCTGCGAGCGGGTAAATGCTTTTGTCGGCCTCAAACGTGAAGTCATACATATTGCCAATCTCCCCTTGCAGTTTTGACGTTCGTTCTTACAAAAACCCATAATATTATACATCTTCCGTCACAAGAATGCAAGGGCGGTTCCTTTGCATTACCTATAATCTAGGAAAAATATGAAGACTACCAACGCATGCAGAGCAATCCCCCTGTCAATTACAAATAGAGAGACCTCCAGGCCACACCGCTGGATGTCTTTCCATTTTCATTGAGCGGATGATTACCTCCGTGTGCCGACAGCTTTGGCACCGGGGGTGCCCGTATTTTCCGCGCCGCAAAATGACATCACCCTGGGGCAACGAGGACACTCAGCAGCTCATCGACATTCTGGCGAAGTACAACGTGAAGGTGACCTTTTTCGTGGTGGGGGACTGGGTGGACAAATACCCAGAATCGGTGAAGGCCCTCCACGACGCGGGGCACGAGGTCATGAGCCATTCCGCCCACCACGACCACTTCAATTCCCTGTCGGCGGACCAGATCGCGGCGGACCTAAAGCTCTCCTGCGACAAGATCGAGGGGGTGACCGGGGTGCGGCCCACGCTGTTCCGCCCGCCCTACGGCGAGTATGATGACCACGTCATCACCACTACCCGCGCCGCGGGCCTGGAGCCGATCCAGTGGGACGTGGACTCCCTGGACTGGAAGGACCTTTCCGCCGCCGATATTACCAAGCGGGTGACCTCCAAGGTCCAGCCGGGGTCTATCATCCTCTTCCACAACGCCGCTAAGCACACCCCCGAGGCGCTGCCCGGCATTTTAGAGAACCTCATCGGGCAGGGTTACACCCTGGTGCCCATCTCCGAGCTGATCCTGCCGGGGAACTACACCATCGACCACACCGGGCGGCAGTGTCCGGCATAATAGAAGGCGCCATTAGAGGTTCTCTAATGGCGTCTTTTAAAGGCAGGGCTTACTTGTGGACGAGTGAGGTCCGTAGTAATGATACAGAAAACGCTCCTTCAAGTGCTGGAGCGCCGCCGCGTGTTGTCTCGCGACCTCCGGGACGGGGAGAGACAGATCCTGGGCCAGCTTGCGCATGCTCAGGCAGTAAACGCTTCGCTGCCAGAGGATGCGCTGTTCCCCTGCGGTCAGCTCCTGGAAGGCGTGGCGCAGGCACTGGTCTCGCTCCGCCCGAATCAGGATGACAAGTGGGTCCTGCCCCCACATGTCCAGGGCAGAGATCCGCGACAGGCGGTTCAGACCTCGGACACGGGTCAATTCCGATCTGCGGCGGTTTCGAATGAGATTTCGAGCATATCCACCCACCCAGTACGCAAAGCGGCTGAGACCCTGATACCGCTCCAATTGCTGAAAACACAGGGCGAAAGCCTCATCTGCGGCATCGCGATAGTCTGCAGTGCAGAGCAGGCGGGGAAAGTCGGCGATGGAGGCGCAACGCAGCACGGCGCAGTAAGCATGGGAGTACAGGCTGTCCCAAGATTGCAAGCTCCCGGCTAAAATTTCCTGGACCGCTTGATAGTCTCGCTTTCGCAGATCGGCATAGGATCGGGTCTGCCCCGAAACGGTGCGCGTTTCTGCAGCAGGTGTCAGATCCATGGGTCGGTTTCAACGAGGGAAGGCGCACAGCGGGTGTGGTCCGTCCAGATTGCGTTGCAGAGCTGGGCGGAGAAGCCAAATAGAGTGGGCGCCTGAAAAGCGTCGCGGTCCTGGGGGCACTCCGCTTGGCCCAAACGGCAACAAAGGCAGTATGTCACCATCATCATATCCCGCCGCAGTCCCTCCGTCATGTCGGCGGCGGTCGCCAGGTCGCGTAAAAAGCCGGAGTAGGCGGCTCTGTCCTCCTGGACCAGCTCCATGCGGAACAAAGTCAGAATGCGCCAGACCGCGCGGAGCCACGCCTTGCTTTGTGACAGGGAGAATTCACGTTCGGAAAACGAATAGACTGTCTTGGAAGTCGAGGGGGCGGTAAAATAATATCCCCAACTGCCGTATGTATTGTATACCGCGATCCGGCGGCAAGACTCTGTGCGGAGGAAGAACGCGAGACAGAGAAAAAGGACCGAACTGACCAGCGGAAGCAAAACGTCGCAGGAGGGCATGGAAAAGACGTTGATCTTGAAGGCGGAGAGAACGCCGCACAGAGGAAACCCAAGCATGAGCCAGGTCAAAGGCAGCCAGACCCACAGACAGAGGCGTTTGTACCAGACCGGGCTCATGTGCGCCGCGTCAGAAAAGGAGACCTGAAGATCACGGGCCTTGTGGAGCTTGCAACGGCGCTGTAAGGTCTTTTCAAAGCGCGCGGTCTGCTGCTGCAGGTCCAGGATCAGATGCTTTTGGGAAAAGTCTAGGGCTTGCGTGTCCGGGTAATGGCAGCTCCATAGCTCCCAGGGGGTATCATGCCGATGAAGGCCGAGCGTTTTGAACTGCGCCAAATCGATGGGTTGGGCCGAAAAAGACAGCCTGATGCTGGTCCAAGCCAGAAAGAGAGAAAACAAAAATGTGCCGAGCAGGAGGAGCAGCCTGAGCGTGGCGACGTAGGTGCGGAACGTCGGAGCGGCACCAGTTGCGGCGACCAGGCCCAAAATGACCGAAAGTCCCCAGCAGACGATGGCAAGGATCAGAAAACCCTGATACCGATGGAGACGGTCGTCTTTGACAAAAAATGTCTGATAGTTTTTGCGGATGCCGAACAAAAAGACGGTCACAGAGATCAAGATGGGGAACAACGTGTCGGCACTGTTTTGCAAGTAGTCCACGGCGTTGGAAAGCTGCTTCCGGGGAAGACACTGCACGATTTGAATGTATACGCCACAAAGGACCAGACAGCCAAGCAGACCCAGGATGACCCAAAGCATCAGGAAGGTAAAGCGGTCCATGGCGCGGTCGATCCATAACTTTTCAGCGGGACCGCGCTCAACGGCAAAAAAGTGCTGGGACATCTCCGTGCCCTTGAGCTCCACCAGATATGCCGCACAGCAGAGCAAGCCGTTCAGCAGGGCCGCGCCAAAAGCGAGGCAAACAACCGATGTAGAAAAGGCTGCAAACAGCATATTTTCTGCCTCCGTATCCGTGCCGATTTTGCGCCGTGTTTTATCGCGTTTATAGCATTGAAGATTCCGTCAGTTCTGATTGTGCCCGCAAAATGGAACGGAATATGACGCCATACAGGCCGTTGTAGTCATACTTAAGATCGGCGCGGGCCAATGCTTCTTGGTATTCCTCTTTTTCCGAAACCTTGATGTAGATTGGAGGAAGACCGCGCCGCATAAATAGGAGATTTAGAAATCCTCGGGTGGTTCGACCATTCCCGTCGGCAAATGGATGTATGACAGTGAGCCGATGATGCATACGGGCTACATCTTCTACAAAACGGCTGAGCGGTTGATCACGAATGTGGTCGATCAGACATTGAACTTCCGGATACAGAGTCGACATGGCAGGAGCGACTTCGTGCCAATCCAAGGTCTCAAACTTCGCACCGACCACAACGGGATTTGCGGTGCGAAACTTGCCGCCAAATCTAGGCTCAGGGCTGCAGGAATACAGCTTTTCATTCAAACGCAAAAGGGTGTAAAGGCTGATAGGGTCAGTTTTCCTGATAGACAACAGATCAGCATACATACAAGCGTGACCGGCAATTTCAACTTCATTTTTATGGGTTTCAGAACAATATGGGCTATCAGATTTATGCAGTCTGATATCTGTTGCGATTTCTGCAACTTTCCCAGCTTCAACATCAACACCCTCCAGGCGGCTGTCATTGAACACATAATTGTTGCAGTATTGCTGACGAATAAACTCCGGGGATGCGAGGTCGGTGAGCCACGGTTCGCTGGCGTCTATCAGCTGCTCGTAAAGACGAGTGTCCGTGTAGCCGCGTGCATCGCGCTGCGCTTTCACCTGGTAACGTGCGGCACGCTTTGGAAGCTTTTTGGGGTCACAGCTGCCTTCAATTCGCTTGAAAATATAGGCTGTGCGAAACAGGCATGACTGAAAACTGACACCAAAGAATTCTGCTATTTCAAGAACATCATTAAAGGACACAAAGCCGTTTTTAAGTCGTAACTGTATTTGCTCTTTCATGGCGCTAAACGGCATCAATAGTTCAGCGGCGAAACTTTCTGCGTATTTCTCGACGGGAGCTGCGTCCCCGAGGGCACACAACTGG
This sequence comes from uncultured Clostridia bacterium, assembly GCA_946550725.1. Taxonomy (GTDB): domain Bacteria; phylum Bacillota; class Clostridia; order Oscillospirales; family Oscillospiraceae; genus MGBC124762. The sequence continues at coordinate 34,689 of CAMNQX010000015.1, read as the reverse complement.
CTACTTGAACGGTCTTTGATATGATGGCACAACTCATGCGCAGCAGAGAATCTCTGCCGTGCAATTGGACGCTTAAGATTAATCGCTACCACGGGAATGTCATCCGGCCCTTGAGCGGGCAGATACATTCCTTCAAGCTTCTTGTCCTCAAACGCACGAAAGACAAATGGGATTTCAAGGTCGGTAAGCATTTGAAACGGGTTTATTGGATACACCAAAGCCCTAGACGAAAAGTATTCAGACAAAAACGCCTGGGCAAGCAGACGGGGCGAAGCACCCTGCTGAACGGCCTGCTCGACACTGACCATATCACTCATACAGATTTGCGTTCCTTCATCATGCGCTTGAATTCCATCAAACTCAGGATCTCCTGCTGGTCAGCTTCATCTAACTGATTAAATGTACGAGTGAAGACATGTGACGGCAGAACGACAGGGTGACCCGACAACAGCTCGTCGACTGGGACACAGTAAATGACACTAAATTTTTGAAGTTCATCGCTGGATACTTTGCGCTTGCCTAACTCAATTTCAGAAATAGCAGTTCGACTGACACCTAATTGCTGCGCAACATATTCTTGAGAAAGCTGCAGTGCGATCCTGGCCTTTTGAAGTCTTATACCTAATTCGGTCATAGGGCTGCACCTCCTATTTTGTATAATATATTATACGCTCGTTCGTCGGATTTTGCAACATCTTTTGACGGGTTTTCCGGCGAAGCTGTGGTGGTATTCTTCGATGTTATCTGTTATAGTACGCGGATAAAGCTTGTTGAACCCCTTTCGGATGTTGACTCCCTGGACTGGAAGGACCTGTCCGCCGCCGACATCACCAAGCGGGTGACCTCCAAGGTCCAGCCGGGGTCTATCATCCTCTTCCACAACGCCGCTAAGCACACCCCCGAGGCGCTGCCCGGCATTTTAGAGAACCTCATCGGGCAGGGTTACACCCTGGTGCCCATCTCCGAGCTGATCCTGCCGGGGAACTACACCATCGACCACACTGGAAGACAGTGTCCAGCGTAAAAAAGCAGGCCGGGCGTTGTCCCGGCTTGCTTTTTGTGTTGGAGATTGATATGATAGGGAAAACGCAAAAGGAGGCTGGGATGTTGAAAAAACTAACGCCTAAAATGTGTATTGTGACCGTTGTCCTGATCCTGGCGATCCTGATCGGCGCGTGCATGGTCCAAGATACCGCGTGGAAAATGTACTTGCATCATATTGACACACGGCACTTTTTTGACATCTGTGCCAGACACGATAATTTTGTTGGGATGGAAGTGGAAGAAGTTCTAGATTTGGTTACGAAGAATGGTTATTATATGATTTTTGATCAGGAAACAGCGGACCTGGATGGTCATAATTATGACCATTGGGTTACACGTTACCCTAAAATCGCATTAAATGATACCTCTCGGGTAGCATTATACTGTATTCCGGTAGAAAATTCGCGCTCCAGAGAGGAGACGTTTTTGAAGGGCTTTTTTGTAGACAGGCAGGGGCTGGTTTCAGGCGGCCCGGTGGACGTGCCCTTTTCCCCTTGAGGGGACAGCGAAGCGAAACAAAAAAAGGACGCATCTGATGATGCGTCCTTCTTTTTGGAGCGGGTGACGAGGCTCGAACTCGCTACCTCCACCTTGGCAAGGTGGCGCTCTACCAGATGAGCTACACCCGCGACAACGGTGGTATTATACCGCGTTGTCAACCGTCTGTCAAGGGGAAAATCCAAATTTACACGATCCACCCCGAGCACACCATCGCCTCGCCGTCGTAAAACACCGCTAATTGACCCGGCGTGGGGGCGCGGACGGGCGTTTGGGTCTCCGCCAGCAGCGTGCCGTCTTTTTGAGGGAACAGGGTGGCGGCGGTCTCGTCCCTGGAGTGGCGGAAGCGGGCGGAGACGGTGGGCGGGAGGTCGGCGGAGGGCATCAGCCAGTTCACGTCCCGGCAGCGCACTGTTTGGGCAAACAGGCCGCCGCCGTCGCCGAGAACGATCTGGTTGGTCTCCGGGCGGATGGCTTCGACGTAATATTTGTGCGGGCCGGACACCCCAAGGCCGCGACCCTGCCCAAGAGTGTAATGGTGGACGCCCTGGTGACGGCCCAACACCCGGCCCTCGCCATCCACAAAGTCGCCGGGGGGCGGGGTGGGACCGTAGGCATCCAGCCACGCGGCGTAATCGTCGTCGGGGATGAAGCAGATTTCCATGCTGTCCGGCTTTTGCGCCACGGACAACCCCGCCGACTCCGCCAAGGCGCGGACTTCGGACTTTTCATAGCCGCCGAGGGGGAAGAGGATGCGCTCTAACTGCCGGTTGGTGAGCCGCGCCAGCAGGTAGGACTGGTCGTTGGCGCTTCGTCCCCGGAGCAGACGGCTGTGTTCGGCGCGGGCGTAGTGCCCGGTGGCCACGAACTGCGCCCCCAGCTCATCGGCAACAGCCAGCAGAGTGGGGAACTTGACTGTGGGGTTACAAAGGGCGCAGGGGGAGGGGGTCTCCCCCCGGAGGTAGCTCTCGTAAAAGGGGCGGCAGACCTTGGTGTCCAGGGCTTTGCGGATATCCACCGTCTGAAAGGGTAGCCCCAGAGCGGCGGCGGTCTCTTGGGCGGAAGCGGGATCGCCCACGCCGTTGTCCAGATAGACGCAGTGGACTTCGTACCCGTCTTGGGTCAAAAGCCACGCCGCCACGGCGGAGTCCACCCCGCCGGAGAGGCCCAAAACGATCGTCTCACCCATGGGCGTCACCGCCCTTGTGCTTCTCTAAATAAAACATGAGTGCAGTAAGGTCTGCGGGGGACACCCCGGAGATGCGCCCCGCCTGGCCCAGGTTCCGGGGTTTGATGGTCGCCAGCTTCTGCCGGGCCTCCAGCCGCAGGCCGTCAATGTCCGAATAGTCCATGTCCTCGGGCAGGGCGTGGCGCTCCATGCGGCGCAGCTCCGCCATCTGCCGCTCCTGCCGCTGGATATAGCCCTCATATTTCACCGAGATCTCCACCTGCTCCACCACCTCGGGGGACAAGTCCGGCCGTCCGGGGTCGTCCAGATCGAAATAGCTCATTTCGGGGCGGCGCAGCACCGCCGCCAGCCCCTTCTTTTCCAGCCGCTTGATCTCCCCGTCCACCGCGGCGTACTTTTCTTCCACCCGGCGCAGGGTCTCCCCGCTCACCAGCCCGATCTCATGCCCCAGCCGGGTGAGCCGCAGGTCGGCGTTGTCCTCCCGGCAGGTGAGGCGGTATTCCGTCCGGGAGGTCATCATGCGGTACGGCTCATTCGTGCCCTTTGTGACCAGGTCGTCGATGAGCACGCCCATATAGCCGTCCCAGCGGTTCAAGACCACAGGCTTCTGCCCGCGGAGCTGCCGGGCGGCGTTCACCCCCGCCAAAAACCCCTGGGCCGCCGCCTCCTCGTAGCCCGACGTGCCGTTGAACTGCCCCGCGCCGTACAGGCCGGGGACGGCCTTGCACTCCAAGCTGGGCTTCAGCGCCGTGGGGTCGATGCAGTCGTACTCAATGGCGTAAGCCCTCCGGGTAATGTGCGCCCCCTCCAGGCCGGGGATGGAGTGGACGATCTGCTGCTGGACCTCCTCGGGCAGGGAGCTGGACAGCCCCTGAATGTACCACTCGTCCGTGTCCAGCCCCATCGGCTCCAAAAACAGCTGGTGCCGCTCCTTGTCCGCGAAGCGCACGATCTTATCCTCAATGGACGGGCAATACCGCGGCCCTACCCCCCCGATCACCCCGGAAAATAGGGGGGAGCGGTGGAGATTCGCCCGGATAATGGCGTGGGTCTCCGCCGTGGTGTAGGTGAGGTAACACCGCGCCTGCGCCTCCCGTTTTTTCGACGCGGCGGAGAAGGGCCGGAAGTCCCCGTCCCCCTCCTGCACCTCCATTTTGCTGAAGTCGACGGTGCGCCCCAGCACCCGGGGCGGCGTACCTGTCTTGAACCGCCGCAGGGGCAGTTTTAGCTCTTGGAGGGACGCAGTCAGCCGCGTGGCCGCCGCTAAGCCGTCCGGGCCGCTGTCCCGGATGACCTCGCCGCAGATGGTGCGCCCGCCCAGGAAGGTCCCGGTGGCGAGGACGCACGCCCTTACCTTATATAGTGCGCCGCTGTCGGTGACCACCCCGCACACCGCGCCCGTTTCATTCGCGCGAATTTCCACGATCTCCGCCTGGATCAAATGCAGGTTTTCCTGTCCCTCCAAAACCGCCTTCATCCGCTTGCGGTATTCCATCCGGTCTGCCTGGGCGCGGCTGGAGCGCACGGCGGGGCCTTTGCCCCGGCCCAGGACACGGTACTGGATGGCCGCGGCGTCAGCGATTTTGCCCATCTCGCCGCCCAGGGCGTCCAGCTCCCGCACCAGCTGGCCCTTGCCCGCGCCGCCAATGGCGGGGTTGCAGGGCATATTGCCCACGCTGTCCAGGTTGACCGCGAAGCAAACGGTGTTCAGCCCCAGCCGCGCCGCGGCCAACGCGGCCTCGCACCCCGCGTGCCCCGCGCCGATCACCGCGATATCAAATTCCCCGGCGGTGTAAAAGCTCATGTTATCCTCTCCTTGCTTGATACATTATAATATATCACAAACCCCGTCGCTTGTCACGCTCGGGTTGGACACACGACGGCTTCGCTTCCCTCCGTCTCGGGGCGAATCGCGGCGGCTGCGCCGCCTTACCAATTTGCCCCTCGCTCCGGTCCATCGAAACCTGTGTGTCTACCCTCGCGCTTCCGTGCAATATTTCACTTCTGTTACACTTCGTCAAAATGTATTGACGTTTTTAAACGGCTGGTGTATCATGCACACTGTAAGACGGAGGCGCTCCTTGCGAACGCCGGAAGTCAAAATTAAAAAGGAGGAATTTCCTATGAAGAACCTGAAGAAGGTTTTGGCGCTGGGCCTGGCCCTGGTGATGATCCTCGGGATGTTCACCATCGCTTCCGCCGCCGAAACCAAGAAGGTCGCTACCGACCTGACCGACTGGGCGAGCGTCGAGAACAAGGACGCTGTCTCCCTGATGGTCGACCTGGGCGTCATCAGCGGCATGCCTGATGGCACCTACTCCCCCGCGAACAACATCGACCGCGCCTCCTGGGCGAAGATGGTGTTCTTCGTTCTCACCGGCGAGACCGACGCCAAGGTGTACGAGAGCGACTATCCCGCTCTGAAGGACATCGAGAAGAACTGGGCGCAGGGCTACATTGAGTACCTGTACTCCATCGAGTGCGTCTCCGGCGACACCGACGGCAACTACAACCCCGGCAACCCCATCAGCGTCGTGGCTGCTGCCAAGACCATGCTGACCGGCCTGGGCTACAACTCCAAGATCGAGGGTTATGAGAACGACGCCAACTGGGCCACCAACATCATGACCCGCGCCAAGAGCGTCGGCCTGCTGAGCGGCATCTCCCTGAAGCAGAACGACAACATCACCCGCGACGCGGCCGCTCAGATGGTCTACAACGCCCTGGAGGCTCAGACCGTCACCGCCAAGTACACCCTGAACTTCATGACCGGCGAGCGCGTTCCCTCCGGCGAGTATGACAAGGGCGAGACCCTGGCTTACAAGGCCTTCTCCATCGTGAAGGTCGAGGCGACCATCACCGGCGTGAATGGGGACGGCAACGCTGTCTACACCGGTAACGTGGCCAACGCCACCTCCACCATCCCTGCCAACGGCAAGAAGATCGCTGCCACCGCTGCCAACGTGGGCACCAAGGCTTCCTTCTATGTGAAGGCCAGCGGCGTTGAGTTCAACGACAAGGGCGAGATCACCAAGGCCACCGTGGGCGACCTGGTTTCCAGCCGTCTGGCTGGCGACGCCAGCGGCGTCCTGAAGACCATCACTGACGGCGTGAAGTTCAACACCGAGTCCGCCAAGGTTTGGGATTCCAAGGACAAGGCTTATGTGGGCTATGACAAGGACGCCACCACTGTGAAGTACTATGTGAATGGCGAAGACAAGAACACCACCGCTGTGGACGTGGCTTCCGGCGACAAGGCTGAGCTGGTCGACACCGACGACGACGGCGACGTGGACATCGTCCGCATCACCACCTACACCGTGTACACCGTGAAGGAAGACCCCACCTCCAAGACCAAGGACGACAAGACCACTGTTACCGTGAAGCTGGCTGGCTCCTCTGATAAGACCATCCAGGCTGATGCCGGTATCGTGGAGGGCTATCAGGGCCTGGCTAAGGACGACGTGGTCCTGTACACCGAGACCAAGACCACCGATGGCACCACCACTGTTGCTCACACCTTCGAGAAGGTGGAGAAGGCTCTGACCGGCAAGGTCGCTTCCTACAAGGGCACCACCCTGCGGGTGAGCGGCAAGGACTACGACGTTTCCGGTGTTGAGTACGGCGTGAACGACGCTCTGGGCACCATCGCCAAGGGCGAGAACGAGTACGACTTCTACCTGGGCAAGGACGGCAAGATCTGCTACGCCGCCGTTGTTGGCGAAGAGGCCAGCAAGGACCTGGTCCTGGTCATGGACGTTACCGAGGATAACACCGGCAGCGGCTTCGACAAGGGCAGCAAGATTTCCGCCAAGGTCCTGTTTACGGACGGCACCACCGACGTCGTGACCCTGGCTTCCGTGAAGTTCGACGGCACCACCGAGACCAAGGGCAGCGCTATCATTGGTAGCGGCAACTTCGTGGAGGGCAACACCGCCGACGCCAACATCCTGAAGGGCTTCTTCACCTACAAGGTGAACAAGGACGGCAACTACGTGCTGACCGCTGACAGCGACAACCTGCGGACCCTGACCAGCGTTGCTCTGGACGGCACCAACGCCATCGCTTCCGGCGTGACCGGCGACAGCGCCACCGTGTACATCGTTGAGCTGATCGACCGCACCGACGAGGACGCGGAGGCCACCTACACCGTGTACACCGGCTACAAGAACGCTCCCAAGATCGACACCGATAAGGTCAACACCGCTGTGGCTTACGGCGAGAGCGGCAAGGCTGTCAAGTACGCGTTCATCTCCGCCTCCGCCCTGAAGGGTTCCGAGAGCAAGGAAATGTTCTTCGTGCCTGATCACACCGACATCTACACCGACAACGTCAACGAGTGCCAGGTCCTGGTCGCCTACAATGACAAGGGCGATAAGGTGGAGATTAAGATCTCCAACGAGGCCACCGCGATCACCAAGAATGGCTTCTACAAGGTCAGCTCTGTCAGCGACGACGTCTACACTCTGGACACTGCCGCGATTGAGCTTAGCACCGCGAAGGCGGCTGTTCTGGGCGGCGGCGTGCTGACCATCAACGGTCAGTTCGTGACCTTCGATGATGCCACCGAGATGCGCACCATCACCCTGGACGAGGACGGCGCTGTGTCCTCCTACACCACCGGCAAGGTGGACGGCAGCTTCGAGGACTCTGACGACAACACCTATGTGGCGATCTTGGGCGACGGTACCGTTCCCTCCGCCACCGTCACCGACGCTGTGGACGTGGTCTACGTCATCGTTCGCCCCGTCGCTGAGTAATCAGCAATCACCCTAGCACAAACCCCAAGCACAACGAAGGACCCCCGGGTTTCCCGGGGGTCCTTTTGATACTTGACAAACGCCGCTGAATCAAGTATACTGCAAATAGAAAAGGGCGCTGCCGGTAGACGGTCAGCCCCTCGCAGATTGGTTAAGAAGTAACCGCAACTTTTGAAGGGGTGGCGGTTACTTCTTTTTTGCCTGGAAAAACAGGCTTATGATCCCGATGACTACAAGACAGAACTGAAACAGCTCTGAGTATGTAAGCCCCATGGCATCACCTCCCCTCGTGGAGGAGGCAAGAAGAGGTACCCCCTCCGGGTGGAAGGGCTAGCCCGCCTACCGAATACTGGCAGCGCTGAAAACCCAAGGGTTTTCCTGTTTTCGAGTGTATCATATTTCGCGGAGAAAGTCAAATACACCCCCTCGCTTGAAACAGCGGGGGCTTTGTGCTACAATGGGGCCAAAGCTGAAAAAGAAAAAGGGGGCTTTGCCATGAAACGCCTTGTGATCGACCGCCAAGCGGTGGTCAACAATCTGAAAACCATTCGGGAAAAGGCCGGGAAGGCCAAAATTTACGCTGTTTTGACCGGGGACGCCTGCGGCGCGGGCCTGCTGGAAATGGCGGGGCTGCTCCACCAGCACGGCGTGACCCGTTTCGCCGTCTCTGAGCCGGGGGACGCGGCCAAGCTGCGCAAGGCGGGGCTGGTGGAGGAGGAGATCCTCATGCTCCGCTCCACGGTGAACCGTCAGGAGCTGGAGCAGCTTCTGGACCTGAACGTGATCTGCTCCATCGGCTCGTCCGAGGCGGGCATGGCCCTCAACTCCCTGGCGGAGAGCCGCTCCACCGTGGCCGAGGCCCACATTCAGGTGGACAGCGGCATGGGCTACGGCGGGTTTGTCATCTCCGAGCCGGACAAGATCCTGGCGGCGTTCCAAAACCTCCAAAACGTGGCGATCTCCGGCATTTACACCCAGTTTCAGTCCAGCTCCACCAACGAAAAAAGCATCAACGCCCAACTGGACGCGTTCACCCAGGTGGTGCGGCAGGTCCACCGGGCCGGGTTTGAGACGGGCACGGTCCACGCCGCGGGGAGCTTTTCCACCTTGCGGTACGACTTCGCCCGGTTCGACGCGGTGCGGGTGGGGTCGGCTCTGCTGGGCCGCTGCAAGCGCACGAAAAACGACGGGCTGCAGCGGGTGGGCTACTGCGAGGCCACCATCGAGGAGATCCGCTGGCTTCCCGCGGGCCACACCGTGGGCTACGAAAGTCCGGTGAAGATCAAAAAGCCCACCCGGGTCGCCACGCTGGCGGTGGGGTATCAAAACGGACTTTCCGTGAGCCGTCCCCGCAAGAAGGGGCTGCTGGCCCGCCTTTTCCCGCCCAAAAACGACGACTTGGCTGTCCGCGTCGGCAACCAGCGGGCCAAAATTATCGGGCGGGTGGGGGCCATCGAGACCCTCATCGACGTGACCAGCCTGAAATGCGCCGGGGGGGACTGGGTGCAGATCGAGCTGGACCCCATGTACGCCCAGGACATGCCGAAGGAGTACCGCTGATGCGCGCGGTGGTGACGCGGGTGGCCTCCGCGAAAGTGACGGTGGAAGGGCAAATCACAGGGCAGATCGGGCGGGGGTATCTGGTGTTGCTGGGCGTCGGCCCGGAGGATACCCCGGAAACGGCAAAGAAGCTGGCGGATAAGATCTGCAATCTGCGGATATTCGAGGACGAGAACGGCAAGATGAACCTCAATCTGGCGCAGATCGGCGGCAAGCTGCTGGTGGTGAGCCAGTTTACCCTCTACGCCGACACCAAGTCCCGGCGGCCCAGCTTCATCGGCGCGGCGGGGCCGGAGCTGGCGGATAAGCTGTATGAGCAGTTTATGGAATACTGCCGGGAGAACGGATTTGAAGTTCAACACGGCGTGTTCGGCGCACATATGGACGTGGAATCGGTGAACGACGGGCCGGTCACAATTTTGTTTGAAGTGTAGGCAACAAGACAGTAGGGACGGTTCTTCTGTCGTGCCAACAGCAAGAACCGTCCCTCTGTCTTGTCGGGTTTGTAAAAGCTGAAAGGAGAGATCAACATGAAACAGACGATTTCCGCGCAAAACGCCCCGGCGGCCATCGGGCCGTACTGCCACGCCAAGCTGGTGGGGGGCATGCTGTTCACCTCGGGGCAGCTGGGGCTTGACCCGGCCACGGGGGAGCTGGCCCAGGGCATCGAGGCCCAGACCCGGCAGAGCCTGGAGAACATCGGTGCGGTGCTGGCCGCCGCCGGGATGGAGTACGGCGACGTGGTGAAAACCACCGTTTTCCTGGCGAATATGGAGGATTTTGGGCTGGTGAACACCATTTACGCCGGGTATTTCTCCGATGATCCCCCTGCCCGCTCCTGCGTGGCGGTGAAGACCCTGCCCAAGAACGCGCTGGTGGAGATCGAGGTCGTGGCGGGGAAGTGAGGAGGATGGTTATGAAGAAGAAAGCTGTTTCCTTGCTGCTGATTCTTGCGCTTGTGCTGGGGTTGGCCGTCCCGGCTCTGGCGGCGGGGCAAACCTTTACGGATGTGCCCAGCAGCTACTGGGGCTATGCCGACATTGAGGCCGTGGCGGAAGCCGGGCTGATGAACGGAACCGGAGGCGGGGCGTTCTCGCCGGAGATGAAGGTTTCCGTGGCACAGTTCCTGACCCTGCTGGGGCGGCTGGTCTTTCCCGACGTAAAAGTCGAAGGGGCTGACTGGTTCGGGCCGTATGTGACAGCAGCCCAGGAAGCCAAGCTACTGGACGGTACGCAGGTGGATGTGAACAACGTGGAAGCTGAGATCAGCCGCTATGATATGGCGGTGATTCTGCGGGCCGCGGCGAAGAAACTGGGAGTTGCTGAGAAATCGGCACAGTCCAGCGAAGTTAAGGACTATCTGGACATCCCCACCCGCTATGCCGATTCCGTCCTTGCCGTGTATGGCATGGGGCTGATTCGCGGTGATCAGGCGGGGAACTTCAACGGCTCCAACACCATGATGCGGGCTGAAGTGGCTACAGTGATCATGCGGCTGAAAAACGCCGAGGAGGCACAGGCCAAGGCCGAACAGGAAGAAACCGAGCGGAAGAAGCAGGAAGCTGAGCAGCAGAAGAAGGAACAGGAAGAAGCTGTGGCAGCCAACCGCACGGGGGAGTATGTTACCGTTCATGTAAAAGTTAAAATCGGATATCCCATTCCTAATGCTCCAGTAGGCTTTTACTTTAAAGATGGTCGGCTTTTGGGCCAGGCTGTTACAAACGAGTATGGTGATGCTGAGATGGATGTCACCATGGATAAGGCAGACTACAGTCCCACAGAAAAGTGGTATTACGGTGGAATCATTGGAGAGGTTTTAGACCCTAAGTATGGAGATCGATTTGTAGCAGGAGAACCAATGCCGGACAGCCTATATGAATGTGCATCCTATGGCTTTCTTACCTCTCTCAGTCTTGCTTAAACGATAACCGCATACAAATCAACCTCTGCTCTATATATAGAGCAGAGGTTTTTTATTCAGAATTCAGCCATCATTAGGACATTTTGTTGAAGAGTCTTTTGGAGAGCATTCTCTGTTTAAAATGATTTGATGAATCAGAAAGGAAGCGTTTGAATTGAAAAAACAAACAATCTATGTCAGACTTTTGGCAATGCTACTTATCTCCTGCCTGCTCATGGGAAGCTGTCTGTCTGCCATGGCAGCAGAACCCCCGGTCAGCGGCGATACAATCAACGCAAGTTCCGGCGAACAACTGGTGGAGGCGGTTAAGACACTTAATGCCAAGGGGGGCGGCACCATCAATCTTAGTAATGGACGATACTATCTAACATTCCCCTTGATAATTACCGCTTCCATTACCATTAGGGGTAGTGGTGAAATAAGACAAGGGGACGGTTCTTTTGTCTTGACACTTTCTTAAATTTGTAACGAAATTCAACGAAAACAGCTTAAAGCAGGAATGTTAGTTCGCAATAAGACAGCAGGGACGGTTCTTCTGTCGGATAGGGCCCGACAGCAAGAACCGTCCCTCAGTCTTGTTGCTGCGATGGATGGGTGAAAAATCAGTTGAACAGCTTGGCGGCCACGTCGGCCAGGGGGTTGTCTGCCAAACTCTCCAGCGTGCCCTCGTCGCAGGCGGCGGCCAGGGCGGGGTCGATGGGCAGGCGGGCCAGGACGTTGAGGTTCATGCTCTTGGCCACCTCGTCCAGGTGGCTCTCACCGAAGATCTTATGCTCCTTGCCGCAGTCGGGGCACTTGAAGTAGCTGTAATTTTCGATGATGCCCAGCACGGGGACGGACATCATGTGGGCCATCTTCACCGCCTTGGTGACGATCATGGAGACCAGGTCCTGGGGGCTGGTGACCATGATGATGCCGTCCACGGGGAGGGACTGGAACACGGTGAGGGGTACGTCGCCCGTTCCGGGGGGCATATCCACAAAGAGGTAGTCGATGTCGCCCCAGACCACGTCGCTCCAGAACTGCTTCACTGCCCCGGCGATCACCGGGCCGCGCCACACCACCGGGTCGGTCTCGTCGGGGGTGAGGAGGTTCAGGCTCATGACCTTGATGCCGCCGGGGGTGGGGACGGGGTAGATGCCCGCGTCATCGCCCACCGCCCGGTCGTGAAGGCCGAAGGCCTTGGGGATGGACGGGCCGGTGATGTCGGCGTCCAAAATGCCCACCTTTTTCCCCGCCTTGGCGGCGGCGGAGGCCAGGGCGGAGGTGACCAGGCTCTTGCCCACGCCGCCCTTGCCCGACATTACGGCGATGACGTGCTTGATGGACGAACCGGGGTTCAGGGGTGCGGTGAGGTCCTGCCGCTCCGAGCAGTTCTCGCCGCAGGTGGAGCAATCGTGAGTACAATCGGACATTTTTATACCTTCTTTCACAAATTGTAATTACAACAAAAGAGTTTCCTTTTCCGCTATGATTTGCTCAATGCGGTCCAAATACTCCTTGGGGTACTTGGGGTTGGCGTAGCGGGTGAGCTTGCCGCCGGGGTCGATGACCTTGGTGACCGCGCCACCTCCCAGAGCCAGAACGGAGTGCAGCTCCTCCATCATGATGATGTTGTAGAGGCTCTCCGTCCCCGGCTTGGCCCAGCCCACGTTCTCAAAGGAGCCGGACATATATTTCTGGCGGTAGAGGTAATAGGGGGCGTAGCCCGCCTGACGCAGGGCTGACCAGGCGCCGCCCAGCATGGCTTCCACGTCGCTGTCGGAGGGCAGTTCCTCGGGGTGTTCCATGAGGCGGGAGCCTTTTTTCAACGCCAGGGTGTGGACGGTGATGTTCTCCGGGGCCATGTCCAGCACCTCAGCCAGGGAGCGGGCGAAGCCGTCGGGGGAGTCGCCGGGCAGGCCGGCGATCAGGTCCATGTTGACGGAGAAGGTCCCCGCGGCGCGGACCTGGGCATAGGCCCGGCGGATGTCCTCCCCGGTGTGGGGGCGGCCCATGCGCTGCAGCACGTCGTCCTCCATGGACTGGGGGTTCACCGACACACGGCCCACCCCATGGGCGGCCAGAACGGCCAGCTTGTCCGGGGTGATGGTGTCGGGGCGGCCCGCCTCCACGGTCAGTTCGGTGCAGCGGGAGAGGTCGATGTGGGTCTCCAGGGCGGTGAGCACCGTGTCCAGCTGCTCCGGGGACAGGGTGGTGGGGGTGCCGCCACCCATGTAGAGGGTGCGGACCGCCTTGCCCCGGCGGCGGAGGAGTTGTCCCGACGCTTTGATCTCCTGACACAGCGCGTCCACGAACGGCTCCACCAGGGGAAGACACTGGCCCACCGCGGCGGAGATAAAGGAGCAGTAAAGGCACCGGCTGGGGCAGAAGGGAATGCCCACGTAGAGGGAGACCTCGTCGGGAGCAAGACTTTGGATGGCCTTCACACTCTGGGCGGCGCAGTCCATAGCCAGCTTGCGGCGGAGGGGGGAGACGTGGTAGGTCTCGGCCAGCTCCTTTTCCGCCTGGGCGGGGGTGGCCCCCTCCAACAGGGCCTTGGTGGGGAGCTTCACCGGGCGCACGCCGGTGAGGGAACCCCAGGGCAGGTCGCCGCCCAAAAGCATGGTACCCGCTTTATAAAAGGCCTGCTTCACCGCCCGCTGGACGGTGTGGTAGACCTGCTCGGGGGCCTCGTCCAGCTTTTCACTGGGGAAGCGCACCACGCCGTTGTTCCACCGCCCGTCCCGCAGCAGCAGGGCGCTCATGTTGGTGAGCTTTTTGCCCCGGTGGAGGGTGAAAATGACGGCGTTGTCCTCGGAAACCAACGAGGTGGGGGCGGGGGAATCGGGATACTCGGGACGCTCGGCGGGGAAGAGGGTGAGCATCATTTGCTCGGCGGCGTAGTGGTAACGCCCGGCGTCCCAGTCCACGTTGTCTGAGGTGAACCACAGCTTCATCGGGCCATCGCCTCCACCATGTAGGGGTTGGACCGCCGCTCAGAGTCCAGGGTGGTGGGGCGGTCGTGGCCGGGGTAGACTTTGCAGTCCCCCTCCAGTTCACCAAGACGTTTCAGAGATGCGATCATCTCGCCTACGCTGCCGCCGGGGAAGTCGGTGCGGCCCATGGAGCCGCAGAACAGGGTGTCCCCGGTGAAGAGGCGGTCTTCGGCACGGAATACCACCGAGCCTTTGGAATGACCGGGAGTGCAGAACACATGAAGTTCTATTTCGGCGATAGATAACGTTTCGTTATCGTGAAGCGCCTTCCAGGAGGAGAGGGAAGCGGAGGCCAGAGGAAACAGATCGGAGGGGGCGAAGGGCTGAGAAAGGTCGCCGGGGTGGGCGTAAATGGGCAGGCCGGGATACGTCTTCAAAAGGCCCTCCACCCCGCCCACGTGGTCGAAGTGGCCGTGGGTGAGAAGGATGGCGGCGGGGGTCATGCCCAGCTCACGGCAGGCGTTGGCGACGGTTTCGGGCGCGCCGCCGGGGTCGATGACCAGGCCGTCGGGCCGCCCCGGCAGTTTGAGCAGGTAGCAGTTGGCCCCCAGCGGGGGGAGGGATAGGATGTGAAGCTCCATAGGGGCCTCCTTTGGGGTTACAGGCTATGAACTAAATTGGCGATGGTGTCTAAAAACGTCTCTTCGCCAAAAGTGTTGATTTTGAAAAACAGAGCTTGGCTGCCTCCGGCCGTAATGGCTGTGAGATGGATGATGTCACCGTCGCCGGTGAGGGTGACGCACATGGCGACGCGGTTGCTGCCCGCCATGCTATATCGCTCAAACATCCGCACTGCCACCCGGACGGAACCGATGGTGTAGTCGGCGCGGTCCTCCAGGGAGGCGGAAACGCTGCCCTCCAGCACGGCAGATTCCAGCCGAGAGAGAACAGTGTCAAAATCGCCGGAAAAGGTGCGTTCCAGTTTTGCCATAAGAAAGGTTCTCCTTTCACTCCGCCTCTTTGTCCCGCAGGTAGACGTGCTTGGTGTGGGGGTTGGAGGTGGGACGGGCGTCGATCTCGAAGCGGTCCAGGCTCTTGACCAGCTGGGTCAGCTTTTGGAAGCCGTAGTTCCGGGGGTCGAAGTCGGGCTGCTTGCGGAGGATGAGGTTGCCCAGCTCGCCCATGAAGGCGAAGCCGTCCTCGTCGGCGATCATGGACAGGGAGTCGGCGATGAGGTCCACCACCGCCTGAGGCACCCCCTGGGCGGTGACGGCGGGATCCGCCTCCCGCCGCTTGGGCTTTTGGTTGGGCTTGGACACGTCCCACGCCTCGTCGGCCTGGCCGCCGGTGGCGGCGGCGTTGCGGATGACCTCAATATAGACAAACTTGTCGCAGGCCACAATAAACGGCTCGGGGGTCTTGCGCTCCCCCATGCCGATGACCTTCTTGCCCGCCTCCCGGAGACGGGTGGCAAGGCGGGTGAAGTCGCTGTCCGAGCTGACCAGGACAAAGCCCTCGCACTCGCCGCCGTAGAGCAGGTCCATGGCGTCGATGATCATGGCGGAGTCGGTGGAGTTTTTCCCGGTGGTGTAGCTGTACTGCTGGATGGGGGTGATGGCGTTTTCCAGCAGGATGGGCTTCCAGGTGGACATGTTGGGGGTGGTCCAGTCGCCATAGATGCGCTTGACGGTGGGTGTGCCGTAGACGGCGATCTCCGCCATGATAGACTTCATGGCGGTACGGGGGGCGTTGTCGGCGTCGATGAGGACGGCGAGGCGTTGGGTGTTTTCGGGCATGGGAAACCTCCTTAAACGTGATAATAGAACATCCGGAGGGCACCCGCGAGAGCGGGGACGCGCCAGCAGGCGCGTAAATTTCGCGCGCCAGCGTGGAATTTGCGGAGGGCCGGGTTCGCCGGCCCGAGCATTATAATGGAACCTCCTGCGGAGTGACCCACTGGAATGGTTTCATTAAGCGTCGCTCAACACGAAGTGGTAAAAGCGGAGCATTTCAAACCAGTCGCTGCTGCGGAAGCGGACGGCCTTGCCCTCCTCCAGCTCCGCGCCGGGGTAGAAGGACTTGGAGTAGGCCTGCTTGTGCTCCTTGAAGCGGACCAGGGTGTCAAAATCGGCGGGGAGGGCGGGCTTGCACTTCTTGCCCGCCTTGGCGGCGGCCTTGCAGCCGTCGCCAATCAGCTGGACGGCCACGTCGGGGTGGATGGACACCACGCCGCCGCCGAAGCCCTGGTTGACGGGAACGGTGGTGATACCGGGGATCAGCTCCTGGGCAAAGTCGCACAGGGCCTTGTCTCCGGAGAGGAAGGTGACGGGCACGCCGTAGTACCAGGCGGTGTAGGTGTTCATCATGAACTCGCTCATGCGCACGCCGTTCAGCTCCACGTATTCGTTGCGCAGGTTCATGGTGTGGCTCAGGGGGTTGCCGGGGCAGGAGGCCCAGGAGTGGTAGCCGGTGAAGAACACCGCGTCGAAGTCGTCGGAGTCCACCCCGCTCATCATGGAGAGGGGGTCGCCGGTCCAGCCCCGGAGGATGCGGATCTGCTTGGGCAGGGCGGGCACATCCAGGTTGCGGGCGGAGTCGTGGGCGTCCTTGATAAAGACCTCCTTGGCGCCGGCGGCGATGGCCCCCTCGCAGGCGGCGCAGACCTCACGGGTCATCTGGCGCTGGAAGGGGTTGTAGTCCTTGGGAGTGGAGCGCTCGGTCTCGCTCCAGTCGGTGATGCCGCAGGTGCCTTCGATGTCGGCGGAAAGAAAAATTTTCATGGGTGGATACTCCCTTTCTGAAACGGTGGATTTCCTTTGGATGGGGTCGGCCCCATACGTGGCACATTATAACATAGGAGGAGGGAAAAGGGAAGTTGATTTTTGAGGGGTGGTATGGTACAATGCGGTGTACTGTAACATAGTATAGCCATTTGTCGGGCGAGAGGGGGCGCGGCATGGAGAACCGGACGGGACAAACGGACGCAAAACCCTGGGGCAAGGGCAGTCAGAGGTGGTTCTGGGTGTGGCTGTGCGCCGCGCCGCTGCTGCTGATGCTGACCGTTGAGCTGATTACCCGGACGTCCCCGGCGGGGGCGTTCCGCTGGATGGGCCGGGAGCCGGCGGCCGCGCTGCTCACCTACGCGGCCCTTTGGTGCCTGATGTTTTTGGCGGCGGTGGCCGTCAGGCGGCTGTGGGTGGGCATCCTGATCCCCGCCGTCCCCACGCTGATCCTGTGCGTGGTGAACTACCTGAAGCTGTCGGTGAACGGCATCGGACTGGTGGTCAGCGACATGGCCCTGGCGGGAAACGCCGGGACGCTGATGGAATTTATGCCGCCCAAGCTGAAGTTTCCGGTTTGGGGAGTGGTTGCCGCCCTTCTTTTGCTGGGCGCGGTGGTGGCGGCGAAGCTCCTGGTCAAGGGACTGCCCCGGGGACTGCAGAGCAAACGCCGCCGGGGGATCGCGGCCCTGACCGCCGTGGCGGTGACGGCGGTGATGCTGCTGGCGCCGTGGTTTTACTATACAGGCCCCAAGGGCGAGACCCAGGCGGAGCGGGATGAGCGGCTTGGCCTGCTGCTGGGGCTGTACGGCGGGGTGCTGCGGGCGGTGAGCAGGGGCATGAACGCGCCGCCTCCCGATCTGGACCCGGCGGACCCCAGCGAGATCATCCAGGCTTTGGGACCGGCGTCCCCCGCCCCTGGATTTTTTCCCGATCTAAGCCCCGCGTTGAAGACGGACGAGCTGCCCACGGTGATCATGCTCATGTCGGAGAGCTTCTGCGACCCGGCGGTGGTGCTGCCGGGAGTGGAGTTTGACGCCGACCCGGTGGCCAACTTCCACGCCATCTGTGAGGACACGCCCTCGGGGGTGTTTTTGTCCAACAGCTACGCCGGAGGCACGGGCAACGTGGAGATGGAGGTGTTCACCGGTATCCCCGCGGGGCTGGTGCCCGAGCGGGACACCCTGACCACCCTGTCGGCGGAGGGGGCGTACGACAACGCGCCCTCCATCGTGAAGACCTTCGCGGAAGCGGGCTACCACACCGCCATGATTCATACGTATAACGACCAGCTCTACAACCGCCGGGACAACCTGACGGCCATCGGCTTTGAGGACATGATGTTTGAGGACGATTTTCCAGCGGACACCCCCAGGCAGGGACCCTATCTCAGCGACATGGCCCTCACCGACGCGGTGATCGACACGCTGGAGAACAAGGAGGACGGGGAGCCGCTGTTCCTCTATGCCTTGTCCATGGGCAACCACCAGCCCATCTTTGAGGGGAAGTACGGCCAGCCCTCAGGGCTGGGTACGTCCAGCGAACTGCTGGACGAAGACGACCTGGGCAGCGTGGACGCGCTGGCCCAGGGGCTGCACAACGCCGACGAGGCCCTGGGGGCGCTGGTGGAGTATCTGGAGGGGTACGGCGAGCCGGTGATCCTGGTGTTTTGGGGGGATCACCTGCCGGGGATGTACGTGACCCCGGACCACTCTATTTTCTCCGCTCTGGGCTATGTGCCCACGGCGGACATTACCCAGTGGGATGCGGCGACGGTGAAGCAGATGTACTCCACCAACTACTTCGTGTGGAACAACTACGGCGCAAAGCTGAAGGCGCCGGAGGAAGTGGGAGCCATGCAGCTGGGGGGCTTGACCTTGGGCTGGGCCGGCGTGGAGAAGCCGGCGTATTTCCAGTGGCTGGATATGTCCCGGGAGAATCTGCGGGAGTACCACGGCAGCTTGTATGTGGATGGGAAGGGGACCCCCAGTCTGCAGGTGCCCCAGGAGGACGAGGGGCTGCTGAATACATACCGGCAGTTTTTGTATGATGTGCTCTATCCCGTCCAGGAGCGGCCGACGGGACTGATCGATTATGCGGCGTTAGGGTTTTGACAGATCTCGCCGCGTTTATCTGTTAAACTGGTAGGGGCGCACGGTGTGCGCCGCGGGCCGATGTGGACATCGGCCCCTACAAGGGCAACGAACGCTTCACTAGGACCGTAGGGGCGGATGTCCTCATCCGCCCGAGAACATGGCCATGTGCCCAACGGGAGCGCGGCACGGAAGCACGAAGAAAGAAGGTGAAGGATCATGTGGCGGAAGCTTTGGGAGAATTCTCAGGTCAAGTTCATCCGGGAGATGGCGGAGATCTATTTCGGGAAAAACGTGTCCCGCAGCGCGGCGGAGCTGGCGTACTTCCTCATTTTGACCTTCTTCCCCATCCTTATCTGCATCAACGCCTTTGTGGGCGTGCTCGACGTGAATGTGGAGAGCATCCTCCTGGCGCTGGAGCCGTTTTTGCCCCCCAGCCTGCTGGGCGTGGTGGCGGAATACCTCAACTACATCACCGTCAACGAGTCCGTTGGGCTGCTGGCGGCGGGAATTTTCATGACGCTGTTCTTCGCCTCGGGGGCGGTGCGGAGCCTGATGAACGTGATGGACGATATTTACGGCCGCAAGGGCTACGGCGGCATCCGCCAGGTGGTGGTGAGCGTGGTGTTTTCCCTGCTGCTGCTGATCACGATCTATGTTTCCATCGCCGTGGTGCTCACGGGCAACTGGTTCTTCCACCTGCTGGAGCAGTATCTGCCCCTGCGGTTCTGGGACGTGACCTGGGACTGGCAGTGGATCCGCTTCCTCCTGCTGTTCGGCATGGTGTTTCTGCTGGTGGTGGTGGTCTACCTCATGGCCGCACCGCCGGGGAAGCCCCGCGCCCCCGTGTTCCTGGGTGCGCTGCTGGCCTCCGTGGCCCTGGCGGTGGCGTCTGTGATCTTCTCTATCTTTATTGGGATGTCCAGCCGGTATTCTTTAATTTACGGGTCGCTGGCCTCTGTCATCATCCTTTTGCTGTGGCTCTATCTCTGCGGAAATGTGCTGATTTTGGGGAATGTGTTCAACTGCGTCCGATACAGAAGAAAAAAAGCAAAAAAAGTTCAAGAAACCCTTGACAAGGGGAGCAAGGATTGATATAATAGCCGAGCGCCTTGAATGGCGCACTGCGATGAAGCGGGAGATTGCGGTGAAAACCGGTAACTTCCGTGGAGTATGTCCGACTGGATTCGGGCGGCTGAGGGAACCTGGCTCACGGCGTATATCGTCGTGGCATGGTGACAGCCGGCTTATTATGCCGGCTTTCTTCATGTCAAGGAGTGATACGCACGGAAACGTGGACAGGAAAACCCCTCACCGATACGAAGCAAGGACACAGAAACACTTCGTATTTATTGTAAGGAGGAACAACCATGGCAGCACAGAAGGAAATGATCCGTATTCGCCTGAAGGCCTACGATCACCAGCTCATCGACCAGAGCGCGGAGAAGATCGTGGAGACCGCCAAGCGCACCGGCGCTACCGTCTCCGGCCCCATCCCCCTGCCCACCAAGAAGGAGGTCGTCACCATCCTTCGGGCCGTTCACAAGTATAAGGACTCCCGGGAGCAGTTCGAGCGCCGCACCCATAAGCGGCTCATCGATATCCTCAAGCCCTCCCCCAAGACGGTGGAGGCGCTGATGGCCCTCGAACTCCCTGCTGGTGTTGAGATTGAAATTAAACTCTAATTTCGATCTCGTGTAAATTCGTTGTACTGCGCCCGCTTAACTGCGGGCGGGTCAAGTTGAAGGAGACGACGGGCTGTCACGCTGCGCCTGTTCGCGACGCGCGGCTTCCCTCTGCCTCGGGCTTAAAACAGAATGCTTCGCGTTCTTCGGTTTTTCGCCCTCGCGCCGGTCCATCCGCACTGCTCACGACGGCTCCGCGCTTCTTCAACCAATAACCTTATATAAGGAGGAAGTACCAGATGGAAAAGGCCATTATCGGCAAGAAGGTTGGCATGAGCCAGATCTTCGACGAAGCCGGCAAGGTCGTCCCGGTCACCGTCATCCAGGCGGGGCCCTGCACGGTGGTGCAGAAGAAGACTGAGGAAGTGGACGGCTACAACGCCGTGCAGCTCGGCTTCGAGGACGTCCCTGAGCGCAAGCTCAACAAGCCGGAACTGGGGCATCTCAAAAAGGCGGGCGACGCCAAGCTGAAGGTGCTCAAGGAATTCAAGCTGGACAAGGCGGAGGAGCTGAACGTGGGCGACGTGATCACCTGCGAGACCTTCGCGGCAGGCGACCGCGTGGACGTGACCGGCGTCAGCAAGGGCAAGGGCTTTGCGGGTGTCGTGAAGCGTTACGGCGCGGGACGCACCCCCATGACCCACGGCGGCGGCCCTGTCCACCGTCACGCGGGCTCTATGGGCCCCGCTACCGACCCCAGCCGCATCTTCAAGGGTAAGATCGGCGCAGGCCACATGGGCAGTGAGCAGGTCACCGTGATGAACCTGGACATCGTCCAGGTGGACGCGGAGCTGGGCCTCATCGCCGTGTGCGGCGCCATCCCCGGCCCCAAGGGCGGCGTGGTGTCTATCCGTTCCAGCGTCAAGAAGGTCCAGGAGAAGAAGGGCGAGGCCGGCGTGTCCAACAACCCGCAGAAGGCTTCCGCCCGTGTCAACCCGCAGAAGGCCTCTGCGCGTAACAAGTAAGAGAAAGGAGAGTGTCAGTCATGCCTAAAGCAAATCTGTATGATATGTCCGGCAAGAAGAAGGGCCAGGTCGACCTCTCCGAGGCTGTATTCGGCATTGAGCCGAATACCTTCGTAGTTCACGACGTGGTGAAGAACCACCTGGCCAACTGCCGTCAGGGCACCCAGAGCGCTCTGACCCGCGCCGAGGTTTCCGGCGGCGGCAAGAAGCCCTGGCGTCAGAAGGGCACCGGCCGCGCCCGTCAGGGCAGCACCCGCGCCCCCCAGTGGACCCACGGCGGCATCGTGTTCGCCCCCAAGCCCCGGGATTACAGCTACACCCTCAATAAGAAGGTGAAGCGCCTGGCCCTGAAGTCCGCGCTCTCCGCCAAGGCGGCGGAGGGGAACGTGCTGGTGGTGGACGACCTCAACCTCAGCGGCGTCAAGACCAAGGAGATGCAGAAGTTCCTCAACGCGGTGGAGGCCAAGAAGGCCGTGCTCATCACCCCTGAGGTGCGCGAGACGGTTTATAAGTCCGCCCGCAACATCCCCGGCGTGACCACCACCACCGCTACCATCCTGAGCGTTTACGACATCGTCAACGCCAACCAGATCATCGTGGACAAGGCCGCGCTGGCCGTGATCGAGGAGGTGTTCGCGTAATGAAAACCGCGTATGACATCATCAAGCGTCCCATCATCACCGAGCAGTCCATGTCCTTTACCGGTGACAAGCGGTACACCTTTGAGGTGGCCAAGGACGCCAACAAGATCCAGATCGCCAAGGCGGTCGAGGAAGCCTTTGGGGTGAAGGTCGCCAAGGTCAACACCCTGCACGTTCTGGGCAAGATGAAGCGTATGGGCGCTCAGCCCGCCGGCCGCCGCCCCAGCTGGAAAAAGGCGATGGTCACGCTCACTGCCGATTCCAAACCCATCGAGCTGTTCGAGGGTATGGTGTAAGGGAGGAAATGAGAAATGGCTATTAAAACCTATAAGCCCACAACGCCCTCCCGCCGCCACATGACCGTGAGCGCCTTCGAGGGCATCGACAAGAAGGCCAAGCCCGAGCGCAGCCTGCTGGAGAACCTCCACAAGAACGCGGGCCGCAACAGCTATGGCCGCATCACCGTCCGCCACCGCGGCGGCGGCAACAAGAAGAAGTACCGCATCATCGACTTTAAGCGGGACAAGGAAGGGACTGCCAAGGTCATCAACCTGCAGTATGACCCCAACCGCTCCGCCAACATCGCCCTCATCGAGTACGAGGACGGCGAGCGCCGGTATATCCTGGCTCCTGTGGGCCTGAAGTCCGGCCACATCATCATGACCGGCGAGCACGCCGACATTCTTCCCGGCAACTGCCTGCCCATCAGCAAGATCCCCGTGGGTGAGATGATCCACTGCGTGGAGATCTACCCGGGCAAGGGCGCCCAGCTGGTGCGCTCCGCCGGTGTGGCGGCCCAGCTGATGGCTAAGGAGAACGGCATGGCACAGGTGCGCCTCCCCTCCGGCGAGGTGCGCTATATCCGCGAGGAGTGCAAGGCCACCATCGGCCAGGTGGGCAACGCCGACTGGGCCAACATCCAGATCGGCAAGGCCGGCCGCAAGCGCCACATGGGTTGGCGGCCCACCGTCCGCGGCTCCGTCATGAACCCCAATGACCACCCCCACGGCGGCGGCGAAGGCAAGAGCCCTGTGGGCCGTCCCGGCCCTGTTACCCCCTGGGGTAAGCCCGCCATGGGTTACAAGACCCGCAAGAAGAAGAACCGCACCGAGCAGTTCATCGTCAAGCACCGCAACGCGAAGTAAAGGAGAGTGTGAAATATGTCTCGTAGTATTAAGAAAGGCCCGTTTTGCGCTCCTGAGCTGCTGAAGCGTGTAGACGAGCTGAACAAGGCCAACGACAAGAAGGTCCTCAAGACTTGGAGCCGGGCTTCCACCATCTTCCCCTCTTTCGTGGGACATACCTTCGCCGTCCACGACGGCCGCAAGCACGTCCCTGTGTACGTGACGGAGGATATGGTGGGTCACAAGCTGGGCGAGTTTGCCCCCACCCGCACCTTTAAGGGTCACTCGGGCACCAAGACCGGGCAGTAAGGGGGTAAATGACAATGGAAGCGAAAGCGTTTGTGAAATACGTCCGCATCTCCCCCCGCAAGGTGAGCATCGTGTGTGACCTCATCCGGGGCAAGAATGTGAAGGAGGCGGCTGCCATCCTGGCCAACGTGCCCAAGGCGGCGTGCGAGCCTCTGTCCAAGCTCCTCAAGAGCGCGGCGGCCAACGCCGAGAACAACCACCACATGGATCCCGAGAAGCTGTATGTGAGCGAGACCTTTGCCACCCCCGGCCCCATCATCAAGCGGATGATGCCCCGTGCTCAGGGCCGCGGCTACCGCATCAATAAGCGTACCTCTCACATCACCCTCGTGGTGAAAGAGCGCTAAGGGAGGAGAGAAGATATGGGACAGAAAGTGAATCCCCACGGCCTGCGCGTGGGTGTGATCAAAGACTGGGACTCCCGCTGGTTCGTCTCCAATGAGAAGGTGGGCGACCTGCTGGTGGAGGACTACAACCTCCGCAAGGACCTGAAGAAGCAGCTCTACGCTGCCGGCGTGCCCAAGATCGAGATCGAGCGCGACAACAATAAGGTCCGCATCTATGTCCACTGCGCCCGCCCCGGCGTCATCATCGGCAAGGGCGGCGAGGACATCGAGAAGCTCCGCGCCTCCCTGGAGAAGAAGCTGGGCAAGAGCGTGGCGCTGAACATCGTTGAGGTCAAGAACCCCGACATCAACGCCCAGCTGGTGGCGGAGAACATCGCCCAGCAGCTGGAGAAGCGCATCGGCCACCGCCGCGCCATGAAGAACGCCATGGGCCGCGCCATGCGCGCCGGCGCTCTGGGCATCAAGATCTGCTGCTCCGGCCGTCTGGGCGGCCGCGAGATCGCCGGTGTGGAGCATTACCACGACGGCACCATCCCCCTGCAGACCCTCCGCGCCGACATCGACTATGGCTTCACTGAGGCCGCGACCACCTATGGCCGCATCGGCGTGAAGGTGTGGGTCTACAAGGGCGAGGTGCTCAGCCAGACCCTCCGCACCACCCCCCGCACCATGGACACCACCAAGCCCTTCCGTGAGCGCAGCGACCGTCCCCGCCGTGACCGTCGGGACGGCGACCGCCGCGGCCCCGGTGGGGATCGCCGCGGACCCGGTGGTGACCGCCGCAACGGCGGCGGCCGCTTCGGTGACCGTGACCGTAAGCCCGGACCTGTTTACCAGGCCCGTCCCCAGGTGAGCATTCCCAAGCCCGCCGCGGCTCCCGCGGAAGAGGCTGTGGAGGCGCCTGTTGAAGCTCCTGTGGAAGGAGGGCAAGAGTAATGCTGCTGCCTAAGAGAGTGAAATACCGCCGCGTCCACCGCGGCCGGATGAAGGGAAAGGCCACCAGAGGCAACACCGTCACCTACGGTGAGTTTGGCCTCCAGGCCACCGAGCCTGCCTGGATCACCAGCAACCAGATCGAGGCTGCCCGTATCGCCATGACCCGTTACACCAAGCGTGGCGGTAAGGTGTGGATCAAGATCTTCCCCGACAAGCCCATTACCGAGAAGCCCGCTGAGACCCGTATGGGTTCCGGTAAAGGCTCCCCCGAGTACTGGGTGGCCGTGGTGAAGCCCGGCCGCATCATGTTCGAGATCGCCGGGGTCAGTGAGGAGATCGCCCGCGAGGCCCTGCGTCTGGCGTCCCACAAGCTGCCGATCAAGTGCAAGATCGTGGCGAAGGAAGATACCGAGGAGAAGGGTGGTGAATGAAGATGAAAGCCAGTGAGGTTCGTAAGATGAGCTCCGCAGAGTTGGAGAGCAAGCTGATGGATCTGAAAAAGGACTTGTTCCAGCTTCGTCTTCAGCACGCCACCAACCAGCTGGACAACCCCGTCCGCATCGCCCAGGTGAAGCGGGATATCGCCCGAGTCAAGACCATCATCCGCCAGCAAGAGCTGGCAGGCCGATAAAGGAGGAAAAGGACAATGGAAAACAGAACTTCTTCCAGAAAAACCAGAGTCGGCCTGGTGGTTTCCGATAAGATGGACAAGACCGTGGTGGTGGCCATCGCCGACCGTGTGGCCCACCCCCTGTACAAGAAGATCGTCAAGCGCACCTATAAGCTCAAGGCGCACGACGAGCAGAATTCCTGCGGCGTGGGCGACCGCGTCCGGGTGATGGAGACCCGCCCCCTCAGCAAGGACAAGAGATGGCGCGTGGTCGAGATCATTGAGAAAGCAAAGTAAGGAGGTGCCAGTATGATCCAACAAGAAAGTTATCTGAAGGTTGCCGACAATACCGGCGCCAAAGAGATCAAGACCATCCGAGTGCTGGGCGGCTCCAAGCGGAAGTTCGGCAACATCGGCGATGTGGTGGTCGCCTCTGTGCGCAAGGCACAGCCCGGCGGCCAGGTGAAGAAGGGCGAGGTCGTTCGCGCGGTCATCGTCCGTTCCAGCCGGGGCGTGCGCCGCTCCGACGGCAGCTATGTCCGCTTTGACGACAACGCCGCCGTCCTCATCCGCGACGACAAGAACCCCAGAGGCACCCGTATTTTTGGGCCGGTGGCCCGGGAGCTGCGCGACAAGGATTATATGAAGATCCTGTCCCTGGCCCCTGAAGTGCTGTAAGGGGGTAGAAACCATGAACAAAATGAGCATTAAGAAGGACGATACCGTCATTGTCCTCTCCGGCAAGGATAAGGGCAAGAAGGGCAAGGTCCTGGAGGTCAACCCCAAGGACCGCAAGGTCATTGTGGAGAAGGTCAATATCGTCTCCCGCCACACCAAGCCCCGCCGGGAAGGCGAGGAGGGCGGCATCATCAAGCGCGAGGCCCCCATCTACGCCTGCAAGGTCATGCGGGTGTGCCCCAAGTGCAACAAGCCCACCCGTCCGGCCAGCAAGGTCCAGGCCGACGGCAAGAAGGTCCGCGTCTGCAAGAAGTGCGGCGCCGAAATCTGAGAAAGGAGGAGTAGACAATGGCTGACGAGAAGAACACCGAGAAGGTCGAAGAGGTCGTCGAGGCCGTGAAGGCGAAGGCCGAGGAAGCGGTCGAGGAAGTCAAGGCGAAGGCCAAGACCGCCAAGGCCAAGGCCGAGAAGGTCGCCGACGACGTGAAGGCGAAGGCCGAGGAAGTGGTCGAGGACGTGAAGGCCAAGGCCGCGGAGAAGAAGCCCGCCGCCAAGAAGCCCGCGGCGAAGGCCGCCGAGAAGAAGCCCGCCGCCAAGAAGGCGGATACCGAGGGCATGCCCAACCTGAAGGCCAAGTATGTGACCGAAGTCGCTCCTGCTCTCATGGAGAAGTTCGGCTACAAGTCCACCATGCAGATCCCCAAGCTGGAGAAGATCGTGGTCAACTGCGCCTGCGGCGAGGCCCGGGACAATTCCAAGGTGCTGGAGGCTGTGGTGTCTGACCTGGGCGCCATCACCGGACAGAAGCCCATTATCACCAAGGCCAAGAAGTCCGTGGCAAACTTCAAGCTCCGCGAGGGCATGCCCATCGGCGCGAAGGTGACCCTCCGCAGCGACAAGATGTGGGAGTTCCTGGACCGTCTGTTCAGCGTGGCGCTCCCCCGCGTGCGTGACTTCCGGGGCATCAACCCCAACTCCTTCGACGGCCGCGGCAACTACGCCCTGGGCCTCAAGGAGCAGCTGATCTTCCCCGAGATCGACTACGATAAGATCGACAAGATCCGGGGCATGGATATCATTATCTGCACCACTGCCAACACCGACGAGGAAGGCCGCGCTTTGCTTGAGCTGATCGGCGCTCCCTTTGTCCGCTGAGAAAGGAGAAGGGAAACATGGCGAAGAAATCGATGATCCTCAAGCAGCAGGCCAAGCCCAAGTTCTCCAGCCGGCACTACAACCGCTGCAAGATCTGCGGCCGTCCCCACGCCTATCTCCGCGACTACGGCATCTGCCGTATTTGCTTCCGGGAGCTGGCTTATAAGGGCCAAATTCCTGGAGTAAAGAAAGCCAGCTGGTAAAGCCAGCCACTTCCGTAGGCCCCTTTTGGGGCCTACGGAACACCCATGTCATGGGCCAAGTTCTACTTGGTTTATGAATAGCCCGACGGCGGCAACAGGTCAGGACGGTGCCTAAGCCTTGATACCTTGCCGCTGAACCTCTGGAAACAGAGGTAAATCTGAATAGGAGGTATTCTCATGCAGATCACAGACCCTATTGCGGATATGCTGACGCGCATCCGCAACGCATCCAACGCCGGGCATGAAACGGTGGACGTGCCCGCCAGCAACATGAAGAAATCCATCGCGCAGATCCTCCTGGACGAGGGGTATATCAAGAACTACCAGCTCGTCGAGGACGGCACCCAGGGTGTGATCCACATCACCCTGAAGTACACCGCAAACAAGGAAAAGGTGATCACCAACCTTCGCCGCGTGAGCAAGCCCGGCCTGCGGGTCTATGCCGGCGCCGACGAGCTGCCCCGGGTCATCAAGGGGCTGGGGATCGCCATCATTTCCACGTCCAAGGGCGTCATGACCGACAAGGCCGCGC
This sequence comes from uncultured Clostridia bacterium, assembly GCA_946550725.1. GTDB lineage: Bacteria > Bacillota > Clostridia > Oscillospirales > Oscillospiraceae > MGBC124762. The sequence goes on along the minus strand of CAMNQX010000015.1, from coordinate 6,741 downwards.
GCGCGGCCCACATCGGCGGCGAAGTCCTTGCGTTCGTGTGGTAAGGGGGTAGAGAGCCATGTCGAGAATCGGAAGAATGCCCATCGACGTCCCCGCCGGGGTGGAGGTCACCATCGGTGAGGGCAATCATGTGACCGTGAAGGGTCCCAAGGGCACTTTGGAGCAAGACCTCGCTCCTGCCATGCACATCAAGAAGGACGGCGCCCAGCTCATCGTGGAGCGCCCCAACGATCTGAAGGAGAACCGCTCTCTCCACGGTCTGACCCGCACCCTCCTCCACAACATGGTGGTGGGCGTCACCGACGGCTTCACCAAGGAGCTGGACGTGAACGGCGTGGGCTACCGCGTGGCCATGGAGGGCGGCAAGCTGGTGATGAACCTGGGCTTCTCCCATCAGGTCACCATGGAGGCTCCCGCGGATATCAAGCTGGAGACCCCCAACCCCAACAAGATCGTCGTTTCCGGCGCGGACAAGCAGCGCGTGGGCCAGTTCGCCGCCGAGATCAGAGAGAAACGTCCGCCCGAGCCTTACAAGGGCAAGGGGATCAAATATGTTGACGAGGTCATCCGCCGTAAGGAAGGCAAGACCGGCGTGAAGAAGAAGTAAGGAGGTGTGCTAATATGATCAAGAAAATCGATTCCAACGCGCAGCGGCTGCGCCGTCATAAGAGAGTGCGTGCCAAGATCAGCGGCACCCCCGAGCGGCCCCGTCTGAACGTGTTCCGCAGCGACAGCAACATCTACGCTCAGGTCATCGACGACGTCGCCGGTGTCACCCTGTGCTCCGCATCCTCCTTGGAGAAGGGCTTCGGCTCCGGCTCCAACTGCGAGGCGGCCAAGAAGGTTGGCCAGGCGGTAGCCGAGCGTGCCAAGGCCAAGGGCATCACTACGGTGGTCTTTGACCGGGGCGGCTATGTCTACCACGGCCGGGTCCAGGCTCTGGCCGAGGGCGCCCGCGAGGGCGGCCTGCAGTTTTAAGGGAGGAGGAAGCGAGTTATGCCTAGATTTGAAAAAGAGCAGAGCGAGTATACCGAAAAGCTGGTTGCCCTCAACCGCGTGTCTAAGACCGTGAAGGGCGGCCGCGTGATGAAGTTTGCCGCTCTGATGGTCGTGGGCGACGAGAAGGGCCGCGTGGGCTTCGGCACCGGCAAGGCCGCCGAGGTCCCCGAGGCCATCCGCAAGGGCATTGAGGACGCCAAGAAGAACATGACCGACATTACCCTTTCCGGCACCACCATTCCCCACGAGGTCATCGGTGAGTTCGGTGCGGGCCGCGTGCTTCTGAAGCCCGCCGCCCCCGGTACCGGCATCATCGCCGGCGGCCCCGTGCGCGCCGTGATGGAAGCCGCGGGCATCCGCGACATCCGCGCCAAGTGCCTGCGCTCCAACAACCCCCAGAACGTCGTCTCCGCCACCTTCCAGGGCCTGAGAAGCCTGCGTGGGCCGGAGGAGGTCGCCCGGGTGCGCGGCAAGAGCGTGGAAGAACTTTTAGGTTAAGGAGGCGTTGAGCATGGCTAACGTTAAAATCACTCTGGCCAAGAGCCTGAATGGTCGCCTTGCCAAGCACAAGGCCACCGCCGAGGCTTTGGGCCTCAGAAAGATTGGCGACGCCACCGTGCAGCCCGACAACGAGGCTACCCGCGGCAAGATCGCCCTGATCGGTTACCTCCTCAACGTAACCGAGGAAAAGTAAGGAGGCGCCAGAAATGAATTTGCATGATCTTTCCCCCGCGCCCGGCTCTACCCAGGTGGGTAAGCGCAAGGGCCGCGGTCCCGGCACCGGCAACGGCAAGACCGCCGGCCGCGGTCACAAGGGCCAGTGGGCCCGTTCCGGCGGCGGTGTGCGCGTGGGCTTTGAGGGCGGCCAGATGCCCCTGGCCCGCCGCGTGCCCAAGCGGGGCTTCAACAACATCTTCGCCAAACCCCTGGAGGCCATCAACGTGGCTTCCCTCAACAAGTTTGAGGACGGCGACACCGTAAATGTGTGCGACCTGCTGGACAAAGGGATCCTTTCCAAGTGCGAGCACGGCGTGAAGGTGCTGGGCAACGGAACGCTTTCCAAGAAGCTGACCGTTCGCGCGTCCGCCTTCTCCGCCTCCGCCAAGGAAAAGATTGAGCAGGCCGGCGGAAAGGCCGAGGTGATTTAAGTTGTTCACCACCATTCGCAACGCGTGGAAGATCGATGACCTGCGCAAGAAGATCCTGTTTACCCTCTTCGCTCTGCTCATCTTCCGCCTGGGCTGCGCCGTCCCCGTTCCCTTCGTGAACGGCGACGCGCTGAGCAGCTACCTGGCCAGCCAGTCGGGTACGATCTTTAACCTGATCAACGCCATGAGCGGCGACGCCTTCGCCCAAGCGACAGTCTTCGCCCTCAGCATCCAGCCCTATATCAACAGCTCCATCATCATCGAGCTGCTTTGCATCGCCATTCCGGCGCTGGAGCGGCTCAAGACCGACGGCGGCGAGGAAGGCCGCAAGAAGATCGCCGCCATCACCCGGTACACCACCGTGGCCATCGCGATCCTCCAGGGCTTCGGGTACTTCACCCTGATCCGCAGCTGGGGCCTCATCAACAACCACGGCGTTCCCGGTTGGCTGGTGGGCGTTATCGTGGTGATGGCCTTCACCGCCGGCTCCGCCTTTGTGATGTGGCTGGGTGAGCAGATCACCGAATTCGGCATCGGCAACGGCATTTCCATCATCCTGTTCGGCGGTATCGTCTCCCGCGTGCCCAGCATGATCGTGGCGATGATCACCGGCGTGACCCGCTGGAGCGCGATGCGCGCCGGGACGCTGACCCTGGACAGCCAGATCGAGGTTTATCTGGCGCAGATGGGCCTGACCACGACCACGGCAACGCCCGCCCAGCTGACCAGCGCCACCGAGCAGGCCCAGGCCTATATTGACGCGGCCATGCACCCTGTGTTTATCCCTCTGTTCATCATCGGGATGCTGCTGCTGGTCGTCTTTATCGTGTTCATCACCAACGCCGAGCGCCGCATTCCCGTGCAGTACGCCAAGCGGGTGGTGGGCCGGAAGATGTACGGCGGCCAGTCCACCCACCTGCCCATGAAGGTGAATATGTCCGGCGTTATGCCCATCATCTTCGCCCAGGCCATCGCCTCCCTGCCCGCCACCATCGCGGCGTTCTTCGGCGTGACCGAGAAGTCCGAGGGCTTCGGCGGCGGATTCATGCGGGTGTTCAACTCCAGCGGCTGGGTGTACGCCGTGGTGTACTTCCTGCTGATCCTGGGCTTCAGCTACTTCTACTCGTCCATTCAGTTCAACCCCATTGAAGTAGCCAACAACCTGAAGAAGAACGGCGGCTTCGTGCCCGGCTTCCGGCCCGGCAAGCCCACCGCCGACTTCATCCACAAGGTGCTCAATAAGATCACCCTGTTCGGCGCCATTTACCTGTCGGTGATCGCCATTCTGCCCATCGTCACCGGCAACATCATCGGCGTCCAGTCCCTGGCCATCGGCGGTACCTCCGTCATCATCGTGGTCGGCGTGGCGCTGGAGACGGTGAAGGCCATGGAGGCCCAGATGCTCATGCGGCACTACAAGGGCTTCCTGGAATAAGAGGGAGGCGTTCCATGAAGATCATCTTCCTGGGCGCGCCCGGCGCGGGAAAGGGCACACAAGCTGAGATCTTTTCCGCAAAGCTGGGCATCCCCACCATTTCCACGGGCAACATTCTCCGCGCCGCCATTCAGGCGGGCACGCCCGTAGGGCTGCAGGCCAAGGCGCTCATTGACGCGGGCAAGCTGGTGCCCGACGAGGTCATCCTCGCCATCGTGAAGGAGCGGCTGAGCCATGACGACTGCGCCAAGGGCTTTATCCTGGACGGCGTGCCCCGCACGCTGGCCCAGGCCCAGGCCATGGAGGACATGGGCATCGCCATCGACCGGGTGGTGGACCTGGACGTGTCCGACGAGGTCATCGTCCGCCGTATGAGCGGACGGAGAGTCTGCGAGAGCTGCGGCGCGCCCTACCATGTGGAGGCCAACCCCTCCAAGACCGAAGGCGTCTGCGATCACTGCGGCGGCAAGCTGGTCACCCGCAAGGACGACCGGGCCGAGACGGTGAAGGAACGCCTGGAGGTCTATCACAGCGTCACCGAGCCGCTGAAGGGCTTTTACGCGGAACGGGGCCTGCTCCGCTCCGTGCCGGGCGGAAAGGGCAGCGTGGAGGACATCACCGCCGCGGTCGCCGAGGCTCTGGGAGTGTAAGCCATGGAGCTTATCACCATCAAGACCCCCGAGGAGATCGAAAAAATGCGGGCCGCCGGACGGCTCACCGCCCAGGCCAGAGCGCTGGCCGGGAGCATGATCCGTCCCGGCGTCACCACAGGGGAGATCGACCGGGAGGTCCGCAAGTTTATCCGAAGCCACGGCGCCAAGCCCTCCTTTTTGGGCTACGGCGGCTTCCCAGGCTCCATCTGCGCGTCGGTGAATGAAGTGGTCATCCACGGAATTCCCGGCAGCCGCAAGCTGGAAGAGGGAGACATCGTGTCCATCGACGTGGGGGCGTATCTCCACGGGTTCCACGGCGACTGCGCCGCCACCTTTCCCTGCGGGAAGGTCTCCGACGAGGCGCAAAAGCTGATGGACGTGACGAAGGAGAGCTTCTTCCGGGGCATTTCCCGGGCGAAGGCGGGCAACCGCGTCCGGGATATTGGACACGCGGTACAGCAGTATGTGGAGAGCTTCGGCTACGGCGTTGTGCGAGATTTCGTCGGCCACGGTGTGGGCCGGCAGATGCACGAGCCGCCGGAGGTCCCCAATTACGGCCCCGAGGGCCACGGGCCGCGGCTGATGCCGGGTATGGTCATCGCCGTGGAGCCGATGGTCTGCGCAGGGGACTGGCGGGTGAAGGTGCTGGAGGACAAGTGGACCACCGTGTCCATGGACGGCAGCCTCACCGCCCACTATGAAAACACCATCCTCATTACCGAAGGGGAGCCGGAGATCCTTACCGACCCAGGAGAAGGCTATGAGCTATGAGATCGGCTGTCCCGTCCGCGCGAAGGCCGGGCGGGACAAGGGAAACATCTTCTGGGTGGTGGGATGGCAGGAGGAGACAGGCCGGCTGCTGCTGGCCGACGGCAAACGCCGGAGCGGCAAGCGGCCGAAGGCCAAAAGCCCGCGGCACGTTGAGGCCGTGGACGGCGCGTCTGACCTTCTGAGACCGGTCACCCAAACCTTACAGCAAGGAAAAACGGTCTCTGACCGAGAGCTGAGACGGGCCTTAGCGGCCTTTAAGGAGGAAATGAGCCTTGGCAAAGGATGATATGATCGAAGTGGAAGGCGTGGTGACAGAGGCGCTGCCCAACACCACCTTCCATGTGGACATCGGGAATGGACACATCATTCTCGCCCACATTTCCGGCAAGCTGCGGATGAACTTCATCCGCATCCTGCCCGGAGACAAGGTGACCGTCCAAATGTCGCCCTATGACGTGACAAGAGGACGTATTACCTGGAGAACGAAGTAAACAACCAACGACCGGAAGAGGTTTTGGCCTTGCCCGAACCGAACCGGGGCCATTTAAGGCATTCACATGAAGGAGGTTTCTCATGAAAGTCAGACCGTCTGTGAAGCCCATGTGCGAGAAGTGCAAGATCATCAAGCGCAAGGGCAAAGTTATGGTCATTTGCGAAAACCCCAAGCACAAGCAGAGACAAGGTTAAAGGGAGGTGCAGTAGAATATGGCACGTATTGCCGGTATTGACTTGCCGAAGGACAAGCGGGTGGAGATCGGTCTCACCTACATTTTCGGCATTGGGCGCACCAGCGCCAACAAGATCCTCGCGGCCACGGGCATCGACCCCGATACCCGCGTCAAAGACCTGACTGAGGAGCAGGAAGCGGCACTGCGCGAGGAGATCTCTCGCGATTACACCGTGGAGGGCGACCTGCGCCGCAACGTGGCGCTGGACATCAAGCGGCTGACGGAGATCGGCTGCTACCGTGGCATCCGCCATCGTAAGGGCCTCCCCGTCCGTGGCCAGCGCTCCAAGACCAACGCCCGCACCCGTAAGGGTCCGAAGCGCACGGTCGCCAACAAGAAGAAGTAAGGAGGGAAGAGAATTATGGCAGCTACGACCAAAGGCAAGAAGACGACGACCCGTCGCCGCCGCGAACGCAAGAACATCGAGAAGGGCGCTGTGCATATCCGCTCTTCCTTCAACAACACCATGGTCACCGTGACCGACACCCAGGGCAACGCCATCTCCTGGGCCTCCTCCGGCGAGATGGGCTTCCGCGGTTCCCGCAAGTCCACCCCCTTCGCGGCCCAGACCGCCGCGGAGACCGCCGCCAAGGCCGCCATGGAGCATGGCCTGAAGAGCGTCGAGGTCTTTGTCAAGGGTCCCGGACAGGGCCGTGAGGCCGCCATCCGCGCCCTGCAGGCCGTGGGCCTGGAGGTCACCCTCATCAAGGACGTGACCCCCATCCCCCACAACGGCTGCCGCCCCCCCAAGCGGCGCCGGGTGTAATTTGGAAGGAGGAAGAGGAATATGGCTAAGAATATGCAACCGGTGGCCAAGCGCTGCAAGGCGCTGAACGTCTCTCCCGCCGCCATGGGTTACGCCAAGAAGCAGACCAACCGCAATCCCAAGGGCCAGATGCGCCGCAAGCAGAGCGAGTACGCCATGCAGATGAACGAGAAGCAGAAGGTCAAGTTCGTCTACGGCATCATGGAGAAGCAGTTCCGCTCCTACTATGAGAAGGCCGCCC
>CAMNQX010000014.1 GCA_946550725.1 uncultured Clostridia bacterium | reverse complement strand
TCGAGGTGATGGGCCTGGCCGTCCTCCCCGCCCGGCTGAAGGAGGAGCTGGCCGCTGTGGCGGACTGCCTGGCCACCGGCAAGGACCTGCGCGCCGACGAGCGCACGGAAAAGCACGCCGACTGGGCGGAGGCCTTCGCCAAGAACTACACCATCACCCCGGACAACGCTCTGGACATCGTCCAGAAGGAGACGGGCATTGTGTTCGCCAAGGTGCTGGAGCACGCGGGCGTCTACAAGCGGGACGAGACCGGCAAAGCCGCCTTCCTCCGCTTCCTGGAGAGCGTAAAGTAAACAATCCCAACGTAAAAAAGTGGGGCGCCAAATGGCGCCCCACTTTTTTGTGAAAGCCTCGCAGCGTTCGCCGCCCGCAGGCGGCGAAACCTGCCGTGAAAGGAGGACCTGTGGGCTCCTTTCACGAGAAGTTTACTTCTTGGTCAGGTACTTGCGCATATCCAGGGCGCAGGCGAAGAGGATGATGGCGCCCTTGATGAGGAACTGCAGGTTCTGGTCAATGGACAGGAAGTTCAGCGCCACGAAGATGATACGCAGGATGAACACGCCCAGCACGATGCCGGAGATCTTGCCGGTGCCGCCGACAAAGCTGACACCGCCGATGACGCAGGCGGCGATGGCGTCGCACTCGTAGTTCAGGCCGGTGGACTGGGTGACGGAGCTGAGGCGGGCAGCCTCGATAAAGCCGTTGAGGCCATACATGATACCGGCCAGGGTGTGGACCATGATGATGGTCTTAAACACGTTGACGCCGGAGACGCTGGCCGCTTCCTTGTTGGAGCCTACGGCAAACATGTTCTTACCGAAGGTGGTCTTGTTCCAGATAAACCACATCACGCCGATGAAGATGACCGCGTACAGAACGTACCAGGGCAGCGAGGTGCCGGGGATGGAGCCTTTGACGAAGGTGGAGTAATCCTCCCGCAGGCCGTTGAGGGGCTGACCGTTGTTGTTGTTGAGCATGAACAGCAGCAGGATCACGCTGTAGGTCATCAGCTGGGTGGCCAGGGTGACGATGAAGGGGTGCAGCTCAAACTTCGCCACGAAGAAACCGTTGACCAGGCCCACGATACCGCCCACGACCATAACGGCCAGGATGGTGATGATGATGGCCGCCCAGCCGGGCAGCGCCGGCATAGAGGCAAGCACCCGGCGGGGCAGGTCCACCCGCTGCAGGAGCAGGGCGGAGACGGCGGCGGTGAGGCCCACCACGCGGCCGGCGGACAGGTCGGTGCCGGTGAGGACGATACAGCCGCCGATACCCAGAGCGATGGGCAGATAGCTGGCCACCTGGGTCACAATGGCGGTAATGGTGCTTCCCGTCAAGAAGTTGGGGTTTTTGATGGCGGTGTAAATGACGAAAACCGCCATCAGGATATAAAGGGCGTTGTTCAGGATCCCGTCGGACCAGAAGCGGCGGCGGTCCCGCGCGTCCAGGGTCTTATAGCGTGCAGCAGTCTGTTGGACACTTTTGATCGGGTTTTGCATATTCCGCAACCTCCTTTAAGCGTATTTGGCGGCAAGCGCCATAATTTCTTCCTGTGTGGTATTTTGCGCGTCCACCTCGCCGGCCACGCGGCCGCCGGACATGACGATGATCCGGTCGCAAACGCCCAGCAGCTCAGGCATTTCCGACGAGACCATCAGCACCGTCTTGCCTTGGTTGGCCAGATCCAGGATGAGCTGATAGATCTCGTATTTCGCGCCCACGTCGATGCCGCGGGTCGGCTCATCCATCAGCAGGACCTCCGGCTCGGTGAGCAGCCAGCGGCCGATGATAACCTTCTGCTGGTTGCCGCCGGACAGGCTGCGGATCTTGGTGGACTGGGACGGGGTCTTGGTGTGCATGGCGTCGATGGACCACTGAGTGTCCTTCTTCATGGACGCCTCGCTGAGGCAAACGCCGCCCCGCAAATGCTTGCGGAGGCTGGAGATCACGGTGTTTTCCTTGATGTCCAAAATGGAGAAGATACCCGTCGCCCGCCGCTCCTCTGTGATGAGGGCGAAGCCCGCCTTGATGGACTCCCGGGCGTTACGGTTCTTGCAGCGCTTCCCGCCCAGGGTGATCACGCCGTCCTTCCGGGTGCGGATGCCGAAGATGCTCTCCAGCGTCTCGGTACGGCCCGAGCTGTCCAGCCCGGCCAGACCCAGCACCTCACCCCGGCGGGCGCTGAAGGACACATCCCGCAGACGGTTATACTGACCGGTGAGGTTCTCCACCTTCAAATATTCCTCCCCTGGCTTGTTGGTCTTGGGAGGAAATTGGTTGGTAAGCTCGCGGCCCACCATGAGGCGGATGATCTCCTCCTTGGTCAGGTCCTTGGCGGACTTTGTGGCCACATACTGGCCGTCGCGCATGATGGTAACATCGTCGGAAATACGCAGGATCTCGTCCATTTTATGGCTAATATAAATGATACCACAGCCCTTGTCCCGAAGCATGTTGATGATACGGAACAAATGCTCCACCTCCGTCTCGGTGAGAGAAGAGGTGGGCTCGTCGAAGACGATGACCTTGGAATCATAGCTGACGGCCTTGGCGATCTCCACCATCTGCCGCTGGGAGACCGGCATGGTGTTCATAATGCGGCGGGGGTCGATGTCAATGCCCAGGTTCTTGAATATTTCCGTGGTGTCCTTAAACATTTTCCGCTCGTCCACGGCAATACCGCCGATCTTGGGATACCGCCCCAGCCACAGGTTGTCCATGACGGAGCGTTTCAGCGCCTGGTTCAACTCCTGGTGCACCATGGCGACGCCGTTTTCCAGCGCCTCCTTGGAGCTTTTAAAGTTGATGGGCTTGCCCTCCAGCTCGATCTCGCCGGAATCTCTTGAGTAAATGCCGAACAGGCACTTCATCAGGGTGGACTTTCCCGCGCCGTTCTCGCCCATCAGCGCGTGGACCGTTCCAGCCCGCACCGTCAGCGAGACCTTGTCCAGCGCCTTGACGCCGGGAAACACCTTCGTGATGTCCGTCATTTGCAGTAAGACGTTTTCCGCCATATCAAGCTGCCTCCTTTCGATTAAAATCAAAGGGGCTGCCACCGTAGTGGCAGCCCCTCCGTTGTGCGTTTAGTTGTTTTTGCTCTTGCTGCCGTTCAATTACATAAAGGGAGCGTAAGCAACGAACAGCTTGTTGGCAACGCCTTCCGCGATGGTGTACATGTCAGCGTTGGTGCCGGCAGCGGCGGAGACCGCGTCGGCGATGGAGGAGCCGGCGCCGATGGAGGCGGCGGTCTCAGCGATGGCGTTGGCCATACCCTCGGCGTCCTGCTTCACGGTGCCGGTCATCTTGCCCTCGGAGATGAGGAGCTGAGCGGCCTCGGTGGCGTCCACGCCAAAGACGGGGATGGTCTTGCCGGAGCCGGTGTTGAAGCCCACATCCTGCAGCGCGGAGACAACGCCCTCGGCCATGCCGTCGTTGTTGCAGATGACCAGCTCGATCATGTTGCCGTTGGCCTCATTGTACTGGGCCAGGTTGGTGCTCATGTAGTCCACAGCGGCCTGGGTGGACCAAGCGCCGGTCTGGTCGACCTGGTACTTGGTGGAAGCGGCGGCGTCGAAGTAAGCCAGCTTGGGCTTGCCGGCGGCTTCCAGGACAGCGTCAGCGTCCTCCACGCCGTACTGGGTGCGGTAAATGGCCTCCACGTTGGCCTCGTCGCCCTTCATCAGCGCGTAGCTGATGACGCCGTCGCCGTTGAGGTCGACCGTGTCATAGTTCTCGACGAGGTAGTCGCCGATCATCTTGCCCTGCAGGTGGCCCGCCTCGGGAGCGTCGGTGCCGATGAAGCAGATGTTGTCGTCAGCCTTCAGGGTGGCGTCGGGATCGTCCTCGGAGTCCACAGCGCGGTTGAAGAAGATGACGGGCACATCGCCGGCCATGTCGGTGATGGCCTTGGCGGCGTCGGGAGAGCCGGAGTTGACCAGGTTGACGATCAGCAGGTTGGTGCCGTTGGCCAGAGCGGTCTGGATGGCGTCGTTCTGGGTGCCCTGCTGGTTGTTGCCGTCATAGTCCTGATACTTGATGCCCTTGGCGTCCAGAGCGGCGTCCAGAGCGGTACGAACGCTGGCGATGTAAGTGTCGGAATAGGTGTAGTAGAACACGCCGACGTTCAGGTCGGTGGCGACGGTGCCGGGATTGTCGGGGTTCGCAGCGGTGGGGTCGGGGTTCTTCGTGTCGTTGTTGGTGCAGGCCACCAGGGCAAACACCATCACGAGAGCCAGACCAAGTGCAAGCAACTTCTTCATGTTCATATGAGGTTTCCTCCATTCTAGATTTGGGTCTCCTCAGCGGCGCAGCGCCCCTTGTTCCGCTTGGTGGACCAAGCAGAACAGAAGCCGCCCGGGCGGCTGATTCCTCCCCTTTTTGTTGGGAAGCCCCTTGTGCTTCCTGGGCGTATTCTAGCACACCCGTTGGGAAAATGCAAGAAAAAATTTCGCCACCTCTCGTCTCTTTTTGTTGATTTTGCCAGTATCCTTGTGTTTTCACGTTTCCGCACGATTTCTTTCCTATCCCCTTCGTGAAAATAGCTATAAATTCGTGTCTGTTCCTGTAATTTTTGTTGGTATTGACCTACGCGCCTCCACTGTGCTATACTTTGTTTACCCATAACATATGGAAAGGATGATCCCTGTGAAACATTCCGTGAAACGCCTGTCGGCCCTGCTTCTGGCGGCGGCCATGGTCCTCTCCCTGCTGCCCGTGACGGCGCTGGCCGCGCCCCGGCGGAGCAGCCGAACGGGCGGCGTCACCATCGACGTCACCGACTACGGCGCAGATCCCACGGGGGCGCAGGAGTCCTCCACCGCTGTCATCAAGGCCCTGGCGTATGCCGCGACCTTGGAAGACGGCGTGGAAAAGACCATCTCCTTCCCCAAGGGGGAATATCACTTTTACGCCGATCTCTCCGAGATGCGGACGCTGTACGTCTCCAACACCGTGGGCACCAACCAGAACTATAAGGACAAGCGTCTGGGCATTCTGGTGGAGGATATGCAGAACGTCACCGTGGACGGCGGCGGCAGCCAGTTCATTTTCCACGGGGACATGACCTCCTTCGCGGCCCTCGACTCCCAGAACGTCACCTTCACCAACTTCAGCATGGACTGGGCCAGTCCGTCGGTCATCGACGTGACGGTGGAGTCCCGGGTAGAGGGGGAAAACGCGGCCATCGTCTACATCCCCCCGTGCTACACCTATGAGATCAACGGCACCAACATCCACTGGACGGTGGAGGGCGACTCCACCCACTCGGGCAACAACGAGCTGTACAACGGTATGAAACAGATCCACGACCTGAGCGACGGAACGACGGTTCGGGACAGCGGTAGACACGTTTTCAGCAACGTTTCCTCCTTCCAGGAACTGCCGAACAACCGGCTGAAGATCACCTATTCCAACGCCGACAGCGTCCCCGCCGCGGGGTTGTGCTTCCAGCTGCGCAACATTACCCGTACCACCCCGGGTATCTTCTTCTGGCAGAGCGAAAATATCACCGTGTCGAACACCCACGTTCAATTCCTCCACGGCTTCGGTATGGTGGCCCAGCTCTGTAAGGACATCACCCTGAACGGGGTGAAGTTCGCGCCCCGTGCGGGGACAGGGCGCACCACTGCGGGCTTCGCCGACTTTGTCCAGATGTCCTCCGTGGGCGGCAAGGTGACCATCACCAACTGCGAATTTTCCGGCCCCCACGACGACCCCATCAACATTCACGGCACCTTCCTGGTGGTCAAGGAGATCAGTTCGGACCGGCGGACGGTAACGGTACAGTACATGCACCACGAGACCGCCGGTTTCCCCCAGTATTATGTGGGGGACACGGTGGACTTCTCCACCAAGGGGACGATCATTCCCATCGATAACTCCACGCGGACGGTCACGGCGGTGGAAAACTTCCCCAACGGCGACCTGACCCGCATCAAGGTCACACTGAATGAGGCGATCCCCAGCGAGATCGCCGTGGACGGCCACGTGCTGGAAAACGTGACCTACATCCCCGAGGTACAGATCGACCACTGCCGCTTCGTGTCCACCCCCACATCGGGTGTTCTGGTGACCACCCGGAAGCCGGTGGTCATCGAGGACAACTTCTTTGACCGGATGGGGATGCAGTCCATCTACATCTCCTGCGACGCCCAGAGCTGGTATGAGTCGGGCCGGGCGGAGGACGTGACCATCCGCAACAACACCTTCATCGTCAATCCCCAGTATGGGGGAGACCGCGGCGAGCTTGCCGCCATTGGCATCCGTCCCACCAACGGCGCCCACGATCCCAACCGCCAGATCCACAGCAACATCAAGCTCGAGAACAACACCTTCCTGATGGCGGGGAATGTCTACGCGGTCAACGCCAAAAGCGTGAACACGCTGACGGTGCAGAACAACAAGTTCCTGCGCTATGAACCCAACGTGACTCTGACCCTTGCCGTGCCCGACAACAACACTACGCTGAATGTGGGCGGCTCTCAGACTTCCACCCTTTCCACCTCCGGCTCAAGTTATTCCAGCAGGCTCTTCCGGCTGGAGGCCTGCAAAAACGTCACCTTTGAGAACAACGCCTACGACGACGGCCTGAACCTAGGCGTGAGCCTGTCCAGCATCACCACCGCCGCCGACGTGACCGTCACCGGGGACGGCCTCAACGTGGGGGGCGACAAGCAGCTTCCCAATGTGGGTGCGGTGAGCTACTTTAGCTCCAACCCCGCTGTTGCCACCGTGAGCGAGGGCGGCGTGGTCACCGGCGTTGGCCCGGGCGCGGCGGAAATTTACGCCTACCGCACCGTGGCAGGCCGCACCTTTGAGTCCAACCGCCTGACCTTCACCGTGTCGGGCGAGGCGGTCACCCCGCCCGAAAAGATCGAGATCGGCGGCGGCGCAGACGCGGTAGAAGTGAACGTTGCCAGCCCCGCCTTTACCGCCGCCGTTACCGGCAGCGCGGGCAGCGTGGTCTGGGCGGTGAAGCCGTTCACCGACGGCGCGGCCGCCACCATTGACCAAAACGGCGTGCTCACCGGGACGGCCCCCGGCGTGGTGGAGGTCACCGCCTCCCTGGGCGGCGTCACCGCCTCCAAGCTGGTGACGGTGAAGAAGCCCAAGGGGCTGGACGACGCCTGGACGGTGGGAGATGAGGTAGCGGAAAACTGGTCTTTGAATACAGAGACCGGGACGGTGACCATCAAGGTTCAGAGCGGCGGTGACTGGTCGAATAGCCCGGGCGGACACAACTATTTCCTGACCACCGCGCCCAGCGGTGATTTTGAGGCCGTGGTCAAGCTGGAAAGCAAGACCTGCGGGAACGGAGACTGCTGGTGTGAAAGCGGGCTGGTTCTGTATAAGGATCATGACAATTATGTCTCCGTGGTTCGCAAGAACAACGGGGGAACGCCTAGACTGGCGGTAAACTCGGAAACCGGTGGCAACGCATCGGAAGAATACACGTCTGATGTGTCCAGTACCGCGGTATATTTGAAGTTGACCAAGTCCGGAACCTCTTACAGCGGCTATTACAGCGAGAACGGCACAGACTGGAGCCTGATCCGGACTGTGGATAACAATATCAGCGGTTATAAGGTGGGCTTTATGGCGGTCAACGCCGGAAATGGCCACAACGGGGTCACCAGTACCCTTGGCGACTTTAAGCTGGACGGAACCGCCGTCCCGCTGGTTTCCACCAACACCGCGCCCAGCATCGTCGACAACAGGGTCGAACTCCTGCCCATGCGGGAGGACGGCGCCCTCATCGCGAATTACCACTACAGCGACACTGAAGGCGACTTGCAGAGCGGCACCCTTATTGCCTGGTACATGGCCGACAACCAGGACGGCCACTACACCCGCATTGAGGGCGCGAACACCGACCAGCTGACCGTCACCGCCGCCACCAGACATAAGTACGTCAAGGCGGTGGTCATCCCCCGGGACGCCACCGGCCGCTTTGGCGCGCCGGTGACCTCGGCCGCCGTCGAAGCCCCCGCCCAGGCGGAGAACCGGGCGGACGCGTCCCTGGCCGCCCTGTCGGTGGAGGGCTTTGCCCTCTCCCCCGCCTTTGACCCCAACGTGACCGAGTACACCGTCAACGTCCCCTCTGCAGTAAGCCAGGTCACGGTCAACACCGTTCCCACGCAGAACGGTGCCACCGTGTCTCCGCTCGGGAATGTGTCCCTCACCGGCGCGACGACCACCGCCAGTGTCCGCGTTACCGCGCCGGACGGCATCACCGCCAAACTCTACACCGTCACCATCCACCGCGCCCAGAGCAGCGACGTGACTCTGGAGAACCTCACCGCCACCGCGGGCAGCGCGTCCATCACCTACGCCAAGGGCACCCGCTACTACTCGCTGACCGCCTCCGAGGACGCGACGCAGCTGAGCTTTGGCCTTACGCTCCCCCAGGGGGCCACGGCGAGGGCCCGCTACAACGGCGAGGATAAGGGGAGCAACGCCGAATGGTCCACCAACGCTTTCCCCCTGGTGGCGGGGCTGAACCACCTGGAGCTGCAGGTGACCGCCGCCGACGGCCTTTCCACCGCCCTCTACCGGGTGGTTGTGCTCAAAACCGCGTCTGCCGACGCGTCTCTCAGCTCCCTCACCGTCAACGGCGGGGACAGCCTTCTGCCCATGACCGACAACGAGGCCATGGTGCGGCTGGACGGCGACACCGCCACCGTTTCCGCCATGACCAACGATTACAATGCCACTGTCCACATCAGCGTGGACGGCAAGCCGGTGACCAGCGGCCAACAGGTCACCCTTACCAAGGCTGTCACCAAGGCCACCATCCGCGCGGTGGCGGAGGACACCGTTACCGAGGCCGTCTATACGCTGGTCCTTGTGAAAAACGACCCGTCCAGCGCCGAGCTTTACAAGCTGGATCTGGGGAAGGTGGCCCTGTCTCCCGCCTTTGACGCCAACGTGACCGAGTACACCGCCGTGAACTACGGCAACACCGCCACCACCCTGAACGCTATCGCCGCCCAATCGGGGGCGAAGATCACCTACGAGACGGTGGACGATTACGCCGCTACGGAGCTTGACAGTGCTTCCGCCGCGTGCAACTTCTACAAGGGCGATGGGCTGGTGGACGAGACCGACGGCAAGACCTATAACACCGTGATCGTCACCGTGACCTCCCCCGACGGTACCGCCACCAAGACCTACACCGTCCAAGTAGAGGTGGTGGAGGAGGTGTACCTCTCCGACCTGGATTGGGAGGCCGAGAGCACCGGCTGGAGTGGCCATCCGACCCGGAAGGATCATGAGATCGATGCCGACAAGATGAAGCTGCTGAACAGCGAGGGACAGGAGGTCACCTTTAACAAGGGCTTGGGCGCCCACGCCAACGCGAATATTCGTTACGACATCAGCCGCATGGGCTTTACCACTTTTACCTCCATTGTGGGCATGGATCACTCCATGTCCGGCAATACGAGCCAGGCGCTTCGCTTCTTTGTGGATGTGGACGGCAGTAATGAGTATGCGACAAATGAAGATGAGGCGTTGAAGGCTGCCGACGCGTATGCCACCGCCAGCGTGACCATCCCCGCCGGCGCCCAAAAGCTGACCCTTCGGGTCACATATACCGCTGCCAATAACGGCAGTGCTCACGCCGACTGGGCGGAGGCCAAGCTGTCCTCCACCATCCCCGATATTGCCAACCAGACCAACATTCTGATCAAATATCTGGAGTTGGAGGAGGACGCTTACACGGTCTACGCCAACACCGGCCATGCCAACCACACCGTCACCCTTCACCCCGTGGTCAAGCCCATCGGCGCGGCCTTGAGCGGCCGCCAAAGGGTGCTGATATGGAACAGCGGGGAGACCGAGGTCGCCACGGTGGGTCAGGGCGAACTTCACGAGGCCATCATCACCGGCCAGAGCGTGGGCGCCACCACCGTCACCGTTAAAAATCCCAGCGAGACGCTTTCCGACACCTGCACCGTCACTGTGAAATGGGAGCTGGCGGGCAAGGTGTCCGTCTCCGGCGGCCCCCGCATCGGCTCCACCCTGACCGGCGCGCTGAACCAGCTGGACCAGGGGGCCAAGGGCCATGTGGACATCCAGTGGTGGCGCAAGGGTGATGGCGAAACAGCGTTTGCCGCGATCCCCGGCGCGGTCGAGAAGGAGTATACCGTCGCCGCGGTCGCGGACAACGTGGGCGCGGCGTACAAGGTGGTCGTCACCGGGAAGGACCTCTATGAGGGCACCTCCGAATCCGACCCCATCACCATGACCAAGCTGGACGGCCTGCCCCTGAAGGCCGATCCCACCGCCGCCAACGCCTCCGCCGACGGCGCTGCCGACGGCGCGATCACCGGGCTGTTCAAGGGCCGCGCGTACCAGTATCAGAAGGTGGCGGAGCTTGGACAAACGCCGGCGGCCCCCACCGAGGACGCCTGGGAGGACTTCATTGACACGGACGGCGACGAAACAGCCTCGGAGGACAGGTATGGCACCGCCGTGATCTCCGATCTGACCACAGGCACCTATGTGGTGCGCCGCGCCGCCGACGACCTCCACGAGGCCGGTCCGTACCGCACGGTGACCATCGACGTGGTGGGCAGCCAGAACTTCCATGTGACCAATCCCAACGACTTTGACGGCAATATCGTCCAGGTGGGCCGCACCAGCATTCCCGAGGGAGATACCGTGACCCTCACCGTCACCCCCAAGGAGGGCTATGAGCTGGTGCCCGACTCCCTGAAGGCCACCGAGGATGAAACGGGGTTGGTGCATGTGGCGCAGCCGAAGGAGGGCACGGACAACCAGTACACCTTCACCATGCCTGCCGCCGCCGTCACCATCTCCGCCCAGTTCCGGCTCAAGACCTACTCCATCGGCCATGAGCTGACCCACATTACCTGCAGCCTGGGCGATGCAGAAAACCACACCGCCACCCACGGCGAGCGTTTCTCCATCACCCTCACCCCTGACGAGGGCTACGAGATGACGCCCGACACCATCACCGTGACCAACGCGGACACCAACCGGCCCTTCACCGACTACACCTACCTGCCTGATGAAACCGACCCCGCCAAGCGAGTGCTCACCTTTGCCCACGGCGTGACCTGCAACATCGCCATCACCGGCAAGGCCGTCCGCAAGACCTATCCGGTGGACTATTCCGGGCTGGTCAGCGGCCTGCGCGCCCCCAACGCGCCCCAGAACGCCACCCACGGGGAAATCTTTACCGTTACGCTGGTGGCCGCGCAGGGCTATGCCCTGCCGGAGACCGTCACCGTAACAGTGGGTGACGTGGAAGCAGAGGCCGAATATGAGCAGGCCAGCGGCAAGATCACCGTCGCCGCCCAGCACGTCACCGGGCCTGTGGCCATCGCCGCCGCCGGTGTGGCGCAGGATGTGGCTCTGCAGACGGTCACCCTGGTCGGTCCCGCCCGTGTGGGCCGCGTCCTGACGGTGAACACCGTACCTGTCAACGCCAAGGTGGACTACCAGTGGTATTATGCGGAGGATGGGGCGACGACCCCCATTCCCGGCGCGGTGAATGTCAGATACAATATCACCGCGGCAGACGAGGGGAAGTCCATTTGCGTCAAGGTCACCGGCAAGGATGGCTATGCCGGGGAGCTGACCTCCGATCCCACAGCCGCCATTCTTCCCGAAGCGGACCCCTTTGTCTTTGTGGAAACGGTAACTCTGGACGATACCGCCAGTGTGGCGGCCGGAAAGACGCTCCGGCTGACCGCCGTCGTCACGCCGGAGGAACCCACCAGCGGCACGCTGTTCTGGTCGTCCGATAACGAAGCCGTCGCCACCGTGGATCAAAACGGCGTGGTCAAGGGCGTGGCCGAGGGCGTGGTCACCATTACCGCCGCCGCCACCGACCGGCTGGACGCGGCTTATGACACCTGCGTCGTCACCGTGACCCAGGCTGTCAGCCCCTCCCGTCCCTCCGGCGGTAACAACGGCAGTACCACCACCCAGACCGAGACCCGAGAGGACGGCAGCAAGGTGACCACCGTGACAAAACCCGACGGCACTGTTACCGAGACCGTGGAGCAGGCCGACGGAACCAAGTCCGAGACTGTCACCGCCAAGGACGGAGCCGTGACCATCACCGTCACCGACGCTGAGGGCGAGGAGCTGGCCAAGGTGGAGCTGCCCGCTACCATTCCCGCCCCCGAGACCCGCTTTGACGACGTGCCCGAGGGCCACTGGGCGGACAAGGCCATCCACAACGCCGCCGCTCTGGAACTGGTGAAGGGCGTTGGAAACAACAAGTTCGACATGGTCGCCCCCATGAGCCGCGGCTCTCTGGCAACGGTGCTCCACCGCCTGTCCCAGGGCAAGACGGACTACGAAACCACCTTCCAGGACGTGGCTGAGGGCAAGTTCTACACCGAAGGCGTGGCCTGGGCCGCGAAGGCCGGTGTTGTTACCGGCTACACCGCCGACATCTTTGCCCCCGAAGACGTGATCACCCGGGAGCAGCTGGCGGTGATGCTGGCGCGGTACGCCAAGCTCATCGGTATGGACACCAAAGCGGACGCGAAGTCTCTTGACCAGTTCGCCGACGGTGAGAACACCGGCAGCTGGGCCGTGAACGGCGTGGCCTGGTGCGTAAACAAGGGCATCCTCCAGGGCAAGGGCGGCAACGTCCTCGATCCCACCACCAACGTCACCCGCGCGGAAGTGGCCGTGATGCTGGACCGGTTCATCGCCCTGATTTCATGATGCTCGGGGCGGCGAACCCGCCCCTCCGCAAATTCCGCGCTGATGCGCGAAATTTACGCGCCTGCTGGCGCGTCCCCGCTCTCGCGGGTGCCCTCCGGTTTGATTCCTGTAAGGACATCCAGACACAAAAAGGCCCGCAGTCTTGCGACTGCGGGCCTTTTCCTATGTGGGTCGATGGGTCATCGGCGCTCACAAAAAAAGCAAAAGAAAATCCTTGTTTAGATTGACCGAAAAGGCAAAGGCTGTTATAATAAACTTTGTCTAAATCATCAACCTCGCAAAGCGGGAGATCGCCGCGCGGTCAAAACGGAACGTGCGGCAGGGCATGGAAGGGATGGTCTGTTATGAAACAAAGAACGGTGCGCAAACTCTTATCCTGGCTGCTGGTATTTTGCATGACGTTGCTGCTGCTGCCCGCAGGGGCGCTGGCGGCGGAGCGGACAGTCACGCTACCCGCGGGCAATATGTGGGCCTATGTCAGCAACCATGGCAAGTGGGGCGTGGGTACGGAAGCCCATGCGCTCAAGCTCTATAAGCTGGCTGACAGCTCAGCCGTTTCGGGCAGCGTGGCCACCACCATTGAAGATGGCGGTATTTACCTGATCGGCGACACGGCTCCCGTTGGGTCAAGTGATAAATACAGAAAGATGTACGCGCAGGCCGGCGCAACGGACTCTTGCGGTGAAAGCGCTACGCCGGGAGACCCGTATACGCTTCCCAGTGGTTGCCAGAGCCATAAGGCCAACCATATGTTCCAGATGAACCTAGACAGCGACGGCTGGTGCACGATCAAGAGCTTGTCTAACAATAAGTATTTGGACATAAGCTCTTGTACGATAGGTACTTACGATCAAATTTCGTTTACCGCCACTCCCACCAAATTTGCTGTGGTGAAGGCCGAGGGGGATGGGATGTTCACCATCGCCGCGGCTGTGTTGGACCCTGACGCGCCCCCTGATCTCAGCGACCTGACCGAACCGCTGTACGGCGCCATTGTGGACGACGACCTCCAGTACGTTCAGGCGAATTTCAGCGCCGCTCTGGCCGCCAACGCCAAGGCCGCGACCCTGAACGCCTGGCGCAACGATACCGCCGTGTCCCAGATCTTCCTGGCGGCGGGGCAAACTGCTTTGACGAACGTTACCGCCTCCGCCGGGGCGTTCTCCGACGGCGCGGACCACACTATCCCGGCGGAGAATGTAGACCTTTCCTTTATTAAGGTAGTGCAGGCGTATACCGGGATGCCTGGCTGGGGTGACTCCCACGGCGTGGCCGTACCGGAGGGCAGCCGCAAGGACGCCGCCGAGGTTCTGATGGGAGACGCTCCGGTGAACATGGACGCCGGGAAGGTGCAGGGCCTTTGGGTGTCGGTGAACGTGCCCAAGGACGCCGCGCCCGGCACATACCGGGGCCAGATCACCGTGACGGCGAACGGCTTGACCGACGCGCAAAAGCTCACCTTTACTTACACGCTGAACGTGGCGTCCCCCGTCCTCCCCGACGCCACGGAATTCAAGGACGGCTTCGACATCGAGCTGTGGCAGAATCCCTATGCCTCGGCGGAGTATTATAATGTTACTCCCTTCTCCGAGGAACACTTTGCAATTCTCAAGCCCATTATGGAGAAGTACAAGTCCATCGGCGGCCACGCCATCACCACCACCATCGCCGAGGACGCATGGGCGCGGCAGACCTACAGCCAAAACGAGGTCCACATCCCCAGCATGGTGGCGTGGAGCAAGAACGCCGAGGGCGCGTGGGTCTTTGACTACACCGACTTCGACAAGTGGATCACCTTCAACATTGACGTGATCGGCATCGGCGACAAGATCGTGTGCTACAGCACAGCGCCCTGGACCAATGAGATCCGCTATCTGGACGCCAACGGGACAAAGCAGGTCATATCCAAGGACAGCACCGCCGCCTGGAACGAGGGATGGACTGCTTTCCTCACCGACCTGATGGCCCATATGAAGGCCAAGGGTTGGAAGGATCGAACCTACATCGGCATTGATGAGCGCGGGATCGACGATGCGGCGCTGACGCTGATCGAGAGCGTGGTGGATACCGATGGCAAGCCCTTCAAAAAGGCGGGGGCCATGGATCACTTTACCACCAAGCACGACCTGGCCATGCGGATGGATGACCTGAACGTAGGTTCCATCGCCGTGAAGGGCAGTCCCACCGCGTTTGCCGACCTGCTGGCAGAGCGGGAGGCCGCCGGCCTGCGCACCACCGTCTACTCCTGCACCGGCCACATCCCCGGCAACTTCTCTTTGAGCGCCCCGGGCGAAAGCTACTGGACCATGCTCTATTCCTACTCCGTGGGCGGCGCGGGCTTCCTGCGCTGGGCCTACGATTCCTGGGTGGTTGATCCCCTGCGGGACACCAGCCACGCCAAGTTTGAGGCCGGGGACTGCTTCCTCATCTTCCCCGACGAAAAGGACGCTGTGAACCCGGTCGCCCACTCCAGCCTGCGTCTGGAGAAGATGGCCCAGGGCGTGCGGGATGTGAACAAGCTCATGACCATTCGGGCCAACTGCCCCGCTATGGAGAGCGCTGTGGACACGCTAGCTGCCACGGTGAGACCCACCTACGACTCTTCGGGCTACTACCTTACCGACGCGGGCAAGACCGCCCTGGCAGCGGATATGAAGACCCTTCGCCAGGGCATTTCTGACCTCACGGCGGAGTATGTGGAGCGTCTGGCCACCGGCGACACCAAGAAGCTGAACATTCGGCCCCAGAACGTGCCTCTGATCACCCTTCCCGAGCAGTATCAGGGCGATGTGTATGGGCCTATTCTGGACACCTCCAAGCAGTATTACGGCCAGCCCGATACCATCACCCTCACCGACGGCACGTTGGTCACCGTGTTCCCCCAGGGCCACGGCCACGGCCCGCTGAAGATGATGAAGAGCGACAACCGGGGGGAGAACTGGGAGGAGATCGAGACGCCCTCCAGCTGGGCCGCTTCTCTGGAGACCCCCACCATGTACCGTCTGAACTTCACCGACGGCTCTACCCGCTATGTGATGATCACCGCCCGGCCCAACTGGGATACCAACGCCGGCTCCGGCAAGGGCGGCTGGGATGCGTCCATCAGCGACGACGGCATCCACTGGAGCGAAAGCTCCCGTTACTGCGAGGACGTGGGCTACACCATCGTGGCCATGGCCAGCCTGGTGCAGCTCAAAGACCCGTCCACCGGCGAGTTCATCGACAAGTGGATGGGCGTCTTCCACAACTACGGCTTTGAGAACTTCAAGACCTACCTCACCTTTGACGAACAGGGCAATATGCAGTGGTCCGAGCCGGAGAAATATCTCGCAAATTACCGGGCACAGGAGGAGAAGTACCACATCTGCGAGGTGGGAATGTTCCGCTCCCCGGACGGCAGCCGCATCATGGCCTTGGCCCGTTCGGATTACCATAACAACGTTCACGCCTCCACGATGTTCTGGTCGGACGACGAGGGGGAGACCTGGACCAAGCCCATGGAGATCCAGGGCGCGCTGGCGGGCGAGCGGCACAAGGCCCTCTACGACCCCATCAGCGGCCGTCTGGTCATCACCTTCCGGGAGATCATCTGGGACACCAACGGCAACGGCGTCTTTGAAGGCGGCAGCGACTGGCTGGCCGGCGACTGGATCGCCTGGGTGGGCACCTACGAGGATCTGATGGAGCGCAACGAGGGCCAGTACCGTATCCTGCTGGACGAGGATTGGGCCAACAACACGTATTCCGGCGACACCGGATACTCCGGCATGGCGGTCTACCCCGACGGCACCTTTGTGCTGGACACCTACGGCCACTGGGACAAGGAGTTCTCCCAAACGCAAGGCTATGATGTCCGGCGGGATCGCTGCTGGATCCGCCGGGCCAAATTCAAGCTCAGCGACATCGACGCTTTGTACAAGACGCGGCTGGAGACGGAGGTGCCCACTGAGGAGATCCCCGCCGCCGTCTTGGCTAAGAACGCCAAGGCCAACTCGGAGCAAAATCCCGCTTCCGGCAGCGATGGTCTCGCCGCGTGGGCCTTTGACGACAGCAACCACTGGTGGCACGGCAATTACGGCACCGTGACCGCGGAAAACGTGGATGGCCGTCCCTCCGCCACCAACCACGTTTGGATCCAGACCGGCTTTGACGAGGCCCGGGAGATTGCCGCCATCAGCTACCAGCCCCGGGGCAACGGCGCTTGCCGCATCAAAAATTATGAGCTGCAGTACGCCGATCTGAACGACCCCACAGCCACTCCCGAGGACAGCGACTTCCGGACAGTCCAGACCGGAACAATGACGGCAACGGACAGCCAGCAAACCATTACGCTGGATCAACCCGTCACAGCGACTCATATCCGCCTGGTGGCGACCAGTGAAATTGACGGCGCGAACAAGTATGTCACCGCCAAGCGCATCCGGGTCTATGCCGTGGGCGAGGCGGCGCACCGCTCGGACGCTGCCCAGCTCACCTCCCTCTCCGTCAACGGCACGTCCGTGGCGGTGAACGGCGCTGATCTGGGCGCGGTCACGGTGGCCGCGGGCGCGTCCACCGCCACCCTTTCCGCCGCGTACAGCGATAAAGCCAAGTTCAATGTCGTGGTCAACGGCCTGCCCGTGGATAAGGATCAGCCCATTTCCCTCACCGGGGACGTGACGCTGGTGAAGCTGCGGGTAGTGGCGGAGGACACTGTGACCACCAACGTCTACGACCTCGCCATCATGAAGCCCAACGAGGCCAACGCCCAGCTGCGGCAGTTGTCCCTGGGTTCGTTGAAGCTGTATCCCGCCTTTGATCCCGACGTGACTGAGTATCACGCTGTGGCCTACGGCAACAAGTCCGCCGCCCTGACCGCCATCGCCGCCCAGCCCGGCGCGGCCCTCTCCTATGCGGCAGTGGCCGACGAGGGGACCGCCACCGGCTCCATCGACGGCGCGGCCTGCCGCTTCTTCAAGGATGACACCCTGATGGAGGATGGCAAGCTCTATAATACCGTCCGCGTCACCGTCACCGCACCCGGCGGCGGCACGACAAAGACGTACACCATCCACGTGGAGGTGCGGGAGTCCGCCTACCTCTCCGACCTGGGCTGGTCCACTGTCGTAGGCAATACCCCCATCCGGGACCGAGCCTGGAGCTACAACGACATGGCCCTCATCGGCGCGGAGGGCGCGAAGCTCTCCTTCTCCAAGGGCCTGGGCACACGGGCCAACACGGTGGTGGAATATGACCTCACGGACTGGGGCTTTGACACCCTGGAGGCCCGGGTGGGCGTCAGCTACGCCCAGCAGTCCTCCGCCGACGTGCCTGCGCTGACCTTCCGGGTGATGCTGGACGGCACGGAAGCCGCCGTGCAGACCTCCACCAAGGACGCCGCCGCCCCTGCCGCCTTTACTGTGGATCTGAGCGGCGCCAGCAAGCTCACCATCAGCACCATCGCCGCCAGCGCCACCAACGCCGACGGCAACTGGGCGGACGCCAAGCTGTCCACCACCATCCCCCTGCTGGCCAATCAGGACCTGCCCATTGAGTCCCTGGCCTTTGAGGCAGGCGAGACCCACACCATCTACGTCAATCAGACCGATGACCACACCGTCACCCTCCACCCCACCGTCACTCCCGCCGGCTCTCCCGAGCCGCTGCAGTGGCGTTCCGGCAACACTGACATCGCCACAGTCGTCGGCGGCGTGGTCACGGCGGTGGCTCCCGGCGAGACCACCATCACCGTCTCCAACGCGGACGGCACCATCACCGCCGACTGCACGGTCATCGTCAAGCGCACCATCGAGGGTCAGGTGGCCATCGACGCCATGAACGCTGACCAGGACCGCACCGTCCGTCTGGGCAGCACCCTCACCGCCAACGTCAACAACATCGCCCAGATCTTCAAGGACGAGGGTCTGACCTACGCCTGGTACGTCAGCGACACCGCCGACGGGACCAAGACTCTCATCGACGGCGAAACGGGCAATACCTTCACCATCCCCAGCGACACCGCCGCCTATGTGGGCAAGTTCATTACCGTCACCGTCACCCCCAACGGCGCTTATCTGGACGGCTCCTCCTCTGCCACCACCGTGGCGGTGCGCCGGTTGGCCGGGCAGCCGTTGAAGGCCGTTCCTACCTATACCAACGTCTCCACCGAGGGAGAGACCGACGGCGAGATCACGGGCCTGTTCAAGGGCCGTGCCTACGAGTACAAGCAGGTGGAAAACGGCACGGTGGATCCCGGGGAGGAGGGCTGGACCTCCTTCTCCGACACCACCGACGATGAGACCGGCTCGGACGGCACCTTCGGCACCGCCAAGATCACCGGCCTGGGCGTGGGGACCTACGTCGTCCGCCGCGCCGCCGACGACCTTCACGAGGCCGGACCGCACCGCACCGTCACCATCGCCGTCCAGGGCGAGACCCTCTATGACGTTCACAACCCCCAGACCTTTACCGGCGGCATCGTCACCCTGGGCCGCACCCAGATCCCCGGGGGTGATTCTGTCCGCGTTACCGTGACTCCCTCTGTGGGTTATGAGCTGGTGCCCGGCTCCCTGACCGCCACGCCGGAGGACGGGGAGGCCATCGTAGCCGATGAGACCGCCACCCCCGGCCTCTACACCTTTACCATGCCCAACGCGGCGGTGACCATTTCCGCCCAGTTCCGGCTGAAGACCTACACCATCGATCACACCGCCCTGGCCCATGTGACCTGTGACCAGAGTGAGCATGACCACCAGTTCACCCACGGCACCGTGGCCGTCATCACCTTTACCCCCGATACCGGCTACGACATCCCCACCCGCATCACCATGACCGATGGGGACACCGGCGCGGCCTTTACCGACTTCACCTATCTGCCCGATGAGACCGACCCCGCCAGCCGGGTGGTCACCTTCACTCACGGCGTGACCGGCAACATCACCATTACCGGCCAGGCCACGCTGAAGCAGTACACCGCGGTCTACCGTCTCACCAACGGCCTCACCGCCCCCAACGCGCCCCAGAGCGCCACCCACACCACCCAGTTCACCGCCACTTTGGCCGCCGCCCGGGGATACGCCCTGCCCGACGTCATCGCCGTGACGGTAGGCGGCACGGCGTACGACGGTTTCACCTATGACCCGGAGACCGGCGCGGTGACCATTCCCGCCGCCGACGTGACCGGCAACATCGTCATCACCGCCGCGGGCGAGGCCCAGGCCCTGTCCCTCCAAACTGTCACCCTGGTCGGCCCCGCCCGTGTGGGCCGCATCCTGACGGTGAATACCGTGCCCGTCAACGCCAGGGTCACCTATCAGTGGTATTACGTAGAGGACGGCGTAGAGACGGCGATCGCGGATGCCACCGGCGCCCGGTATAACATTACGGCCGAGGATGAGGGCAAGTCCATCTGTGTCAAGGTAACGGCAGTGGAAGGCTCCGGCTACGCCGGGGAGTTGACCTCCGCGCCCACCGCCACCATCCTGCCTGTGGCGGAGCCGTTTGTCTTTGTGGAGTCCGTCGCAGTCACGCCGCAAAACGCCTCCCTGACGGTTGGCAAGACCCTGAGCCTGAGCGCCACGGCTGCGCCCTCGACTGCCACCAGCCCCATCCTCTTCTGGTCCTCCAACAACGAAGCCGTCGCCACCGTGGACCAAACCGGTAGGGTCACCGCCGTGGCGGAGGGTACGGCCACCATCACCGTCTCCTCCACCGACCGGATCAACGCCGTCTCCGCCCTTTGCCGCCTCACCGTGACCCAGGCTGTCAGCCCCTCCCGTCCCTCCGGCGGCTCCTCCACGCCCAGCACCATTACGACCGTCGAGACCCGGGCCGACGGCGCTAAAGTGACCACCGTCATCCAGCCTGACGGCACCGTCACCGAGACCGTGGCTCAGTCCGACGGCTCCAAGTCTGAGACCGTCACCACCAAGGACGGCGATGTGACCATCACCGTCACCGACAAGGACGGCGAAGAGCTGGCAAAAGTCGAACTTCCCGCTACCATCCCCACCCCCGAGACCCGGTTTGACGACGTGCCCGAGGGCCACTGGGCGGACAAGGCCATCCACAACGCCGCCGCCCTGGAGCTGGTGAAGGGCGTGGGGGATAACAAGTTTGACATGGTCGCTCCCATGAGCCGCGGCTCGCTGGCGACGGTGCTCCACCGCCTGTCCCAGGGCAAGACGGACTACGAGACCACCTTCCAGGATGTTGCCCAGGGTAAGTTCTACACCGAGGGCGTGGCCTGGGCCGCGAAGGTCAAGGTCGTCACCGGCTACACCGAAGACATCTTTGCCCCCGAGGACGTGATCACCCGGGAGCAGCTGGCAGTGATGCTGGCCCGCTACGCCAAGCTCATCGGCATGGACACCTCTGCTGATCCCAAGGCGCTGGAGGCCTTCGCCGACGGCGAGAACACCGGCAGCTGGGCCGTGAACGGCGTGGCCTGGTGCGTAAACAAGGGCATCCTCCAGGGCAAGGGCGGCAACATCCTCGATCCTACCACCAACGTCACCCGTGCGGAAGTGGCCGTGATGCTGGACCGGTTCATCGCTTTGATAAAATAACGTTTTCACGTAAGAAGGCCCGCAGTCATCTGACTGCGGGCCTTTCTTTCTCGTTTCAAATATAATCGAAGGATCGGTAGGCTTCCTTCAACGCCTCCGCCTTCGCGCGGCGGCGGAATTCCTTGGGGCTGATCCCTTCCAGGCGGCGAAAGCTCTGGCTGAAATAGCTGCCGGAGGTAAACCCCACCATCAGCCCAATCTCCAAAATGCTGTAATCCGTCTTTGCCAGCAGGTAACGGCTTTCCTCTACCCGCCGTTTGACCAGATAGCTGATTGGCGGTTCGCCATATTCCTTCGTAAAAATATGGATCAGATAGGAACGGCTCAAAAAGGCGACGTTGGCAAGGGTGTCAACGGTAATGTCTTCTTTATAATGATCGTCAATATACCGTTTGATCTGGGCGCACTTGGGATTGACATTTCCCCTCTCGGAGGTAAAGGAGGCAGCAGACTGACTGCGCAGCATCTGGATGGCAAGGACCTGGAATATATGCTGGACAACGTCTTGATAATGCTCTTTCTTTTGGCTGACCTCCAGAGCGATCTGCTCTAGGCAGGGCAGCAGCGGGCGGGTAGAGGACGGATCGGTCAGGATACAGTAGCGGTGGTCCTGCTGGCCGCCCAGCAAAAAGTCGTTTCCGTTGACGCCCAGCACCATATATTCCAGCGGCTCCTGGGCGGAGGACACTTCGGTATGCGCGACCCCGGAATTGATGACGACCACATTGTCGTGGGAAATGGGGAAAGAGGTCCCCTCCACCCGAAAGCTGCCGCTTCCCTTCAAAATGTAAAATATTTCGACGCATTGATGGGTGTGAAGGGTACAATGCCAGTCGTGCTCGTATTTCGCCGTGGAGAAATACAGCAGCTTCAAAGGCTGCGGAAGAGGAGGCGCGGCGCTGCTCACGCTGTCTTCCCAACGCAGCAAGCTCACAAGATCACCTCCAGGCAAAATTTTTATGTGTTATTTTAACACAATTCTTGTAAAAAGTAAAGGGCGCATTGGAGAATGTGACCATGCAAAAAGCACAATCTCTAAAAACTATCGTAGAGTTGAGATTGAAACAGCAGAGAGAAAGGCTTAGTATTGGTGTATAGCAGGGAAATTGGGAGAAAACCCGCGCTCCCGTTCCCGACCCATGGAACAAGCGGGAAGGAAAGGACAAAAGATAATTCATACATCGGCAAGGGAGGGGCCATGTGCGGGCCGCGCACAAAGAAGCGGCGCCGCAGTCAACGGTAAAACGGCAAAATGTTCAGACCTACAGTTTTTGCGGCGTAAGCCGCGCTTTCAAAGGAGGTCCGTTATGAAGAAACGAATCTTATCGGCTCTGTTATCGATCTGTATGCTGTTGACGTTGTTCTTCACCCCGGCCCTGGCGGCAGAGGACGCCGCCGAGCCGATGGTCAAGGTCACTCTCAACGAGGATACGGAGCCTGTTCAGGAGCTGGAGGAACAGCCCGTTATCATGGATGAGGACGCCGGACTCTTGGACGATCTGCCCCTTGGGGCGGAGGAGCCGGAACTCATGGACGAATTGCCCGTTTTCGCGGATGAGGCGGACGTTCCGATGGACGCGATCGCCGAAGACGCGCCCCTCGCGGATGTCCCCGCCGACGCCCAGCTGAGCGCTGAGCCGGAATGGGTCTCCGGCATGATCCTGAAGGGGTATGACCTGTTCACCAAAGCTCCCTCCGAGCTGCCCACCACCGCCGACGGCAAGTACCTGGTGCTGGCCAAGAGCGGCGTGGAGGGGGACACGGCGGTGTACGCGCTGTACCTCAACCCCGCTCCCTGCGCGCCCAACAACGCCGTGGTCGCCGGCCAGGGCGTTGTCGCCGCCAGACTGGCGACGGAGAACGGCGAGCTGGTGGGCTATCTCGCCGGGAGCAACACGAAGGTCACCCTGGAGCAGCTGCTCATCAGCATCGAGGCCATTGATGGTGGCTTTGCCTTCTCCAACGGCGGCAACTATCTGGCCTTTGGCAGCTCGAGCATGGTGAGCAGCACCCCTGCCGCCACTGTGGTCAACAGCCGGGAGGGCGTCAACGGCGCGTATCTGCTCGTGGGTGGGAACCGCAAGCTCACCCTCTATGTGGCGGAGCAGAACCACTACAACAACACCTGGCAGACCAACTTCTGGGGACCCCAGGGCGATATGGGCCAGGGCGCCGCAGGCTCTCAGGGCTCCAGCTACATCTACTTCTTCCACACCCATGTGGACGACGGCCGGCAGGTGACCGCCGCGGCAGCGGACGGCACGGCCATTGAGGTCAACGCCGACGGCGACTTTGTCATCCCCACGGGCGGCACCATCCAGGTGGATGGAGAGGTCACCTTCACCGTGCCCTCCATGGTGGCCAGCGTCACCGTGTCCGCCGACTACGCCTCCAACCTGGTGGTGGACGACCGGGGCGCCTTCGGCGTGATGGGCTGCACCATCACCATGCAGGACGGCACCACCACCAGCCAGATCGCCCGCTCCGGCGACGCGGGCGTCACACCCGGGTCTGTGACCTTCGCCCGGACCGGGGACAACAAGCTCTATTTCGGTGGCCAGGGCGCCATCCGTGACATTTCCGGGACGAACACCGAAGTGGCACCCTGGCTGGACACGGTGGGCGACCGCACCCTGAAGTCGGTCTCCATCGGCCCCGGCATCACCGCCGTGGGCGACAACGCCTTCAAGTTCACCGCCCTGACCAAGCTCACCCTGCCGGAGGGACTGGAGCGCATCGGCGAAAGCGCCTTCGAGAGCACCAAGGTCGCGTCGGTGGAGTTCCCCGCCTCCCTCACCGAGATCGGCGCCAACGCCTTCCGGGGCGCCATCGGTCTGCGGAGCGTGACCCTGCCCACCGGACTGACCACCCTGGGCACCGGCGCGTTCTCCTGCTGCACCCGCCTGCGGGACGTGACCGTGGCCGGGGACGACCTGTCCGGTATCCCCGCCAGCGCCTTCCAGGCCATCAGCCACCACAACAAGCTGAACGTGGTGTTCCAGGGGACCGCCCCCACCACCGCTTATTCTGACTTTGACTGCGTGATGCCCTTCCTCCACCAGGATGGGGCCATCGTCTACACCCAGACAGCCCCCTCGGCGGCGCTGGCCCGCTCCGGCGGCAAGGACGCCTACTTCGCCAACGTGAACGGCGGCGACCTGACCGGCGTCACTCTCCAGGGCGGCGTGCTGCCCGTTCTCCCGCCCAAGGACGGCAAGGCATTCACCGGCTGGCAGGTGGGCACCACCGAGGCCGCGCTGCCGGGCGGCAGCGCCGTGTCTGACCAGCCCAGCGGAACTGTTTTTACCGCCCAGTGGGGCGGCGAGTTTACCGTAGCCTGCGCGGTCACCATTAACGGCGTGGGCTATACCGTGGCTCAGGGCGGCACCATGGGCAGCAATATGCCCGCCGATCCCGTCCGGGAGGGCTACCGCTTCGCCGGTTGGGTGGATGCCTCCGGCGCGGCCTTCACCGCCGACACGGTCATCATGGGCGACACCGTGGTCCAGGCTACCTGGACGGAGATCCCCCACTATACCGTGCGCTTCGATCCCGCCGGCGGCACGCTGAAGGGCAAGGATACCCTCGCCGTCTCGGAGGGGGAGACCATTCCCCTGTCCAAGCTGCCCACCGTTCGCCGGGAGGGCTATACCTTTGACGGCTGGTTCACCGCGGACGGCGCCCGCTTTGTGCTCACCGCGGCCATCACCGCCGACCTGGACCTCACCGCCAAGTGGACCGAGGAGGGCAAGCAGCCCGCTCAGCCCTCTGAGCCTTCCGGCGGCGGTTCTTCCGGCGGCGGCTCCTCCCGTCCCAACCCCAGCAAGCCCGACGAGGAGATCAAGGAGCCTGACGTGCCCCTGACCGACAAGCCCGTCTCCTTCGTGGACGTGGCCCAGAACGCCTGGTACGCCAAGGCGGTGGCCGCCGTGGCCGCCCAGGGCCTGATGAAGGGCGTGGGCGAGGACCGGTTCGCCCCCGAGGCGACCCTCTCCCGTGGTATGATGGCCCAGATCCTGTATAACATGGAGGGCGGCCCCGCGATCAGCGTCAAGGCGGCCTTCGAGGACGTGAAGGCGGACGCCTGGTACGGCGACGCCGTGGCCTGGGGCGTTGACAAGGGCATCCTGAAGGGTGTTTCCGACACCGTCTTCGGCGGAGAGGACGCACTGAGCCGGGAGCAGATGGCGGTCATGCTGTACCGCTACGCCAAGCAGGCCGGCCGCGACACCACGGCCGACGCCAAGACCCTGGAGAAGTTCTCCGACCGTGAGACTACCAGCGACTGGGCTGTGGACGCCCTGGCCTGGTGTGTGGAAAAGGGCCTGCTGCAGGGCCGCGGCGGCGCGCTGCTGGCCCCCAAGGCCACCATCACCCGCGCTGAGGCCGCCACCATCCTCCAGCGTTACGCTGAGACCTTCCCGGCCTAAAGCACAGCACGCCTCCTCGGAGGCGTAAGCGAGCTGATATCCGGCAAAATCTTCTAGAAAAGGAGAAGACCCATGAAAATGAAACGTTTTCGCCCGGTGCTTTCCCTCCTTCTCTGTGCCGCTATGCTGTGCGCGATGGCGGTCCCGGGATGGAGCGCGGCTTCCGCCGCGGGTGCGACCTATGAAAAGAGGAACTTGATCGTAGACCCGGGCTTTGACCTGCCCAATGGCTTCGTGACCGACAACGCCGTTGACCGCTGGAACAGCTGGGATGTCTCTAAATCCAACGATGGCCGCAGCGGAAGCTGCGTCAAGTTCAGCGCCAGAGAATCCTCCCTCCAGTACAACATCGACGGCTCCACCCTCCAGGCGGGCGTGACCTACGAGTTCTCCATCTGGGCAAAGGTGGAGAGCGGCGACGACATTCTGGACATCGGCGCCAAGCAGTATAACGCCGATAACGGGGGCCAGACCGTCAAGGCCGCCGGGAATGCGTGGAAGCAGTATACGGTGGAGTTTACCTACACCACCGGCAACCCCATTCTTTATGTTTACAACAACATCTGGGTCAACGGCTCCACTGCCGTGGCCTATGTGGACGACGCGTCCCTGACCGTGAAGGGCGACGTGGAGCAGGTCTCCATTACCAACGGCTCCATTACCGTGAGCGGCAAGGACCTGGACCTGAACGCCTTTACGGCGGTGTATACCACCTCCCTCAATCCCAGCGAGTCCAAGACCCTGGCCCTGACCGCGGGGAACGGCGCGCTGGCCTTTACCCCCATCCCCGGCGCGGCGGTGGCCCAGACCGTCAACGTGGTTCTCACCTACAAGGGCCAGAACATCAGCCTCAGCTTCCCCGTGGCCGTTGACGACACCATCCCGGTGGTGGCCGCGAAGATCGCGGGCCTGAGCGTGACCAACGGAACGGCGGTCATCACCCTGGCGGAGAAGCCCACAGTGGCTCCCACGGTGGACGATATCGTCTTCACCCTCACGGTGAACGGCGCCCCCGCCAGCTTCCGCCGCTCCAGCTTCACCTATGATGGCGAAAAGACCGTGACCGTGGGCTTTGAGCCGGTGTCCGCCAGCCTGAGCGGCGAACGGGCGGTGTCCCTCACCGTCGCCTGCGGCGGCGAGAGCCGCACGGGCAGCTTCACCCTGGCCCAGGGGACCAGCCGCGTCTACTACGTGGCGGAGGACGGCAGCGACGCCAACGACGGCCTCACCCCTGAGACCGCCATCCAGAGCATCGACAAGCTGAACACCCTCACCTTCGTGCCCGGCGACCGCATCCTTTTCAAGTCCGGCGACACCTTTACCGGGATGTTCCGTCCCCGCGGCTCGGGCAACGCCAACGCCCCCATCATGGTGGGCAAGTATGGCGGCGACGCCCGCCCCGTCCTCCAGCCCGACCCCAACGGCATCTTTGATTACGCCCTGGGCGCCGGCACCGTGGCCACCCGCAAGGTGAACGGCACCATCTGGCTGGAGAACGTGGAGTATTGGGAGATCCGGGACCTGGAGCTGCACGATCCCTCCTACGACCCCAACTTCTACAAGACCGGGACCCTGGAGGTCTATAACGCGGGCCTCCGTGTGGTCAACGTGGACCAGGGCGACCTGTCCCACTTTGTGTTCGACAACCTGAAGATCCACGGCTTCCGCGGCCCCGGCATCAACCCCGGCAAGACCAGCGGCGGCATCCAGTTCAACGTGGGTACCCGGGCGGCGACCCCCGTCCCCTCCTGCTTCGTGGACGTGAGCATCACCAACTGCGAGATCTACCAGTGCGGCCGCGACGGCATCAACTCCCTGAGCGTGTGGGGCTACCGCCGCTATCAGGACAACGGCAGCTCCTGGCCCTCCTTCCCCTCCGCAGAGTATAACAGGGCCTATTCCTACTATCCCAGCCGCAACCTTTATGTGGCCGACAACATCCTGCGGGAGATCGACGGCGACGGCCTCATCGTGGACAGCTGGGACAACGCCATCGTGGAGCACAACCTGGCCACCCGCTGCGCCATTCACCTCTCCGACCCCTTCCGGGCGGCGGTGGGCCTGTTCAACTGGAACTCGGACAACACGGTGTTCCAGTATAACGAGTGCTCTTTCAACGGCGTGGACGCCACCCGCCACACCATCTCCAGCGACCGGGTGGAAGAGCACGTCACCGTGCAGGACGGCCAGGGCATCGAGGTGGACGCGCTGAACCAGAACACCTGGGTACAGTACAACTACCTCCACGACAACGCCGCCTTCATGATGCTGTGTACCGAGTCCGCTCAGTACACCTCCATCAACACCTACATCCGTTACAACGTCACCGAGAACGACGGATGCAACCTGCCCAACACCCCCGGCGGCATGAGCTGGTTCCTTAACGGCAACTGCGGCATCAATACCCAGGTCTACAACAACACCTGCATCCTGGGCCAGAACGCGTTGAAGAACGGCCAGCTCTATCTGCTGAAGTACAACTCCGCCCAGTATAAGTTCTACAACAACATTTTCTACTACAAGGGTGCGGATACCCCCGTGGCCGCGATCTCCTGGCAGGACGGCGGCGACTATCAGGGCAACCTGCTCATCAACATCAGCAACAAGCCCACCGATGATAACGCCGACCATCCCAACGTCTCCATCAGCAAGGCGGAGGGCGAGGCCCTCTTTGTGGGCGGCACCGGCGCGGAGGCGTACCGTCTGGCGAAGGACACCTACGAGGGCACGGGCGCCGTTTTGCCCAGCATGAGCGACGGGATGTTCAGCGACCGGGATATGGCCGGGACCGCGATCCCCGCCACCCCCGGCGTGGGCGCCTTCGTGTACGTGGACTAAACCTGACACCGCCGAAAGAGAGGACGCGCTATGGCAAACAAGACGCAAAAACCCAACAAAAAGCCCCTGCCCCGCAAGAGGGTCCTGCTGTGGACCCTTCTGGGCGCGGCAGTGGTGGCCGTAGCCGTCCTCTTGGCGGTGCTTTGGAGGGGAGGACATTCCTCCTCCGGCGGCCTGCTGGAAGAACTAACCTCCTACCGGGGCTACTCCCGGACGGTGAGCCAGGAGGAGGTTGACTTCTTCCGCGAACTGGTAAAGGACAGCGTCCCGGATGGCCGGGACGCGGACGACTACACCAAGGAGTACATCGGCCTGGTGGACGCCAAGTTCTACCTGGGCAGCCGCCTGGGACTGTGCGACCGCTTCGACTACGCCGCCCTGCTGCTGCGCGTGGAGCAGGAAAACACCATCCGCGCCGCCAAGATCGCCGACGGGCAGACGGTGTACGGCGTGACCAGCTTCACCCCAGCCAGCTACTTCCGCTATCTGGAGGCCGAGCTGGACGCGGACATCGTGGCATACCTGGCAAGCCATGCCGACAAGGGGATGGAGGCGCAGGCGAAGGACTATTTCAACGCCCACCCCGACGCCTTCCGGCAGCTGGATTCCATCACCTACCAGGTGGAGGAAAACGGCGAAAGCGCCACGGTGACGGCGGAGCGGACCACCCTGCGGAATCTGGAGAACAGCGACGCTACCCTCTCCGACTTCCTCTACTCCGCCCAGCCGGGGGACACCATGGACTACCAGTCCCCGGAGGGGGCGGCGCGGCGGGTCACCCTGGTGGAGACCGCCACCCAAATGCCCACCTTCGACGAGGCGCGGTCCACCGCGCTGGACACCTGGCTGCGCGCGGAGGCGCTGGACGGCCTCTACGCCACCCTGGCGGAAAATAACCCTGTGCAGTTTGACCCGAATGTCTGAACACAAGGCCCTCCGGGTCCCGGAGGGCCACACGGGAAAGGACAGATACTATGAAAATGAAACGATGGACCCGGCGTCTGGCCGGTTTGTTGGTCGCGGCGATGCTGCTGAGCTGCCTGCCCCTGGCGGCGTTTGCGGCGGGGAGCACCTCCGTTGCCAAGGCCCAGCTGGGCACCGACGCGAACTATGACGGTGAGAAGGTAGACCTGAGCAACGCGCTGTATACCTTTACAGCTGGCGAGGGCGAGAATACCTATGTGATCAAGAGCACTACCGAAGAATTGTATCTGAATCACAACGTTTCGGCGGGCAATCCGAATCAAACCGGAAGTGCCAACGTTACGCTTTCTTTGAAGGCGGATGATGCACCCGATTGGTTCCGCTTCGAAAGCAACGGTAGTTGGCTGTATTTCTATAATCAGACGGCTAAACTTCAGTTGCGTTTTGACCGGACAAAGCCCACCGCAGTAGCGACGGGCCAGAGCGATTTTGCCTTGTTCCGTCAAGCGGCGGAAGGTGATGCCGCCGGCGACATTCCCGGCTACGTCCGGCTTTCCGGGCTAGATGCGTTGGAGGACGGCGGTGAGTACCTGATTGCCTCCCAGTCCGCGCAAGACAGTTCGTGGTATGTGCTTTATCCCGGCACAGAAAACAGCTTCTTTGCCCACGCTGCCAAAGTGGTCATCGAGGAGGTCGAGAACCCCGATCCTGTGGACCCCGACCCCACCGAGCCTCCCGCGCCGGAGGGACCCACCGACAAGCCCACCATCGACGCCGACCACGATCTTTACCAGGTGGAGATCATGTGCGAGGTGGATCACGCTCACTACTGGACCTTCCCCAGCACAGTGGGCTGGGCCTACTCCTCCCCCGACCAGTTCACGGTAGGCGAGCCTCGGGTGAACGACCTGAACAACGGCACCGCCGAGGAGTACCCCTATATCTGCCCGGTCACCCCCGCTTACACGCTGGCGGAATGTGTGGCGAAGGTGGACGCCGTGTCTCCGGGCCACCGGGCGGTCACCACGGAAGAAACGATCCCTGTGGCTTACTACTACTGGAACGCCACGGCGGGCTGGACGCTCCTCAAGACGGAGGAGGCCAACCCCAACGTGCGTTTCTCCAGCGGACAGTTCCGGGAAGGCACTCTGGAGATCAAGGTCACCTGCGCCGAAGGGCCTGACGAGCCTGATCCCCCCACGCCGCCTGAGGACGACAAGCCCACCACCAAGCCCGCCGTGGGCAACGCGACCCTATACCAGGTGGAGGTCCTCTGCCAAAAGCACGTGGACCAGGACCCGGACTGCACCGACCACTGGTGGAGCCAGGCGGAGACCGCCGCGGCCTTTACCGTGGGCGACATCCAGGCCAACAACACCGGGTATCTGACGGACACCTGCAAGTGGGTCTGCCCGGTGACTCCGGCCCATGACCTGGCTTATTACCTGAACCAGCTCAACACCAAGACCGGCGTCACGCACACGATGGTCACCACGGCCCTGCCCACCGCCTGGTTCTTCTGGAACGGCGAGAGCTGGACCCTCCCGAACGCCGAGGTCAACTCCGGCGTGCGCTTTAACGGCAACGTGGGTTCCCTGAGCATCTCCGCCACCTGCGGCGAGGAGCCGGACGAGCCCGATCCCCCCACGCCGCCCGATCCTGAAAAGCCCGCCGCTCCCGCCGACCAGCCCACGGGCGAGTACACCATGCCCAGCGACAAGCTCAGCGGCACCGGCAGCAGCGAGCCTATGAGCGACGCGGACGTGAACAGCTACTTCCGCATCCCCGCCCTGGTCACCCTGGACAACGGCTGGATCGTGGCGGCCTCCGACGCCCGCTGGACCAACACCAACGACTCCCCCAACAACCTGGACACCATCGTCTCCGTCTCCAAGGACGGCGGCGCGACCTGGGATTGGGAGATCGTCAACTACTTCGCCGACTTCGCGCCCATCCAAGGGCCGACCTACTATCCCGGCACCAGCAAGACCGCCAGCGCCTCCTTCATCGACCCGGCCCTGACTGTGGACGGCAGCGGGACGCTCTGGATGCTGGTGGATATGCTTCCCTCCTATGGCGGCAACGCCGGCGGGAACAAGATCGTCGCAAGCACCGGCTTTGACGACCAGGACCGCCTGCTGCTCAGCCATGGTGTGGCGGACGGGAACGCCTCCGGCAACGCCGCCGATTACACCTACTGTGTGGACCTGAACGCCCAGCCCTCCAAGACCGCTCAGAAGGACGGCAAGTCCATTGGCGTGTATCCCATCTGCGCCCGCAGCGGCGGCGCCGAGACCGGCTACTATGTGGACGCCTTCCTGGACCTCTGGTATGACTATGAGGACGGGGGCATGAAGCCCGTGCTGTGCCGCCAGAAGGACAGCAGCCACTATGTCCAGAACAACGTCTTCTATATGCAGTCTGAATGGAAGGTCTTCTGCACCTTCTACATCATGGCCCGCAGCGCCCAGGTGGACGAGCAGAGCGGCCGCCTGGTGTGGAGCGAGCCGAGGCTGCTGAACGTGAAGAACGACGGAGAGCGCTTCACCGCCGTGTGCCCCGGCCGGGGCACCACCGTCACCCTGGCGGACGGCAAAGAGCGCCTGATGTTCCAGCTCTATGACAACGCCACCGGGTCAGAGCGGGCCAGCACCGTCTATTCCGACGACGGCGGTAAGACCTGGACCCGGGGCAGCCGCACCGATACCAGCGATACCACCGGCAAGGCCAGCGAGTCCCAGATCGTCCACCTGCCCAACGGCGATCTGCGGATGTACTCCCGGAACGACAAAAACTACATCCGCTACGCCGACAGCACCGACGGCGGCGTCACCTGGGGCGCGTCCAAGCTGGACAATGCCCTGGCCTACTGCGGCAACGACATGGTGTCCTTCATCAATGTGGACGGCGTATTGGTCAGCCCGGACAACAAGACCTATGAGCACGTGATCCTGGCCTCCTACGCCAAGGAGAGCTACCGCAGCAGCGGCGTGATCCGCATCGGCTATGTCAACGACGACGCCGGACAGACCGTCACCTGGCTCAACGGCGACGCCATCCGCTTCCCCGGCCGCTACAATTACTCCTGCCTGACCCAGCTGCCCAACAACGAGGGCTTCGCGGTGCTCTATGAGCAGGACGACACCACCAACCCCGCCAAGGGCGTCATGGCCATGCGCTTTGTGACGTTCACCGCCGCCGACCTGCTGGGCGAGGGCTGGCTCCTGACGGCGGCGAAGCCCACCGAGTCCGTCACCCTCAAGGTAGACAGCTCCCTCATCGACCTGAACTTCGGCGGGAAGCGGACTGTGGAGGCGGAGTATACGCCTGAGGACGCGGACGTGGTCTGGACCTCCGCCGACGAGTCCGTGGTCACCGTGGCCGACGGCGTCATCACCGCCGTGGGCGCGGGCAAGACCACCGTCACCGTGTCCGTCACCAAGGGCGCCCTGACCCGCACCGCCACCATCCCCGTGATGGTGCAGCCTGAGAGCGGGGAGCTGATCCTTCCCGAACAGTATGTGGACAGCGTCACCACCGTGGTCACCCCCGGCGTGAGCGGCTATCTGCTGACCGAGACGGAGACCCTGGCTGACGGCAACTACGTGATCTATGCCGAGCGCAACGGCGTGGAATCCCGCGTGATGCACAACAGCGGGACCCGCACCGACCATTACCGGGTGACCCTGGACGGAAAGACCATGACCGGGGTCATACCGGCCAACCACGAGTGGACCTTCACCAAGACCGATGAGGGCTACACCATCCGCTCCACCGGAGACAAGTACCTCTCCACAACGAATGCCGTGCGGGAGAGTCAGCTGGACCTGAAGGACGAGTCCACCGTCTTCTCCCTTACCTACCAGGGCGAGGGGGTCTGGCACATCAAGAACGGCGACAGCTACCTGGGCTTCAGCGGCGGCTGGAGGATGCAGAGCGAGCCGGACACGTTGAAGCTGTTCTCCGCCTTTACCTCCCCGGACACCACCACCTACACCGTGTCCGCCGACGGTCTGACGGCTCTGATCCGGGCCGCCGGGATGGACAAGGCGGACTACGCCGACGTTCTGGCCCTGGCCGGAACGTATGACGCCGAGGCTGACGCCCAGGAGGCGCTGGCCCAGATCAACGCCGCCGCCCAGGAGGTCTACGGCCAGCTGCGCGAGGGCAACATCACCCGCTATCTGGTCACCTACACCGTCCAGGACGAGCTGCTGGCCGTCCAGAGCTACTACCCCGGCGAGATCATCGTGCCCATGACCGACCCCGTCCGGGCGGGCTACATCTTCACCGGCTGGACCGGGATGCCCACGGACAAGGTCATGCCCGATCACGACCTGGCCCTGGTGGCCGCCTTCCGGCCTGTCAGCACCGGCGGTGGTTCCAGTAGCGGCGGCTCCGGCAGCGGCGGTTCCTCCCGTCCCGCCCCCAGCAATCCCACTGACGAAGAGCTGAAGGAGCCTGATGTGCCGCTGACCGACACCCCCGCTGTCTCCTTCGTGGACGTGGCTGAGAATGCCTGGTACGCCAAGGCGGTAGCCGCTGTGGCGGCTCAGGGCCTGGTAAAGGGCGTGGGCGAAAATAAGTTTGATCCCACCGCCCCCATGACCCGCAGCTCCCTGGCGGAAGTCCTGTACCGTTTGGCCGGCAGCGAGGAGCAGGAGGACGCGGCCTTCGCCGACGTGGCCGAGGGCGCCTGGTACGCCAACGCTGTGGCCTGGGCCGCGAAGAACGGCGTGGTCACCGGCGTGTCCGATGACACCTTCGCTCCCGACCGGGTCATCACCCGTCAGGAGCTGGCGGTGATGCTGGCCCGGTATGCCAAGTTCGCCGGCCTGGACACCGCTTCTGACGCCAAGACCCTGGAGACGTTCTCCGATGGCGACGTGACCGGCGATTGGGCCGTGAACGGCGTGGCCTGGTGCGTGGCCAAGGGCATCCTGGAGGGCAAGGGCGGCAGCGTCCTTGATCCCACCGCTAACGTCACCCGCGCGGAAGTCGCGGTGATGCTCGATCGGTTCACCGCCCTTTTGAAGTAACCCATCTCAGCGTCTTTACAGGCGCAAACATCCTTCCTGTGAAAGCCCCACGGCCGCAAGGCCGTGGGGCTTTCCCCTATCATGATTATCAGCCAAGGCGCAACATATTGATCATCCTTCGCTGTCAGCTTGGCTGCGATAATTTCTCTCACAGCTATTTGCCCCCATTTTCCCTTCTGGGTCAGGTTTGGGTCAGAATTGATAGCCGCCCCAGAAAGGGCAAAGAAAAATCCTTGAAATCGCAAGATTTCAAGGATTTTTGGTCCGAGTGGCGGGACTTGAACCCACGGCCTCTTGACCCCCAGTCAAGCGCGATACCAAACTTCGCCACACCCGGATATTCTCTTTTCCCGTAGGAACTTTAGTATTCTACCACACTTCTTCCGTTCTTGCAACCCCTTTTTTCAATTTTCTTGGAATCCTCCCCAGCCCTAGAGCGACAAGGGAATACAGGTGACCGCCCCACCCTTTTCCCAGGTCAGCAGCGCGCCATGGCCGTCCTGGGCCGCACCGGGATTGACCGCCAGCAGGCCGTCGTACTCCTCCTGAATGGCCCGGTGGGTGTGGCCAAAGAGCAAAACGTCCGCCTGGATATCCCGGGCGGCGCGCACCGCCTGCCCTACGCCCAGCTTCACATTCTGGGTGTGGCCGTGCATATAAAAGATCGTCTTTCCGTCCAGCCGCGCCACGTCCTCCAGGGGCAGGCCGGGGTTGCTCCAGTCGCAGTTGCCCGCCACCCGGTAAAAGGGCAGCTTCGGGTACAGCTCCGCCAGCTTCGCCCCGTCCCGCACCACATCGCCCAGATGAAACACTGCGTCGGGGACGTACCGCTCCACCATGTCCTGCATGGGGCCGACACGGCCGTGAGAATCAGAAACTACCAAGATCCGCATATTGTGAGTCACCATCCTTAAAAAGTCACATATACTGGGTTTGAAAGGGGCGATCGTTATGGCAAAGCAAGAGGCGTTAGATTCCCTAAAGCAGGACCCTCAGGCCGCGGCCCTGCTCTCCGACCCCAAGGCCCTCTCCGCGCTGTTGGGGAGCAAGGAGGCGCAGACCGTCGCCGCCCTGCTGCAGCAGATGGGCCAGGGGCAGCTGCAGACCGCCGCCCAGGCGGCCATCTCCGGCAGTCCGGAGGCGTTGAACCACATCCTGAAGCAGGTGTCCGGCAGCGCGGATGGCCAGGCGGCCATCGCCGCGCTGGAGAAAAAGGGAAAGCGGTGACGTATTGACGCCGCCGTCCCCGGGGGAGGGAGGCTGCTATGGCTGAATTTGAAGAAAAGCTGGGGTCGATCCTGAACAACCCGCAGGCGATGCAGCAGATCATGTCGCTGGCGCAATCTCTGGGGGGCGGCTCTTCCTCCCCTTCCCTGCCCCCGGAGCAGGCGCAGACGGCGGAGTTCGAGCCGGTATCCGACAGTGGCGCTTCCCTCTCCGGGCTGAACCTCGACCCCAGGCTTTTGGAGATGGGGATGAAGGCGATCTCGGCCTATCAGGACCCCAGCAACGAAAAAGCCGCGCTGCTGCTGGCCCTTCGGCCGTTTGTCAAAGAGGAGCGGTACAAAAAGGTGGATAAAGCTGTGCAGATCGCCAGGCTCTCCAAGGCGATCCGGGCGGCTTTGGACGGCTTAAAGGGGGGCGAGGAAGGTGTATAACCGCTATATCCCGGCGCAGACCAGGTACGAGGCGGCCAGCACGGGGCCGTCGGCGCCGCCGCCGTCCCGCGGCGGCTTAGGCGCGCTGCTGAACGGTCTGGGCAAGGGCGGCACAGGCGCCGGGGACGGGATCGGGCAGGCCGTATCCGCCCTGATGAAGCGCCTCCATCTGGACGGGCTGGACACAGGGGATATCCTCCTGGGTCTCATCGTGCTGTTTCTGGTGCTGGAGGACGGGGACGACCTGGATCTCATCATCACCCTGGGCCTGACCATTCTGTTCAGCCTAGGAGAGAAGTAGTGTGGAGCACAGTACCGTCAGGGAGGGAGAACGCCAACCCGGCGGTGGCGGGGGTCTCCACGATGTAGCCGCTCATGCGGTAAAACACGTCCTCCCCCTTGCGGCTCTCGGCGTGCACCAGCAGTCCGGTGTCCACCGAGACCCAGTACTCCTCCACATAGCCCAGCTCTTGTTCCTCCACCGCCACGTAGATGCAGGGCAGCTCGCCACTGCTGGCGTAGCCGGCATCCACGATGTCGCTCTGCACCAACGCCAGCACATCCTCATAGGTGGGCAGACGCTGGGACAGGTCTGCCGTGCGCTCCTGGGCGGGATACTCCTGCCAGGTGTGCTGGTCGTCGTACCAGACATAGCGTTTTTCTTCCCCCACAATGGTGTGGCACACCCGGCCGTCGGGCAGCGTGGCGGTGACTTGGGTCCAGCCGCCGTCCACCACCACCTGGGCGGTGGTCTGCCCCACCGTACCGTCCTCCCCCACCGTCTCCACGGTGACGGTGCGGGCGTAGCTGGCGGGGCGCTCCAAGGTCGCCACCACCCGCTGCACCGTCTCCGCCGTCACCTCTACCCGCTGGTAATCGCCGGCAGTTCCGGGGGCGGCAGTGGCGGAGGGGGTAGGCGTCAGGGTGGGCAGGATCACACTGGGGGTCTGATGGAACCAGTTGACGGAGAAGGCGGAAAACAGCGCCACGGCCATGACCACCGCCACCAGCACAGCGACGAGGTTGCGGTGCTTTTTGTCCATGGGCCTTCCTCCCTCCGTTGATCGTTTAAGCGAAATACTTCTCGATGGCCGACCCGATGCGCGCGCAGGCGTGGCCGTCGCCATAGGGGTTGACGGCGTGGGCCATGGCGGCGTAGGCCCCTTCGTCGGTGAGCAGCGTACGGGTCATGGCGAGGATATCCTCCTTCTTGGTGCCCGCCAGCTTCACGGTCCCGGCGGCCACCGCCTCGGGCCGCTCCGTCTCCCGCCGCAGGACAAGCACCGGCTTTCCCAGAGAGGGGGCCTCCTCCTGAAGTCCGCCGGAGTCGGTGAGCACCAGATAGCTGCGGGCCATCAGGTTGTGCATATCCGCCACATCCAGCGGCGGGATCAGCCGGACGTTGGGGATGCCGTCCAGGTGGCGGTGGGCCGCCTCCTGCACCACGGGGGACAGGTGGACGGGGTACACCAGCTCTGTATCGGGGAACTCCCGGGCGATCTCCCCCAGGGCGGACATGATCTCCTCCATGGGCTGGCCGTAGTTCTCCCGGCGGTGGCAGGTCACCAGGATGATCCGTTTCTTTGCAAAGTCCAAGCCGTTCAGAGACGGCTCGACAAAGGTATAGTTCTCCCGCACGGTGGTCTTCAGCGCGTCAATGACGGTGTTGCCCGTCTGACAGACCCCCTCCGTGATCCCCTCCCGGCGCAGATTTTCCACGTTGGAGGCGGTGGGGCAGAAATGGAGGGTGGCGATGCGGCTCACCAGATTGCGGTTCATCTCCTCGGGGAAGGGGGAGTATTTGTCGTAGGTCCGCAGCCCCGCCTCCACATGGCCCACAGGGATCTGGGCGTAGAAGGCGGCCAGGGCGCCCACGAAGGTGGTGGAGGTGTCGCCGTGGACCAGCACCAGATCGGGCTTGGACTCCTGCAGCACCCCTTCCATTCCCGTAAGGGCTTTGGCGGTGATGGTGTACAGGCTCTGCCGCGGCTCCATGATGTTCAGGTCATAGTCGGGCTTGAGGGAGAAAATATCCAGCACGCTGTCCAGCATCTGGCGGTGCTGGGCGGTGAC
This sequence comes from uncultured Clostridia bacterium, assembly GCA_946550725.1. Lineage (GTDB taxonomy): Bacteria > Bacillota > Clostridia > Oscillospirales > Oscillospiraceae > MGBC124762. The sequence goes on along the minus strand of CAMNQX010000014.1, from coordinate 15,621 downwards.
GGCACAGAGGCTCTCCATCCCCGGATGGCGGGCCAGCTCCTGCACCAGGGGGATCATCTTGATGGCCTCGGGCCGGGTGCCGAACACCGATAACACTTTGATCCGCTTCATGTTTTTTCCTCCTCGCTGTCGCCGTCCTCATCCTCCCCGTCCTCGCCGCTGTCCTTCTGCAGGTGCTTTTCGCTGTTGTGGAGGTAGAGGCGCATGGCGATCCCCCCCGCCGCGCACAGGGCGAACAGCACCAGCATGGCCCGCAGGGGGCCGGTGGTGGCCAGCACCACGGCGGACAGGCCCAGAATGGCGCTGATGATATAGAGCACGGCCACCGCCTGCTTCTGAGAGAAGCCCATGTCGATGAGGCGGTGGTGGACGTGGCTGCGGTCCGCGTGCATGGGGGACTGGCCGTGGGCGATGCGGCGGACAAAGGCAAAGCAGGTGTCAAAAATAGGCAGGCCCAGCATCAGGAAGGGCACCACAAAGGAGATAAACATATAGTGCTTAAAGAGGCCCTGGATGGAGATGACCCCCAGGGCAAAGCCCAGGAAGGTGGAGCCGGTGTCCCCCATGAAGATCTTGGCGGGGTTCAGGTTGTAGGGCAAAAAGCCCAGGCACCCGCCCACCAGCGCCGCCACCAGGATGGGTGTTTGGGCCTCCCGAAACAGCAGGGCGATGACCAGCAGGGTCATGGAGCTGATGGTGGACACGCCGCAGGCCAGGCCGTCCAACCCGTCGATGAGGTTAACGGCGTTGGTGACCCCCACGATCCAGATGACCGAAACGGGGATGGCCAGCCACCCCAGAGGATAGGTGAACATGAACTTGATCTCGTTCCCGGCAAAGACGGCGATGAGGGCGGCCACGATCTGCACGACGAATTTGAACTTGGCGGGAAGGTCATAGATGTCGTCAAAGATGCCCAGAATGACGATGACCACCGCCCCCAGCAGCAGGCCGCGGATCTGGCCGTCCAGCTTCACGAACAGCAGAACGCTCACCAGAAAGCCCAGGAAAATGGCCAGTCCGCCCATGCGGGGAATGGGGCGGGAGTGCATCCGCCGCTCCGGGTCCTTGTCCTTCTTGGGGTCGTCCACCGCCCCCACGCGAAACGCCAGCGCCTTGACGATGGGCGTGGTGATCAGCGCCACCAAAAAAGAGACCCCCAGGGTACAGGCCACCAGCCCCAGTATTTCCAAACTGATATTCATAGCTTCTCTTAACCTCGCTTGGGCTTAGGGTTCCGTAAAGCCCACCTTTTTATAGACCTTGCCAAGCGTTTTTCCCGCCACCCGCCGGGCACGCTCCGCCCCGGCGCGGTAGACGCTCTGCAGATACGCCTTGTCCTTCAGCAGCCGCTCGGCCTCCTCCCGGATGGGCCGGAGGGTCTCCACCACTGCCTCGCCCACAGCGGGCTTGAAGGCGCCGTAGCCCTGGCCGTCGAACTCCTTCTCGATGTCCTCGTAGCTCTTGCCGGTGGCGGCGGCGTAGATCTGCATCAAATTGGCAACGCCCGGTTTGTTAGACGGGTCATAGCGCACACAATGTTCCCGGTCAGAGTCGGTCACCGCCCGCTTGAACTTGCGCATGATGTCCTCCGGCTTCTCCATGAGGAACACGCATCCCTCGGGCTGGGACTTGGACATTTTCGTCTCCGGGGTGGAGAGGGACATGATCCGCGCCCCCACCTTGGCAATATACGGCTCGGGGACCTTGAACACGTCGCCGTAGACGCCGTTGAAGCGGTTGGCGATGTCCCGGCAGATCTCCACGTGCTGCTTCTGGTCCTCCCCCACGGGGACAAAATCGGGCTGATAGAGCAAAATGTCCGCCGCCATCAGCACCGGATAGGTGAACAGCCCAGCGTTGATGTTATCGGCGTTGCGGGCGGACTTATCCTTGAACTGGGTCATACGGGACAGCTCGCCGAACATGGTGTAGCAGTCCAGCACCCACCCCAGCTGGCTGTGGGCGGGGACATGGGACTGGATGAAGAGAGTACACTTTTCCGGGTCCAGGCCGCAGGCGATATAACCTGCCAGCAGCTCCAGCACCCGGCGGCGCAGCACCGCCGGCTCCTGCCGGACGGTAATGGTGTGGAGGTCGGCCAGGAAGAAATAGCAGTCAAACTCCTGGATCATTTCCGGCCAGTGGCGCAGGGGTCCGAGGTAGTTGCCGATGTGCAGGTCTCCGCTGGGCTGGATGCCGGAGACCATCACTTTCTTGCGGGGGCTTTCACCGCCGGTCCCGGCGGGGGTCAAAACTTCTGCCATAGAGGTCACAGCTCCTTTTCAAAGAGCCGCCCGGGTGGTACCCGAGCGGCTCTTGGGTGTATGGGGGAAAACGGTCAGCCGTCCATCTCCACGTCGTAAATGGGCTTGGCGGGGGCGGTGGTGCCGGCCGCGCTGCGGAAGGCGGCGCGGGACTGGGCAAGCTCCCGGCCCGCTTCGGCCACGGCCTCCTCGGCGCGGCGGAGAAGGTCGTCGCAGTAGTTCTCGGCGGCGCGGCGCAGCTCACGGGCCTGCTCCTCCGCCTGACGGGTCACGTCGCTGGCCTTCTGCTCGCTCTGACGCATCAGCTCGCCGCTCTGCTGCTTGGCCCGGGTCATGACCTGGTCCTCGCCCACCAGCTGCTTGGCCTGCTCCTCTGCCTGCTTGCGGATCAGCTCCGCCTCCCGCTTGGCGGCGGCCAGATAGTCGTTGCGGTTGGCGAGAAGCTTGCGCGCCTCGGCAAACTCCACGGGGAACTGGGCGCGCACGTCGTCCAGAATATCCAGGGCCTTATCCCGCTCCAGCACACACTTGTCGCCGCTGAGGGGAACGCCCTTTGCTTCGTCGATCATCTCATAGAGCATATCCAGCAATTCTTCTACGCCAGTCGCCATGTGTGATTACCTCCCACGATTCATTCTTTGTTGTACGTCCTCCATGATCTCTCTGGGGACAAAATCGCTTAGGTCGGCCCCGTGCCGTCCCATCTCCTTCACCGCGCTGGAGCTGAGGTAGGTATACTTCGCGCTGGAGGTGAGGAACATGGTATCCAGCCGGGGATTGAGCTTGCGGTTGATGAGGGCCATCTGGACTTCCTTCTCGTAATCGGACACCGCCCGAAGGCCCTTGACCAGCGTGCAGGCCTTCTGCAGCCGGGCGTATTCCGCCACCAGACCCGCGTACTGGTCGATCTCCACATTGGGGATCTTCTCGGTGACCCGCTTCAAAAGCTCCACCCGCTCGTCGGGGGTGAACATCCCGCCGGGCTTTTCCGAGTTGACCATCACACACACCACCAGCCGGTCAAAGCAGCGGGCAGCCCGCTTGATGATGTTCAAGTGGCCCAGGGTCACCGGGTCGAAGCTGCCGGGGTAGATGGCGGTTTTCATGCCTTATCCCTCCCGCCGGTGGTAAAGTGTTAGTTTGATCTTGCCGTAGCGGTACTCTCGTCCCTTCTCATAGGGCGGGGCCAGGGCGGGGAGGACCTCCTCCACCCCAGTTTCGCATACTATTATACCATGTTCCGCCACAATGTCAATTCCCGCGATGGCCTCCAGAGATTTTTCCATCAGCCCCGTACGGTAGGGCGGGTCCAGGAAAACAAGGCCGTATTTTCCCGGCTTGGAGGCCACAAAGGCCAGGGCGTCCCGCTGCAGCACCTCAAAGCGGTCAGGGTCAGCCACGGCCTTGGCGTTTTCCGCCGTGACCTTGGCGGCCTCCCGCTTCTGGTCCACGAAGGTGACGTAGGCCGCCCCCCGGGACAGGGCCTCGCAGCCCAGCTGGCCGGTGCCGGAAAAGAGGTCGAGGACTCTCCGCCCCTCGATGTCAAACTGGATGATGTTGAAGATGGACTCCTTCACCTTGTCGGTGGTGGGCCGGGTGTCCAGCCCGGGCAGGTCCTTCAGCCTCCTGCCCCGCGCCGAACCGGAGATGATACGCATTTTCATCCATCCTTTCTTGCTTACTGCGGCAAAGCGCTCACGCCGTCCCAGTGAAACCGCTTTGCCGTACACTCCGGGACCCGGAGGTAATCCCACTGAAAGTCGTTTGCCCGTAAATGGGCGCTGGTGACGTTGAAGTACTCATACCGGCCCCAGGCCGCCCGGACGGTGCTGTCCAGAGTTGGATCGGCGCAGTACCACTCCCCCTCCAGCCGGACCAGATTCCAAGCGTGGTCCTCCCGGTTCTCCTTCCGCGCACCCACCACCGTGGTACACTCCACCCCCGCCAACTCTATCAGAAGCTGGAAGGTGGTGGCATAGCCCAAGCAGACGCCTTGACCCTTGACCAACACGCCGTAGGGATTGGTATTGTCCACCTGTCCCAGCGGCGTGCGGGGGTCGTAGACACTCTGGTCCTTGTGGTCGCTGCCATAGGCGGTCAGCCAGTCGTAGATGCTCCGCTCCTTTTCGAAGTCGGTCATATCCTCCGTAACACACTGGCTCAATATTTCCCGGCATCGTGTTAGAAGAGCGGCGTCCCGCTCGCTCAAGCCGCTCTCCTCGCCGGAAGCGTAGGCGTCCAGCACCGCTGAGGTGTCATAAAGGGTCATATCAAACTTGTTAGGCGGGTCAAAAGGGACGAACCAGCGGGTGTCCGTCGGGGTCAGCCCCCCGTCCCCTGCAGTATAGACCGTTCCGCCGCCCGCCGCTGTCTCAAAGGCGCTGGCAGCACCAGTCATATCCTCACAAAGCATCAGGGCTACCCAGCCCCAGCCGCAGGTCACCGCGCCGCTCTCCACCAGGGCGGCCTGGTCCGGGAGATAGCCGTCAAAGTCCGCTTCGCGGTTCTGGCGGTACTCCTCCAACCCGGCGGCGATGGTCTGGGTGTCGGTGGCCGCGCTTTTGGGCTTCACCACCGCGATCTCCCGGGCGTCCGCGCCGCCCACCGCGTACACAGCAGCGTCGGTGTAGGTCCACGCCTCCAGGCCATAGAGTCCGGTCAAGTAGATTTCCGCATCCTCGCCCGTTTGCAGGGTATAGTCCCCGGCATCGGGCTGGGAGGCCAGCACCGCCTGGGCGATATCCCGTACTGTGACATGTTGGCGCTGCAGTGTTTCCAGTTGTTTCGCTGCCGGGGCGGTCAAAAAGGAAAGAACGAGCAGCATGCTCAAAAATCCTCTCATGCTTTCTCCCCCTTCTCCAGCTCACGGAAGTGCTCATACACCGCCTGGGCGGTCTTTTTGTCCACCACGCCCGCCAGCTCCTCATAGCTTGCCGCTTTGATGGCGGTGATACTCTTGAACTGCCGCAAAAGGGCCTTGCGCCGGACCTCTCCCACGCCGGGGATGGCGTCCAGGGCGGAGCCTTTCACCGACTTGCTGCGCTGCTTGCGGTGGAACTCGATGGCGAAGCGGTGGGTCTCCTCCTGGATCTGGCCGATGAGGGCAAAGAGAGGCGGGTTGCCCTGGATGCCGAACTCCCGGCCCTGGGCGTCGATGAGTGCGCGGGTGCGGTGGCGGTCGTCCTTCACCATGCCCACCGTGGGCACGGACAAGCCCAGCTCCCGCAGGACCCCCTCGGCGATCTTGGCGTGCTCCTGGCCGCCGTCGATCAAGAAAAGGTCGGGCAGCGCGCCAAAGTCGGCGTCCCCGTCCAGATACCGGCGCAGGCGGCGCTTCAGCACCTCCTCCATGGAGTGGTAGTCGTCCGGGTGTCCCTCGGTCAGCGATTTGATCTTGAAGTGGCGGTAGTCCCGCTTTTTGGGACGGGCGTGCTCAAACACCACCATAGACGCCACGATGTCCTCCCCGGCGGTGTTGGAGATGTCGAAGGACTCGATGCGGTCCGGGGCCTTTTCCAGCCCCAGGATCTTCCCCAGGGCCTCCAGCGTCTTGGACTGCCGCTCCTCCCGGCTGGTGGCCCGCTCCACCTCCTCCACCGCATTGGTGCGGGCCAGGCGGATCAGCTCTAATTTTGCGCCCCGCTGGGGAGTTAGGAGGTTCACCCGCCTCCCGGCGGCCTCGGAGAGCATCCGGGTGAGGCTCACCTCGTCGTCCAGCTCGCAGGGGAGCAAAATGTCACGGGGCAGGTCCCCCCTGCCGCCATAGTACTGGCTGACCAGGGCGGAGATGACCTGCTCCTCCTCCCCCTCCATGGGGGTCTCCATGAGGTCCATATCCTTGGCGGCCAGCTCCCCCTCCACAAAGTGGAGCACCACGAAGCAGCTCTTGGCCTGCCCCCGGAAGAAGCCCACCACGTCGGTGTCCGCCAGACGGCCCACCACCTTCTGCCGCTTGGACAGCAGCTCCACGGCGCGGATGCGGTCCCGCAAAGCCGCGGCCCGCTCAAATTGCAGCTCCTCGGCGGCCTGGGCCATCTGGGCGTTCAGGTCCTTGAGCACCTCCCCCTGCTTGCCCTCCAGCAGGCGGATGATCTGCTCCATGCTCTCCTGATAGCGGCTCTGGTCCATCTCCTGGCGGCAGTAGCCGTCGCACTTGCCCATGTGGTAGTTGAGGCAGGGGCGGCCCTTGCCGATATCCCGGGGGAATTTTTTGTTGCACGAGGGCAGCTTGAAGGTCTCCAGCAGGGAGTCGATGATGGCGTAGGACGCCCCCCGGGAGCCGTAGGGACCAAAATACCGCGCGCCGTCCTCGTTTACCTTGTTGGAGAGGTCGAACTTGGGGTACTCCTCCTTCACCGTCAGGCGGATGTAGGGGTAGCCCTTGGAGTCCTTCAGCAGGATGTTGTACTTGGGCTGGTGCCGCTTGATAAGGGCGCACTCCAGCACCAGCGCCTCAAACTCGCTGTCCGCCACGATCACGTCGAAGTGGTCAATGGAGGACACCATGGCCCGGGTCTTTTCCGTGTGGGAGGCCAGGTTGGCGAAGTACTGGCTCACCCGGTTTTTCAGCGCCTTGGCCTTGCCCACATAGATGACCTCATTATGCTCGTTCTGCATGATGTAGACCCCGGGCTTCAGGGGCAGGGCATGGGCCTTCTCCCGCAGGTCGGCGAAGTGCTGGGACCGCCAGAGCTTCTCGTATTCCCGTTCTGAACCTTCCGCCATCCTCGCCGCCCCCTTTCCGATCGGTTTTATTATACAAGAACAGCCCCGCGTTGGCAAGGCCGACGCGAGGCTGCGCCTGTCAAAAAGGCCGTCGGCCTTTTTGGGCAGACCAGGGCGTTCAGCCCAAAAGCCGGACCAGCTCTGTGGGGCTGGCGGCAAATACCGTCCCGCCCTGACGCTCCAGCTCCTCCCGGTCCCGGAAGCCCCAGGTGACGCACACGCAGTCCAGCCCGGTGTTTCGGGCGGTGGCCAGGTCCACCTCCGAGTCCCCTACATAGACAGTCTCCGCCGGTCCCACGCCCAAACGCTCCATGGCCGCACGCACCATGTCCGGCGCGGGCTTGTTTGGAAGCCCCGGCTGGGAGCCGACCACCACGTCCACCTGGGGGAAGAACCGCCCGCACAGCGCCTGAGAGGCGGCGTGGACCTTGTTGGTGACAATAGCCATCAAGCGGCCCTGCTCCTTCAGCCGGTCCAGCATCTCGCTGACGCCCGCGTAGGGCCGGGTCTTGTCCATGTTGTGACGCTGGTAGTAGGGCAAAAACACGTCCAGCATCTCCTGAATGGGCGCGTCGGGAGAGGTGGCCCGCTCAATGAGGTTGGGGATGCCGTTGCCCACGAACCGCCGCACCTCGTCCAAGGTGCGCTGGGGATAGCCGAAGGCGTGGAGGGTATAGTTGAGCGCGTCCCGCAGATCGTCCAGCGTATCCAGCAGCGTGCCGTCCAGGTCAAAAATGACCGCTGTTTTTTTCATCTGTCTCACCTCGTTTTCGGGACATAGTATAACACAAAAAGCCGGACTCTGGAAGTCCAGAGTCCGGCTTTGACCTCGTTTTGTCTTACTCGTCGAAATCCGTATTGACCAGCTCCACCAGCGCCTCCACAGCGGCCTCCTCGTCGGGGCCGTCGGCGATCAGGGAAACGGTGGTACCCTTTATGATGCCCAGAGAGAGGACGCCCAGCAGGCTCTTGGCGTTGACCCGGCGGTCCTCCCGCTCCACCCAAATGGAGCTTTTGAACTCGTTTGCCTTCTGGATAAAAAAGGTTGCGGGCCGGGCATGGAGACCAACTTGGTTGTTGATGGTAACATCCTTGACGTACATAGATCTGTCCTCCCTGTGTTCGCTTTCCTTAGCAAACTTCCCATTGTACCTTAAGGATAACAAATTTTCCGGCTAGCGTCAACGTCAAAATGACTAAATCTGTCCTTCGTTTCCGGCGGAAAAGTGCCTGTTTTCACTATTTCAGCTCTACCACCGTCACGCCGTCCTCCCCCTCACCGAAGCGGCCGGGGCGGAAGGACTTCACATAGCGGTTGCCCTTCAAATGGTCGCGCACGGCGGCGCGCACCGCCCCGGTGCCCTTGCCGTGGATGATGACGGCGGTCTCCAGCTTGCCCAGCAGGGCGTTGTCCAAAAACATGTCCAGGCAGGCCAGGGCCTCGTCCACCGTCATGCCCCGCAGGTCCAGCTCCCGGGGCGCCGCCGTCATGCGGAGGGGCCGCTGGACGGCGGAGGTAGTCTGCTTTTTCTTGGGGGCGGCGGTGGTGAGGCGCACCTCCTCCTGCTTGGCGGAAAGCTTCATGGCGCCCGCCTGCAGCTCCAACGTGCCGTCCTTGCGCACCGCCGTCACCTGGGCCTGTACCCCCATAGACACAAGCTCCACCGTGTCCCCCACCTGGGCGGGCCGGGTGGGAGGCGGCGGGGGCAGGTCGGGGGCGCTCTGGGCCAGCTTGCCCTGGGCGGCGTTGAGCTTGGACTTCACCGCCACCCGCCGCTCGTTGGTGTCCGCGTCGGCGTGACGGCGCATTTTGTTGAGTTCCTTGAAGGCCTCGTCAGCGGCCCTTCTGGCCTCGTCCACGATCTCCTGGGCCTCTTCCCGCGCCTGGGCGGTGGCCTTCTTGCGCTCCTCCTCCAGGGCGTTACGGTAGGCCCTGGCCGCGTCGGCGGACTGCTCCAACTCCCGGCGCAGGGAGGCCGCGCGGCTCTGCTCCTCCTCCAGGGCCTTGCGCTGGGTCTCCAGCCGGGACAGCACCTCTTCAAAGCGGACGTTCTCGCTGTCCACCCGGGCCGCCGCCCGGTCGATGACCTCCTGGGGCAGGCCCAGACGGCGGGAGATGGCGAAGGCGTTGGACCGCCCCGGTACGCCGATGAGCAGGCGGTAGGTGGGGGCCAGGGAGTCCACGTCGAACTCACAGGAGGCGTTCTCCACCCCGGCAGTGGTCATGGCGTACAGCTTCAGCTCGGCGTAGTGGGTGGTGGCGGCCACCAGCGCGCCCAGCTGGCGGGTGCGCTCGATGATGGCGGCGGCCAGCGCCGCCCCCTCCACCGGGTCGGTACCCGCCCCCAGCTCGTCGAAGAGCACCAGGCTGTCGCTGTCCGCCTCCTGTAAGATGCCCACGATGTTCACCATGTGGGAGGAGAAGGTGGAGAGGTTCTGGGCGATGGACTGCTCGTCGCCGATGTCGGAGAGCACCTGACTTCTCACCGCCACCGCGCTGTCGTCCGCCGCGGGGATATGAAGGCCGCACTGGGCCATGAGGGTCAAAAGGCCGATGGTTTTCAGGGTCACCGTCTTGCCGCCGGTGTTGGGGCCGGTGATGACCAGGGTGTCGAAACCTTCCCCCAGGTAGAGATCGTTGGCCACCGCCTTCTTGGGGTCCAGGAGGGGGTGGCGGGCCTTTTTCAGGGAGATCACGTTCTCCGTGAGCTTGGGGGCCACGGCGTTCATGCGGCTGGCCAGCTTCGCCTTGGCAAAGATCACGTCCAGCAGGATCAGGAGGTCGTAGTCCACGGAGATGTCCTCGCCGAAGGAGGCGCACTCGGCGGAGAGGGCGGCCAGGATGCGCTCGATCTCCTTCTCCTCCTTGGCCTCCAGCTCCCGCAGCTCGTTGTTGGCCTTTACCACCCCCATCGGCTCGATGAAGAAGGTGGAGCCGGACCCGGACACGTCGTGGACCAGACCGGGGATGGCGTTTTTGTGCTCCGACTTCACGGGCACCACGAACCGCCCGCCCCGCTGGGTGATGATGGCGTCCTGCAGGTACTTGGCCTGGTTGGAGGAGATGAGCTTGTTGAGCACCTCCCGCACCTTCCCCGCCGCCGCCCGCTTGTGGCGGCGGATGTCTGCCAGCTCGGTGGAGGCCGCGTCGGCGATGGTGTCCTCGTCGGGGATGGAGGCGGTGATCTTCTCCTCCAGATACTTGTTGGCTGTGAGGGAGGCAAAGAGGTGGGAAATGACGCTGTCTCCTCCTGCGCCGCCATATTCCTTACAGCCCCGCGCGCTGCGCAGCACCCCCGCCACGTCCAGCAGCTCCCGGGTGTTCAGCGCGCCGCCCCGGTCCGCCCGGCTCAGCGCGCCCCGCACCGCCCGCACGTCTCCCAGGGGCGGTGTGCCGTGGAGCACGGTGAGGTCAAAGGCGGCGGCGGTCTCGTCCTGGAGACGCTGCACCTCAGGCAAAGCAGTTTGGGGAAGGAGCGCCAAACAGCGTTCCTTCCCCTCGGCAGTCACAGCCTCCCCCGCCAGCATTTCCAGCACACGGGGCAGCTCTAAGGTCTCTATGGATTTGCGAAACCGTTCGGTCATAGTCCGCTCCTTACTCGTTTTCCTCCGCCCCGGCTTCCGCCTTGGCCTTTTTCTCCACCACGCACCATTCCACCCGGTGGTCGGCGATGGACTCCACCCGAATGGTCATCTCGGGCAGCTCTAGCTTCAGGTTCTTCTGCTCCCCGTCCTCGGGGATGACGGCCAGATGGGCGAACACCAGCCCGCCCAGGGTGTCGTATTCCTCCTGTTCGGGCAGCTCGATGTCCAGCGCCTCGGCCACCGCGTCCAGCTCCGCGCCGCCGCTGATGCGCCAGCGGTCGCCGCCCAGAGCCAGGATGTCGGGGGCGTCCTGGGGGTCAAACTCATCGTATATGTTGCCCACGATCTCCTCCAGCAAGTCCTCCAGCGTCACCAGACCCGCCGTGCCGCCGTACTCATCCACCACAATGGCCATATGTACCTTGCGGCTCTGCATATCCCGGAACAGCAGGTCGGTACGCACCGTCTCGGGGACGAAATACGGCTCCCGAAGCAGCTCCCGCAGGGCCTTGGGCTGCTCCCTCTGGGTGTTGAGCAGGTATTCCCGGGTGCTGAGGATGCCGATGATGTCATCGGGGTCCTTGTCATACACCGGAAAGCGGGACAGGCCCGACTCCTCGATGGTCTTCACGATCTCCTCGGGGGTGTCCTCCACCTGGAGAAGCACCATATCCGTGCGGTGGATCATCACGTCCTCGGCGGCGGAGTTGTTGAACTCGAAGATGTTCTCGATCATCTCCCGCTCCTCCTGCTGGATGGCGCCGGTTTCCTCCCCCGCGTCCACCAGCTGGCGGATCTCCTCCTCCGAGACCTTCTCGGAGGGATCGGTCTTGCCGATGCCCAGCTTGTAAAAAATTCCCCGCTTGTAGAGCCGCCAAACGCCCCAAACACAAAGGGCGATGCCCAGTCCGATCCCAATGCCGACGATGAGCCACAATCGGTCGTCCACGAAAGTATTCCTCCCAAAAATCATGTCTTTTTCACAGCTTATGCCGTGGTTGGTGCTTATTATATCACAAACTTTTCATTTGTCTAGTAGGGGCAGCCCTCATAGCTTGTTTAAGAAGTCTATGACCGCCTTTTCGTCCTTCTCATAGACGACCAAGCTGAACCACCCGCCCACAAGGCCCACCGCCAGGGCGAGCAGCGGCAGCACCCACCGCATCACCCCCAACGGCAAGCAAAGCAGAAAAGCAGGCACCGCCAAAACAGCCCCTCGATAAAACCCGGCGTGTTGGAATTTCCCCTCGATCACGGTGTGATCGTCCTCCTGCGTTAGTGTCCCCCGGAAATACCGCTGGGGAAGGTTCACCATGTGGGGGCGGGTGCTTTGCAGCCAGAAGGTATCCCCTTCCACATTCCCCCGCAGTTCCTCTTTGAGCAGCACGGGGAACTCGAACACCACCGGCCCAGATTCGACCCTGAACCCACGCTTCAGCTTGAACTTGGTCTCTTCTATATCGTAGTCCACGACAATCTTCATAGTCATGCCCCCCTACTCCCCTGTCAGGCGGGCGGCGAGGGCGGAATACCGCCGCTGGGGCTTGTTGTTCTCCACCATGCGGGCAAAGACCCGCTCGTCCCCCACGCCGATGAACAGGTTCTTGGCCCGGGTCACGCCGGTATACAGCACGCTTCTGGTGAGCAGCATGGGGGCGGCCTCCAGGCAGGCCAGCACCACCGCGGGGTACTCGCTGCCCTGGGCCTTGTGGACGGTGACAGCGTAGGCCAGCTCCAGCTCCCCCAGAGCCTCCGGGGAATAGAGCACCTGCTTGCCGTCAAAGTCCACCGTGAGGGACGCGCCGTCCGCCTCCACGCTGACGATCTGCCCGATGTCGCCGTTAAAGATGCCCAGGCCGCTCTCCCCCTTTTCCGGGTCCAGCCACATCACGTCGTAGTTGTTCTTCACCTGCATCACCCGGTCGCCCAGGCGGAAGGTCACGCTGCCGAAGACCTTCTCCGGCTTGTCGGGGGCGGGGGGATTCAGCGCCGCCTGCAGCTCTTTGTTGAGGTTCACCGTCCCGGTGGGATAGCGGCGGGTGGGGGACAGCACCTGCACCTGGTTGGAGGGGATGCCCATTTTTGTGGGCAGACGGGTCTTGACCAGCTCCACGATGGTGTCCACCGCCTTTTGGGGGTGGTAGCGTTTCAGGAAGAAAAAGTCCCCGTCGAAGGAGCGCAGCTGGGGGACGATGCCGTGGTGGATCTCATGGGCGGAGCGAACGATGGCGCTCATGGCCGCCTGGCGGAAGATCTCGATGAGGGAGATGGACGGAATGACCCCGCTTTTCAGCAGGTCGGCCAGTAGACACCCCGGCCCCACCGAGGGAAGCTGGTTGGGGTCGCCCACCAGCACCAGGCGGCAGTCGCTCCGCAGGCCCGCCAGCAGCGCGGCCATGAGGGGAATGTCCACCATAGAGGTCTCGTCCACAATGACCGCGTCCGCCTTCAGCGGGTCGCTCTGGTCGTGGGTAAAGACCAGTTGCCCGGTGGCGTCGTCAAAATGGGTCTCCAGCAGGCGGTGGATGGTGTACGCTTCCTGGCCGCAGGTCTCCCCCAGCCGTTTGGCCGCCCGCCCGGTGGGCGCGGCCAGGGCGGTGTCCAGCCCCATAGATTCAAAGAGGGCCAGCACCCCCCGCAGAGAGGTGGTCTTGCCCGTGCCCGGTCCGCCGGTGAGCAGCATCACCTGCCGCCTCGCGGCCAGCTCCATGGCCTCCAGCTGTAAGGGGGCGTACTCAATGCCCTGTTCGGCCTGGATGCGGGCCACCACCTGGTCAAAGTTCGGCGGTGCGGGCATTTCCAGCCGCGCCATCTCCTCCAGCCGGTCCGCCACATAGACCTCCGCCTCGTAGAGGTCGGCCAGATATACGCTGTCCCGGCCCAATACCGTCTCCCGGACGGTCCGGCCGGTGCGTTCCAGGCTCTCCAGCGCGCTCACCAGGACCTCGGGCCCTTCCAGATTCAGCAGCCGGGTGGTGGCAGGCAGGAGCTTGTCCACCGGCAAAAAGGTGTGGCCGTTCCCGGCGTTGTGCCGCAGCTCAAACAGCAGTCCCGCCTCCAGCCGCTGGGGGTCGGCGGCGTCCACCCCCAGCTCCACCGCCAGGGCGTCCGCCGACTGAAACACCACGTCCAGCCCCGGCTGGGTGAGAAGGTAGGGGTCGTCCTTGATCCGCTCCAGCGCGTCCAGGCCGTAGAGGCGGTAGAGGGGCAAGGCCAGGTCGGCGTTCAGCCCATGGCGGCGCAAAAAATCCAGGAGCCGCCGCATCCCCATTTGGGCGCGAAACGCCTCCCCGATCTCCCGCGCCCGCTTGGGCGTCATTCCCTTGATGGTTTTCAGTTTGTCCGGGTGCTCCTCCAAAACGGCCAAGGTCTCGTCGCCGAATTCCTCCACCAGCCGCCGGGCGGTGATGGCGCCGATGCCCTTGATGGCCCCGGAGGACAGGTATTCCAAAATCGCGTCCGCTCCCTGGGGGAGGGACCGCTCCATGGTCTTTGCCTTGAATTGCGCGCCGTAGGTGGCGTGGCGGCTCCAAACGCCGGTGACGGCCAGCGTCTCTCCCGGCGACACCCCCGGCATACAGCCCACCACCGTGGCAAGCTCATCCAGGCCCTCCGCCAGCAGGCGGAGCACCGTATAGCCGTTTTCCTCGTTGCGGTAGACCACGCTGTCTACCTTGCCCTCCAGGCGCAGCGCCTCCTCGGCCACAACTCCACCTCATTTCCGTCCTTCCGCCCTCTCCCACCGGCGGCACAGGCCCCGCCAGACCCAACGGGCAGTCTGGACCACGCCTACCGCGGCAAAAAAGGCTAAAACGCTCTCCCATACCAGGCCCATAGTCCTTCACCTCTGGGCCAGTGTATGCTCAAATGAAAATCGCCGTGACCCCCACGGTGAGGAAGGTGACCACCACGGCGGCGATGAGCACGCCCAGGGCGATGGCGGGAAAGGCCTTCTTGATGCGCATATCCATAAACGCCGCCACCAGCGCCCCCGTCCACGCTCCCGTGCCCGGCAGAGGGATGGCCACCAACACGCAGAGGCCCCAGAAGCCGTATTTGTTCACCGTCTCCCGCTTGCCCTCCGCCTTGTGCTCCAAACGGTCCACCATGTGGTTGAGCTTGGGGAGCTTCCGCCGCAGGAAGGCGAACACCCGGCGCACATAAACGATAATGAAGGGCACGGGCAGGAGGTTGCCCACCACGGACGCCGCCACCGCCAGCCAGATGTTCAGGCCCAACACGTTATGGCCGAAGGGAATGGCCCCCCGCAGCTCCACCACGGGAGCCATGGCCATCAAGGCGGTGTATAGCAACTCGCCGAAAAAGTTTTGCTCCAGCCAAAGCCGGATGGCCTCCATGGTGTTCACCTCCTTTTAGAATGTGGCCGGGCGGATGAGGACATCCGCCCCTACGATCCTACCGAGCCATTTCCCTACCCCGTAGGGGCCGATGTCCCCATTGGCCCGCATTCCCGGGCGTACGCTGTGCGCCCCTACAATACGTTCTTCAAATACCGGCCCGTGTAGCTTTCCTCGCACTTCGCCACTTCCTCGGGCGTGCCGGTGCAGACCACCTGGCCGCCGCCGTCGCCCCCCTCGGGGCCGAGGTCGATGAGGTAGTCGGCGGTTTTGATCACGTCCAGGTTGTGCTCGATGACCACCACCGTGTTCCCCCCGTCCACGAACCGCTGGAGCACCTCGATGAGCTGGTGCACGTCGGCGGTGTGGAGGCCGGTGGTCGGCTCGTCCAGGATATAAATGGTGGAGCCGGTGGAACGCTTGGAAAGCTCCGTCGCCAGCTTCACCCGCTGGGCCTCGCCGCCGGACAGTTCGGTGGAGGGCTGGCCCAGGCGGATATAAGAGAGGCCCACCTCCGCCAGGGTCTTCAGCTTATTGTAGATTTTCGGCAGGTTCTCAAAGAAGGGCAGGGCCTCGTCCACGGTCATGTTGAGCACGTCGTAGATGTTCTTGCCCTTGTATTTGACCTCCAGGGTCTCCCGGTTGTACCGCTTGCCCTTGCACACCTCGCAGGGGACGTAGATGTC
>CAMNQX010000013.1 GCA_946550725.1 uncultured Clostridia bacterium | reverse complement strand
CCGATGGCGGTGAGGGTAAGCTTGCCCAGGCTGTGGGCGTAGCTCACCAGCTCCCGGATATACCCGGTGGTGATGCCGGGGACGGTGCCGGGGGCGGGAAGCAGGATCACGTCCGCCCCCGCCTTGGCGAAGGCGGCGATGTCCTTCTTGGTGATGATGTTCTCTCCCCCTTCGCCCACCACGCCGGAGGCGTGCATCTTCCCGGCGCACAGGACGATCTTGTCCCCCATAGCCTTGGAAATGGCGGAGAGGGTGGAGACGATGGCGGCGTTCGAGACCCCGTTGCCGGGGTTGCCGGTGAGCACTAGCATATCCACGCCCATCTCGT
Organism: uncultured Clostridia bacterium; assembly: GCA_946550725.1. Lineage (GTDB taxonomy): Bacteria > Bacillota > Clostridia > Oscillospirales > Oscillospiraceae > MGBC124762. The sequence goes on along the minus strand of CAMNQX010000013.1, from coordinate 53,513 downwards.
AGGCCCGCTTGGCGTTGTCCACCGTGGCGTACCGGCCGGGGGACATGGCCCAGATGGTGTTGGCGTTGGCCTTGGCCAGGGCGTCGTCCACCGGCTCCAGGTTCACCCCGATCATGCGGCCGGTCAGCCGCTTCAGCTCCCGCACGGTCTCCTCCGGGGGCACGTCGGGGAGGGCCTGCACCACGGGCTTTTGCACGTCAAACATATTGAGGAGGATCAGGTCCGCCCCCTGAGACGCGGCGAACTCGGCGTTGGTCACGTCGGCCAGCATGGGCTGGACGATGCCGATGGTCTCACAGGCCAGCACCCGGCCCTCGCTCCCCGCCACGGCGGCGAGGAAGTCCTCCTTGGTCAGGTGGGTCAGCTCGGAGGGGGTCATGCTCAAAACACGCTTTGCCATACAACTGCTCCTTTCGCGGCTCTTACCGCCTATGATGTCACATGTGGAAAAAGTATATCAGGAAAATCACGGAAAAGCAAGGGAAAGAAGGGGAGAGGAGACCCGTGATTGCGATTTATGCCCCGAGGGGCAAATCCTCCTTTTCCCCCGGTCCATTTCTTTTTCTCGTGAGAAAAAGAAACGGGCCGGACTCCAAAGAAAAAGAGCCTTCTAAATGTAGGAGGCTTTGTTGGGATGGTTCCCTTTGAGAAAATTTGCAAGGTCCTACCTTCCTAGTCCTGTTTGGCCCTACGTCTAGAGCCGGCGGGACGAAATGTGGGACCGGCCTGTCCTCTCGCGCCGGCCGTTACGGCCTCTGTGGTCGGAAATGTAGAACGTCAGACAGTTGGAACAACGCCGCCTGGGTGGGTGAGAACGTGCGGGCGGATGAGGGCGATGCGTGCCAGTGGCACGCGTCCCATCGCACGACCGAGCCGACAGGCGAGACCATCCGCCCCTACGTTCCTACCGAATCGTTCCTCTCGCGTAGGGGCCGATGTCCTCATCGGCCCTTACCAGACGGTGACCGCCCCACCCGGCAAGAGAAAACCCCAGAGGGAGATTCCAAATGAGGGGGACCGCAAGACAAACCCCGCCTACCAGACGGCAGGCGGGGTTTTGCTTCTGATCAACCGAGCTTACTTCACCAGCAGGGACTTGCCCGTCATCTCCTTGGGCTGGGCCAGGCCCATGGCGTCCAGCATGGTGGGGATGATGTCGCACAGGCGGCCGTCGGCCAGGCCCTTGCAGGGGGCGTTCACCGCGCAGAAGGGCACCAGATTGGTGGTGTGGGCGGTGTAGGGGGTGACCCCGTCGTCCTCCAGCATCCGGTCGGCGTTGCCATGGTCGGCGGTGATGAAGCAGATGCCGTCCATCTTGCGGACGGCCTCCAACACCCGGCCCACGCCGGTGTCCACCGCTTCCACCGCCTTCACCGCCGCGTCGAACACGCCGGTGTGGCCCACCATATCGCAGTTGGCGAAGTTGAGGATGACCACGTCATACTTGCCGCTCTCGATATTCTCCACCACCTTGTCGGTGACCTCGGGGGCGGACATCTCCGGCTGGAGGTCATAGGTCGCCACCTTGGGGGAGGGGATCAGGCAGCGGTCCTCGCCGGGGAACACCGTCTCCACGCCGCCGTTGAAGAAGAAGGTGACATGGGCGTATTTTTCCGTCTCCGCGATGCGCAGCTGGGTCATGCCCAGGGAGGAGATGTACTCACCGAAGATGTTGTTCAGGCTCTCCTTGGGGAAGGCGATGACCACGTTGGGCATAGACGCGTCATAGGAGGTGGTGCAGACGTAATTCACATGGAAGAAGCCCTTCTTCCGCTCGAAGCCCTTGAAGTCGGGGTCCACAAAGGTGCGGGTGATCTCCCGGGCGCGGTCGGGACGGAAGTTCATAAAGATGATGGAGTCCCCCTCACCGATCTGGGCGTTCTCGGCGGTGACCACGGGGATGACGAACTCGTCGGTGACCCCCGCGTCGTAGCTGGCCTGCATGGCGCCCACCGGGTCGCCGATGAAGCGCGCCTCGCTCTCGCCGTAGACCATGGCCTTGTAGGCCCGCTCCACCCGGTCCCAGTTGGTGTCCCGGTCCATGGCGTAATAGCGGCCGGAGATGGTGGCGATCTGCGCGCCGTACTGGTCGCAGGTCTTTTTCATCTCCGCCACGAAGTCCTTGCCGGAGGTGGGCGGCACGTCGCGGCCGTCCATGAAGCAGTGGACGAAGATCTTGGGGCAGCCCAGGTCATGGGCCATCTTCACCGCCGCCTGGATGTGGGTGATGTGGCTGTGAACGCCGCCGTTGGACATGAGGCCGTAGATGTGGACGGCCTTCCCCGCCTCCTTGGCGGCCAGCATGGCGTCCTTGTAGGCCTTGTTCTCAAAAAAGTCCCCGTCTTGAATGGACTTGGTGATCTTGGGCAGGTCCTGGAACACCACGCGGCCGGCACCCATATTGGTGTGGCCCACCTCGGAGTTGCCCATCTGCCCGTCGGGCAGACCCACGTCCAGCCCGGAGGCGGACAGCTTGCTCACGGGATTGTTCGCAAACACCTCGTCCAGATGGGGCTTTTTGGCGGTGGTGACGGCGTTGCCGGGGCCGGGGGCGTTGAGGCCGAAGCCGTCCATAATGACCAAAACAGTCGGCTTTTTCATCGAATCTCCTCCTTTGATTGAAAAAGGGGCGGCGTATTGCCGCCCCTAACCCGCCGAAAAAGGCCGACGGCCTTTCCCGGCGATAAGTTGCGGCCCGCTGCGCGCACTCGCTACGCTCGCACACTTGTGGGCCGAGAAGTATGTTTTCCGACGCGCGTGTCGTCGGAAAACATCATTATACTTCTTCGCCGCCTGCGGGCGGCGAACTCTACGAGGTTTTTTGGTAGACCGAGGGGCGGCGTATTGCCGCCCCTCGGTCTGGGTCATAAATTAGTCTTGATTGGCGGCGTTGATGATCTGCAGGAAGGTCTTGGGGTCCAGGGACGCGCCGCCGATGAGGCCACCGTCGATGTCCTCGTTGCTCAGCAGCTCGGCGGCGTTCTTGGCGTTCATGGAGCCGCCGTACAGGATGGACATGCTGCGGGCCACCCGGGCGCCGTAGGTCTTGCGCACCAGGGTGCGGATGGCGCCGCAGACCTCAGCGGCCTGGGCGGAGGTAGCGGTCTTGCCGGTGCCGATGGCCCAGATCGGCTCATAGGCCACCACGATGCGGCGGACCTGCTCGGGGGTGACGCCCGCCAGAGCGCACTTGAGCTGATAGGTGATCTTCTCCATGGTCACGCCCAGCTCCCGCTCCTCCAGGCTCTCGCCCACGCAGAGGATGGGGCGCAGGCCGGCGTTCAGGGCGGCGTGGATCTTCTTGTTCACGTCCATGTCGGTCTCGTTATAGTAGGCGCGGCGCTCGGAGTGGCCCAGGACCACATACTTGGCCCCGGCCTCCTTCACCATGTCGGCGGAGCACTCGCCGGTGTAGGCCCCGGAGGCCTCGTAGTGGCAGTTCTCGGTGCCGATGGAGATCTTCACGTCCTTGAAGGCGCGCACGCCGGCCTGCAGGTTGACCGGGGGCACCAGCAGCACGGCTTCGCACCACTTGGGCTTGCCCAGGATGTCCCGCATCTCGGCAGCGTACTCCTTGGTCTCGGTGATGGTCTTGTTCATCTTCCAGTTTCCGGCGATGATGGTCTTACGGTAACGACGATTCATAGTATTGCTTCCTTTCTTGTGCCTTTTTGTTCTCCAGTCTGTCACGCTCGCGTTGGACACGCTTCCGCCGTGGCTTCCCTCCGTCTCGGGATGAATCGCGCGGTCTGCGGCCGCTTACCAATTCATCCCTCGCTCCGGTCCATCCCCGGCTGCGTGTCTACGCTCGCGCTTCTTACTTATCCAGCAAGCACGCCACGCCGGGCAGTTCCTTGCCCTCCATGAATTCCAGGCTGGCGCCACCGCCAGTACTGATGTGGGTCATCTTATCGGCGTAGCCCAGCTGCTGTACGGCGGCCGCGCTGTCGCCGCCGCCGATGATGGTGATGGCGGAGGTCTTGGAGAGGGCGTCGGCCACGGCCTTGGTGCCCACGGCGAACTTCTCGAACTCAAACACGCCCATGGGGCCGTTCCAGATCACGGTGCCCGCGTCGGCCACGGCGGCGCAGTAGAGCTTCACGGTCTCGGGGCCGATGTCCAGGCCCTGCCAGCCGTCGGGGATCTCCCCGGCCTTGACCACCTGGGTGTTAGCGTCGGGGGAGAAGGCGTCGGCGCACACGGTGTCCACAGGCAGCAGGAGCTTCACGCCCTTGGCCTTGGCCTTCTGGATCATCTCCAGGGAATAGTCCTTCCAGTCGGCCTCCAGCAGGCTGTCGCCCACCTTTCCGCCCTCAGCGGCGGAGAAGGTGTAGGCCATACCGCCGCCGATGATGATGGTGTCGGCGATCTCCAGCAGGTTGTTGATCACGCCGATCTTGGAAGAGACCTTAGAGCCGCCCAGGATAGCCACCAGGGGACGCTTGGGATCGGCCAGAGCGCCGCCGATGACCTCCAGCTCCTTCTGGATGAGGAAGCCGGACACGGCGGGGAGGTAATCGGCCACCACGGCGGTGGAGGCATGGGCGCGGTGAACGGCGCCGAAGGCGTCGGACACATACACGCCGTCCTTGCCGGCCAGGTCGGCCATCTTCTTGGCCAGCTCGGGGTCGCCCTTGGTCTCACCCGGCTCAAAGCGGGTGTTCTGCAGCAGCATGATCTCGCCGCCCTTCAGGGCCGCAGCCTTGGCCTGGGCGTCGGGGCCGACCACGTCGTCCGCCAGGATGACCGGCTTGCCCAGCAGCTCGCTCAGACGGGCGGCCACAGGCTCCATACGCAGCTCCTTCAGGGACTTCTGCCACTTCTCCTCGGTGAGGGTAGCGGGGTCCTTGCCCTTCTCGGCCTGCTTCTTCACCCACTTGTCGAAGCTGGCCACCGGCTTGCCCATGTGGGAGCAGGCGATGACCGCCGCGCCCTGGTCCAGCAGATACTGGATGGTGGGCAGGGCGGCGCGGATACGCTTGTCATCGGTGATGACGCCGCTGCCGTCCTTGGCCAGGGGCACGTTGAAGTCGCAGCGGAGCAGGACCTTCTTGCCCGCCACATCCACATCCTTGACTGTCTTCTTGTTGTAGTTCATACCTAGTTCTCCTTTCACGCTGTTACGCTCTTTCACGCAGGTAACTTGGTTGTGCGGAGGCGTTGGGAGGCCGCGTCACTCCGCCCTCCCCATCTCCCCCATCTCCTCGAGACCGGGGAAATCCAGCTGCCGCATGGCCTCGTACACCATGACGGCGACGCTGTTGGAGAGGTTGAGGCTGCGCTCGCCGGGCCGCATGGGGATACGCACGCACCGTTCCCGGTGGGCCTCCCGCAACGTCTTGGGCAGGCCGGCCGACTCCTTGCCAAACATGAGCCAGCAGCCGTCGTGATAGGCGGCGCGGTCGTAGCGGCAGGGGGCCTTGGTGGTTGCCAGCCACAGCTCCTTCGGGGCCTGGCGGCGGAAAAATTCGTCCAGACTGTCGTAATAGGTCACGTCCAGCCGCGGCCAGTAGTCCAGCCCGCAGCGCTTCATGTTGCGCCGCACCGCCCCCTCGCTGATGTCGAACCCCAACGGGCCGATCAGGTGCAGGCGGCTCCCGGTGAGCACGCAGGTGCGGGCGATGTTGCCGCAGTTCTGCGGGATCTCCGGCTCGACCAAAACCACGTTGACCATATTTTTCCTCCGACCTCCTATTGAACGACCCTCATTATAATACAAACCCACCCCGAAAGCAAGGAATTTTTGGAACATTTTATATAAAATTAACATTTCGCCTGGGATAGACAAACGTGCCCGCCTGTGTTATGATGGCTGTATCTGTCTGGGCATCTTTTCCGCGCCGCCGGAAAGATCCTGCAACACCAGAGATAGAGAGGGGAAATCAACATGGACGCCCAACTGATCGTGGTCAAGGTCGGTACTTCCACCCTGATCCGGGACAACGGAACGCTCAATCTCTTCAACATGGACCACCTGGCCCGTGCGTTGTGCGACCTCAGCAACATGGGTCACCGGGTGGTGCTGGTGTCCTCGGGGGCCATCGGGATCGGCACGGGCAAGCTGGCCCTCCCCGCCCGGCCCTCTGACCTTCCCAAGAAGCAGGCCGCCGCCGCCGTGGGCCAGTGCGAGATGATGCACCTTTACGACAAATTCTTCGGCGAGTACGGCCACACCGTGGCCCAGATCCTTCTCACCGCCGCCGACGTGGCCGATCCCACCCGCGCCGCCCACCTGTCCGCCACCTTCTCCGCCCTGTTTGAGCTGGGGTGCATCCCCATCGTCAACGAAAACGACGCGGTGGACCCCACCGAGATCGAGACGGGCATGGCCAAGGTGCTGGGCGATAACGACACTCTGTCCGCCATCGTCTCCCGCCTCTGCGGGGCGGACCTGCTGGTGCTGCTCAGCGACATCGACGGGCTGTTTGACAAGGACCCCCACAAGTACCCCGACGCCCAGCTCATCCACACCGTCCCCGCCCTCACCCCCGAGGTCCTCTCTCTGGCGGGGGACCCGGGAAGCCCCTGGGGCACGGGAGGAATGGCCACCAAGCTCTCCGCCGCCCGGGTGGCGGTGGAGGCGGGGGTGGATATGGTCATCACCCACGGCGCCCACCCTGAGCGTCTCTTTGATATCGTGGCCGGAAAGGCCGTAGGCACCCGTTTTCTCGCCCAAAAGGAGGGCTGAACATGAAAGATATCCTGACCCAGGCCGCCCTGTGTAAGGAGGCCGCCCCCGCCCTGTCCATCCTCTCCGCAGCGGAGAAGAACGCCGCGCTGCTGGACATCGCCGCCGCGCTGGAGGACCACCGGGCGGACATTCTCGCCGCCAACGCTCTGGACGTGTCCGCCGCCCGGGAGAGCGGCATGACCGCCTCTCTGCTGGACCGTCTCACCCTAACGGCGGAGCGGGTCTCCGCCATGGCCGAGGGGGTGCGCCAGGTGGCGGCCCTCCCCGACCCCATCGGAGAGGTGGTCACCGGCCACACCCTGCCCAACGGCCTGGAGGTCCGCCAGGTGCGGGTCCCGCTGGGGGTCATCGGCATCATTTTTGAGGCCCGGCCCAACGTCACGGTGGACGCCGCCGTCCTCTGCCTGAAGGCGGGCAACGCCGCCCTCCTGCGGGGGGGCAAGGAGGCCATTCACAGCAATCTGGCCCTGGGGGAAATCATGGCCCGCGCCCTGGAGGGCCGTGGCCTTCCCACCGGGTGCGTCCAGGTGGTGGAGGACGCCTCCCGCCAGAGCGCCCAAGCCATGATGGACCTGACCCAATATCTGGACGTGCTCATTCCCCGGGGCGGCCGGGGCCTCATCCGGGCGGTGACCGCTGGGGCGAAGGTCCCCGTCATCCGCACTGGCGAGGGCGTCTGCCATGTGTTCGTGGACGAGAGCGCCGACCTTGCCATGGCGGCGGATATCCTGGTCAACGGCAAGTGCTCCCGGCCCAGCGTGTGCAACGCGGTGGAGTGCGTGCTGGTCCACAGGGCGGTGGCGGCGGAGTTCTGGAAGCTGGCCCTGCCCAAGCTGGCAGAGTACCATGTAGAGCTGCGGGGCTGCCCCGAGACGCAAGTCCTTGTGCCCCAGGCCGTGCCTGCCAAGGACGAGGACTGGGACAGCGAGTACGGCGACTTTATCCTGGCGGCGAAGGTGGTGGAGGGTCTGGACGAGGCCGTGGCCTTCATCAACGCCCACGGCACCCAGCACTCCGAGGCCATTGTCACCCGCGATCTGCAAAACGCCCGCCGCTTCCAGCAGGAGGTGGACGCGGCGGCGGTGTACGTCAACGCCTCCACCCGCTTCACCGACGGCTTCCAGTTCGGTCTGGGGGCGGAGATCGGCATCTCCACCCAGAAGATGCACGCCCGCGGCCCCATGGGCCTCCAGGCGCTGACCTCCACCAAGTTTTTGGTCACCGGCGACGGCCAGACCCGCTGGTGACCGCAGGTCCCAAACGATCAAAACAGCCGGGTCACAAAGAGTGACCCGGCTGTTTATCTATAGGACTCGGGAAGGAACACGGAGCGTCATGGATGCCGCACCCTACATTCACTTGCTGTCCTTGTGATTTGTAGGGGCCGATGTCCACATCGGCCCGCCATGTGTTCCCATGCTGGGCGGGCGGCTGAGGACGGCCGTCCCTACTTTTCTTTCCTTTCTCCGCTCTTTGTCAAAACCCCCAGCAGCAAGTAAAACGCGGAAAACAGCGTTGTCACAGCGCCCATGACAAGATAAAAAGCGTTGCGCTCTACCACGTATGCAACGATCAGCAAGACCCCTGCCAGCAGCGCCAGGGCGCATGTGAGCAGCGGTAATGCCCCCAGGCGTTTCCCTGTTTCGCCCTTCCGGCGGTGATGGTCCACCCGCTCTGTCACGGCTGCGGCGAAAAACGCCAGGGCGGCGCAGACGGGAAGGGCAGGATGGGTGCGGCCCTCAAACGCCGTGATCAAAACTACCGCGCCTAAGCCCGGCAGGAAAAGCCAAGGGGGCTTATGCACCGTGCACACCTTCCTTCCCGTTTACTCGTACCCCAACTCCGTCTCGTCCACATTCTCCGGGGTGAGGAGGACGGGGGTGAGAGTCTTGTCCTCCGTCTCCTTCCCGTCCAGCAAGTCAGGGAGCGTCTCCGCCAGCCGTTCCCCTGCCTCCTTGGGGGCAAACGCCACGGCGGCGTCCAGGACGCCCAGGGCCAGGTCGTCGGCCATGGCGGGGTCGTAGCGGAGGCTCACGATCTTTGCCCGGTCCCGGAGGCCCCGCTCCGTCAGGACGGCCTGCGCCCCCGCCGCCCCGTGGCGGCTGATACACACCACGGCGTCCACCTCCGAAAAGGTATCCAGCGCCGTGTTCATATACCGCTCGGCGTAGACCTGACCGCCCCAGGTGTAGTTATGATCCAAAATCGACACGTTTCCTTCAGAAAAGCCGTCGGTCGTCTCCCGTTCCATCTTCTCATCCGGCACTTCAGTCATCAGCAGGGCCTTCTCCCCCCTGCCGTTCTCCACCAGATATTTCGCCAGCGTCTGCGTCCGCTGGCGTTCCTCCCCGCCGATATGGGCGGTCACATACCGCCCGTCGATGGTTCCCGCCCGCTGGCCCACGGTGACCACCGGGCACGCCTCCGCCAGGGCCTTCACCTGCCCATTCAACTCGCTTTCCTCCATCACGGAGTAGAGCACGGCCACATCCGCCTTTTCGGTGCGCAAAAAGTCCTCGATCTGCCCCTTTTGTCCAGCGGTTCGGCCCTTGCAGTCGTAAGAGACGAGCCGCCAGCCGTTGGCGCGGCACACCTCCTCCATCACGTCGTAAAGGGGGGCGCAGAAGGGGTCGGAGGAGCTGCCGAACCACGCCACCACCCGTCCGTCCACCGCCGTCGGAGAGGGGGGCTCCGCCGGAGGCTCCGGCCGGGGGGAGAGGGCCGCGCCCAGCGCCCACAACAGGGCAAGCGCGAAAACCAGAGCGGCGCACACAAACGCCGCTCCGGTCAAAGAAGTCTTATGAAGGTCGGAGGGTCCCCGCCTCACTTGCGAACCACCGAGGTGGCCTCAAAGGTCCCGTCAGCGGCGTAATCCCCCCAGGCCTGAATGGTGTCGCCCACGTTCAGGTTGGCGATGCTCCGCAGGGTGTTACCAGTGGTCACGTCCAAAATGGTCACCCCGCTGGGAATGTGGACCTTCTTGGGGACGGTCCCGCCGTTTTCGGTGATGAGGATGGTGGCAACGCGGGCCTGGTCGTCCTTGGCCAGAATGGAGCCGCTGATGGTGTCCTTCGTGGAGGCCGTCCCGGTGATCTCCACGGAGAGGGCGCGGTCTCCCTCGGTGAGCAGGGAGACCTTGCTCTGGCGGTGGGAGGCCAGGTCGCCGATGGCTACGGGCTTGCCGCCCTGCACCACTGTGGTGGAGGCGGTGGCGGTGTAGGTGTGGCGGGTGCCGTCGTCAAAGAGGACGGTGAGCTGGACGGAGCCGTCGTCGGGATAGGACACCGCGCTGAGGGTGCCGGTGACGTTGGCGGACTGGGGAGTGCTGTCCACCTGCGTCACATCGTTATACAGCATGGTGACCACCACATAGTCGCCGGTGTGGAGCTGGGTAATGTCGCAGTCCTTGCCGCCGGAGGTAAAGGTCACGTTTTTCAGCTGGTCCAGGGGGATGGGGAAGCGCACCACGGTGTTGTCGGTGCGGGTGACCTCCAAAACGGTGGGGTCGCCGTAGGAGATGCCGGTGAGGGAGCCCTCGGTGTCCTCGTAGCCCTGCCAGGAGGACAGGCTGGTGATGGTGCCCCCCTCCACCTTGGCGGTGACAAAGCTGTTCAGCACCAGCTTGTCCAGCTCGATGGCGCTGTCGCGGTAGGTGATGACGCAGTCGTCGGCGATGTCGTATGTCGTGGAGCGGTTCTCCCCCACCACGCGGATCTCCAGCCGAGTGGGGGTGGTCTTGGTGTTAATGGTCCGCAGAACGCCCTGGATGTAGCGGTCCACCATGTTGACCTCCACCGCCTTTACCTCGCTGAGGTCGGCGTCGGACACCCGCAGAGCGACCTGGCGGCCCTCCTGGCCTTCCCGCAGGACGGCCAGATCGCCGTTGACGGTGACCACCGCGTCCTTGGGCACGTCATAAGTGGTGGTCACGCCGCCGTAGCTGCTCACGGTGATGGCGGTGCGCTCCGTCGTCCCCGTCTTGGTCACGGTCACGTCGGTGAGAATTCCCTCCACCAGGCGGGTGCCGCCGGAGAGCTTCAGCCACAGGACCGCGCCGCCGGAGGTGACCCCGGCCTCAGCGTCGGTGTAGTGGGCCATGTAGTCGATCACAGAGCGGTCACCCACCCGGCCTCCGGCGGAGACCTGGGTGAAGCGGTCGATGGTGCACAGTGTGCCGTCCACGATCACCATGTCGGTGGTGATGTCCCCGCCGCATTTGCCGGACAGCGTCCGGATGAGGGAGGCGGGCGTGACGCGGACGGACTCCACGGTCTTGCCGTCGGCAGCGAAGCACACCTTGGCAAAGGCCCCTGTCTTTAGGGCGGTGAAGGAGTCCAGCTTGTTATACTGATAAACCTTGGTCGTCGCGGGCAGGGTCACCGTGGTCTCCCCGGTGATCTCGCTCTTCAGCTTCAGAGTGCGCGCGCCGTTCTCCCCGGGGTCCACGTCCACGATGGTGCCGGAGGTCCAGGCGTACTTGGTATACTGGGGCAGCTCCACGCTCACCCCGCGCTCCTCCACGATGTGCTCAAAGGAGCGGGCCAGCATGGTGGCGCAAACGGCGCGGGTCAGGGGCTGGTCGGGGTTAAAGTTGTTATTCTCGTCCCCCTCGACCACCCCGTAGGTATACAGCAACTTCACATAGGGGCGGAAGCCGTCCTTGATCAGCGCCTCGTCCTGAAAGTCCAGGTCGTCGGCGTCCAGGGTGCCGGCCAGATCCTCCAGTCCCATGCCCCGGACCAGATACTTGGCGAACTCCGCCTTGGTCATGGGCTTGCTCAGCTCCCCAGCGGCGTACAGGTCGGACAGGGCGTCGCCGGTCTCCACCCCCAGAGCCATGCAGGTGGCGGCCTCCTTGCGGAACCACCAGTTCTCCTCTGTGCCGGGGAACAGCTCGTCCAGCAGGTCCGCCTGGTCGGCGGCGATCTGGAGGCGGGTGTCCAGATCCTGGGTGACCCGGGCGCACAGGGCGAAGCCCTCCATCCGCTGCATATTCACATCGGGCCGGAAGGTGCCGTCGCCGTAGCCGGTAAAGAGGCCCCGTTCCGTCATCTGCCGAATGTGCGGCAAGGCCCAGTGGTTGGTCACGTCGGTAAAGTCCGCCCCGGCCGCAGAGGCGGGAACCGCCAGCGCGGCGCACAGGCACACCGCCAGCACCACAGCGAGAAATCGAGTTCGTTTCATTCGTTCGCACCTCCAAAGGAATCTGTTCGTGCAAAATCGGTGTAATGATCCAGCATACACAAATTATAGTACCTCACCGGAAAAATTGCAACTACAACTTGTGGTGTTTGGGAAATCTCCTCTGCCGTTTAGACGGCGTGTCCCCCGGAAGGTTCCCAAAACTGGAAAACGGCGGGGCTGCCCCGCCGTTTTTGATCCGTTTACAGTTGGAAGACCACCCCGATCACCGCCGCGGCGGCGATGTAGAGGATGGGGTGGAGGTTTTTCAGCTTGGGGAGACGCATGCACACAAACACCGCCACGGCGATGAGGATGGCGGGCCAGTAGGGGAGAAAGGTGTCCATGCTGGTGGCCGGGGACGGTATCTCCCGAATCAGCGCGATCCGGGCCACGCTCAGCCCCGCCGCGGTGATAAGGGCGGTGGAGGCGGGGCGCAGGCCGGCGAACACGCCGTTCACCACCCGGCTGTCCCGGAACTTCTTCAAAAAGCCCGCCACGATGAGGATGACAATGATGGAGGGGGTGATGAGACCCAGGACCCCTACCACCGCGCCGATGGGGCCGCCCACCGGGCCGATCCCGCCCTGCTTCAGGCCGCAGGTAAAGCCCACGTAGGTGGACATATTCACCCCCATGGGGCCGGGGGTGGACTCGCTGACGGCGATCATGTCCGCCAGGTCGGCGGCGGAGAACCAGCCGGTCCGCGCCCCCAGGTCCTGGAGGAAGGGGATGGTGGCCAGGCCGCCGCCCACGGAGAAAAGGCCCACCTTGAAAAACTCGAAGAAAAGGCGCAGGTAGATCATGTCCCCGTCCCTCCCTTCTGCGTCTGGGCCAGCGTCACCGCCAGCCCCACGGCCCCCGCCAGAATGACACAGGTCACGGGGGTAAAGAGGAAGGAGACTGCGGGAAACAGCCCCCGCAGGGCCTCGGAAAAGACGGACAGCAGAAGGACGGCGGCAAACAGCGCGCCGCCCCACCAGTTCTTGATGGTAGTTTTCGCCAGCTTGAGGACGCTGGAGGCGATGAGGGCCACCACGGCGGCCCGCACCCCGGCGAAGGCGTGGCCCACGGCGGAAATGTGGGCAAAATTCTGCAAGAAGGCGGCGATGACGGTGATGATGACCACGCTGGGGAACACCATCCCCAGCGTGGCGACGATCCCGCCGGGGACCCCCTTGCGCTTTGCGCCCACAAAGGTGGCAGTGTTCACGGCGATGACGCCGGGGGTGCATTGGCCGATGGCGAAGTAGTCCGCCAGCTCGTCCTCGCTGCACCAGCCCCGCTTGTCCACCACCTCCCGCTGGAGGATGGGGAGCATGGCGTACCCGCCGCCAAAGGTACACACGCCGACTTGGGCAAAAACCAGAAACAGTTGAAGGTATTCGTTCATAGGCCGATCCTTTCATCCATCATGGAACACGGGCGGCTGGGGACAGCCGCCCCTACAATACGTCGGGGAATACATCCACATGTTCGTAGGGGCCGATGGTCTCGCCTGTCGGCTCGGTCGTGCGATGGGACGCGTGCCACTGGCACGCATCGCCCACATCGGCCCGCTCTTATAACCCTTCCAGCTCCTTGAGCCAAAGGTTTGCCACAGCATCTGACGGCATCCGCCAGTCGCCGCGGGGGGAGAGGGCCACGCTGCCCACCTTCGGGCCGTCGGGGGCGGCGTTGCGCTTGAACTGCTGGGTGAAGAAGCGGCGGTAGAAGGTTTTCAGCCACTTCAAGATGGTCGCCCGGTCGTACTCCCCGGCAAAGGCGCGCTCCGCCAGCCGCAGGACCTTGCGGGGCGGCTCAGCCCAGCGGAGAATGTGATAGAGGAAGAAGTCGTGCAGCTCATACGGGCCAACCAGGTCCTCGGTCTTTTGGGCGATCTCTCCGTCCTTGGCGGGGAGCAGTTCAGGGGAGACGGGGGTGGCTAAAATATCCCGCAGGGTAGCCGCCAGGGCCTCGTCCCCGGTGGTGTCCGCTCCGTAGGCCACCACCCGGCGCACCAGCGTCTTGGGGATGGAGGCGTTGACGGCGTACATACTCATCTGGTCGCCGTTGTAGGTGCACCAGCCCAGGGCCAGCTCGGAGAGGTCGCCCGTCCCCACCACCAGACCCCCGGTCTGGTTGGCGATGTCCATGAGCACCTGGGTGCGCTCTCTCGCCTGGGCGTTTTCAAAGGTCACATCGTGGTTTGACATATCCTGCCCGATGTCGGCGAAGTGCTGGGTCACCGCCTTGCCGATGTCGATGGTGCGCAGGGTGGCCCCCAGCCGCTCGGCCAGAATTTCCGCGTTCCCCTTGGTGCGCTCCGTCGTGCCGAAGCAGGGCATGGTGACGCACAGAAGGTCGGTGCGGGGGCGGCCCAGCAGATCGAGGGCGCGGGCGCAGATGAGGGCGGCAAGGGTGGAATCCAGCCCCCCGGAAAGGCCCAGCACGGCGGTTTTTGCCCCGGCGTGGGAAAGCCGCTGTTTCAACCCCAACGCGGCGATGGTCAAAATCTCCTCGCACCGGGCGTTTTGCTCCGCGGGGTCATCGGGGAGGAAGGGATTCTTTGCCACCGTACGGGTGAGGTCTGTGCAAGTCACAGCAATATCTTCGTCCATATAAGTCTGCCAAAGACTCGAGTCGCCATAAGCCGGAAAAGTGTTTATCCGTTTCCGCTCATAAGCCAGCTTGTCCACGTCGATCTCAGAGATGGTCAGCCCCGTGTGGAAGCGGTTTTCCGCCAAGATCGTGCCGTTTTCGGCAATGAGGTTGTGCCCGGCAAACACCAGGTCGGCGGTGGATTCCCCCTCTCCCGCGTCGGCGTACACATAGCCGCAGATACACCGGGCGGACTGGCTCTTCACCAGTTCCCGGCGGTAGGCCGCCTTGCCGATGACCTCGTTGGAGGCAGAGAGGTTGAGGATCAGGGTGGCTCCCGCAGAGGCCAGTTTCCCGGACGGAGGCTCCACGCCCCACAGATCCTCACAGATCTCCACGCCAATCATCAGGTTTGGAACACTATCGCAACGCCACATCCGCTGGTTTGCCATGGTGATGTCTTTGCCACACAACGGTATGTTGCAACAATCCTTGTCTTCCGGACAAGGAGTCGCCTCAAACGAAGAAAACCACCGCCGTTCATAAAATTCCCCGTAATTGGGCGTGTACGTCTTTGACACAACGTCCACCAATTTACCTTTGTGTATAATTGCGGCACAATTATACAATTTGTGGTTGGTATCCTCAACAGGTAAACCAATGGCGGCAACCACGTCCAGTTTTTTGGTTCTTTTGAGGATCGTCCCCAACGCCTCCTCCGCGCCTTTGATGAGGGTGGGCTGCAAAAACAGGTCGCCGCAGGAGTAGCCCGTCAGGCACAGCTCAGGGAACACCATCACCTTCACCCCCAGCCCCGCCGCTTCCTTCATCAGCTTGACGATCTGCTGGGCGTTGTAGGCCGGGTCGGCCAGACGGATTTTGGGGGTGGCGGCGGCCACCTTGATAAAACCATCGTGCATAGGGAATCCCTCCTTGGATAGAAAAGTAATGGCGCACAGTGTGCGCCATTACTTTTTATTGCTGCGCGGCGCGGCGGTCCCGTTCCTTCTGCTGTTCCAGGGCCTCGGCCAAGATCATATCCTTCACCTTCATCAGCCGGACGGTGGCGGAGCGCTCGTTCTCGTCCAACTTCATGGAGATATACTTGATCCCTTCCTCGCACTCGGGGATGATCTTATACTCCAGGCCGTTGACCCGCCGGCGGGTCTTTTCGATCTCCTCCGCCAAAAGCTGGGCGGTCTTTTCCATCTCCGCCAGCTTCAGCATATCCTGAAAGGCGTCGGAAAGAGCCTCCACGGCGGAGTCCAGCTCCCCGGAGGTGGCGGCGTAACCGTAGGGGTACACGTCCCCCTTCTCCCGGGAGACGGTGTGGAAGGTGTACTCCGGCACATCCACCGACATGACGTTTTTGAAGCCCAGCTCCAGCTCCACCGACTGCTTGGGGTACAAAAGGGCTTCCTCCATGGCGGGGCCGGACATGAGGGCGGCGGCCACGGTGAAGGACTGGTGGGCCTTCTCCAGCCCCTCCTCCACCTTCGCCCGGAGGGCCTTGTTCTCCCGCACCACGTCCAGGAACTGGCGCATCAGCTCGTCCCGCTTGTCCTTGAGAAGCTTGTGGCCCCGGCGGGCGGTCTTCAGCTTGCCCTTGAGGCGGGTCAGCTCCATGCGGGTGGGATTGACGACTGTATTAGGCATAGTTCGCCTCCTTGCTTGTCACGCTCGCGTTGGACACATCACGCCTCGGCTTCCCTCCGTCTCGGGCCAAATCGCGGCGGCTACGCCACCTTACCAATTCGGCCCTCGCTCCAGTCCATCCGAGGCTATGTGTCTACGCTCACGCTTCGTCCTTCTTCGGCAGATACTTCTCAATAAGCTCCGGCTTGATGCGCTTCAGCTCGCTCTTGGGCAGGATGCTGAGCAGCTCCCACCCCAGGTCCAGGGTCTCGAAAATGGAGCGGTTCTCCTCGTTGCCCTGGGCCACATAGCGCTTCTCAAACTCGTCGGCGAACTTGGCGTAGAGAAGGTCGGTGGGGCTGAGGGCGGCCTCGCCCAGAATGGCCATCAGTTCCTTGGTCTCCTTGCCTGTGGAGTAGGCAGCGAAGAGCTGGTTCATGGTGCCCGCGTGGTCCTCTCTCGTTTTGCCCGCGCCGGTGCCCTTGTCCTTCAAACGGGACAGGGACGGAAGCACGTCAACAGGGGGGATAATTCCCTTGCGGTATAACTCACGGGAGAGGATGATCTGGCCCTCGGTGATATAGCCCGTCAGGTCAGGGATGGGGTGGGTCTTGTCATCCTCGGGCATGGTCAGAATGGGGATCATGGTGATGGAGCCGGGGCAGCCCAGACGGCGGCCGGCGCGCTCGTAGATGGTGGCCAGGTTGGTGTAGAGGTAGCCGGGGTAGCCGCGGCGGCCGGGGACCTCCTTCTTGGCGGCGGAGACCTCGCGTAAGGCCTCGGCGTAGTTGGTGATGTCGGTGAGGATGACCAGCACGTGCATCCCCTTGTCGAAGGCCAGGTACTCCGCGGCGGTCAGAGCCATGCGGGGGGTGGCGATGCGCTCCACGGCGGGGTCGTTGGCCAGGTTGGTGAACAGCACCGTGCGGTCGATGGCCCCGGTGCGGCGGAACTCCTGGATGAAGAAGTTGGATTCCTCAAAGGTGATACCGATGGCGGCGAAGACCACGGCGAAGTTGGAGCCGTCGTCCCCCAGCACCTTGGCCTGGCGGGCGATCTGGGCCGCCAGGGCGGCGTGGGGCAGGCCGGAGCCGGAGAAGATGGGCAGCTTCTGGCCGCGCACCAGGGTATTCAGCCCGTCAATGGAGGAAATGCCCGTCTGAATGAACTCGTTGGGGTAGTCCCGGGCGGCGGGGTTCATGGGCAGGCCGTTAATGTCCCTTCTCGCCTCGGGGAGGATCTCAGGGCCGCCGTCAATGGGGTGGCCCATGCCGTTAAAGACCCGGCCCAGCATATCCCCGGACACCGCCAGCTCCAGGGGGTGGCCCAGGAAGCGGATCTTGGAGTCCTTCAGGTTGATGCCGGCGGAGGCGTCGAAGAGCTGGACCACGGCGGTGTCGCCGTTGACCTCCAGCACCTGACAGTGGCGCACCTCGCCGCTGGGCAGCTCGATCTCGCCCAGCTCGTCGTAGGTGACGCCGCTGACCTGCTCCACCACCATCAGAGGGCCGGAGACCTCATGGATCGTCTTATACTCTTTTCTCATGCCTCGTCCCCTCCCTTCCGAATGGCGGCCTGGATCTGGTCGGCCATGTCCGTTCTGATCTTTTCGTAGACCTCTTTGTAGGTCTCGTCGGGGGTGGACTTGGCCCGTCCGATGTCCTCCCGGACGGCGATGGAGAAGAGGTCCTGTACCTTGGCGCCCTGGGTAATGGCGGCGCGGCACTGGGAATCGTACTCCAGGATCATCCTCAGCATCTGGCCCTGGCGGTCATAGGTGGAGTACCAGTCCACCTCCACGAAGCCGTTTTGCTGGAGGAAGTCCTCCCGGATCATCTTGGCCGTCTCCAGGGTGAGCTGGTCGGCGGGGGACAGGGAGTCCTTGCCCACCAGCTGGACGATCTCGTTCAGGCTGGCCTCCTCCTGGAGGATGGACATGGCCTTGTCCCGGCTGGCCATGAAGTCCGGTCCCAGATTCCGGTCAAACCAGGGCTTCAGCGAGTCCAGGTAGAGGGAGTAGGAGTTGAGCCAGTTGATGGCGGGGAAGTGGCGGCGGTAGGCCAGGGACGCGTCCAGCGCCCAGAACACCTTGACGATGCGCATGGTGGCCTGGGAAACAGGCTCGGAGAGGTCGCCGCCGGGAGGGGACACCGCACCCACGGCGGTGAGGGAGCCGATGCGGCCGCCCTCGCTGCCCAGGCACTCCACCATGCCCGCCCGCTCGTAGAACTGGCTGAGGCGGGAGGCCAGGTAGGCGGGATAGCCCTCCTCGCCGGGCATCTCCTCCAGACGGCCGGACATCTCGCGCAGAGCCTCGGCCCAGCGGGAGGTGGAGTCGGCGATGACGGCCACGGCGTAGCCCATGTCCCGGAAATACTCGGCGATGGTGATACCGGTGTAGATGGACGCCTCACGGGCGGCCACGGGCATATCGGAGGTGTTGGCGATGAGCACCGTGCGCTTCATCAGGGATTCCCCGGTGCGGGGGTCCTGCAGCTCGGGGAACTCCCGCAAAACGTCGGTCATCTCGTTGCCGCGCTCGCCGCAGCCGATATAGATGACGATGTCCACGTCCGACCATTTCGCCAGCTGGTGCTGGATCACCGTCTTGCCCGAGCCGAAGGGGCCGGGGACGGCGGCGGTGCCGCCCTTGGCGATGGGGAACATGGTGTCGATGATGCGCTGGCCGGAGCACAGGGGAGTCTCCGGCGGGAACTTCTTCACATAGGGGCGGCCCTTACGGACGGGCCACTTCTGCATCATGGTCAGCTCCCGCACGCCGCCGTTGGGCTGCTTGATCTTGGCGATGATGTCGGTGACGGTGAAGGAGCCGGGCTTGATGTCCTCCACCGTGCCCTCCACCCCAACGGGCACCATGATCTTATGGAGCACCACGGAGGTCTCAGGCACCGTGCCCAGGATATCGCCGGCGGTGACCTTGTCCCCAACCTTCACGGTGGGGGTGAAGTCCCACTTCTTCTCCCGGTCCAGGGCGGGGACCTGGATGCCACGGGCGATGGTGTTGCCCGCCTGGGCCATGATCTTCTCCAGGGGCCGCTGGATACCGTCATAGATGTTCTCGATGATGCCGGGGCCAAGCTCCACGCTCAGCGGCGCGCCGGTGGTGATGACCTCCGCGCCGGGACCCAGGCCGGAGGTCTCCTCATAGACCTGGATGGAGGCGGAGTCGCCGGTCATGGTCAGCACCTCACCGATGAGCTGCTGGGGACCGACCCGCACCACGTCGGCCATATTGGCGTCCGCCATATCGGTGGCGACCACCAGCGGGCCGGAAACTTTTACGATCTTTCCCATAGGCGTTATAACCTTCTTTCGCTTAAGATGCTCGGGGTCGGCAAAGCCGCCCCTCCGCAAATTCTCGGCCTGCGGCCTCGAATTTCGGCGCTGCAGCGCCGTCCCCGCTCGCGCGGGTGCCCTCCGGTGCTT
Organism: uncultured Clostridia bacterium; assembly: GCA_946550725.1. Lineage (GTDB taxonomy): Bacteria > Bacillota > Clostridia > Oscillospirales > Oscillospiraceae > MGBC124762. The sequence continues at coordinate 33,979 of CAMNQX010000013.1, read as the reverse complement.
TACCGAAAGTAAATCAAAGGATGTCCGCTCCTACCGCCCGCTCCACCGAGCGTTTCAGGTTGGTCATGCCGATGCCCAGGCTCCCCTCCTTGCCGGGGATGAGGATGACGGCGGGGGTGGGCGCGTCCTTATAGCGGGCGATGTCCGCGTCCAGCTCCCCGGCCAGGGTCTCTGTGATATAGATGACGGCGCAGTTTTCCTTCGCCAGGCGGTGGAGAGTCTCCCGGGCAGCCTGGGGGGTGTCCACGGCGTGGACGTCCAGTCCCAGGGCCTTAAAGCCCATGACGCTGTTGAGGTCGCCGATGACGGCGATGGAGTAGTTAGACATAGGCTTCACGCAACCTTTCCCGGATGGTCTCCTTGGGCAGTCCGGCCAGGCGGCCGGAGAGGATGATCCGCAGGGCGGTCAGCTCACTCTGGCGGGCGAAGAGGTAACCCACCACCACCTCCACCCCGAAGGGTACCCGGCGCGCCTTCTGGATATAGCGGGCCAGGGCGTTGTCGCACAGCCGCTCAAAGGCGGTCATGCTCCCCTGCCCCTCCAGCAGGGCCGCGCCCTCGGCGGCGGCCTCCTGAAGCTCCTTGGGGAACAGCTTGACCAGGCCGCCGGCCCCGGTCTCCGCCAGGGCGGCGGTGTCCACCGTTCCACCGGGGATGAGGGCCGCCTCCAGCAGCTCCTTCCCCCGCTGGGCGCGCAGGGCGCGGACCACCGAGCGGAGATTGAGGCTGTCGATGGTCAGTTTCACATAGTCGGTCAAAAAGGGGCTTTTCGCCGCCTTGGCGTAGGCCAGCATCTCCCCGTAGCAGGCCTTGTCCAGCAAAAAGTCCGCCTGCTGGGGGTCGGAGGAGGTGGCCAGCAGCTCCTTTGCCTCCCACACCGCCTTCTGAAACGGTCCGGAGACCGTCTCGTCCAGCGTGCCGTTCTGAAAGCCCTCGGCCAGCGCCTTGGGGTCGTACCGTCCCCCCTCCACCAGCAGGTGAGCGGCGTCCGCGTCCCGGGCCTGGCTCTTGATGAGGGCCTTGGCGTTGTGGTAGTCATACTTCACCCGGAACACCGCCAGTACGTCGGAGTCGTCCAGGGACTTTTCCAGGTCGGCGAACAGCGCCCCCTGGGCCTTGGCCAGCGACTGCTCCAGCTCGGGCAGGGTGAGAGCCGCCGGCTCGGGATAGCCGCAGTCCGCCATGAGCTTGATGCACTCCGCGTCCTCCCTGGCCTCGATGAGCTGCTCCATCCTCTCCCGGGTGAGCAGGCGGTTTTCCAGCACCCGAAGGCGGGCGGAGATGGCCGCGTAATCCGTGTCCTTTTTTCGCGCCACAGCGCTCCCTCCTTCCCGCCGTCGCTCAGACCTGGGGGAACAGGTGGTTGGCCACCGAGACGGACATGGCCTCCTTCTCCTGCTCCACCAGCGTCTCCAGGGCGCAGTTCAGCTCCACCAGGCCGGACTTCAAAATGAAGCCGCCCTTGATGTCGCGGGTCTCCTCGCTGAGGGTCAGGCGGCCGCCCGGGATAGCCTCGTTGGCGGCGGTCACCGCCGCCTTGCCCACCTGGGCGCGGTCCGCCTGGTTCATAATGACCTCGCCGCAGCGCTCTCCAGCCCGAACCAGCAGCTTGGTGAGCAGGGCGGTGTATTCCTCCTTGGGCAGGGCGCACAGCTTGTCCAGCGCCAGGGTGAAGGTGTCCTCCACCAGCTGCTGCTTGGCCCCAAGCACCCACTTGCGGCCCTCCAGCGCCCCGGCGGCTTCCGCGCGCTGGGTGATCTGGGCCGCGGCGGCTTCCGCCTTGGCCCGCTCCTCCGCCAGGATGGCGTCGGCGCGCTCCTGATAGCCCGCGACGATCTCCGCCGCCTGCGCCTTGGCCTGCGCCTCCAGCTCTGCGGCCTTCTCCCGGGCGTCGTCGGTGATGCGCTGGGTGATCTTTTCCAGTCCGTTCATTCCCGTCCCGCCTTTCCGGCTTACAGGGCGTTCATAAGCATCAGGATGGTGCCCACCAGGGACAGAATGGCGTAGAACTCCACGATGCCGCAGAGAATAACGCCCTTCATGTAGTCGTCGGGCTTCTTGGCGACGATGTTGATGGACGCAGCCGCCACACGGGCCTGGGCCTTGGCGGAGAGCCAGCCGCCGAAGGCGATGGGGATGCAGGCGATGAGGACGGACATGCCCTGGGACAGGGTCAGGGGCACGATGCCGCCGGAGAATGCGCCCAGAACGAACAGGGCGAAGAAGCCCGCGGCGATGCCGTACAGGCCCTGGGTGCCGGGAAGGGCCTCCAGGATCATGCACTTGGTGAAGTGCTCGGGGGTCTCGCTCAAAACGCCGGTGGCGGCTTCACCCACCAGGCCGGTGCCCTTGGCGGAGCCGATACAGCACATGACGATCGCCAGCGCGATCCCGATAAAGGCCAGGCCCAGCCCGCCAAACATTTCAAAGAACTCCATTTTTAATTTCCTCCTTTAATGACATCCACATAGTTTGTATGAACTGCAAGGGGGTCGAAGGCCTTGCCTCCGTCCTTGTAGAACCGACCGAAAAACTCCAGACACTGGAGGCGCAGGGTGTGCACGTAGCACCCCAGCAGGTTGAGCACCAGATTGAGCACGTTGCCGATAAGGGCGACAATGATAAAGGGCACCAGCCCAAACACCGCCCCCAGGGTGTTGAACACCTGGGCGATGATGGCGCCCGCCATCATCAGGGCCATCAGGCGCAGATAGGACAGAATGTCGCTGAAATAGCCGGAGACGCCGTTGTAGATGGCGCCGCCGAAGCCCACCAGGCCGCCCAGGCCCTTGGACTTGATCAGGTTGCCTACCAGCAGCAGGGCCAGCCCGCCGAACAGCAGCACCAGTCCCACCGTGCCCAGGGGAGCCGCCACCATCGGGCCGGCGATGGCCAGGGCCGCGCCGATGAGGATGCAGTACCAGGCCACCTCGTTGGAGAGGGCGTCCAGCGCTTCGCCGCGCTTGAACTTCTCCACCATGCTGATGGCCATGCCGGTAAACACCTGAATGACCCCCAGGGCCATGGAGCCGATCATCACTTGGATGGTGTTGTTCACCGGGTTAAAGAGGGGCGGCCAGAACCAGGTGGGGTCGCCGCCGCCCACCGGCGGCTTGAGGATGTTCAACAGCTCCGGGTTGATCAGCTTAAAGAGCTGGGGGAAGAAGTCGCCGAAAAAGCTGCCGGTCAGGCTGCCCCAGAAGATGGAGCTGATGCCGCACATAAAGAACATGGACATCATGCGGCCCTTGTCTCCCTTGGGCTTGGCCTTGGCCAAAAAGATCGCCGTGCCCAGCGCCATCAAAAGCCCGTAGCCGATGTCGTTCATCATAAAGCCGAAAAACAGGATGAAAAACGGTGCCATGAAGGGGTTGGGGTCTACCCCGTCGTAGGCAGGCATAGAATACATGGCAGTGACCACCGTGAAGGGGTCGGTGAGCTTGTTGCTCTTGAGCTGGATGGGCACCTTGGGGTACTCCTCCTCGGCGGGGTCGGCGATCTCGTAGGCCAGGCCGAACTCGTCCAGGACCGCCTTGACCTCGCTCTCCTTCTCCACGGGGAACCAGCCGTCCAGAAGGAAGGTGCGTTCGCTGTCCAGCAGCCGCGCCTTGGCGCGCTCCAGCCCCACCTCCTGATTCGCCTTGTCCAGCGCCACCTTCAGGTCAAACACCCGCTGGGCGTTGTCCTCGATGGTTTTTTGCAGGACCTCGGCCTCCTGGTCCAGCTCCGTCAGCCGGGCCTTCAGCGCCCGGTGGTTTTCCGCCGCCGTGCCGCTCCAGCCGCGCAGGTTCAGCCGGGCGCAGCCCAGCTCCAGCAGAGCCGCCTGGACGTCCTGGGCCGCGCTCTTGTGGACCAGGAGGAGGAAGTACCGGAATTCCTTGTCCTCCCCCGCCCAGGTGAGGTCGTAAAGCTCGGTGGCGGCGTCCAGCCGCTCCACCACTGCCGCCCGGGGCAGCCGCAGGGAGACGGAGAAGAACATGGCGTCGGTCTTGGCCGTCCCCTCCATGTCCAGGGGCACGGGAAGCTCCAGCCACGGCTCCAGGGCGTGGAGCTGGGTCTCCAGCTTGCTCCGCTTGGCCTGCTGGGCGTTGAGAGCCGAGCGGGCCTCGTTGACCTGGCGGGCCGCCGCCAGCGCCTTGCGGTAGGCGTCCTCGTCAAAGAGGGTCTCCTCCGCCACCTGGGGCAGAGGGGTGAGCAGGCCGCTCTTTTCCTTTCCGTAGCCCTTGAGGATCCCAATGGCGGCGGACAGCTCGTCCGCCTCACCCAGGTGGTGGGCCAGCTCGTCCCCGTCGGGGGGAGAGAGAAAGTCCCACTCCTGGGGCAGCTCGTCGGGGGTGTCGATTTCCACGCAGCCCATGGAGCGCAGGCGGCGCAGGAGCTTGCTCCTGCCCTCGCGCAGTCCCAGCGCGCGCAGATGCTTCATCTTTACAATGGACATTAGTCCCCCTCACCCCCTCTGATCTTCGCTACGATCCCGGCCGCGGCCGCGTCCATGCGGCCCTTGGCCTCCGCCACCTGATCGGCGGCGTCCTTTTTGGCCCGGAGCAAGACCGACTCACCGGCGGCCGCGCCCTTCGTCCGGGCGGCCTCCATGGCCTGCTCGGTCTCCGCCTGGGCTTTGGCGCGGGCGGCGTCCAGCGCGGCGCGTCCGGCGTGCTCCGCCTCAGCCAGCAGCGTCTTCGCTCCGTCCTGGGCGTCGGCGATGATCTTCCGGGCCTCTTCCTCCGCCCGGTTGACCTCTTCAACAGCCTCTAAAGCCATCTGTGCTTCACCACCTTGTTCCGCGGGCGGCAAACCGCCCCATGTTAGGTTACATTATAATAGGCACGTCTCTGTTTTGCAAGGGAAAAATTGCCAGATCCTTCACGATCTTTCCCACGAAAGCGGGGGATTCCGGGGGCTATGGGACAATTTCCCTCGAAGGCGGTCAACGGAAAAAAAGGTATTGACAAACGGCCGCGGTTTCGATATAATCTTTTTTGCCCTTGCTAAAGGGATATGGCGGCGTAGCTCAGTTGGCTAGAGCACTCGGTTCATACCCGGGGTGTCACCGGTTCAAATCCAGTCGCCGCTACCATACAGATCCCGCCGCGCCAGCGGCGCTCCCAATAAGCCCTTGACCTTACGCGAGCGAAGCCCAGCACAGCGGGTTCGCGAGCGAGAGGAGGAGCAGCGAAATGAGTGAGCTTTCGGCGTCAGCCGGAAGCGAGGGATATGGAGCTTGCTCCGACGAGGCCCGGTGGTCAAGCGGTTAAGACTCCGCCCTTTCACGGCGGCAACACGGGTTCGAGTCCCGTCCGGGTCACCAATTTCATATGGAGGCTTAGCTCAGCTGGTAGAGCGCTCGCTTCACACGCGAGAGGTCACAGATTCGAGTTCTGTAGTCTCCACCAAAAGGAAAGGACACGCGAAAGCGTGTCCTTTCCTTTTGGTTTTGCTCCCTCCCGGCGCCGCGCGCTCGGACCTTTCTGGGGGACCATCTTTTCCGCGTGGAAAAGATGGCACCCCCAGGCCCCCCAGAAAAGACGCCAGAGAGAGGGCAATTCGAGAGCCCTCTCTCTGGACTCTCTCCTTCGACCAAAGAGGGGGACTGCGGTCCCCCTCTTTTGGAATCTCCCCCGGGGTTTTCTCTTGCCGGGCAAGATGGTCACCCCGGCTTACTCCGTAACGCCGGGGTGACACGGACGCACCCACCTAGGCGGCGTGATTCCAGCTATCTGACCTTCTACATTTCCGTCTGCTGAGGCCGTAACGGCCGGCGCACGTGGACAGACCGGTTCCACATTTTGTCCCGCCGGATATAGACGCAGAACCAAACAGGACTAGAACGGCAGGACCTTGCTTATTTCTACGCACACAGCCATTCCAACAAAGCCCCTACACTTAGACGCTCTTTTTTCTTTGGCGTGCGGACCGTTTCTTTTTTCTCTGGAGAAAAAAGAAATGGGCTGCAAAAAAGAGGGGGCTTAGCCCCCGTTTTCACGAAATGCAATACGGGGATTCCTTTGTGGAGCGTTGCAAAAAGAAGGTCTCTCTGGTGAGAGACCTTCTTTTTCTGTTTTTCCCAAAAATTACGCCAGCGCGGCGGTGATGATGGCCATGGAGTAGACCTCCAGGGCGTTGCAGCCCCGGGAGAGGTCGTTGATGGGGGCGTTGAGGCCCAGGAGGATGGGGCCGTAGGCGTCGAACTTGCCCAGGCGCTGGGCGATCTTATAGCCGATGTTGCCCGCGTTGATGTCGGGGAAAATAAAGGTGTTGGCGTGGCCGGCCACCGGGGAATCCTTGCACTTGGTCTGGGCCACGCGGGGGGACACGGCGGCGTCGAACTGCAGCTCGCCGTCCACGGGGAGGCCGGGGGCACGGTCCCGGGTCAGCTCCATGGCGCGGCGCATCTTCTCCACGTCCTCGCCCTTGCCCGAGCCGAGGGTGGAGTAGCTCAAAAAGGCCACCTTGGGGTCGATGCCGAAGATGCGGCCGCACTCGGCCACCTCCACGGCGATCTCGCTCAGCTCCTCGGCGGTGGGCTTGATGTTGATGGCGCAGTCGCCCATGGCCAGCACCTCGTTCTCGCCGGTGGCGGAGGGACGCACCAGGATGAAGCAGGAAGACACAATGGTGTGGCCCGGCTTGGTCTTGATGATCTGCAGGGCGGGACGGACGGTGTCGGCGGTGGAGTAGGTGGCGCCGCCCAGCAGGGCGTCCGCCTTGCCCATCTTCACCATCATGGTGCCGAAGTAGTTCCCCTGCAGCAGGGTCCTGCGGGCCTCCTCCGGGGTCATGCCCTTGCTCTTGCGCAGCTCGCAGAAAAGCTCCACCATCTCGTCCATGTAGGCGTTGTTGGCGGGATCCACGATCTCCGCGCCCCGGATGTTGTAGCCCGCGTCCTCGGCGGCCTTCTGGACCTCGTCGGGGTTGCCGATGAGGATGGGTTTGAGGAAGGTGCCCGCCAGCAGGCGGGACGCCGCCTCCAGAATACGGGGATCGGTGCCCTCAGTGAACACGATCCGCTTGGGGTCCTTGCGAAGCATTTCGATGAGCTGCTGGAACATGTTAAACGTCTCCTTTTTCAAAAATAGTCTGTTTTATCTCGTTAGCCGATGCGGTACCCTACGCCCCACACGGTTTTAATGAGCCTGTCGTCGCCCCGGTCGGTATCCCCCAGCTTTTCCCGGATGCGGCGAATGTGGACCATGACGGTGTTGTTGCGGTCCAGGTACTTCTCCCCCCACACCGCCTCAAACAGCTGCTCGGCGGAGAGGACCTGGCCCTTGTGGATGCACAGCGTCCACAAAATGTCGAACTCCGTCGGAGTGAGGGACACCTCCTGCTCATAGAGCCAGCAGCGGTGGGTACCCTTGTTCATGGTCAGCCCCGCCACGTCCACCTCGTCCGCCGGGCGCTGTTCCCCGGCGTTGTAGCGGGTGTACCGCCGCAGCTGGGCTTTTACCCGCGCCGCCAGCTCCAGAGGGTTGAAGGGCTTGGTAATGTAGTCGTCCGCCCCGATGGTCAGGCCGTTGATCTTGTCCATGTCCCCCGTTTTGGCGGTGAGCATGATGATGGGGAAAGGGTACTGCTCCCGCAGGCGGGCGCAGAGGGTGAACCCGGAGAGGTCGGGGAGCATCACGTCCAACACCGCCAGATCGAAGGACCTCTTGGCGGCGGCGTCCAGCGCCTCCCCGGCGGTGTGGCACTTGGTGACGGCATAGCCCTCGCTGGTGAGGTAGACCCCCACCAGGTCGGCGATCTCCGCCTCGTCATCCACCACCAGAATGTGCGCCTGCTTGTCCATGTTACTTGGTCAGGCAGGCCGCCGTCTTGGCAGCCAGGGCGGCGTTGTTGAACACCAGCTGGATGTTGGAGCTGAGGCTGTCGCCGCCGGTCAGCTCCTTCACCTTGGCCAGCAAAAACGGCGTGGTGGCCTTGCCGTGGACGCCGTTGTCCGCCGCCTGGCGCAGGGCCTCGTCGATGGCGGCGTCAATGGTGGCCTTGTCCATGGAATACTCCTCCGGGATGGGGTTGGTCACCAGCATCCCGCCGCCCAAAGCCAGCTCCTGCTGGGTGCGGAAGATCTTCGCCAGCTCCTCCGGGGTGTCCACCCGGTAGTCCACCCCAAAGCCGGACTTGCGGGTGTAGAAGGCAGGCAGCTCCTCGGTGCCGTAGCCGATGACGGGGACGCCGTGGGTCTCCAGATATTCCAGCGTCAGCCCCAGGTCCAGAATGGATTTTGCCCCGGCGCACACCACCATCACAGGGGTGTGGGCCAGCTCCTCCAGGTCGGCGGAGATGTCCATGGTGGTCTCCGCCCCCCGGTGAACGCCGCCGATGCCGCCGGTGGCAAAGATGGAAATGCCCGCCATGTGGGCGATGATCATGGTGGTGGTGACGGTGGTGGCCCCGTCCGCGCCCCGGGCGCAGAGGACTGCCAGGTCCCGGCGGCTGGCCTTGGTCACCTCCTGGCCCTTCTTGCCCAGATACTCGATCTCCTCCTTGGTGCAGCCCGCCTTCAGCTTGCCGCCAATGACGGCGATGGTGGCGGGGGTGGCCCCGTTCCGGCGGATAATGTCCTCCACCGCCAGGGCGGTCTCCACGTTCTGGGGATAGGGCATCCCGTGGGAGATGATGGTGGATTCCAGGGCCACCACCGGCTTGCCCGCGTCCAGCGCGGCCTTCACTTCCGGGGAAATATCCAGATATCGGTTCAACATAGCGCTTCCTCCTTATGTAAGTCCATGATTGCGGCGACGGTGTGAGGGCTGAGCGTGGGGTTAATGGTCTCTGCCCCTGCCAGAGCGATGGCCGCCGCGGCCAGGCCCGCTTTGGCGCTCTCCTCCAGGCCTTTATCCTGCCAGAAGCTCCAGGCCAATGCCGCCATAAAGGCGTCGCCGCAGCCGGTGGCGTTTTTCATCTCGCCGGGGTAGATGGGCAGATGCGCCAGCGTGTGGTGGTTGGCGGCCAGCACGCCGTCACCCCCCAGGGAGATGAACACCTGCTCCAGCCCCGTCTCCAGCAGCTTGCCTGCCGCCACCTGGAGGCTCACCTCATCCACAATGTCCACTCCGCTCAACAACGCGGCCTCGATGCGGTTGGGCTTGAGGGTGTGGAGCTTGCCCAGAACATTTCGCGCCTTTTCCGCCTTGGCGGTGGACACGGTGTCCAGAAACACCGGGGCGGTACAGCGGCGGGCGATAAATTCCACGCTCTCGGCGGGAATGTTGGTGTCGCACACCACCAGCTTGGCCCCGTTCAGCACCTCTAGTTTACTCTCTAAAAACGCCGGGGTCAAGTGGTTGTAGATCTCCATGTCGCTCACCGCCATTTCCATCTCTCCCTGATGGTCGGTGAGGAACAAATAAGTAGAGGTGGCGGCGTGAGGCACCCGCAGGGCGTGGGACAGGTCGATGCCCAGCGCGGCGCAGGAATCGGCGATCTGCCGGGCGGGCAGATCCTCTCCCAGGGCGGTGATGAGCACGGTGGGCACCTCCAGCAGGGCCATATTGTGGGCGATGTTGCGGCCCACGCCCCCCAGGCTCATCCGCACCGTACCGGGGTTGGAGTCGTGGAGGACCATGGTCTTGTTGGGCGTGCCGCCGATGTCCAGGTTGACCCCGCCCACCACCACAGCGTAGTCCTTTGTCACGGTCCTTCCTCCTCTCTTTGCTCTTCCAGCGCGCGGCAGACCAGCGCCGCCGCCCGTTCCAATCCCTTCTCACTGCCCGCGCCATCCAGCAGCGGGCCGGCGGCCAGGGAGGAGCCTTCCGGCTCCAGCTGCCAGCGGCCCATCAGCGCCGCCCGGGCGTCCTCCTGGGACAACCCTGCCAGCTCGGCCGCCAGGCTCTCCGCCGCCCGAAGCACGTTCCGCTGGCGCAGACGGAGGGCCGTGGCGCTCTCGGCGTAGCGCAGCTCCACCTCCGCCACGGCGAGGTCGCCAGTTTCCGGATAATATGTGACCTCCACCGTGGGCGCACCCACCGCCAGCTCGGGCCGCAGGTCAAAGATCCGCTCCACGCTGTCCGTCAAGGCGGTGTCCGAAAGGCCCCGCCGGTCCAGCAGGAAGGTAAGCTGCCCGCCGAACCGCTCCAGAGCCTCCTCCATCCGCTGGTCCAGCCCGCTGTCGTCCTCCACGTTCTCCAGCGCCATGTACTCCGCCGGTGGGACCTTATAGGTAAAGTCGGCGGTCACTTCGTAGTAAGCGATGATGCGGTTGATGTGGAAGCTCACGTCCTCCACGGCGTAGCACCCCAACGCATCCTCCTCCATCAGCTGCCGCTTGGCCTTTTCCAGGTCCACCGTCAGGTTGCCCGGATAGGTGGCGGGGAAGCGGAGGTTGCCTGTCTCCATTCCCTCCTCCACATAGGACTGCAGGGCGGAGCGCAGCCCGGAGTAGGTGTTGATGCGGTACGCGTCGGCTAGGGAGGCCGGCGGATTTTCCACGTGGGGGCTGGTGTAGGTAGCCTCCCGGTCCAGCATGGCGGCGCAGGAGGTCAGGCAGAGAAGGGCCAGCGCCATGGCCGCAAGACGTTTATAGGTCATTTTGTTTGTACTCCCGGAACCCGTCCCCCAGCACCTCGTGGGCGTCGCAGACGATGAGGAAGGCCACCGGATCGATGTCCTTCACCAGCGCCTTGAGCTGGACGATCTGCCGCTGCTTGAAGGCACACATGAGCACCTCCTTGGGCTGGCCGGAGTAGGCTCCCTTTCCGGCGAGGATGGTCACCCCCCGGTCCATGTCCTTGACGATGGCCCTGGCGATCTCCTTGTCGTGGTCGGAGATGATATAGGCCACCTTGGCGGTGTCCATGCCGTAGAGCATCTTGTCCATGATGACGGTGGAGATATAGAGGCCGATGAGGCCGTAAAGGCCGCTCTCCAGGGAGCGGAACGCCACCGCCACCGCCAGCACCACCACAAGGTCGATGCCCAGCAGCAGCTTGCCCACGGGGAGCCACGCGAATTTCAGCTTCAGCAGCCTGGCCAGCAGGTCGGTGCCCCCGGTGGTGGCCCCCTGGCTGAACACCATCCCCAGGCTCACTCCCAGCAGCACCCCGCCGAAGATGGCCGCCAGCATGGGTTCCATGGTGGGGATGGCGGGAAACAGATAGTTCAGCCCGTCGATGAACACAGAGGACAACGCCATGGCGTAGAGGGAGGACACCAGCAGATGCCCGCCCAGCAGCTTCCACCCCAGGAAGAAGAGCGGGGTGTTGAACACGATGACCATGATACCGATGGGCAGCACCGGCACAAAGGCGTTGATGATCTGGGCGATACCGGTCACGCCGCCAAAGCCGATGTGGTTGGGGTCGTAGCAGCATACAAAGCTGACCGCGTACACCAACGCGCCCAGGGTAATGATGACATAGCTTTTTAATATCTCCAGCGCCTTTGATCTCATGAGGCGATCTCCTTTGGGTGATTCCAAAACGTTATAAGGTAAGTTGATTTTCCGATGCGTAGTCCTCCGGGCGCAGCAGCGCGCCGGCGGCGGGAAGGCTGCGGCCACGGAAGCGGGCGGGGTTGGCGATGCGGCTCTCCTCCAGCGGCTCCGCCCCCGCCACGGTGTGCTTGCCCTTGAGGGACAGGACGTTCACCCCCTGGGTGTTGCGGGTGGTCTTGGGGGCCAGAGAGGCGGTGTGGAAAATGAGGCAGCGGCCGTCGGTGGAGTGGATGGCCACCTCCCTGTCCCGGTCCAGAACCATGGCGGTGACCAGAGGGGACTTGTCGCTGTACGCCCCGGTGAGCCGCTTGCGCTTGGTCTGGGTCTGGTAGCCCGCCATCTCTACCCGGGCCACCTTGCCGTTTTGGAAGAAGAACAGCAGGTGGGCGGAGTAATCCCCGGTGGGACAGACGAATTTCACCGTCTCCCCCTGGTCCATCCCCAGCTTGGTGGGGAGGTAATCGCCCAGGACGCTGGCCTTGGCGTCGTCGAAGTCGGCCAGGCGGGCCTTGTAGCACTGCTGGCGGTCGGTAAACACCAAAATTTCGTCCCGGTTGGTGGTCTCGTAGTGAACGCTGGGGCCGTCCCCCTCCTTGTACTTCTGCTCCCCGCTCATGCGGAGAGACTGGGGGGTGATCTTCTTGAAGTACCCCTCCTTGGAGACGAACACGTGGACGGGATAGTCCTCCACCTCGGCGGTGAGGTCCGCCTCCTGGGCGGATTCATACTCGTACAGGATCTCCGTCCGACGGGGGGTGGCGTACTTCTTCTTCACCGCCTCCAGCTCGGTGGCGATGACCTTCTGGATGCGCTTGTGGGAGTTCACCAGGTCCTTGAGGTCGGCGATCTCCGCCTCTAATTGAGAGGTTTCCTCCACCCGCTTCAAGATATACTCTTTATTGATGTTCCGCAGCTTGATCTCCGCCACAAATTCCGCCTGCACATTGTCGATGCCGAACCCGATCATCAGGTTGGGGATGACCTCCGCGTCCTCCTCCGTCTCCCGGATGATCTTGATGGCTCGGTCAATGTCCAGCAGAATTTTCTTCAGGCCCTTCAGCAGGTGGAGCTTTTCCTCCCGCTTTTGCAGGGTGTAATAGACCCGCCGCCGCACGCAGTCGGTGCGCCACGCGATCCACTCGTCCAGAATTTCCCCCACGCCCATGACCCGGGGCATCCCGGCGATGAGGATGTTGAAGTTGCAGGGGAAGGAGTCCTGCAGGGGCGTGGCCCGGCACAGCTTTTGCATCAGCTTCTCCGGGTCCACCCCCCGTTTCAGGTCGATGGTGAGCTTGAGGCCGGAGAGGTCGGTCTCGTCGCGCATATCCGCGATCTCCTTGATCTTCCCCGCCTTAATAAGCTCGCTGACCTTGTCGATGATGGCCTCGGTGGTGGTGGTGTAGGGAATTTCGTAGATCTCAATGAGGTTTCCCTCCTTGAGGTACCGCCACTTGCACCGCACCTTGAACGAGCCGCGGCCGGTGCGGTAGATGTTGGCCATCTCCGCGCCGTCGTAGAGAAGCTGACCACCAGTTGAAAAGTCCGGGGCCTTTAATACGGTGAGTAGATCGACCTCCGGGTCCTTCATGTAGGCGATGGCGGCGTCGCACACCTCTCCCAGGTTAAAGCCGCACAGGTTGGAGGCCATGCCCACGGCGATGCCCTGATTGGCGGACACCAGGACGTTGGGAAAGGTAGTGGGGAGGAGCGTCGGCTCCTTCAGCGTGCCGTCGTAGTTGTCCTGGAAGTCCACCGCGTCCTGGTCGATGTCCCGGAAAAACTCCCCGGCGATGGCGTCCAGCTTGGCCTCGGTGTAGCGGGAGGCGGCCCAGGCCATGTCCCGGGAGTAGACCTTGCCGAAGTTGCCCTTAGAGTCCACCAGGGGGTGCAAAAGCGCGCCGTAGCCCCGGGAGAGACGGACCATGGTGTCGTAGATGGCGGCGTCGCCGTGGGGGTTCAGCTTCATGGTCTGGCCCACGATGTTGGCGGATTTCGTCCGCGCGCCGGACAGCAGGCCCATCTTATACATAGTGTAAAGGAGCTTGCGGTGGGAGGGCTTGAAGCCGTCGATCTCCGGGATGGCGCGGGAGACGATGACGCTCATGGCGTAGGGCATATAGTTCAGCTCCAGCGTCTCGGTGATGGGCTGCTCCAGCACTTCCTTACGCAGACCCATGACGTTGGGGTTGTCCCGGTGCTTGGGCGTCTCTTCCGTCGTCTTTTTCTTTGCCAAAATGATCAGTCCTTATCTCACAATATCGTCGATGCTTCTCGGGGCCTTCCCGCTGGTCTGGACGGCGGTGGTGCGGACGCTCAGCTTGCCCACGTTGTTCCAGTGGACATCCACCCGCCCGGTGGAGCGGGCCGCGTTGCCCTGGCTGGAGGCGGTCATGTCCATATCCCAGCCCTTCAGCAGCCAGTTCATCACGACGCCCATGACGCCGGAGGCGGTGGGATCATAGGAATAGTAGCTGCTCTCGTAGGCCTTGGCCACGGCGGCGGCGATGCCGTCGGTGTCGGGACGAATGTGGAGGCTGGCGGTCACGTTGCCAACCTCATCCACGGTGTAGGTGATATCAAACGCCTTGAAGATGGAGTAGACGGGCTGCGCCACCCGGTCCTGCTCGCTGTCGTCATCCGCATCGGCGTTGATGAGGGCGGAAAGGGCCTCGTTCATGGCCTGGGTGGTGATGGAATATGTGGTCTTGTTCCCCTGGATCGTAAAGCGATCCTTCCCGGCAAAGGTGGACAGCAGACCCACCGTCTGCTCGTACTCGTCCAAGGCGTATTCCGCGCCCCCATAAGAAGCGGAGTTGATCATCTGGGCGTAAAGGGTGGAGGTCAAGGAGCGGTCCGCCATTTCGTCCAGGCCCATCATGGTTTCCCCCACGCCCACCAGGTCGGAGACGGTTTCGGTCTGCCACCCCGCCAGGCTCTCGTCCACCAGGGCCAGCAGGGGGATGTTGTAGGCGATATCCCCGGTGTTGTAGTCAATGATGAACTCCATCACCCCCGCCTTCAGGAACTGGCGCAGCTGGGTCACGGAGAAGCCGCCCATTTGGGTCAGGCTCTCCAGCGCGTCGGCGGGGAACAGCTTCAAAAGCTCGGTCACGTCGAAGGTGACCGTCACGTCCAGCACCCCGCCGCCCATGACGGCATCCACGTCAAAGGTGAGGCGGAAGGTCTCGTCCCCGTCCAGGGTGGAGAACCGGGTCAGGTCGGCGGTGACGGTCTCATGGGCGGCAGTGGGAGTGTCGGCAAACAGGGTATTGCCGCTGGTTTTCATGGCCTTGGAGAAAAAGTCGTTGACGGGGCCGAATTCCTCCGCCAAATACGCCTCGTAGCTGGCCTTGTCCCAAAGCTGGACCTCCCGCTCGCCGCCGTACCACCAGCCGCCGCCGTACCACACCACGTCCCAGCCCGCCGCCTCGGCGGTGGTCCGAATGGGCAGAAGGCCAACCTTGTCGCCGGGGACGGCCTCGGGGCCGAGGAGCTGCCGCAGGGCGTCCGCGTCGGCGTAGGTCACGCCCTCCCCGGCGGTCACCTCCACGTCGGTGGAAACGCCGTTGACGGTGAGGGTGAGGGTGGGTTCAGGCATTTCGTACTCATCCTGTTCGAAGCCGACTGTGTAGCGGTTGTCGTCCACGTACATCACAAACATATCGTCCACGAATTCCTCTTCGGTCAGGACGTTGTATCTGGCCATGTAGGCGGCTTTGTCCGGCAACGAATCGCCGCTGTAACCCAACCACTCGCTTTCAAAATAGCTGTCCGCGTCAAATTTTGCCCATTCCTTCGGATATTTGGCCCGGTATTCCTCTGCCTGCGCGCAGTTATACTCCACCTTGATCCGTTTGCCCACATATGTTCTCCACACGGCTTCCTCCAAGGTCTCGCCATATTCCCCCTCGTATGCCAAAAACCATTCCGCGGGGGTCCGTTCCACATAGCCCCAGCCCGCCAGCAGCGCGTCCGGGTCCAGATTTTCAAACTCCTCCGGGTGGGCAGCGGCATATTCTTCATAGGGGTCGGTGTAGACGTAGTCGTCCGCCGCAGGGGCCACGTCGTCCATCCACCAGTTTTCCGGGAGGGGGTCGGCGGTTTCCTCCGCCGCCCACGCGGGGCACGCCAGCCCCAGGGTCAGAATCAGGGCAAGCGCAAGTGCCAGGTGCTTTTTCATGATGATGACCTCCTTTTATGTTTGCGGGCGGATGAGGACATCCGCCCCTACGGTACACAGACGAACCTTTCCTTTTGTAGGGGCCGATGTCCCCATCGGCCCGCGTTTCCTGAGAAATCCCTTCCAACAGGGGTCGAGGCCTTACTCCTCATCCAATTTGAGCACCGCCATAAACGCCTCGGTGGGAATTTGCACGCTGCCCAGGGAGCGCATCTTCTTTTTGCCCTCCTTTTGCTTTTCCAGCAGCTTCTTCTTGCGGGTGATGTCGCCGCCGTAGCACTTGGCCAGCACGTCCTTGCGCATGGCCTTTACCGTCTCCCGGGCGATGACCTTGCCGCCAATGGCGGCCTGGACGGGCACCTCAAACAGCTGGCGGGGGATATTTTCCTTCAATTTTTCGCACATCCGGCGGGCGCGGGGGTACGCCTTGTCCTTGTGGGCGATGAAGGAGAGGGCGTCCACCTGGTCGCCGTTCAACAGCATATCCACCTTCACCAGCTCCGAGGGCTTGTAGTCGGACAGCTCATAGTCCAGGGACGCGTAGCCCCGGGTCTTGGCCTTCAGCGCGTCAAAAAAGTCGTAGATGATCTCCCCCAGGGGCATCTGATAATGCAGCTCCACCAGATTGGTGTCCAGGTACTGCATATCCTTGAATTCTCCCCGCCGCTCCTGGCACATGGGCATGATGTTGCCCACATAGTCGGGGGGCGAAATGATGGACACCTTGGCGAACGGCTCCTCCGACAGAGTGATGACCCCCGGGTCGGGGTAGTTGTGGGGGTTGTCCACCATCACCACCGAGCCGTCGGACTTGGTGATGCGGTAGATGACGGAGGGCAGGGTGGTCACCAGGTCCAGGTCAAACTCCCGCTCCAGCCGTTCCTGAATGATCTCCATGTGGAGCATCCCCAAAAAGCCGCAGCGGAAGCCGAAGCCCAGCGCCGCCGACGATTCCGGCTCGAAGGAGAGGGACGCGTCGTTGAGCTGGAGCTTTTCCAGCGCGTCCCGGAGGTCGGGGTACTTGGAGCCGTCCTCGGTGTACACGCCGCAGTAGACCATGGCCTGGGCGGGGCGGTAGCCGGGCAGGGCCTCCGGAGCAGGATTCTCCCGCCCGGTGATGGTGTCGCCCACCCGGGTGTCCTTCACGTTCTTGATGGAGGCGGTGAAGTAGCCCACCTCCCCGGCGGAGAGGCTGTCGCAAGGCTCCATGCCCAGGGGCAGGAGGTGGCCGCACTCCAGCACGTCGTAGCTGGCGCCCGAGGCCATCAGCTTCACGCCCATCCCCGTTTTGATGGTCCCCTCCATGATGCGGAAGTAGACAATGACCCCCCGGTAGGGGTCGTACTGGCTGTCGAAGATCAGCGCCTTGAGGGGGGCGTTGGGGTCGCCGGTGGGGGGCGGGACGTTTTTCACGATGTCCTCCAGCACGGCGGGGATGTTGACGCCCATCTTCGCCGAGATCTCCGGCGCGTCCTGGGCGGGGAGGCCGATCACGTCCTCGATCTCGTTTTTCACCCGCGCCGGGTCGGCGGCGGGGAGGTCGATCTTGTTGAGGACAGGGCGAATTTCCAGATCGTGCTCCATGGCCAGATAGGTGTTGGCCAGGGTCTGGGCCTCGATGCCCTGGGCCGCGTCCACCACCAGCACCGCCCCCTCGCAGGCCGCCAGGGAGCGGGAGACCTCGTAGTTAAAGTCCACATGGCCCGGGGTGTCGATGAGGTTCAGCTCGTAGACCTCCCCGTCCTCCGCCTTGTATTGCAGGCGCACGGCGCGGGCCTTGATGGTGATGCCCCGCTCCCGCTCCAGGTCCATGTTGTCCAGGAGCTGGGACTCCATCTCCCGCTGCTCCACCGCGCCGCAGGCCTCGATGAGCCGGTCGGACAGGGTGGATTTTCCATGATCTATATGTGCGATGATGCTGAAATTGCGAATTTTCGATTGGTCCATGGTGTTCACCTCGTCAGGTGGTTATTTCTCCTCGTTAAGACGCTCCCGCAGGTCCAGTTCCGAGTTCACCCGGCCGCCGGTGGTGTGGACGATCTGCAGAAGGGACTGGTACACGCCGGGGTACTTGGCCGCCAGGGTGTCGTGGGACAGGTCGGGGAAGGCCTTCTTCTCCCGCACCGCCTGCTCCAGCGCGTCCACATAGTCGCACTCGGACAGGGTCATGTCCGCCTGGGCGATGTGGGCGTCATAATAGCGGCCGGGAACGTCGAAAAAGTCCTCGCTGGCCCCCGAGGCCCGGTGGAAGCGGCGGAACAGCTGATACACCGCCCCGCCCAGATACTGGCTGGCGGCCTGGATGGCCTTTTTGCTGTTCAACTGGCCCAGCAGGTCGAACAGCAGCCCCACCGAGTTCACCAGCAGCTTTTTGCTCAGCAGGGCAAGCACGTTGCCCTGCATGGCGTTGCTCCGGTCGTTGGAGGAATCGGTGAGGGTCTCCGCGTCCAGGATGGTGGTGCCGTCCCGGGACAGGGACAGCCCCAGCAGGAAGTCCGCCGAGACGTTGTAGTAGCGGCAGGCTTTGGCCACAAAGGCCAAGCCCGGCTCCCGCGCCCCCTTCTCGTAGTGGGACAGCAGCGCCTGGGAAATACCCAGGTCGGCGGCCACCGCCCGCTGTGAAAGCCCCTTCTCCTGCCGCAGCAGGGCCAAAGAACGGCCTAACGCTTCGTTCATCAATGCCACGTCCTCTCTCTAAATGATGGCAGAATACAACAGGTATATTATATGTCAAGGAATACCTTTTGTAAAGAAGAAAAAGAGGGGGCCAGGCCCCCTTTCTTTTCCGGTCCATTTCTTTTTCTCGTGAGAAAAAGAAACGGGCCGGACTCCAAAGAAAAAGAGCCTCCTAAATGTAGGAGGCTTGTTGGGATGGTATTGTTTAGAGGAAATTTGCGAGGTCCTGCCGCACTAGTCCTGTTTAGATACTACGGCTATATCCGGCGGCGCGCTCACTTGAACTGGTGGGTGCCAAATGACCCGGCCGTTACGGCCTCCCGTAGTGCTTGAACCACCTTGTGCGCTGGAAGAACTGCCGCCTAGGTGGGCGGTTGTTGGCCCGTTTCACCCCGGCGTTACGGAGTAAGCCGGGGTGACCGCCCCACCCGGCAAGAGAACTCCCCGGGGTGGGATTCCATAAGGGAGGGGCCGAGGTCCCTCCCTTTGGCCGAAGGGGTTTCCAAAGGGGGCTCTTGGATTGCCCCCTTTGGCGTCTTTTCTGGGGGGCCTGGGGGTGCCATCTTTTCCACGGGGAAAAGATGGTCCCCCAGAAGGTCCGGGCGCGCGGCGCGCCCCCTACTCCAACTGGAACTGCCCGGTATAAAGCCTGTAATACCGTCCCTTTTCCTCCAGCAAAGCGGCGTGGTCGCCCTTTTCCTCGATCTGGCCGTTTTCGATGACCACGATGCAGTTGGAGTTGCGCACGGTGGACAGCCGGTGGGCGATGACGAACACCGTGCGGCCCTCCATCAGCGCGTCCATGCCCTTTTCGATGTGTTTTTCCGTGCGGGTGTCGATGGAGGAGGTGGCCTCGTCCAGGATCATCACCGGCGGGTCGGCCACGGCGGCCCGGGCGATGGCCAGCAGCTGCCGCTGGCCCTGGGACAGGTTGGCCCCGTCCCCGGTGACCACCGTCTGGTAGCCCTGGGGCAGGCGGCGGATAAAGCTGTGGGCGTTGGCGGTCTTGGCGGCGGCGATGCACTCTTCGTCGGTGGCGTCCAGCCGCCCGTAGCGGATGTTGTCCATCACCGTGCCGGTGAAAAGGTGGGTGTCCTGCAGCACCATGCCCAGGGACGAACGCAGGTCGTCCTTGGCGATGCGGCGCACGTCGATGCCGTCGTAGGTGATGCGGCCGCCCTCCAGCTCGTAGAAGCGGTTGATGAGGTTGGTAATGGTGGTCTTGCCCGCCCCGGTGGAGCCGACAAAGGCGATCTTCTGCCCGGGGGTGGCGTAGAGGGAGATGCCGTGGAGAATGGGCTTGCCGGGGACGTAGGAGAAGTCCACGTTCTCAAAGCGCACATCCCCCTTGAGGGGCACCAGCGTGCCGTCCTCCTCCTGCCACGCCCACCGGTGGTCGGACACCCGGGTCAGGTGCACCTTGCCCTCGTCCACCTCGGGCGGGGCGTCCATGACGGCAAAGATGCGCTCCGCCCCCGCCAGGGCGGAGAGAACGGCGGTCATGTGCTGGGAGATCTGGTTCAGCGGCTGGCCCACCTGCCGGGCCAGGTTGAGGTAGACGATCATGCCGCCCAGGTCAAAGCCCTGGAGCACCGCCAGCAGCCCTCCGAAGCAGGCGGTGAGGGCGTAGCTCACGTTCATCAGGTTGCCGGAGATGGGCATGATGGTGGTGGAGTAAAAGTTGGCCTTCTGGGCGGCGTCCCGGTAGGTCTCATTGAGCTTTTGGAAGTCCGCCTTGGCCTGCTCCTCGTGGGTGAAGGCCTTCACCACCTTCAGCCCCTCGATCATCTCCTGGATGTTGCCGTTCACCGCGCCCAGGGCGGTCTGCTGCTCCCGGTAGTATTTCCGGGACTTGCCGCCCAGCACCTTGAACACGGTCATGGTCAGCGCCAGAATGACGGCGGAAACCAGAAACAGCTTCCAGTTGATCACCAGCATCATCACTACCAGCCCCACGAACATCAGGCAGCTGGAGATCATGGACACCACACTCTGCTCCAGAGCGGTCTGTACGTTGTCCGCGTCGTTGGTGAAGCGGCTCATCAGCTCGCCGTGGGGGTGGCGGTCGAAGTAGGACAAAGGCAGCTCCTGCAGCTTGTCAAAGAGGTCGTAGCGCAGCTTGTTGACCCCCTTCTGGGCCAGCCGCACCATGACCGCCGACTGGATATAGGTGGCGAGACAGCCCAGGAGATAGACTCCAAGGAGTTTTAAGATCCCAATTCCCAACTCCGCGTAATCGCCGCAGCCAGTCCAGATGAACCGGTTGATGATGCCGCGCATCATGTAGGTCCCGCCTAGGTTGGTACCCACGGAGCACAGCAGGGCGGTGAACACCAGGATAAGGGGGAGGGGACTTTGGGTGAGGTAGCCCAGCAGGCGGCGCAGGGTCTTGCCCATGTTTTGCGGTTTTTGATAGCCCCCGCGGGGGACGCGTCCGGGTCCGGGCATTACGCCATCACCCCTTCCTGCTGAGACTGGTAGATCTCCTGATAGATGGGATTGCTTTCCAGCAGCTCGTCGTGGGAGCCGCACCCGGCAATATGGTCGTCGTCCAGGATCACGATCTGGTCGGCGTACTGCACCGAGGAGATGCGCTGGGCGATCATGATGACGGTGGTGTCCTTCAAATTCTCATGGAAGGACTTGCGGATGGCGCTCTCGGTGGCGGAGTCCACCGCCGAAGTGGAGTCGTCCAAAATCAGCACCGCGGGCTTTTTCAGCATGGCCCGGGCGATGCACAGCCGCTGCTTCTGCCCGCCGGAGAGGTTCACGCCCCCCTGGTCCAGCAGAGTGTCGAACCCCTGGGGCAGGGACATGATGAAGCCAAAGGCCTGGGCGTCCTTGGTTGCCTGCTCCAGCTCCTCCTGTGTGGCGTCGGGCTTGCCCCAGAGGAGGTTTTCCCGCACTGTCCCGGTGAATAGCACGTTGTTCTGCAGCACCATGCCGATGCGGGAGCGCAGGTCGTCCAGGGGGTAGTCCTTCACGTCCACCCCGTCCAGCAGCACCTGCCCCCCGGTGGGGTCGTAGAAGCGGGGAATGAGGTTGACCAGGCTGGACTTGCCCACGCCGGTGCCTCCCACGATGGCAACGAACTTCCCCGGCTCGATGGTCAGGTCGATGTCCTTGAGTACGTCGTCCCCGGTGTTGGAGGCGGCGTATTTGAAGGACACCTTGCGAAACTCCACCTTGCCCTTGGCCGCCGGGAGCTTGGAGGTCTGAACGCCCTCGCCGTCCTCGATATCGGGGGTGGCGTCCAGCACCTCGTTGATGCGCCGGGCGCAGGCCTGGGCACGGGAGAGCTGGAGCAGCGTCATGGCCACCATCATCACGCTCATTATGATCTGGGAGATGTAGCCGGTAAAGGCCTGCAGGTCGCCCAGTCCAAAGGTGCCGCCCATGACCATGCGCCCGCCGAAGTACAAAACCGCCACCATCGCGCCGTTCATGCACAGCATCATCACCGGCATAATGGCCACGATCTTCATGCCCACGTTCAACCCCGCCTGGGTCAGCTCGTCGTTGGCGGACTTGAACTTCTTGCGCTCATGATTTTCCCGTACGAAGGCCTTCACCACCCGCACCGCCACCAGGTTCTCCTGGAGGGTGTTGTTCAGGTGGTCGATCTTGGTCTGCATCACCTGGAACAGACGGGTGCACACCCGCATGACCAGGGCGATGATCACCGTCATCACGGGAATGACCGCCACCAGCACCAGGGCCAGCTTGGCGTTGAGGACGATACTCACCACCAGCGCCGTCACCAGCATCATGGGGGCGCGGATGAGCATCCGCAGGCCCATGGCCAGCATCATGGTCATGGCGTTCACATCGTTGGTGATGCGGGTGATGAGGCTGGCGGAGGAAAAGCGGTCGATGTCCGCGAAGGAAAAGGTCTGGATCTTGTCAAACAGCGACTGGCGCAGATTGCACCCGAAGCCCTGGCTGGCAAAGGCCGCCGCCTTGGCCGCCCCCACGCCGCAGGCCATGGACGCCAGCGCCAGAGCCACCATCCCCGCCCCCAGGCGGAAGATGTACCCCACGTCCCCCGCCGGAATGGCCACGTCTACGATCTCCGCCATGATGAGGGGCAGCAGCAGCTCGCAGATGACCTCCAAAATGATCAGGATCGGGGATAAGACCGCCTGCTTTTCGTAACCTTTAATGTGCTTGAGCATAAGCCTAAGCAAAACAAAGCCTCCTTTTTCTGTGTCAGGATTTTTCAGCATAGCGCTTATTCTATTCTTTCCATTTTTTAATGTCAAGGGATAATTTGTAAACGTTTTACGAAGATAGTGTCTCTCCCAGCCCTGCCGGCTCACCACAAAATTGAAACAAACGTTTGACAAGCTGAAACGAATGTGCTATATTAGAATCAACAGGCGAATGCAGTGCGCTGCATTTTGATAACGGGAGGGCTGACCATGAAAGAATTGACCCCCAAGCAGCAGGAAATTTACGATTTTATCGTCCGCTTCACCCAGGACAACGGCTATCCCCCCTCGGTGCGGGAGATCGGGCAGGCGGTGGGACTGAAGTCCCCCTCCACCGTCCACTTCCACATCAAGGGTCTGGAGAGCGCGGGGGTGTTGACCAAGGCGGCGGGCAAGACCCGGGCCATGACCCTCACCGATGAGGAGGACGCCGCCCACAAGGACCGCATCCCCCTGGTGGGCAACGTGGCGGCGGGCAGCCCCATCCTGGCCCAGGAGTGCGTGGAGGAATACCTCACCTACGACACCGACGGGCTGGTGGGGGAGCATTTTGCTTTGAAGGTGCGGGGGGAATCCATGCTGAACGCGGGCATCCTCCCCGGCGACCTGGTCATCGTCCACCAGCAGGAAAACGCCCGCAACGGGGAGATCGTGGTGGCGCTTTTGGAGGATGAAGCCACGGTCAAGACCCTGAGCCGCAAGGACGGGCACACCTGGCTGCTGCCGGAAAACCCCGCCTACAACCCCATCGACGGCGACGAGGCCCGCATTTTGGGTAAGGTGGTGGCCGTCATTCGACGGTACTAAGCGCGAGCATAGGCGCATAGCGACCGATGGACCGGCCCGCACGGCAAAAACAGGCCGGGCGCAGCCCGGCGGCATTTTGCCAAGGGGCGGGAAGCGGGAGCGGCCATGCGCCCAATGCAAGCGTGACAGCCCAAATGCATCACACAAAGAAGGCCGCAAACCCTAAGGTTTGCGGCCTTCTGTTGCGTTACCACAGCGCTTCCAGCAGCCCGCGCACCTGCCGCGCGGCGGCACGGGCGGCGTCGGCCAGCTCCAGGTAGCGGTTTGCCAGCTCCGGTTCCTCCTGGGCCGCCTGGGCGCGGAAGGCGTCCTCCCGGCGGCGCTCGGTGAGGCAGATGGCCCGCAGGGCGGGGAAGGGCGGCATGGTCCCCAGGGTCTGCAGGTTGGGCTGGGGCCAGTAGCGCACCCCGGTGCGCAGAAAGTACTCCGTCCCCAGGCTCCGCGCCTGGCGCTCCTTCTCCCGGCCCAGAGCCGCCAGCTCCCCGCCGCCCCGGCGAACGCGGCGGCTCATGGCCCGGTACATCTCTCCGTCCGTCAGCAGACACAGCACCCACCGCTGCAGCGCGGCGCAGGTGGGGTCCACCGGGAGGGGCGGGGCGGCCTGGGCCGGAGTGCACAGCGCCCCAGCGGGGGCTGGCGCGGACGTCCCCGGCGGCGGAGCCTCCTCCGCCGGGCGGTCGGCAGCCACCCGGTCCCACACTCTGGCGAACAAGTCCTCATCGGCAGCCAGCAGCCCCGGTCCTTGGTGTTCCATCAAAAACGCGCCTCCTTCCAAAAGATCGCTTCCAGCCATCCTATGGAAATGAGGCGCGTTTGGTGCGGGGATGCGCAAATACCGGTTCAGTCCACCTTATAAAACAGAGCCGCCAAGTCCTGGGTCCTGTCCTCCAGATAGCTGGAAAAGGAGATGGTCACGCCGTACCGGCCCCGACTGTAATCAAAAATCTGAAGCAGAAACCAGGGGATGTCATCCTGATGACCGCTGGTACGCACGGCAAAACGCTCTTCCCCTAGAAAGTCCACCTCCGTTTTTTCCACGGTGTCAACCTCTATGCCCACCTGAGCAAAGCTGGAGGTCATCATATCCATCATCTCCGGTTGCTCAAGGGCAGCGTCCAAGTAGCCTTCCTCCCCCAACGTGAGGTAACTCAGCCGCTCCTGGGCGTCCAGCTTCGTATATAAGACGTTCATACTGGTCAGATCTTCTGCATTGTCCGCCTTCATGTCGATGATCTGGGTCAGGTCAGAGATCAGGTCTCCCGCTTCCGTATCGGAAAGTAACTCCTTCACATTGTTGGGCAGCTCCTGCAGCTCCTCGGCGGTGTAAAACTCCCAGTTGGAATCCAGCTCACAGCCAAACCCGGCGTATGAGTTGGTATAGACGCCGCCCTCCATGCGGCCCAGGGAAACAGGGGTCTCCTCCTCGTCTCCCGTTTCGTCCTCCTCGGGCGAAGTGGTCTCCACGACGCCGGTGGGCGCGGCGGCCGACGCCGACGGCCCGGGCTCGATGGTCCCGGCGACGTCCTCCGGCTTCCCGCCGCAGGCTGCCAGAGCCATCAGCAGTGTCGCGGCTAACGCCAGCATCAGTAGGCGCATGGATGTACGTTTCATCCTTCTCTCTCCTCTCACGCCGCAACCAGCGGCAATTTCCTGCATTGTATCACATTCGGCAAGAAATCGCAACTTGGCTCCGGTCAGCTCTTGGGCCGGTGCACCAGCGGGAGGGCCTGGGGGACGTTCTCCACCACGGCGGTCTGGTGGGCGCCGCCGAATTCCCCGTCCAGGGTCCAGGGAACGGCCTTGTCAGCGGCAAATTCCACCCGGGAAGCGTGGAAGCCGATGACGGGACCGTCGGGTCCGGGGTTTTGGGTGATGACGGCGGTGAGGATGGCGTTCAACTCGGCGGCGTTCTTGGGCTGGCGCACCAGCACCACCTCAAATCTGCCGTCGTCCAGCTTCACGTCCTTGGCGGGCAGGCCCCGGAAGCCGCCCACAGAGCGGGTGTTGCTCACCATGCCGAAGATGAAGTCCCCCTCCGTCTCCCCGTCGTCCCAGGTGACGGTCATGTGGCTGCTTTTGATACTCCCCAGCCGCCCGATGCCCTCCAGTACATAGGCCAGGTGGCCAAACATATTTTTGAACCGCTGGGGGGTGTCGTAGCTCACGTCGGTGAACGCCCCAAAGGCGGCGACGTAGACGAAGGGCGCGTTGTTGAAGCGGCCCATGTCGCAGTCCAGAGTCGGCCCGGTGACCGCCACGTTGGCCGCCAGGGCCATGTCACGGGGGAGGTTCAGATTCTTGGCAAAGTCGTTGGTCGTCCCTGCGGGAATGTAACCCAGCACCGGCGGGTCGGGCAGCTCCATCAGGGCGGTGACCACCTCGTGAAGGGTGCCGTCGCCGCCGCAGCAGACGATCCTGCGGTAGTGCTTGCCGATGCCCTCCACCACGCGGGTGGCGTCTCCCACCCCCCGGGTGGGGTAGACGGCGGGGAGGTAGCCTTGATAGGTGAAGGCGTCAATGATGTGGGGCAGATTGGCGGCGACCCGTCCCTGCCCGGCATGGGGGTTATAGATGAAGAGCATACGTTTCACGGCAGCTGTTTCCTCTCTTTTTGTGGTGATTACCGCTATTGTAGTCCCTTTCCTCCGGAAACTCAATATCTAATTTGTAAACAACGGTATCGCGGGGCGGGCCGATGCGGACACCGGCCCCTCCGATCTGATCGAAGCCTTCGCTTCTCTTGCAGAGACAGTCTTCAGCCGCCCGCCGTAACGGTCAGGCAGCGGTAGTCCTCCGCCGCCTCGGCGGCGATGCTCTCCAAATGTCTGTTTCCCCCGTTGGCCCGCCAGAGGGCGATCCCCTCCTCATAGGGGGCCAAATCGAAGGCTGCGCCGGAAAAATAAGCCGTGTTGAGCCGGGCGACGGTGTCCGCCAAAAGGGCGGCCTCTTCCTCGGTCAGACCGCTGTCCGCCAGCTTGGCGGCGGTCTTGTTCCTGTTGACGGCGGTCATGAATTCCTCCGAATAGGCGGCAAAGTCCAACAGCTCGGCGTCGGTCCGCCCGTTTTTCGCCGCCCACGCCGCCACGTCCAGCTCCTTTGTTTCATAGGAGAGGGTCTCGCCATCGTAGGTGACCACCCCGTACTGGTTGGGGCAAATAGACAGGGCGGAGGTGGCCACCTCCGGGACCGCGCCGTCCACGATGTGCTGGTTGTGGAGGTGGCCGCTCAGGTTGCAGAGCACGCCGTACTTCTCGTAGAGTGCCCGCAGGTCGTCCCCCTCCACGATCTGATACCCCCAGGTGAAGCGGGGGTCGTGGACGGCCAGGTTCTGGTGGCTGGCGGCCACCACCCTGGCCCCCGCCCGCTTGGCGGCCTTGAGCTGCTGTTCCAGCCACCCCATGGTCTCGTCCGGCACCGAGCACCATCCCCCGGCGTTGGCGTCCAGCATGACCACCCGCAGGTCCTTGCGTGGGGCGTAGACGTAGCTCAGCGAGTGCTCGTCCCGGCTGAGAGCCTGGTCAAAGCCGTAAGGGGCGTAGAGGGTCTCGAACTCCTCTGCGGAGAGGCCCTCGGCGGAGGCATAATCCTCCCCGTCAAAGGACAGGGCGGAGGTGGAGTCCAGGTCGTGGTTGCCGGGGATGACCAGGGTCTGCACCCCCGCCTCCCGGAGCTTGTCCAGCAGCTTCGCCAGGTCCTGGTGGCTGGCCTTGGCCCCCAGGAGGGTGAGGTCGCCGGTGAGCAGCACCCCGTCGGGCTGGAGGGCGGTCATTTCGTCCACAAAGGTCTCCATGATCTCCTGGATGTAAAACATGGCCTTGCCGTCGCTGTTTTCCACCATAGTGTGGAAGGCAGCGCCGTTGTCGCAGATGGCGGGGGAGATGTAGTGGAGGTCGGTGGCCTGGACCAACGTCACCGGCTCGTCCCTAGAGGTCACGGCCGGTACGTCCTCCTTGGCCCCACAGGCGGGCAAAAGCAGAAGCAGGGCGGCCAGCGCCGCCGCCGAAAGCCGCCGCCTACCCATTTGCCGCCACCATGGCCTGGTAGTCCGCCCCCCAGGTCAACATCGCGTCCAGAATGGGCTTTAAGCTGTACCCCAGCTCGGTCAGGGTGTATTCCACCCGGGGCGGCACCTCGGGAAACACCTTCCGGGTGAGCAGGCCGCTGTCCTCCATTTGCCGCAGCTGGGCGGTGAGCACCTTCTGGCTCACGCTGCCGATGGACCTTTTCAGTTCCCCAAACCGCTTGGTCCCCGGGAGCAGATCGCGCAAAATGAGCACCTTCCACTTGTCGCTGATGAGGGTCAGCGTAGTCTCCACCGGGCAGGCAGGTAAACTTTTTTGTTCCATGAAACCCTTCTCCCTTCTCAATAGTATCTTCCGGGTAACTACGGCACAATATTGTGCTTACTTTACAATCGTTCCCTACAGAGCTATCATAACATCAGCAAGGGACAAACGCAAGAGCGTCCTTGAAATTTCCCAGGAGGTACTGTATCATGAACAAAAACACCTTTACCACCGTCCGTCTGGACAAGGGGACCGTCGCCGTCTATGACTTCGGCGGTATCAAGCTCCACGCCTATCAGACCAACGATCTCATCAGCGACGAGACCTTTGTGGTGGAGAAGAACGGCCAGGCCGTGGTCCTGGAGCCGCCCTGCTTCTTTGACAACTGCCGGGAGCTGACCGAATACCTGAAGGACTTTACGGTGGCGGGCGTTCTGGTGGCCTACCACGGCGCGGGGGCCTCCTTCCTGCCCGGCGTCCCCAAGTATGCCACCCAGAACGCGGCGGACTACTCCGCCCACGGCGGCGGCAAGGCCCTGATCGACAACTTCACCGCCGCCTTCGGGGAGAGCTTCGATCCCTCCATCCACCAAATTACCCATTTGCTGACCGAAGGGAAGGTCACCATCGGCGGCATCGACTTTATCATCCACCCCACCGCCGAGGCCTTTGACGTGGAGATCCCCGCGATCAACGCGGTCTACACCCATATGCTGGGCCACGACTGCCACTCCATCGTGGCCGGGGCTGGTCACGCCGACGGCATCATCGCCCAGCTCAAGGAGTATCAGGCCAGGGGCTTTGACCTGATCCTCACCTCTCACTATACCCCCGAGGATCTGAAGGACGCCCAGACCAAGATCGAGTACCTGGAGGACCTGAAGGTCATCGCCGCCGCCAGCGTCGACGGGGAGGGCTTCAAGGCCGCGGTGCGGGCCCGCTACCCCGCTTACAGCGGCGGCAACTATCTGGACATGACCGCCGGGTTCTTTTTCCCCTAAGCTTCCGCTCCAAAGGAGGGTCTTTCATGGACCGCACGCAGCAGCTCGCCTACCTCAACCAAGCCCTTCTCAACCACCTCCCCCAGCTTGCGGGGGAGGTGGCGGCTCTGCCAGGAGACGAGCAAACCCAGCGGCGGCTTTTACGCGCTCTGATGAACGTCCGCCCGGCGGAGCTGCCTTTGGACCCGGACTTTCTCACGGTGCAGGACGCGTTTCTCTCCGCTGAACGGGAGGCCAAAGGGGTGGTGGACGCCGCCACCCTCCCCGACCTGCCCGGCCATCCCGGCGTCGCCCTCTGGCAGGGGGACATCACCCGCCTGAAGGCGGACGCCATCGTCAACGCCGCCAACCGCGCCCTGCTGGGCTGCTTCCACCCCTGCCACGGGTGCATTGACAACGCCATCCACTCCGCCGCCGGCCTGCAGCTTCGCGCCGCCTGTTATACACTCATGGCGGCCCAGGGCCATGGCGAGCCGACCGGGCAGGCAAAGATAACGTCCGGTTATAATCTCCCTGCAAAATACGTTCTGCATACCGTGGGTCCCATCATTCAGGGCGGGGTGACCGACCAAGACAGGGGATTGCTGGCCTCCTGCTACCGCTCCTGCCTGACCCTGGCGGCGGAACGGGGGCTGACCAGCGTGGCCTTTTGCTGCATCTCCACCGGGGAGTTCCGCTTCCCCAACGAGGAGGCCGCCGCCATCGCCGTGGAGACAGTCACCCGCTTTCTTCAAACCCCTTCCAGTATTCAAAAGGTGATCTTCAATGTTTTTCAAGACAAGGACCTACAGATCTACCGTACCCTCCTCGGCTCCACTCGCTGAGCTGAAGGCCGCCCTGGCTGGGGCGAACGCGGTGGTCATCGGCGCGGGGGCAGGGCTTTCCGCCGCCGCCGGGTTTTCCTACGCCGGGACGCGGTTCGACGAACATTTCGCGGACTTCCGGGCCAAATACGGCATTCAGGATATGTACTCCGGCGGGTTTTACCCCTTTGAGACCCCGGAGGAGCAGTGGGCCTACTGGTCCCGGCACATCCTGCTCAACCGCTATGCGGAGCCGCCCGGCCCCCTGTACCGGGAGCTGTTGGCCCTGGTGGCGGACAAGGACTACTTCGTCCTCACCACCAACGTGGACCACTGCTTTCAAAAGGCGGGGTTTGACAAAACCCGCCTGTTTTACACCCAGGGGGACTACGGCCTGTTTCAATGCAGCCGCCCCTGCTGCCAGGAGACCTGGGACAACGAGGACGTTGTCCGGCAGATGGCGGAGCGGCAGCGGGACATGAAAATTCCCGCCGCCCTGGTGCCCCGCTGCCCTCACTGCGGCGCGCCCGCGGTGATGAACCTGCGCTGTGACGACGCCTTCGTGGAGGATGCTGGCTGGCACGCCGCCGCACAGCGTTACGCCGATTTTTTGAAGGTCCACGCCAAAGGGCGCGTCCTCTTTTTGGAGCTGGGGGTGGGATACAACACTCCCGGCATTATCAAATACCCCTTCTGGCGCATGACCCAGCAAAACCCCAATGCCACCTACGCCTGCGTCAACCGTGGGGAAGCCCTTGTCCCCCCGCAGCTGGGCGGACAGGCGATCTCCATCGACAGCGATATTGCCCAAATAGTCCGACAACTTCAAGTATAAAAGAAGGTGTGGTATCCGTTTTGGATACCACACCTTTTGTTTACACAATGTTAAGCAGGTCTGCCGGAGTCTCCAGCACGTAGTCCGCGTCGGGGATGACCTCGAAGGGTGCGCCCCAGCGGGCAAAGGCGAAGGGAATTCCCGCGGCGTGGGCGCATTTCCAGTCCCCCAGGCGGTCGCCGATGTAGAGGACGTGTTCCGGGGCGGCCCCCGTCAGCTCCAAATACTTCAGCAGCGGCTCCGGGTCGGGCTTGTGGCGCACCGTGTCCTCCTCCAGCACCTGCACGTCGAAAAATTTCGACACCGCCATGGGTCTGAACCCCCGCTCATACTCCCAGCGGCCCTTGGAGGACACCACTGCCATAGGATAGCCCTTGGCCTGCAGGGCCTCCAGCAGCTCCAACACCCCGTCGTAGGGGGCGATGGTGTCGTCGTAATCATGGACGTGCTCCGCCCAATAGGGGTAGATCACGTCTGTGTCGGTGACGCCCAGGCGGGCCAGGGCGTCCATGCCGGGGATGCCGAACACGGGGGACAGCTCCTCCAGGGAGGGGGACGAGCCGTGGAATTTGATGAGGGTGTCCTGCAGGGCCTTCATGTTGGCGTATTCGCTGCTGATGAGGGTGCCGTCGATGTCGAAGGCCAGGTGGGTAAAAGACATAGGAAAACCTCCTGTGGGAAGATTTCTGTCATTATAGCACACTTCTCACCAGAAAAAAAGTAGGGCGGCTCCGAAGAGCCGCCCTACCGATGTAATCGCCGCGTGGGCCGCAGCTTTATGTTTGGGGAGCTGTCACGCTCGCATTGGTCGCGCTTCTTACTTGACCAATTTCTCCATCTCGTCAAACACGAACTGGACCTTCGGGCCAACGATGACCTGAACGGCAGTCTTGCTGGGACGGATGATGCCGGAGATGCCGGAAGACTTGATCTTCTTCTCGTCCACCTTCAGGTTGTCCTTGACTTCCAGACGCAGACGGGTGATGCAGTGATCCAGCTCGGCGATGTTCTCGGCGCCGCCCAGGCCCTCGAGGATGATCTTGGCCATGGCGGTGAAGTCGTTGTTGGCCAGCTCGATCTTCATCTCGCCTTCCTGGTCGTCGTCCTCACGGCCGGGGGTCTTCAGGTCGAACTTCTTGATGGCGACAAAGAACACCAGGAAGAAGATCACGAAGGCCGCGATGGCCATGGGGATCATGACCCAGTAGTTGTTGGCGGCGGGAAGCTGAGCGGAGAACACCAGGTCGGTGGCGCCCGCGGAGAAGCAGAAGCCGGCGCGGAAGCCCAGAGCGGTGGTCACGGCAGCAAACACGCCGTACAGCACGGAGTAGACAATGTACAGCGGGAAGGCCAGGAACATGAAGGAGAACTCGAAGGGCTCGGTGACGCCGCAGATGAAGGCGCAGAGGGCGGCGGAGCCGACGATGCCGATGGCGTACTTACGCTTCTCGGGCTTGGCGGTGAGGATCATCGCCAGAGCAGCACCGGGGATACCGAACATCATGGAGGGGAAGAAGCCGGCCATGTACTGACCCACGGACCAGTTGATCACGGTGCCGTTGGCCATGGTGCCGCCCTCGACCAGGCCAGCCCAGTAGGCGGACAGGTCGCCGATGCCGATGGTATCGAACCAGAACACGTTGTTCAGAGCGTGATGCAGGCCGGTGGGGATGAGCAGACGGTTCAGGAAGGTGTAGAGGCCAACACCGACGTAGCCCAGGCTCTTGATGCCGTTACCGACAGCGACCAGAGCGCTGAAGATGACGGGCCACACAAAGACCAGGATCACGGAAACGATGATGGACACAACACCGGTGATGATGGCCACGCAACGCTTGCCGGAGAAGAAGGCCAGCACGTCGGGCAGCTTGGTGTCCTTAAACTTGTTGTAGCACATCGCGCCGATGATACCGGCCAGGATGCCGATGAAGGGGTTGGCGATCTTGGCATAGGCCACGCCCCAAGTGGGGTTCTCGGCCAGAGACGGAATGATGGCGGCGGTGCTGCCCACCAGGGTGGTCATCATCAGCCAGGACACCAGACCGGCCAGAGCCGCGGTACCGTCGCTGCCCTTCGCCAGACCAACGGCCACGCCGATGGCGAACAGAAGAGCCATGTTATCGATCACAGCGCCGCCGGCCTTGATCAGGAACAGGCCGATGGAGTAGGCAATACCCTCAGTGGCGCCGGCCGCGCCCATGGCGGCGGGAGCGAAGGCATAGCCGATGCCCATCAGGATACCGCAGATGGGGAGCACGGCGACAGGCAGCATCAGAGCCTTGCCGAGCTTCTGCAAACGTTTCATCATAATGCAATTTTCCTCCTTTTAGAAAAACTCTCTCGGATTCCCCTTATATTCATCCGCCGGCCCACGACGGCAAAGGAGACAAATAAGTAGGTCGGGCTGGTTACAGGTTCTCCTTCAAGAACTTCTCCAGCCCGGCGGCGGCGGCGTCCTCGTCCTCGCCGCTGCAGGTGACGGTCAGCTCCATTCCCTGCTTGGCGGCCAGACGCATGATGGCCATGAGCCGCTTGGCGTCCGCCGTGCCGCCCGGGGCGGCCAGGGTGATGTCGCTCTTATAACCCACCGCCTCCTTGGCCAGCATACCCGCGGGCCGGGCGTGCAGACCGGCAGGGTCGGCAATCACATGAGTGAAACTCTTCATGCTGTTCACCTCCTTAACTTGACCTCTTGGTCCGAGGGCCCTACAAACGGGGCAAGGCCCGTATATGCTCCGTAGGGGCCGATGTCCACATCGGCCCGCCACGTGGGTTTATGCCGGGCGGGCGGGTTTGGAACCCACCCCTGCGAAAACGTTGGTGCGTCTTTCGCGGGCGGATGAGGACATCCGCCCCTACTTACCCAACTCCAGCACCATATCGCCGGGGGCGACGTGGCCGGTGTGGATGTTGATGGTGGCGTAGTCGGGGGTGTTGCAGATCACCATGGGGGTGATCACGTCATACCCGGCGGCGGCGATGGCCGCCACGTCGAACTCGATGAGCAGGTCGCCCTTCTTCACCTTGTCGCCGTTGTGGGCGTGGACGGTGAAGTGCTGGCCCTTCAGATTCACGGTGTCCAGACCCACGTGGATGAGGATCTCCGCACCGAAGTCCGCCAGCAGGCTGACGGCGTGGCCGGTGTCAAACATCAGGTCCACGGAAGCGTCACAGGGAGCGAACACCTTGCCCTCGCTGGGGCGGAAGGCCACGCCCTTGCCCAGGATCTCCTGGCCAAAGGTGGGGTCGGAGACCTCGCTGATGGCCACGGCCTCGCCCGCCACGGGCGCGCCCAGGACGTTCAGCGCCGGGGCCTTGGCCTCCTCGCCGCCCCCGAACAGATTCTTGAAAAAGCCCATAGTTGATTACCTCCCTCGCGGCCTGTTAAGCCGCAGTTTTATGAGTATACCAATGATTCGACGGTTTGCCAAGTGGTTTTTGCTTTTTCTCCCTTGCGAGTGATCAGCTCTCGCAGACCGCCCGGCGGACCTTCAAAATGGAGGCGGCGGCGACGGAAAGCTCGTCGATGCGGTTGTCCATGAAGAAGGAGGTCATGTTGGTGTTGGCGCCGGCCTCGCCGCAGATGCCCACCCAGATGCCCGCTGCGTGGGCGTTGCGGGCGGTGATCTCGATCATGCGGCGGATGGCGGGGTCCTCGGCGTTAAAGATGTTGCTCACCTTGGCGTTCATGCGGTCGGCGGCCAGGGTGTACTGGGTGAGGTCGTTGGTGCCGATGGAGAAGAAGT
>CAMNQX010000012.1 GCA_946550725.1 uncultured Clostridia bacterium | reverse complement strand
GGTGACGACCAGCACGGTGGGGGCGGGGTTGAGCAGAATGTTGTCGTCCGCCACTTCCTGGAAGCGTTCCTCGGGCACGGTGACGGTCAGTCTCACCGCGCCGCCGCCGGAGAGGGAACTGGGAGAGGCGGAGAGGGTGAACGGCTCAATGATGGGCTTCGTCTTTCCCTCGGCGGTGATGGTGACGTTGCCGGTGACCACGTTTTCAGGAATGGAGACAACGCCAGTGAAGGGATCGTAGGTGAAGTCATATAGTACGCCGCTGCCCACACTGATATAGACTTCGGTGGGGAGAGAGTAGCCCTCGGCGGGAGAGAGGGTGACGGTCAGCGCCGCGCCGTGCTCCACCGTAGCGGGGCCTTCGGCGGTGAGGTGGACCAGGCGGGTGTAATCCACGGTGTAGACCTCCTTCACCCCCGCACCGGTGATCACCAGATCCTCGGTGATGCCTTCGGTGAAGCGGATGCGGCCGTCGCGGTAGGTGTAGGTAAAGATCTCCTCGCCGCCGTTTTTCTTGGTGATGGTGATGGAGTCGGGCAGGACGTAGCCGCTGTCAGCCTGCAGGGTGATGGTGGGGGTGTCTCCGTGGATCACTGTATGGTTGTGCTGGGCCATGCTGCAGGAGATGTGGGTCAACTGGTGCTCCAAGGTGTACGTCTTGCGGGTGAAGGTGGCGGTGATCGTCACATCGGCGGCGGGCATGATGAAGGTATAAACGCCCTCCCGGTCAGTGGCGGCGGCGACGTGCTCGGT
Source organism: uncultured Clostridia bacterium (assembly GCA_946550725.1). Taxonomy (GTDB): domain Bacteria; phylum Bacillota; class Clostridia; order Oscillospirales; family Oscillospiraceae; genus MGBC124762. Next base: position 53,282 of record CAMNQX010000012.1, on the reverse strand, counting down.
GCCGTCCGCCTCCACGGCCTTCAGAGAGCCGCTGACCAGCAGATAGCCCTGGCTGGGCGTGACCCAGAGGGTGACGGTGTCGTCGGCGGGGATCTGGGTGCGCCCGGCCTGGACCTCGCCGCCGGCGAAGGTGTGGGGATTGGTCAAAGCGTACTCCACCGCGCCCTCTACGGAGATGGTGACGGTGTTGGAGAAGGGGCCGGGGTCATGGGTGTCGTCCCCGGCGCGGCGGACGATGTAGCTGCCCACGCCCAGGCCGGTGATCTCGGCGGTACCGTGGGTCTGGCCCTCCACAGGGGTCTCCGTGGCGGAGTTATCACAGAAATCCACCCAGTCGGCGTCCTCGCCGGGAAGCTCGGTGCGGTCCCAGAGGAAATACTGGTATTTGCGGCCCTTAAAGAGCCCGGTGATGGCGCCGTCGGACTGACCGGTGGCGGAGACGTTGCGGTGGGTGGGGGTGGCCAGCATGGCGGGACCGTCGGCCTTGACGCCGGTGACGGCTTCGGAGGTGACGGAGCCTTCATAGGGATCGGTAGCGGTGACCTTGACGGTGATCTGATGGCCGATATCCTCCTTCACCACGGTGTACCGGGCAGCCTCCGCGTCGCTGATGGGGGAGCCGTCCCGATACCACTGATAGGTGGGGTGGTCCTTGGCTCCGGCGGGGGAGAGCTGGTTGAGGGAGGCGGTGAGAACAGAGCCGAACTTGCCGCTGCCGGTGATGTGCACCTCGCCGGTCAGCTTGGCCTTCACCGACAGGTTGCAGGAGGCGGTAAACGCGCCGTCCTCTGCGGTGGCGGTAATGACCGCGTTGCCCACGCTAACGGCGGTGACCACGCCATTGTTCACGGTGGCCACGTCGGCGCGGTCGGTGGACCAGCTGACAGCCTTATTGGTGGCGTCGGAGGGCGTAATGGTAGCAGTGAGGGTGAGCGTGGGGCTGCCGTCGTTGAGGTACAGCGTGGCCTCAGTCCTATCCAGGGTGATATCCTCCACGGGGATGGGGGTGTTGGTGACCCGGATCTCGGCGGCGGAGGCGAAGTTGCCCTCGCTGGCGACGGCCACCAGCTTCACATAGCGGGCGGAGGTAGCCGTAAAGGAGGCCTTTTTCCAGTCGGAGGTGGTGTTCCAGGTCCCGGAAGCCACCTCCCGCCACGTGTCGGTCGTACCAGCCCAGTCGGTATCGCTGGAGCTGACCAGGAGCTTGTATTCCGTGATCTTGCCGTTAGAGCCCTCCTGACGGGGGAGGTAGCGCAGACCGTCCACCATCCGGGCGTAGCCCAGGTCCAGGGCGATCCACATATCGGCGCGGACGCCGCCGCTGTACTGGGTGTGCCAGAGGGTGCCGGAGTTGCCGTCCAGGGCCTTGTCGGCGTCCTCGCCGGACTGGCTGCTGCCTGCCTTGGCGGCGGAAACGGCGAGGTCATAGGTGTCCATGGCCTCGGGCGGAGTGACGATGGAGAAGTCGTCCAGCACCTTCTGACCCAGGGTCTGGAGGCTGAGGCCGTTGGGCGTGTTGGAGTAGGCGTCGGTGTTACGGGCGAACTTCCACTCCCAGGGGAACCAGCTGATGCTGATGTTGTTGGCGTTCCCGGCGGCCAGGTTGGCCTTGGCCTGGTCGATCCAGGTCTGCCAGCGGACCTTGTAAAAGTCCTTGGTGAGGCCGGACCACTGGCGGTTGGAGTAGTCCTTCAGACCGCCGGTCTCACACTGCTGGATCGCACCCCAGGTGGTGACCAGCGCCTTGGCGTTGCGGAGGTAAAGCCGCTGGGTGAAGTCGTCGGCGCCGGCGGCCAGCTCAGAGGCGTTGGTGGTCCAGGTGCCGAACAGGAACTCCTTGCGGGTGCCCATCACCTGGTCGGACAGGTCGATGAGGGCCAGGAACTGGTCGGACAGGGCGGTGAATTCCTCCGCATCCTTGCTGTTGTATGCGGAGACCATCTTGCCGTGGAGGTACTGGGCCGTGTTGGACAGCACCTGCTTCAAAACGTCCGCCAGGTCGTAAAGGTAAGCGTCGCTGGCGGAGAGGGTGTCGTAGTCGGCCAGCAGCAGCTGCGCGGCCTCCTGCAGCCTGGTCTTATCGTAGTAGATGTAGCTGTACCCCCAAGTGGAGGCGGCGCTGATGCTCTTGGCGGGGCGGGCGTTGACCACCGACTCGGGCGCGCCCTGGGCGACGCCGCTCTTATTGGAGTTGTAGACCGTATCGGCCAGGATGTCCATGGCGGCCTGGGCGTTTTCGCTCACCGCACCGTAGCGGCGGGTGACGTAGTCCGCCAGCCACTGGTCCAGGTCGATCGCAGGGAGGGGCTGGGAGGCGTCGGCGGTCCAGATGGTCTCAAAGAGGAAGTCATAGAGGACGGGGTTCTCCTGGCTGCCCTCGGGAGAGATGCCGATGCCCGCCATGTGCTTGCTGCGGTTGGCGGTAGCGGGGATGTTCTTCTGGAGGTTGTCCAGATAGCCGTGGAGGCCCATGCGGCCGCCGAAGTTGTTGAGCTGGCACCACACCCAGGGGGTGTCGGAGAATTCCTTGACGCCGTCGCCGTCGGTGTCCTCGCCGTACTCGTTATTGTGGGGGGTGCGTTCGGCGTAGAGATCCAGCACCAGGGCGTGTTCGCGGCGGTCGGCGCGGGTGGGGTTGGTCCCGGCGCGCAGGCCGGCCAGCAGGCCGCTGGAGGGGTTGCCCTGCCAGGACTGGATGACCCACACGGCGTCAGAGTCGGCGGCCAGCAGGCTGTCCAGCAGCTCGGAGGCCACCACGGTGGTGCTCATGCCGCCGGTGTTGCCGCCCTCGTGGAAGGGGTCGGTGGCGTAGTACTTGGCGTCGCCAAAGACCCGCTTCTGAGCGGCGTAGAATTTGGCGGCGTATTCGTCATAGGTGGCGGTGTCGGTCTTCAGCATGGTGGGCCGCTGGAAGGAGCACCAGGCGCCCTGGGGAATGACCGCGGCGCCGGGGTCCTTGGTGGCGATCTCCACAGGCACCATGCCGCTGAAGGCCTGGAGCACCGGCTCCATGCCCAGCACCCGCATGGTCCGCTGGTTCTTGCGGCCCTGCTCCACCTGGTTGGTCAGGTAAGAGTCGTGGATCGGCCCGCCGAAGCCGGTGAGGTTGGCCATGTAGGCCCAGGCGTAGTAGCCCGGTCCGGCCAGAAAGTCCTTGGCCTCCTGGTGGGAGAAGCCCACGTCCATGAGGAACTCCCGCCAGACCTCCTCCTGCCCGGTGATGTCCAGCACCAGGTTGACGCCGTTGAGGGCCAGCCAGTCCAGCTCGTTGCGCCACTCGTCCTCACCCCAGAAGGCCATGGAGTAGGAGTGGGTGCAGTAGTTATAGGCGTAGCGGGTGTGGTATTTCGTCTCCTTATGTACCGCCGTGCCTACGGGGACGACGGCGGCGGGCATCTTGACCTGATTGCCCACCTGGGAGATGTGGACGTTGCAGAAATACTTCAGGTAGTGGTTCACGCCGGTGGCCAGGGACACGCCGTTGTTGCCGGTGACCTTGATCTTACCGCCCTCGTCCTCCAACGTGAAGTAGTCGTACCCGTCGGGATCGTTCGCCAGGGCGAAGGTGAACCAGTCCACATAGGCCGCGCCCACCTGCCGCCGGATGATGCCCTTCACCTCGTCGATGGTGTCCTGTTGGGTAATGGGCGCGGCGTAGCTGCTGTCCGCAAAGGCGGTGACGTCGGCAAAGGTGACGGTGTGGTCGGTCTGGTCGGCCGACTCGGCGCCGATGACCCGCACCTCGTTGAGGGTGGGCTTGGCGTTCTGGGAGTAGTACTCCAGGTAGACCCGGACGTAGCGGGCGGTCTTGGCCGTGCTGAGGGTGTGCACGTCGCCATCGGCGGGACAGGCGGCGTTGTCCAGCTTGGAGGCCACCAGGTCGTAGTTCTGGCCGTCGATGCTGGTGTAGAGGGTATACTCGGTGTAGCCGGCGGCGGGGGTGAAGACCTGGATCTCGGTGACGTCGTAGTTGCCCGCCAGGTCGATGTCCACATAGGCGGGATACATATCCGCCTGCCAGCCGGTGTTTTTATCGCCGTCGTTGACCAGATAGGTGGTGGCGGCGTTGAAGTTGCCGTGGGCGGGCTTGTCAAAGGCCACGCTGCCGCTGTCCACGGCGGCCTCGCTGTAGGTGCCGAAGATCTGGAAGGCGGTGAGTTGGCTGGGATCGGTCAATTCCACCCGCACCGCACTCATGCCCGCGGGGAAGGAGAGGACGTTGTCGCCGCTCTGGAGCTGGGCAACATAGGTCGTCCAGCCGGTATCCCGCTTCATCTTGCCCTTGACCACGGCGGAGGCTCCCTCCGCCAGGGTGGCCCGGAAGCCCACCACCTGCTGGTTGGAGCGGAAGTCCCAGTCCTTGTAGTTCGCGCCGGAGCTTTGCGTGGCGTGCTCGGTGATGTCGGTGTAATTGTTCAGGTCGATGGTCTCGTTCACGGCGTAAATGCGCACCTCGGCGATGGCGGGCCAGGCCTGGCCGTTGGTCCCGTCCAAGGCGACGCGGACGTGGGTCATGCGCTGGGCCTCGTCCAGCGCGAGGACGTAGGTCTCGTTCACGTCGTGGCCGTCCTTGGTGTCCAGCTGCTGGTAGTCGCTGGTCACGTTGTTCACCGCGCGGCTGACGGTCAGGTCGAAGGTGCGGCCGTTAAACCGCTCGAAGTCCACCTCCACCCGCTGGATCAGCAGGTTGCCGGGGAGGGCGAAGTCCACGTTGGCGGGCCAGTCGCCGCTGCCCGCAGCCCACAGGGTGGTGATGTTGCCATCGGTCATGTTGCCGATATTCCCTTCGTTGCTGGGGACGGTGATCTCAGAGAGCTTGGCCACCTCAATGAGGTCCTTGTGGACGTCGTCCGCATCCACGCCGTAGACGCTCAGCTCGGCGATGGCGCCCCAGGAGCCGTTGCCGCCCTGGTGGAGAACGAACTTCACATAGCGCACGTCCTCCAGCGCGGGAAAGGCGGTCAGAAGAACGTTCCGGTCGGCGACCCGCCGGATCTCAGCGCCCGCGGCCTTGAGGGACCAGGAGGTGTCGCCGTCCCGTTGGGTGTAGACGTCGCAGGTGTACCAGTGGGTGGCGTTATCCGCCTTGGCGGCCAGGCGGAAGCCGCCCACGGAGTAGTTCTGGCCCAGGTCCAGCTGCACCCAGGCGTCGTCGCCGGTGGCGGCAAGGGGCTGGCCGTAAAAGCCGCTTTCCGTCTCGTCGCTGCCGTCCACCCAGGTATCCATATTGCAGGTGCCTGTGCCGTTTTTGGTGATGGTGGCCTTGGGGGCCAGGTTGGTGAGGGTGGAGAGGTCAACTGGCTTCGGCTCGACCCAAATCTCCGCTTCAGCAAGAGCGGGCCAGAAGGCGCCCGCCGCGCCGTCGTTGGTGGGGTTGGACAGACCAACCTTCAGGGAGGAGACTTCCTGCGCGGTTTCAAACGTATAAACATACTTGTCATCAAAGCTGGCCACGACCTGCTGATCCACTTGAGTACCGTCGGCGGTGAGGGTAACAGTGACGCCCCAAGCGGTTTTGTTCGGTTCAAAGGACAGGATCACGGTTTTAAGCTTTTCGCCCTTTTGAGGAAGCCCGAAGGTCACCTCGCCGGGGAAGGCGCTGTTCTGTCCCCAAAGGGTGGTGTAGTTCCCGTCATATAGGTTGGTTTTCGGCTTGTCGTTGGTGTCTGACAGCGTGGTGATTGTACACTGGCCGGTAACATTCATCAACCCGGTGGTGTCCACCTCTGTCAGCTCCGCCTGGGGTCCGACATCCTCCCAAACAGGGGCGGCAGGGCGTTGGGCAGTCTCCGTCACCGGGGCATCCAGCGCCAGGGCGTCCTCCTCCCGCCGCGCCGCCAGAGCGGCTGTGGGCAGAAGACCCAGCAGCATGACCAGGGTCAAGATCCCGGAAAGCAACCTCTTTTTCGTCATTGTAACTCCCTGCCTTTCAAAAAAGTTGTTGAAAATAGACAAACACGCGCCATGTAAATCAGGCCATATATAGACAGAATAACAGTTTCTGAGGGGGTTGTCAAGGAGAATCGGGAAAAGAGAAAAGAACCTTGCGCCGGGGGGGAAATGTTGGTATAATAATACGGCATATGTCATGAGGGAAAGGACGGGCCTGAAATGAAGAAGACAGACGTGATGGGCGTGGCCTTTGACGATATGACCATGGAGGAAGCGGTCAGCAGGGCCTTGACGCTGGCGAAGGAGGGCGCGGGGGCCTATGCGGTCACCCCCAACCCCGAGCTGGTGCTGATGGCGCAAAAGGACCCCGCTTACGCCGGGACGCTGGCGGGAGCCGCGCTGACGCTGCCCGACGGCATCGGTATCATCTATGCCGCCAAGCTCCTCAAGCGGCCCCTGACGGGCCGGGTGCCGGGGATCGACTTTGCCGGGAAGCTGATGGAGAAGCTGGCGGAGAAGGGACTGAAGCTCTACCTGCTGGGGGCCAAGCCCGGCGTGGCGGAGACCGCCGCGGAGAACCTGCGGGCGAAGTACCCCGGGCTTACGATCTGCGGTGTGCATGACGGATATTTTACCGAGGACGGCCCGGTGATCCGGGACATTCGGAAAGCGGAAGCGGACGTGGTGTTCGTGTGTCTGGGCGCGCCCAAGCAGGAGGAGTGGATGCGCCGCAACGGCGCGGCCACGGGGGCGCATCTGCTGGTGGGCCTGGGCGGGTCGCTGGACGTGTTTGCCGGAACGGTGCAGCGCGCCCCGGCCTGGATGCAGAAGGCAGGGCTGGAGTGGCTGTACCGTCTGGCCAAGCAGCCCAGCCGCATCGGGCGCATGGCCAAGCTGCCCGGCTTTTTGGTCAAGGCAGTGTTTTGGAAGGACAAGGGAGGGGACGAGGCGTGAAGGGAAAGCTCATCGTGCTGGAGGGCACCGACGGCTCGGGAAAATCCACTCAGTTCGCCCGCTTATGCGCCCGCATGGACGCTGAGGGCTTGCAATATCACCGTCTGGTGTTTCCCCGGTATCAGGAGCCGTCGTCCATGCTGCTGCGGATGTACCTCCAGGGGGAGTTTGGCTCCCATCCGTCCGACGTGAACGCCTACGCGGCCTCCACCTTCTACGCCGTGGACCGCTACGCCGCCTGGAAGCAGGACTGGGGCGGCTTCTACCAGAGGGGCGGGGTCATCCTGGCCGACCGGTACACCACCTCCAACGCCGTCCACCAGGGGGGCAAGCTGGAGGGGGAGGAGCAGCGAGAATTCTTCGACTGGCTGGCGGATTTTGAGTACGGCAAGCTGGAGCTGCCCCGGCCTGACCTGGTGCTGTGGCTGGATATGCCCACGGAGAAGGCGGTGGAAAACCTGCGCCGCCGGGAGAGCGAGACCCACACCAAAGGAGACATCCACGAGGTGGACGAGGACTACCTTCGCTGTTGTCGGGCCTGCGCCAAGAAGGCGGCGGAGCACTATGGCTGGCAGCGGGTCCCCTGCCTGGACGAGGCGGGAGCGGTGCGGAGCATCGAGGAGATCCACGACGAGATATGGACCTTGGCGCGGAAGGCGCTGAACCTATAAATCGAGGAGGAAAAGACGATGGTGTATGTACTGCTGGGCGAGGGCTTTGAGGAAGCCGAGGCCATTGTACCCGTGGACCTTCTGCGCCGCGCGGGGGCGGAGGTGTCCCTGGTGGCGCTGAAGGGCAAGACGGTGGTCTCATCCCACGGGGTGAAGGTGGAGGCCGACTGCCACCTGAAGGACGTGGATGAGGGCAAGCTGGAAATGATCGTCATTCCCGGCGGTCTGGGCGGGGTGGACGCCATCCTGGGCGACCAGGCCGCTCTGGGCCTGATCCAGCGCGCCGGGGACCGGGGGGCGTATGTCTGCGCCATCTGCGCCGGCCCCACCATCCTGGCCCACCTGGGCATCGCCGACCGCCGCCGCGCGGTGTGCTACCCCGGCATGGAGGAGGAAATGGGTTCCGCCGTGGTCAAAAAAGGAGAGCGGGTGGTGTGCGACGGCCATATGATCACCGCCGAGGCCGCCGGCAGTTCCTTCGAGTTCGGCCTTAAGCTGGTGGAGGTCCTCAAGGGCAGGGAGACCGCCCAAAAGATCAAGCAGGCGGTGCACCACCGCTGAGCGCATAAAAGACGCGGACGAGGGGAGAACCCCCTCGCCCGCGCGGTGGCAGTGCTAAGTACCCTCAGCAGCAGCCGTCGTTGCAGCCGCAGTTGTCGTTACAACCACAGTTGCAGCCGTTGCCGCAGCCGTTGTTCCCGCCGCAGCAGCAGCACAGCAGGATGATGATGAGGATGATCCACAGACACCCGCCGCCAAAGCCATTGTTTCCGCAACACATATTCGTTTCACCCCTTTCCTGTGTGCCATACTATGCCGCGGGAGCGAACGGGGTGCAAGGGTCCCGGAAAGGAGTTTTTGATCATGGAGGAACCGCGTAGTTATGCCGGCCGGGAGGCGGGGGAGTCCCCCCGCCGCAGGACCTCCGGCGCGTCACCGCGCCGCCGCCCCGCCTCCGGGGAACGCCGGAGCGGGCAGAGCGCCGCTTCCGGCGGATCCTCCCCCCGTAGGAGCGGTTCGGGCCGCAGACGCCGCAGAGGCGGCATGGCCGCCGCGGGAGCCGCCTTGTACGTGGTCATCGTCATCGGCGTCTCCGTTTTGCTGGCGGCGGTGGGCTGGATCTGCGCGGGGGATGTGCTGGCGCTCAACAAGCCCGAGCTGAGCGCGGAGGTGGTGCTGCCCCAGGAGTTTTTCACCCAGCGGGAGGAGACCGTCAAGGGGGAGAACGGCAAACCGGACACCACCAGAACGGTGTATGAGGCGGACATCGGCAAGGTGGCGAATTGCCTCAAGGAAGCGGGCTTTATTGAGTATAAGCCGGTGTTCAAGCTCTTTTGCACCATGACCAAGGCCAAGACCAAGATGGCTCCGGGCACATACCAGCTCAATACGGACATGGATTACCGCGCCCTCATCTCCGCCCTCGGCGCCAAGTCGGGGAGCAAGGCGGAAATTTCCGTCACCATCCCCGAGGGATACAGTGTGGAGCAGATCTTCACTCTGCTGGAGGAGAAGGGCGTGGCCACGGTGGCCGACCTCAATGATATGGCCGCCAACCATGACTACAAGTTCGAGTTCCTGGAGGGCATCCCCCTGGGCGACCCCAAGCGGCTGGAGGGGTATCTCTTCCCCGACACCTACCGCTTCTATATCAACGAGAACCCCCTCTACGCCATCAATAAAATGCTGGTGAACTTCTCCAAAATGGTGTCCAAGGAACAGCGGGACGCCCTGAAGGAGGAGGGCAAGAGCCTCCATGACATCATCACCATCGCATCCCTGATCGAAAAGGAGACTGACGGCACCGACCAGGCCATGATCTCCTCGGTGATCTACAACCGCCTGAACCACCCCAACTCCGGCACCAACGGGTACCTGCAGATCGACGCGACGCTGGTGTATATCAACGGCGGCAACCAGCCCACCGAGGCGGACAAGGCCATCGATTCCCCCTACAACACCTATCTGTACCCGGGCCTGCCTGCCGGACCCATCTCCAACCCCGGCTCGGAGGCCATCTGGGCAGCCATGAACCCCAAGGCCAGCGACTACTATTACTACGCCCTGGGGACCGACGGCCTGCACCACTACTCCCGCACCTACAACGAGCATCAGGCGTTTTTGAACAGCCTGCCCAAGGAATAAAAGGACCCAGTCCCACAGAAACGAGGTGAGTGGACGTGGACATCGAGCTGTTATCCCCTGCAGGGGACATGGAGCGGCTGGTGAGCGCGGTGCGCTACGGCGCGGACGCGGTGTATCTGGCGGGCAGCCAATACGGCATGCGGGCCTTCGCCGGGAATTTTGACGGTGAGGCTCTGCCCAAGGCCATTTCCTACGCCCACGAGCACGGCGTGGCCGTCCATGTGGCGGTGAACGCCAACCCGAGAAACGGGGAACTGAACGGCCTGCCGGAGTATTTCGAGAAGCTGCAGGACTGGAACGCGGACGCGCTGATCATCGGCGACCCCGGTGTGTTCGCCCTGGCGGGGCGGTACGCCCCCAAGGTCAAGCGGCATATGTCCACCCAGGCGGGGATCACCAACTATGCCGCCGCCCAATTTTGGTACGACCAGGGGGCCAGCAGGGTCATTCTGGCGAGGGAGCTGTCCCTGGACGAGGTATCCGAGCTGATCGCCAAAAGCCCCAAGGACCTGGAGGTGGAGGCCTTCGTCCACGGGGCTATGTGCGTCAGCTGGTCGGGGCGGTGCGTGCTGTCCAACTATATGACCGGGCGGGACGCCACCCGGGGGGCCTGCGCCCAGCCCTGCCGCTACAAGTACGCCCTCATGGAGGAAAAGCGGCCTGGGGAGTATTTCCCGGTGTACGAGGAGGACAACGAGACCTTCATCCTCAACTCCCGGGATATGTGCATGATCGACCACATTCCAGAACTGTTGGAGGCGGGGTTGGCTAGCCTGAAGATCGAGGGGCGGGCCAAGAGCGCCTATTACACCGCCATGGTCACCGGGGCCTACCGCCACGCCATTGACGCGGCCCAAAAGGGTGAGCCGCTGGCCAGGGAGTGGCGGGATGAGGTGGAGAAGGTGAGCCACCGCCACTACTCCACCGGGTTTTGGTTCGGCCAGCCGGGGCAGTACACCAAGGAGGCCCGGTACATCCGGGACTGGCAGGTGGCGGCCCAGGTGGTGCGCAGCCGGGAGGACGGCCTGTCCCTGTGTACCCTCAACAACAAGTTTTCCAGGGGGGACGTGCTGGAGCTGGTCGGCCCCGGCCTGTCCGCCCGGCAGTTTGCCGCGGAGGAGCTGGCGGACGAGGCGGGCACGCCGCTGGGCGAGGTCAAAACGCCCCAGCAGGTATTCCGCCTGAAGCTGCCCTGCCCGGCGCCGGAGGGGAGCTATTTGCGGAGAAAAGCGACGGAATGATCCGCCGCTTTTTTGTCAAGTTTTTCCCTTGCGCTCCCTTAGAAAGCGCAGTAAGATGGTAGCAAACCAAATGGGAGGAAGATCGATGGAAAAGCAAAAGGAAACGCTGAGGAGGCTTTGCAGGGCGGCGGTGCTGGCGGCGGCGGTGTTCGTCACGTCGGGGATCCGGCTGGTTATCCCCGTGGGAGAGGGCAACACGGCGCTGCATTTGGGAAACGTGATGTGTCTGCTGTCCGGGCTGGTGCTGGGGCCAGTACCGGGCGGACTTGCGGCGGGCGTGGGGTCGGCGGTCTATGATCTCACCAACCCACTCTATGTGGCCTCCGCGCCGTTTACCTTTGTATTCAAATTCCTCATGGCCCTTGTGGCGGGGGCGATCGCCCACCGCCGGGTCGATCTTCGGTGGAATCTGATCGGGTGTACGGCGGGAAGCCTGACCTACACCGCGCTCTATGTGACCAAGAGCTTTTTGAGTAACCTTTGGTTCAAGGAGTTGCCGCTGGCGGCGGCGTGGATCGCCGTCCTGCCCAAGCTGGCGGCGTCAGCGGTCAATGGGCTGATCGCCGTGGTGGTGGCCGCGCCGCTGGCGGTGTGGGTGTCCATGGCGCTGAAGCGGACAGGCTGGGCTATGCCGTGACCCCTGACGGTGGGACGGAACGGCCGGGAAATCTTGACACCAAATGGCCGCCGTGGTAATATATTAGGTCAGAGGTAATGAGCCGCCTCCCATGTCCCCGCGGACATGAGAGGCGGTTTCACAATTACGGCTGGAGGGAAGCTATGACACGCCTTGGAGAGACCCTGCGGGCCTATCAGGCCCGCGACCCGGCGGCCCGGAGCCGTCTTGAGATATTCTTGCTCTACCCGGGCGTTCACGCCCTCATTTTCCACCGGGTGAGCCACTGGCTGTGGCGGCATCATCTGCGGTTCCTGGCCCGGCTCAACTCCCAGATTGCCCGCCACTGCACGGGCATCGAGATCCACCCCGGGGCCACCATCGGGCGGCGGCTGGTGATGGATCACGGCATGGGGGTGGTCATCGGCGAGACCGCCGAGATCGGAGACGACTGCCTCATCTACCACGGGGTCACCCTGGGCGGCACGGGCAAGGAGACGGGCAAACGCCACCCCACCATCGGTAACAACGTGATGATCGCCTGCGGCGCGAAGGTGCTGGGGCCGTTTGCCGTGGGGGACAACGCCCGCATCGCCTCCAACGCCGTGGTGCTCTCCGAGGTGCCCGAGGACGCCACCGCCGTGGGCATCCCCGCTCAGATCGTAAAGATCGCAGGCCGCTCCACCCACTACGCCGACGAGGTGGACCAGACCAGCGTGAAGAACCCCACCCTGGAGAAGCTGGCCGCCCTGGCCCAGCGGGTGGAGGCGTTGGAGAAACAGCTGGGCCAAAAGGAGGAGAGCGGCGATGCTTGACAGGATGCACCATGTGGCCATCATCGTCTCGGACTACCAACGGGCCAAGGAGTTTTATGTGGAGAAGCTGGGGTTTCCCGTCCTGCGGGAAAATTTCCGCGCCCAGAGGGGAGACTGGAAGCTGGACCTGAAATTTGGAGACGGAGAGCTGGAGATCTTCGCCATCCCCGGCGCGCCGGAGCGGCCCAATTACCCGGAGGCACAGGGCCTGCGCCATCTGGCTTTCCGGGTGGACAATGTGGAGGAGACGGCGGCGGAGCTGGAGCGCCGGGGCATCCCGTGCGAGCCGATCCGCACCGATCCCTTCACCGGGGGGCGGATGACCTTTTTCCACGACCCTGACGGGCTGCCCATGGAGCTTCACGAATGAGAAAAGAGGAGAAGCGAGTGATGGAACTTTACAATTCTTTGAGCCATAAAAAGGAAGCCTTCGTCCCCTATGAGCCGGGGAAGGTGAGTATGTATACCTGCGGACCCACGGTATACCACTTCGCCCACATCGGCAACCTGCGCTCCTACCTGATGGAGGACGTGCTGGAAAAGTACCTGCGCTACGCGGGATACGACGTGACCCGGGTGATGAACATCACCGACGTGGGCCATTTAGCCTCCGACGCGGACACGGGGGAAGACAAGATGCTCAAGGGGGCGCGCCGGGAGCACAAGACGGTGATGGAGATCGCCCAGTTCTACACCGACGCCTTCTTTGCCGACTGCGCCAAGCTGAACATCAAGACCCCCGATGTGGTCCAGCCCGCCACGGGGATGATCCCGGAGTATATCCAGGTCATCACCAGGCTGCTGGACACGGGCTACGCCTATCTGGCGGGGGGCAACGTGTATTTTGATACCTCCAAGCTGGCAAAGTACTATGTGTTCAACGACCACGACGAGGAAAACCTGGCCGTGGGTGTGCGGGACAGCGTGGAGGAGGACGCCAACAAGAGGAATAAGGCGGACTTTGTGCTGTGGTTCACCAAGTCCAAGTTCGAGGACCAGGCGCTGAAATGGGATTCCCCCTGGGGGGTGGGCTACCCCGGCTGGCACATCGAATGCTCCTGCATCTCCATGAAGTATCTGGGGGAGCGGCTGGACCTCCACTGCGGCGGCATCGACAACGCCTTCCCCCATCACACCAACGAGATCGCCCAGAGCGAAGCGTATCTGGGTCATCCCTGGTGCAAATACTGGTTCCACGTCCACCACCTGAACACCACTGGCGGCAAAATGTCCAAGTCCAAGGGGGAGTTTCTCACCGTCTCCCTCCTGGAGGAAAAGGGCTTCGACCCCATGGTGTACCGCCTGTTCTGCCTCCAGAGCCACTACCGCAAGTCGCTGACCTTCTCCTGGGAGAACCTTGAAAACGCCAAGGCCGCTTACGAGAAGCTGGTGGCCCGCATCGCCGCCCTCACAGAGGAAGGCACAGTGGACGAGGAGGGCGCGAAGCCCCTTAAGGCCCGCTTTGACGAGGCGCTGGGCAACGACCTGAACACCTCCCTGGGGGTCACCGCCCTCTACGACGTTTTGAAGGCGGACGTGAACGACGCCACCAAGCGCGCCCTCATCGCCTCCTTCGACACGGTGCTGGGCCTGCGGCTGTTGGAGCACGCCGCCGCCCTCCAGGAGAAGGAGCAGGCCGCCACAGGCGCGTCCGGCGAGGGAGATGGGGAGATCCAGACCCTGGTGGACGAGCGGGCCGCGGCCAAGAAGGCCAAGGACTTCGCCAAGGCGGACGCCATCCGCGCCCAGCTCGCCGAGATGGGGGTGGAGGTCACCGATACCCCCCAAGGCCCGGTGTGGAAGCGGGTGTAAGCCATGGCGAGGGATATGCAAAAGAGAGTGGTCAAGCTCCAGTTCAACGCCCCGGTGATCCTGATGTTCACCATCCTCGCTCTGGCTGCGTGGATCGCAGGGAACATTTCCAACGGCTGGACCACCGCCAAGTTTTTCAGCGTGTACGGCTTTGCCCCCGGCGACTTCTTCTGGTATGTGCGCCTGTTCGGCCATGTGCTGGGCCACGCCAGTTGGGAGCACTATATGGGCAATATGGTGCTGCTGCTGGTGGTCGGCCCGCCCCTGGAGGAGAAGTACGGCAGCTGGAACATGCTGTGGTGCATCCTGTTTACCGCTCTGGTGTCCGGCATCGTCCACTGCATCTGGGACCCCAACACCGCCCTTTTGGGGGCCAGCGGCGTGGTGTTCATGCTCATCATGCTGTCCTCTTTGGCCGGGATGCGGGACGGGGCCATTCCTATCACCCTGATCCTGGTGGCGGTGATCTACCTGGGAGGCGAGCTGGTGGCGGCGTTCACTGCCCAGGACAGCGTCTCCCAGCTCACCCACATCGTGGGCGGCCTGTGCGGTACGTTTTTGGGCTTTCTCATGTCCCGCCGGCGGCGGTGAGCCATGGATAACCGTGTGATCGTTGTCTGCGGCCCCACCGCCAGCGGCAAGACCGCCCTGGGGGTGGCCCTGGCCAAGGCGCTGGACGGGGAGGTGGTCTCCGCCGACTCCATGCAGGTGTACCGGGGCATGGACATCGGCACCGCCAAGCCCACCGCAGAGGAAATGGAGGGCGTCCCCCACCATATGCTGGACGTGGCCGACCCAGCCGAGGACTTCTCCGTGGCCCGCTATGTGGACCTGGCCGCGCCCATGGTGGAGGACATCCTGCGCCGGGGCAAGCGTCCCCTCGTTGTGGGCGGCACCGGGCTTTATATTGACAACCTGCTGGCGGGGCGGAGCTTTCCCCCCTTTGCCGGGGAAGTCCGAAACAAGCTGGCCGCCCGGGCCGCCGAAGAAGGGCTGGACAAGCTCTATGCCGAGCTGGGCCGGGTGGACCCCGTCCGCCAGGGGGAGATCAGCCCCAACGACGAAAAGCGCATCCTCCGGGCGCTGGAAATTTACTATGAGACGGACAAGCCCATGTCGGTGTGGAGCGCGGAAAGCCGGACACAGCCCCCCCGGTTCCAGGCCGTCCGCATCGGCCTGGACTTTCAGGAGCGCAGGGATCTTTGGGTGCGCATCGACCGGCGGGTGGACCAGATGATGGCCCAAGGGCTGGCGGACGAGGCCAGGCAGCTGCTCCAAAGCGGCGTGCCCCCCACCGCCACGGCCATGCAGGCTATCGGCTACAAGGAGCTGACTGCCGCCCTACTGGGCCACGAGCCGCTGGAGGCCGCTGTGGAAACGGTGAAGCTGCGCACCCGGCAGTATGCCAAGCGGCAGCTCTCCTGGTTCCGGCGGTATCAGGACACCTTCTGGATCCGATGGGAAAAACAGCCAAATTTTTCCCACGCCTTATCTCTTTCGACAGCTTTCCTCAAAGAATGTGGGGTATAATGGCGGCGGCTCATGAGCCAAACCACATTCAAAGAGGAGCGATAGACACATGAAGACCGCAAAGAATCTACAAGACGCATTTCTCACCCGCTGCCGCACCGCCCGTATGCCCGTGACCGTATTTTTAATGAACGGCTTCCAGATCCGAGGATACATCACTGGGTTTGACCCTTATATGGTGGTGGTGCAGTCGGAGGAAAAGCAGCAGGTCATTTACAAGCACGCCGTATCCACCATCGTTCCCGAACGCCGCATGGAGCTGGAGTACACGGAGGAGGGCGCGGAGCGGTAACGGCGGGCCATCCCCACCGCGAAAGGTCGTGTACTTATGAAGCAAGGCACCCTGGTCACACGGGTGGTCATCCTGACCCTGTTCGCCGCCGTATTGGCCTACTTGGGCTTTACCGTTTGGCAGGGGCTGTCGGAACCGTATCAGCTGGTGACGACATACACCTACCAGATGGACGACGGCCTGGCGCTGGACGGCGTGGTGGTGCGCCGGGAGACGGTCATCGAGGGTCGCTCCGACCTGTCCGAGATCCTCCCACAGGAGGGGGAGAAGGTGGCGTCGGGGGCCGCGGTGGCCCTGGTGTACCAGAACGCCACGGCGATGCAGGACCGCCGGGAGGCCAAGGAGCTGCGCCTTCAGCTGGAACAGCTCAACTACGCCATGCGGCGAAACGACTCCCTGGGCGACGCCAACAAGCTGGACAGCCAACTGGTCACCACCCTGGCGGAGTTGAAGACCTCGGCCTCCAACGGGGAGCTGAGCGGTCTGGAGGAGCAGGGGCTGGACCTTCGCAGCCTGGTGCTCAAGCGCACCGGCGACCTGACCACCAACGCCCAGAGCCTGTCTGCCCTCCAGCAGGCGGCGGCGGGGGTAGAGGCGCGGCTAAAGGCGCTGAACAATTCCTCCGGCCAGCTCACCCGCTATGTGACGGTGGACCAGAGCGGGATCTTCTCCGGCCTGGCCGACGGCTATGAGGAACGGCTCTACCCCGATATGTTGGACGGACTGACCGTGGGGCAGCTGGATCAGCTGCTGCAGAGCGGGACGGAGCCGTCCCAGACCGCCATCGGCAAGCTCATTACCGGCTCCACCTGGTATTTTGCCACCTCGGTGGACGACGCATCCGCCAAACGGCTGGAGGAGGGGAAGAAGTACACCCTGGCCTTTACCGGGGATTTTGGCAAGGAGGTCTCCATGAAGCTGGAACGGCTGGGGAGCAGCGAGGGCGGCCGCCGGATGGCCGTGTTTTCCTCTGACCGCTACCTCAGCCAGGTCACCCTGACCCGTATGTGCACCGCCACTCTGATCTTTGAGCGGTTTTCCGGGGTGCGGGTGCCCAACAAGGCCCTGCGGGTGCGTACCAACGACGACGGCACCACCACCCTGGGCGTCTACACCCTGGTGGGCCGTCAGGCGGAGTTCAAGAGCGTGGAGATCGTGCGGGAGGGGGAGGACTTCTACCTCCTGCGGGGAACCGCCACCAACCGGAAGGTCCTGCGTCCCGGCGACACGGTCATCCTGTCCAACCAAGAGCTTTACAACGGGAAGGTGATCCTGTGAGCCAGCTGGAAGAACGCATCGCCGTTACCCGGGAGGCCATCGCCGCCGCGGCTCGGGAGGTGGGCAGGGACCCGGGTTCGATCACTCTGGAGGCCGCCACCAAGACCCAGAGCGCGGAGACCGTCCGGGCCGCCATCGCCGCCGGCATCACCGTGTGCGGGGAAAACCGGGTGCAGGAGCTGACCCAGAAGCTGGACGCCTTTGCCTATGACGGCGCCCGGGAGGTCCACTTCATTGGCCATCTCCAGACCAACAAGGTCAAACAGGTGGTGGGCCGGGTGGACCTGATCGAGTCCGTCGATTCCCTCCATCTTCTGCAGGCGGTGTCCGACTGCGCCGTGCGCCTGGGCCGGGTGCAGGATATCCTGCTGGAAGTGAACATCGCCGGGGAGGAGAGCAAGAGCGGTTTTTCCCCGGAAGAGGTGTTTTTTGGGGCGGAAAAGGTCCTGGAATTGCCAGGTGTGCGGTTGCGCGGCGTTATGTGTATCCCTCCCGCGGCACAAGATGTTGGGGGCAACCGGAAATTTTTTCGAAAAACATACCAAATTTATGTTGACATAATTAATAAAATGGTGGATAATAGGAAAGACGTTGATTGTCTGTCCATGGGAATGAGCCGTGATTTTGCCGACGCCGTGCGCGAGGGGGCGACCCTGGTGCGCGTAGGCACGGGGATCTTCGGCCCCCGTGGTTGACAGAACACGGCCGACAAATGAGAAGAGAAACCGAAAGGGGAATATACGAATGAGCTTTATCGACGAGTTAAAGCGGCTGGCCCGCCCGTATGAGGATGAGGAGGACGATTACGAGGAATTCGAGCCGGCCCCCAAACTGGAGCGCAAGCAGCGCGAGCGTGCCACCGAGCGTCTGAGCGCCCGGGAGCAGGAGCCTGTCTCCTCCGTGTTTGACACCCAGGCCGAGCGCCGCAGCAACAAGGTGGTCAACATCCACACCACCACTCAGCTTCAGGTGGTGCTGGTGAAGCCCGACCGTTTTGAGACCGCCCCCGAGATCGCCGACCACCTGCGGGAGAAGCGCACGGTGGTGCTCAACCTGGAGTCCGTGGGCAAGGACGTTGCCCGCCGGCTGCTGGACTTCGTCTCCGGCGTGGCCTACGCCAGCGAGGGCAAGATCAAGAAGGTGGCCATCGGCACCTACATCGTCACCCCCTTCAACGTGGATATCCTGGGCGACCTGGTGGGCGAGCTGGAGAATAACGGACTCTACAATTTCTGATTTAAAAAAAGAGTAACGGAGGGATCGGTATGCTGACTCCACAAGAGGTTGCCCAGCGTTCCTTTGGCAAGGCGTCTTTCGGCGGCTATAATATGGCGATGGTGGACGATTTTCTGGACGAGTTGACCGCCGATTACGAAACGCTCTTTAACGAAAACGCCCTTTTGAAGCAGAAGCTGGGGGTGCTGTCGGGCAAGATCCGGGAGTATCAGTCCACCGAGGAATCTATGCGCAAGGCGTTTTTGGCCGCCCAGCAGATGTCGGACAAGCTGGTGAAGGAGACCGAGGAAAAGTGCGCCGCCATGCTGTCTCAGGCGGAGAGCAGCTCCGAGACCATGCGCCGTGAGCTGAGCCAGGGCCTGGGCGCCGAGGCCCAGAAGCTCCAGGCCGCCCAGCGCGCCGTGGAGCAGTATAAATCTCAGATCCGTGCCGTCTGCCAGAAGCAGATGGACTATCTCGATCAGCTGGATCAGCTGGTCGTCCCTGTCATTCCCAAGGCGGAGGACCACACCGTGGAGGATATCCAGGCCGCGGTGGAGCGTTCCGTCGCTTTGGAGGACGAGGATCTTCACCGTGATCCCGACCTGATGCTGGAGACCGTGCCCCCCTTCGACGGCGCCGCCGCTCCCATCGCTTCCACCGAAGACCACCCAGTTCAGCCCCCGGAGGGGCACGCAGAGCACTCCCCCCGCCGTTTGGCGCCCGATCCGGACCCCCTGGCGGTGGAAGAGAGTTCGGTTAGCCTTTACGAGCAGCTGATGGCTCAACGCCGGGGCGAGCAGCAGCCCCCGGCCGCGGACGACGCGCCTACCCGGCGCATCGACCGCAAGACCTTGGAGTTCGGCAAGGACTTCGAGATCGACTGAACGAGCAAGGAAGGGCCGGTCTGAGGACCGGCCCTTTTTTTACTCGCCGGGAAAGGCCAATGGCCTTCCCCGGCGGCAGGCTGCGGCCCCCTGCGCGCACTCGCTGCGCTCGCACACTGGTGGGCCGAGAAGTATGTTTTCCGACGCGCATGTCGCCGGAAAACATAATCATACATCTTCGCCGCCTGCGGGCGGCGAACTCTACGAGGTTTTTTATATGTCTATCCAACTTTCCGATCATTTCAACTATTCCCGGCTGCTGAAGTTCTGCTTCGCTCCCATCGTCATGATGGTGTTCACCTCTATTTACAGCGTGGTGGACGGTTTTTTCGTGTCCAACTGGGCGGGCAAGACTCCCTTCGCAGCCATCAATCTCATCTACCCCTTCATCATGATCCTGGGCGGGGTAGGCTTCATGTTGGGCGCGGGCGGCTCCGCCCTGGTGGGTAAGACGCTGGGAGAGGGAGATTCGGACAAAGCCAACCGTTACTTCACCATGATGGTGGTCGCCACCGTGGCGGCGGGCGTGGTCCTCTCCGTGCTGGGCATCCTCTTTCTGCGGCCCATCGCCCTGGCCCTGGGCGCGACGGCGGAGATGGTGGACGACTGTGTCCTCTACGGGCGCATCGTCCTGGCCTTCAACACCATGTTCATGCTCCAAAACCTGTTCCAGACCTTCCTCACCACCGCCCAAAAGCCTCAGCTGGGCCTGCTGGCCACGGTGTGCGCCGGGGTGACCAATATGGCCCTGGACGCCCTCTTTGTGGCGGGCTTCCGCTGGGGCATCGCCGGGGCCGCGCTGGCCACCGGCATCAGCCAGACGGTGGGCGGCGTGCTGCCCCTCATCTACTTTTTGCGGCCCAATGACAGCATTTTACGCCTGCGTGCCACAAAGCTGGAGGTGAAACCTCTGGTCCAGGCTTGCACCAACGGTGCGTCCGAGATGATGAGCAGTATTTCCGGCTCGGTGGTGAGTATGCTCTTCAACTTCCAGCTCATGCGGCTGGCGGGGGAGGACGGCGTGGCGGCCTACGGCGTGCTGATGTACGTCAACTTTATCTTCCTGGCCATCTTCATCGGCTACACCATCGGTACCGCCCCCATCATCAGCTACCACTACGGCGCGGAGAATTCCGCCGAGGTGAAAAACATCCTCCAAAAGAGCCTGCGGCTCATGGCGGGGGTGGGGGTGGCCATGACCGCCCTGGCCTGGGTGCTGGCTTCGCCCCTGGCCCATATCTTTGTGGGCTATGACCAGGGTCTAATGGAGATGACCCGTCGGGCGTTCCACATCTGCTCCTTCATGTTCCTGGTGGCGGGGATCAACATTTTCGGCTCGTCCTTCTTCACCGCGCTGAATAACGGCCTCATTTCGGCGGTGATCTCCTTCCTCCGGGGGCTGGTGTTCCAGTGCCTGTCCGTCCTCATCCTGCCCATCTTTTTGAAGCTGGACGGGGTGTGGCTGGCGGTGGTGGTGGCGGACGTGTGCGCCGTATGTGTGACCTCCGCCTTCCTGCTGGCAAAGCGAAAAAAGTACAGCTATTAAGTGCAAGGTATGTAAGAAAAGGCCCGGTATCCATGGGGATACCGGGCCTTTTTGTCATCCGACCGTAAAAGAGGCAGGCAGACCGCTGCGACCGCAGATCGCGGAGGCGGTGATCTTGATGAGTTCTTCCAGCTCCAACCGGTCGGCCTGGATTTCGTACTCCACCCCGTCCAGGGTGAAGGACGCCACATAGATGTCGTAGTACCCGGCGGGGAGGTGATAAAGCCCGCTGGGGTCCATTTTCTCCGGGTCGAAGGGACCGTAGGGCAGGGAGGCGTGGCTCAGGGTGACAGCCGTTCCACAAAAGTCGGTGGTGTACGCCTGGTCCACCGGGAGGAGGCAGCAGTGGAGGATGCCCAGCCTGGAGGCCGTGATGGTAAAGCCTTTGGGGATCACGATGTCGTCGTCGGACTTGGGGCTTCCGTCCTCCCAAAAGTCCACCCAGAAGCCCCGGCCCGCCTGATCCTCAATGACCTCCCCGGTGGTTCTGTCCCGGAACAGAGAACCATAGGGGCCGTGACCGCCCCCGGTGAGACCGTCGGGAACATAGGCGGGGGCCAAGGACCAGCCGTAGTAGTCCCGGACACCCTCCAGGTCAAAGACGGTCTCCTCGTAGAGCTCGGGGTCGCGGTAGAGCCGGGTGGCATCAGGGGTCAGGCCATCGGCCTCGTTCACCACCACATTGTCCCAGTGGATGGTGATCTCCCACTCGTCGGGGGGGTGAAGGGGTTCACCGCTGGGCTGGGAGGTCGGGACGGGGGTGGGAGTGGCGACCGCAACAGGCGGGCCAGGGTGAAACGGACCGCCCCGCAGGTGAGAGAACGCGCTGCCGGCGGCGATAACCAGCGCGGCGCAGGCCGCCACGGCGGCGTATTTGCGCCAGGAGATGGACTTGCGCTTCACGGGCTGGGACAGGGCCTCGTGTAACGACCCCTGGGCCTGCAGGCTGGGATTTAACTGCTCCTTCATGGAAGCAAACAGCTTATGATTCATCAAAATAGTCTCCTTTCAAAAGGGTCCGAAGCCGCTCCCGGCCACGGGTCATACGCATCCGCACCGTTCCCGGACGGACACGCAGGGCCTTGGCGATGGCCTCGGTGGATAGGTCCTCAAAGTAGAACAGATAGATGGGCAGACGTTGTTCCTCAGGCAGACTTTGCAGGGCTGCCCAGACCCGGTTTTCCTCCTCCTCCCGGAAGGGGGCGGCCACGGCCTCCGCGTCCTCCAGAGGGACGTTTTTCCGCCGGGGCGTGGCGGCGGTCACCCGCCGGGAGAGGTTCATAGTGGTACGCAGCAGCCACGCCTTGCGGTGCTCCTCGTCGCGAAATTTCGTTTGGGCGTTCCAGTAGGCCAAAAAGACCTCCTGAAACACGTCGTCCGCATCGGCTCCGGACCCGGTCTTGGCAAAGGCCAGGCCGTAGACCATGCTCTGATACCGGGCGATCACGGCCTCGGTTTCCTCTTGACCGCCCGTACGCAGCGGTGTTGTCTCCATCGGCCTCCACCTCCTTTCACCCATAACTCAAAGCAACGGGCCATTTTGTCACCGGGATCGTCAAATTATTTGTTTGGACGCTGGGGGAGAATGGAGCGTTCCCCTTGACAGGCGGGGGAAAAACGGGTAAAATAGCTGGGTAAAACGCAGGGAAGAGGACGAGTACCCAAGCCCGCGCCGCAAAGAGAGCCGCCGTTTTGGTGAAAGGCGGAGGGCGCGCCTTGGAGAAGGATCACCTCGGAGCGATGGGGCTGAAGCCAAGTAGGCCCCGGCGGGTCGTCCCGTTACAGACGAAATGAGTGCTGTACGCTGTACAGAACGAGAGTGGTACCGCAGAGGTTTGCGCCTTTGTCTCTTGACGAGACAAGGGCGCTTTTTGTTAGGGAGGGGCAGGTGTGAGAAAAACAAAAGCGA
Source organism: uncultured Clostridia bacterium (assembly GCA_946550725.1). Classification (GTDB taxonomy): domain Bacteria; phylum Bacillota; class Clostridia; order Oscillospirales; family Oscillospiraceae; genus MGBC124762. The sequence continues at coordinate 30,479 of CAMNQX010000012.1, read as the reverse complement.
CCCTGATCTACTTGGATAATGGAGATATGGTACTGACGAAGAAGGAGTATCATGATTGGCGGGAAATACAGAATGAATGGGAACACTATCAGGCAAATTTGATGCCTTTGGCCTGCGAGAACATCATAGATTTTTTCGAAATGGATTTTAAGGAAGAAGAGAATTGGCCCTTTTCAAAAGACGAATTGATTCAGTTTTTTGCGGGAGAGGCCGAAATGATCTACTCTACAAATTGAAAACACTTCAAATAAAGGAGACTGACACCATGGACTACAACGAGACCGTACACCTTCCCCAGACCGACTTTCCCATGCGGGCGGGGCTGCCTAAGCGGGAGCCGGAGATGCTGCCCGCCCTCCAGAGCCTCTACCACAAGATGGTGGCGCGCAACGATGGCAAGCCCAAGTTCGTCCTTCACGATGGCCCTCCCTATGCCAACGGCAACATCCACATCGGCACCGCCATGAACAAAATTTTGAAGGACATCATCGTCAAGTCCAAGAACATGACGGGCTTCCAGGCCCCCTACGTCCCCGGCTGGGACACCCACGGCCTGCCCATCGAGACCGCCGTTTTGAAGGACAAGACGGTGAAACGGGACGAGATGACCACGGCGGAGTTCCGCACCAAGTGCCGGGAGTACGCCGAGGGCTATATCGCCAAAATGACCGAGCAGTTTAAGCGGCTGGGCGTGCTGGGCGAGTGGGAGGACCCCTATATCACCCTCCTGCCCGAGTTCGAGGCGCGGCAGGTGGAGGTCTTTGGCAAGATGGCGGAGAAGGGCCTTATTTACAAGGGCCTCAAGCCCGTCTACTGGTGCCCCGCCGACCAGACCGCTTTGGCCGAGGCGGAGATCGAGTACCAGGACGACCCCTGCACCACCATCTTTGTGAAGTTCCCTGTGGCCGATGACAAGGGCAAGCTGGGGCAGTACTGCGATGTGAAAAAGCTCTCCTTCGTCATCTGGACCACCACCCCCTGGACCATCCCCGGAAACATGGCCATCTGCGTCAACGCCGCCTTCGATTATGTTCTGCTGGAGGCTCCTAACGGCGAGGTCTACATCCTGGCCAAGGACCTGGCAGAGGGCGTGTGCAAGCAGGCGGGACTTGACTTTTCCGCGTGCAAGGTGCTGGCAACCCTCAAGGGCAGCGACTTTGAGCTGATGACTGCCAAGCACCCGCTGTTCGACCGGGAGAGCGTGATCCTGTGCGGCGACCACGTGACGCTGGACGCCGGCTCCGGCTGCGTCCACACCGCCCCCGGCTTCGGCGCGGATGACTTCTATATCTGCCAGAGCTACGACAAGCAGGGCCTCACCCACATCGGCGTGCCTGTGCCTGTCAACGCCAAGGGAGTGATGACCGACGAGCGGTACAACGGCAACTACTACGCCAAGGGCAACGACCTGGTCATCGCCGACCTGGAGGCCTGTGGCGCGCTTTTGAGCAAGGAGAACATCACCCACAGCTATCCCCACTGCTGGCGGTGCAAGAACCCCATCATCTTCCGGGCCACCGAGCAGTGGTTCTGCAGCGTGGACGCCATCAAGAAGGCGGCGGTGGACTCCTGCGACGGCATCTGGTGGAAGCCCGAGTGGGGCAAGGAGCGGATGATCTCCATGATCTCCGAGCGCTCCGACTGGTGCATCTCCCGCCAGCGGGTGTGGGGCGTGCCCATCCCTATGCTGTACTGCGCTGAGTGCGGCCACGAGGTCATCTCCCCCGAGACCATCGCCCATGTGGCGAAGCTCTTCCGGGAGCACGGGTCCAACATCTGGTTCGACTCCGACCCCGACCAGCTCGCCCCTGCGGGTACCAAGTGCCCCCACTGCGGCCACACCCACTTCACCAAGGAAACGGACATCATGGATGTGTGGTTTGACTCCGGCTCCACATGGGCCGCTGTGGCCGACGAGCGGGACTATCTGAAATACCCCGCCGACCTCTATCTGGAGGGCGGCGACCAGTACCGGGGCTGGTTCCAGTCCTCCATGCTCACCTCCATCGCCTGCAACGGCGTGGCCCCCTACAAGCAGATCGTCACCCACGGCTGGACGGTGGACGGCGAGGGCAAGGTGATGCACAAGTCTCTGGGCAACGCCGTCTCTCCCGACGACGTGTTGAGCCAGTACGGCGCGGACATCCTGCGGCTGTGGGTGGCCAGCGCGGAGTACACCCAGGATATGCGCATCTCCCCGGAGATCTTGAAGCAGCTCTCCCAGGCGTATCTGAAAATTCGCAACACCGCCCGGTATATGCTGGGCAATCTGAACGGCTTCGACCCCGACAACGCCACCCCCACTCAGGAGCTGATGGACCTGGACAAGTGGGCGGTGGCCCAGCTCAACGCCCTGGCCAAGACCTGCCGCGCCGCCTATACCACCTACGACTTCCATGTGGTCTACCGCTCCATTTACAACTTCTGCGTGGTGGAGATGTCCAACTTCTACCTGGACGTGATCAAGGACCGCCTCTACTGCGGCGACGCCGCCGGACGCAAGAGCGCCCAGAGTGCGCTGTACCATATCCTGGACGGCCTGACCCGGCTGGTAGCTCCCATTCTGGCCTTTACTTCCCAGGAGATTTGGCTGGCTATGCCCCACGCCAAGACGGACAACGCCGAGAGCGTCCTTCTGAACGATATGCCGGACTTTGACCCCGCCCTGGCCCTTTCCAAGGAAGAAGGGGCGCGCTGGGATGCGCTGATCGCCTTGCGAAACGATGTGAACAAGGCGTTGGAGCTGGCCCGGGCTGAGCAGGGCATCAAAAAGAGCCTGGAGGCGGCGGTGACTCTCCACTTTGCCGCTGAGGCGGAAGAGGTCCAATACGCATTGGGAGAATTTGACGCGGGGGAGCTGGCGGATCTGTGCATCGTATCTCAGCTGACCAGGACGGACAGCCCCATCGAGGGATTCGCCGGAGAGGCGGTGCCCGGGCTTACCGTGAAGGTAGAGCCTGCCCAGGGGGAAAAATGCCAGCGGTGCTGGAAATTCGATGCTTATGTGAACGGGGATGGCCTGTGTCCCCGCTGTGCCTCCGTGCTGTCCAAGGAGGGCTAAATTGAAGGAAAAATGTAAGCGCGTGTGGCCCTGGTATCTGCTGGCGGTGGTGTTGGTGGTTGCCGACCAGCTGGTGAAGCTGTGGGTGCGCTCGGCTATGGCCCTGGGGGAGACCCGGCCCTTCATTCCTTACTTCATCGAGCTTTACCACCTGCAAAACACCGGGGGGGCGTTCTCTGTGCTGTCGGAGCAGACCTGGCTGTTGACGGCGCTGTCCGCCGCGGCCACCGTCCTGCTGGCGGTGTGCCTTTGGGGCGACTACGTGACCACCAACGCCTTCTCCCGCCTGTGCCTCACCTGCGTGCTGGCGGGGGCGGCAGGCAACCTCATCGACCGGGCCGCCTTCGGCGCGGTCACCGATATGTTCAACTTCACCTTCATCCGCTTCGGGGTGTTCAACGTGGCGGATATGTGGGTGGTGGGCGGCGTGATCGGCTACTGCGCATACCTCTTCTATGTGCAGTTTAAGTCGTCGAAGAAAGACAAGGAGCCGACGGATGAAGCTGACCATTGAGACGGAAAACCTCCGCCTGGACGCGGCTCTGGCCGTCGCGGTGGAGGGCCTGAGCCGCTCCGCCGCCCAAAAGCTCTGCGAGGCGGGGCTTGTGACCTGGCAGGGGAAGGCTCTCACCAAAAAAGACAAGCTCCCCGCCAGGACGGAGATCGACATCGACCTCCCCGAGCCGGAGCCGTTGGAGGCCCAGCCGGAGGACATCCCGCTGGACGTGGTCTATGAGGACGACGAGGTCATCGTCCTCAATAAGCCTGTGGGTATGGTGGTCCATCCCGCGCCGGGGCACAGCTCAGGCACGGTGGTCAACGCGTTGCTGCATCATTGTTCCGGTACACTGTCCGGCATCAACGGGGTGGTGCGCCCCGGCATCGTCCACCGCATCGACAAGGACACCTCCGGCCTGCTCATCGCCGCCAAGACAGACCGCGCCCACCTGTCCCTGGCCGCCCAGCTCCAGGACCACTCCCTCTACCGGCTTTACCACGGCGTGGTGGTGGGAAATCTCCGAGAGGACGAGGGGACGGTGAACGCCCCGCTGGACCGCAACCCCAAGGACCGCAAGAAGATGGCGGTGGTGGCGGGGGGCAGGGAGGCGGTGACCCATTACGCCGTGCTGGAGCGGTTCGCCGGGTACACCTACGCCTCCTTCCGCCTGGAGACGGGCCGCACCCATCAGATCCGCGTCCACATGGCCCACCTGGGCCACCCGCTGCTGGGGGACCAGGTGTACGGCAGCCCCAAGGGCTATCCGGGGCTGGAGGGACAGTGCCTCCACGCCAAGGAGCTGTCCTTTGTCCACCCGGCCACCGGGGAGCGCCTGACGGTGCGCTGTGATTTGCCGCCCTATTTTACCGCGATTTTAGAGAAACTACGCCGCCGGGAGGGTTGACAACCTCCCGGCGTTGTCGTACAATGACACTTGACCGCAGACAACAGGATATCAGGGGCGCTGGACGCAAGTCCGGCTGTGATGCGAGGGGTATTGCCCCCTCCGGTCCCTCCAAGCTGATCCGGGTAATGCCGGCGTAGCGAGTGTATTCGACATAAAAGTCGTCTCCTTGTACCGCGCCTATCTGGTGACTGCGGTACATTTTTTTAGGAGGAACGACATATGCAAAGCAACACAAAGTCCCATCTTGCCCTGCGGGCGCTGATCGAAGGGGCGATCATGATTGCCCTGGCCTGGGCGCTGGACGCGCTGGTCCCGCCCTTTTACCGCTTCCCCGCCGGAGGCTCGGTAGACTTGGCCATGATCCCCATTCTTGTCTACTGCCTGCGCTGGGGACCCAAGTGGAGCGCGCTGGTGTGCGTCACCAACGGCGTTCTTCAATTTTTCCTGGGCGGCGGGCTTGCCATCTCTGTGCAGTCCATGTTGCTGGACTACATCCTGGCCTACGCGCTGGTGTTTGTATGCGGCTTCGCCGCGGGGAAGAAGCTGGGCTGGCTGTGGGGCACGGCAATTGCCACAGCGGCCCGTTTCGTGCCCATGTGGCTGGCTGGCGCGGTGATCTGGGGGGAGTATATGCCCGAGAGCTTCCTTGGTCTTGCTATGGTAAATCCCTGGGTGTATTCTGCCATCTATAACGGTCTGCTGTCCGTGCTGGTGATGGCGGTGGATCTGATCGTGCTGGGGATATTCCAGGCTGTTCCAGCCATTGAGAAGAACGTTCTGCAAAAGCAAAACTAATATGACAAGGGGGGACGCGTATGGGCAAATTTGACGGAGTGATGATCGCCAGCGACTTTGACGACACCTTCTTTCCCGCGTCCCACGTCCTCCCTGAGGCCAACCGCCAGGCGGTGGCCTATTTCCAATCTGAGGGCGGCGTTTTCACCATCGCCACCGGCCGCGCCCGCACCACCTTCCGCCGCTATGTGGACATGGCAAGGCCCAACGCCCCGGTGATCCTGGCCAACGGCGCGCAGCTCTACGACTTCTCCCGGGAGGTCCTGGTAGAGGAGCGCACCGTGCCCGAGACCATCGCGGACGACCTGGTGGAATTGACAAAAGCCATCCCGGAGGTGGGTCTGGAGGCCTACCACGGGGAGGACATCTACATCTGGAATCCCAACGAGTGGACGTGGTTCCACCTGGAGCGGGCGAAGTGCACCGCCGAGGAGCGGGAGATCGCCGCCATGCCACAGCCCTGGGGCAAGGCCATTCTCCACCAGAAAAACAGCGTCCTGAAGGAGGCCCAAAGGCTGATTTTAGAACGCTGGGGAGACCGCTACGAGGCCATCTTTTCCAACTTTCATATGCTGGAGCTGACGGGAAAGGGGACCACCAAGGGCGGCATGGTCCTGCGCCTGGCTGAGAAGCTGGGCGTTCGCCGGGAAAACCTCTACTGCGTGGGGGACAACCAAAACGACCTCCCCATGCTGGCGGTGTCCGCTGTGCCCTACGCCCCCGCCGACTGCGCCCAGGAGGTCAAGGACTGGGGCGCGCACCTTTTGCCTCCCAGCGAGGACGGCGCCCTCGCCGGGCTTGTCGCGGAGCTGGATAAGAAGTATTGAGAGGCGCGGTGAGGTATGGTTAGAGAAATCGCTGAAACGGAATTAGAGGAACTGCTGGAGCTGTATTTGTATTTACACGAAGATGCCGTGCCAGAGATGACAGAACACCTAAAACACACATGGAACACGATCCTCCAAGATGAAAACCATCACATGATCGTCAATGAGATCGATGGGAAGATCGTTTCTTCTTGCGTTTGTGTGGTCATTCCTAATTTGACAAGAAACATAAGACCGTACGCGTTGGTGGAGAATGTTGTGACCCACCCGGAGTATCGCGGCAGAGGATATGGGACAGAATGCTTGAACTATGCCAAACAGATCGCGGAAGGGCAGGGCTGTTACAAAATCATGCTGCTCACCGGGGCAAAAGAGAGCGCGACGCTCAAATTCTACGGAAATGCCGGATACAACAGCTCTGACAAAACGGCATTTATCCAGTGGTTGGAATAGCACTATGGTACGTTTTGACCAAAAAGCAAGGCAGACCGCAACGGTCTGCCTTGCTTTTTTGTTTCAAACTTACCCCTCTTTTGGCGCGGCTTCTTCTGCCCGTTTCGCGTGGTAGAAGGCGGTGGTCTCAGCGTCGGTGAAGGGGGGCGCTTCGTTGACGGCCTGGGCCTTGGCGTTGAGGTAGTTCAGCACCGCCGCGAGGCCCTCGTCGCTGACGGGGAAGGTCTGCCGTTCGATCTCCTGGGCGTAGGGCCGGGAGAAGGGCCCCTGCCAGAGGACGGCGGTCATCTCCCCCTCAGCGGGCTTCTCGATCTGGAAGCGCAGAAGCCCCGCGCTGCCCAGCCAGCCGTTGCCGTTTTGAAAATGGCTGAGGGTGGGCAAAGAAATTGGCGTTCCCATTTTGTCACCTCAATCAAACACCATGGTGGCGAAGTAGTCCTCCGGGGTCTCCGCACGGCGGATGAGCTTAACGCTGCCGTCCTCCCGGAGCAACAGCTCGGCCGAACGCAGGCGGCCGTTGTACTGGTAGCCCATGGAATGGCCGTGGGCGCCGGTGTCGTGGATGACCAGCAGGTCGCCCAGCTCGATCTCCGGCAGGGGGCGGTCAATGGCGAACTTATCGTTGTTCTCGCACAGCCCGCCTGTCACGTCGTAGACGTGGTCGCAGGGCGCGTCCTCCTTGCCCATGACGGTGATGTGGTGGTACGCGCCGTACATGGCGGGGCGCATCAGGTTGGCGGCGCAGGCGTCCACTCCCACGTACTCCTTGTAGGTGTGCTTGAAGTGGGTGGCCTTGGTCACCAGGCAGCCGTACGGCCCCAGCATGAAGCGTCCCAGCTCGGTGAAGATGGACACGTCCCCCATCCCGGCGGGGACGAGCACCTCCTCATACGCCTTGCGCACCCCCTCGCCGATGACCGCGATGTCGTTGGCGGGCTGGTCGGGGCGGTAGGGGATGCCCACGCCGCCGGAGAGGTTGATAAAGGCGATGTGGCAGCCGGTCTCCCGGTGCAGCTCCACGGCGGTCTGGAACAGGATGCGGGCCAGGGCGGGGTAGTAGTCGTTGGACAAGGTGTTGGACGCCAGGAAGGCGTGCAGCCCGAAGTGCTTGGCCCCCATTTCCTTCAGCTTGCGGAAGCCCTCAGTGAGCTGGGGGCGGGTGAAGCCGTACTTTGCCTCGCCGGGGTTGTCCATGACCTGGCGGCCACTGTCCTCGGTCTCTCCCAGAACGAAGGTGCCGCCTGGGTTGTAGCGGCAGGAGATGGTCTCCGGGATGTGCCCAATGGTCTTTTGGAGAAAGTCGATGTGGGTAAAGTCATCCAGGTTGATGGTGGCACCCAGCTTGTCCGCCAGGACAAATTCCTCGGCGGGGGTATCGTTGGAGGAGAACATGATCTCGCTGCCCCCAAAGCCGCACTTGTCGGACAGCATCAGCTCGGTGAGGGAGGAGCAGTCCACCCCGCAGCCCTCCTCCCGGAGAAGCTTCAAAATGGCGGGGGTGGGGGTGGCCTTCACGGCGAAATACTCCTTGAAGCCGGGGTTCCAGGCAAAGGCCGCCCTCATGGCCCGGGCGTTTTCCCGGATGCCCTTCTCATCGTAGAGGTGGAAGGGGGTGGGGTGCTGGGCGGTAATGGACTGGAGCTGGGGAAGGGTGACGAAGGGTCTTTTCATGGGGGGATGCCTCTCTTTCTCTGGGGCTTTGGCCTCTCTCAGGCCAGATACACCGCCTGAGCGGCGCGGTAGGTCATATAGCAGTCCAGCTTGGACACGGTCTCGAAGGGGGCGTGCATGGAGAGGACGGGCACCCCCGCGTCCAGCACGTCGATGTCCCGCTGAGCCATATAGACGGCCACGGTACCGCCGCCGCCCTGATCGGCCTTGCCCAGCTCCGCCATCTGCCAGATAACGTTGCGGTCATCCAGCACCTTGCGGAGCTTGCCCACCAGCTCGGCGGACGCGTCGGACGCGCCGGATTTGCCACGGGAGCCGGTGTATTTGCACAGGCCAACGCCGTAGTTGACCCGGGCGGCGTTGCGCTTTTCGTACACGTCGGCAAAGTTGGGGTCATAGGCGCTGGTCACGTCGGCGGAGAGGCAGAAGGAGGCCTCGTAGCAGCGCTTCAGGGGCGTGTGCTGGCTGTCGCACAGGTCGCTCATGAAGGTGTCGAAGGCGGCGGACTGCATCCCGGACACGCCCTCGGAGCCGATCTCCTCCTTGTCCGCCAGCATACAAACGGCGGTCTTGGTGGGAATGGCGTTCAGCTCCAGCAGAGCGGCCAGGGAGGCGTAGGCGCACACCCGGTCATCGTGGCCGTAGGCCCCGATCATGGAGCGGTCCAGCCCCAGGTCCTTGGCCTGGAAGGCGGGGACGACCTCCAGCTCGGCGGAGATGAAGTCCTCCTCCACGATGCCGTATTTCTCATGCAGAATTTCCATCACAGCCAGCTTCACCCGGTCGCTGCCCTCGTCGTCCTTGAAGGGGCGGCTGCCCACCAGGATGTTCAGGCTTTCGGCGGGAATGGCTTCGCCCAGAGGCTTCTGGGACTGGTCCTTGGCCAGGTGGGGGAGCAGGTCGTCCACGGTGAACACCGGGTCGCCCGCGCCCGGGCCGATGGCCACCTGAACGTTCTGGCCGTTTTTGAGGGCCACGACACCGTGAAGCTCCAGAGGGATGGTCACCCACTGATACTTGCGGATGCCGCCGTAGTAGTGGGTCTTGAGGAAGGCCATCTCGCTGTCCTCGTAGAGGGGGTTGGGCTTCAGGTCCAGACGGGGGGAGTCGATGTGGGCGGCGGCGATGTTGGCCCCCTGAGAAAGGGGGGCGGAGCCGATGACCGCCAGCATGATGGACTTGCCCCGGTTGACGCGGTACACCTTGTCGCCGGCTTTCAGGGACATTCCGGCGGTGAGGGGCTGGAAGCCCTGGGCCTTGGCCAGGGCCTCGGCGGTGGTGACGCACTCCCGCTCCGTCTTGCCCAGGTCCAGGAACTTCTTGTAGTCCTCGCAGTAGCTGTGCATGGCGATCTCATCCTGGGCGGAGAGACGGTCATAACCGTTCTTGGGATTGTAGAGCAGCGCGTCCCGCCGCTCCTGTCCAGGGGTCTTTTTGGTTTCTTCCATGGGGATCACTCCTTTGATATAGTTAACATAATATGTTAGAAAACAGTTGTACAACCTGGGCGTACAATTCTTTTTCTACCGTGGAATCGTCGGTGGTGATGGAGAGGTCACAGAGGTTTACATAATATTCATTCTCTCGTTGGGCGGACACACGGGCACGGGCGTAGTCCTCGCCGATGGCGTCCCGGGCCATGATGCGGCGCACCCGCACGTCCACGGGGGCCACCACAGCCAGGGTCACGTCGCACTCCGCGGCGAGGCCGGACTCAAAGAGGGCGATGGCGTCAAAGACGATGCCCTTCGCGCCGCGTTCCGCCGCCTCCTTGGACAGAGCGTGGCACCGGGCCAGAATGTGGCGGTGGGAAATGGCGTTCAAGTCGGCCAGGGCGGCGGGGTCGGCAAAGACGATAGCGCCCAGGGCCTTGCGGTCGATGGAACCCTGACGATTTAGGATACTCCTTCCAAACCGCGCTGTCAACTCCCCTGACAGGGTGGGGGAGGTCTCCAGCAGGGAATGGTAGAGGGCGTCGCAGTCCACGGAGACGCACCCCAGGCTCTCCAACGCCCGCAAAACGGTGGTTTTGCCCGCCCCGGTGGGGCCGGTGACGCCGATGGTCTTCACGCCAACTGGGCCTCCACCGCGTCCTCGGTGGCCGCCATGGCCTGAAGGGTCATCTCCAACAGCTTGTCCAGCTCCCAGCCCAGCAATTCCGCGCCCTGGGCAATGCACTCCCGGGAGCACCCGGCGGCAAACTTCTTGTCCTTGAATTTCTTTTTCAGGCTCTTGAGCTCCATGTCCTTGGTGGACTTGGAGGGACGCATGAGGGCGGCCGCGCCGATGAGGCCGGTGAGCTCGTCGGCGGCGAAGAGCACCTTTTCCATTTCATGCTCGGGCTTGGCGTCGGTGCCCGTCATGCCCCAGCCGTGGGCGCAGACGGCGTGGATGAGCTCGGGGGTGAACCCGGCGGCGGCCAGCAGCTCGGGGGCCTTGACGCAGTGCTCGTCGGGCCACCGCTCAAAGTCCACGTCGTGCATCAGTCCCGCCGTGGCCCAAAATTCCTTGTCCCCGCCGTAGCCCAGCTCGTCGGCGTACCAGCCCATGACGGCCTCCACGGTGAAGGCGTGGCGCAGGTGGAAGGGCTCGGCGTTATACTGCTTGAGCGCCTCCACCGCCTTGTCCCGGCTTACGCCCACAGATAATGTACTCACTTTTCATCGCTCCTTTTGTAACGTTATTTTGCGTTGGACAGCCGCTCCAAGGCCTCGGCCTCGGTGGACACAAAGAACACCGCCTTGCCCTTGTTACTCTCCCAGAGAAAGTCTTGAAGATTCTTGCTGGTATATTGGGAGAAATCTCCCACCACGGCGATCTTCATGCCGTAGTTGACGAATTTTTGCAGGACCTCTCCTGCCAGTCCGGTGGGAAGGCGGAAGAAGTCCTCGTGAAGGGCCGCCTTTGGGACGATCAGGCCGCCGCACCCGGTCTCATACCGGGCGGAGGCGATGACGTCCATGGCGTCCTGCCCAGTGGCGATGCAGACCTCGCCGCACCGCAAAGCCGCCACGGCGGCATTCAGTTTTTCAAATTGCATGATGTTCTATTTCTCCTTAGAAAATTGGTTGATCTCGTTTTGCAGTTCGTCCAGGAACCGGCAGGCCTGCTGGCCGTCCATCTGGACGTGGTGGAACTGGAAGGACACCTTTAGGAACTGCTTCCATCCCTTTCTGACGTACTTCCCCCAGATGAGAAAGGGGTTGTTATAGAGGCCGCTGTAAAAGTTCACCGCGCCGTCGATGTCGTACCCTGCCAGGGAGGAGGTGCCCAGGATCATGGCGTCGTCCAGCTCATAGTTTTGACCGGTGTCGCAAACCCGTTTGGTCAAGGTCAGGTATGCCGCCTCAAACGCCCGCCAGTCGGGGCAGTCGGGCAGGTCGCAGGAGCTAAGAGCGCCCTGGGCGTTGTTGACGATGACGTTGACCCCCAGACGGTCATACTCCACCAGCGCCTTGCCCACCGGGAGCAGGCGGAATTCCTCTACCTGCTTTGCCGCCGCCAGGGCGCACCAGCACAGCAGCATGTTGAGCTTGTGGCCCTTCTTAGAAAGGCGCACCAGTGGAGTGATGTCCAGGGTCTTGAACAGGGTAACCATGGGCATGGGCGCGTCCATGTATAGCTCGTAGCTCATGGCCCGGGAGGTGCTTTTGGGATCGACTTCTCGCATGGCGGTCTCCTTTTTATAGCTTGATGATATGGAACCCGGCGGCCTTGTTCAGGCGGTTGGTCACCGCCAGGCCCGGACTTATCAGAACCGGGGAACATGGAAAAAGCTCTTGACCTGCTCCCGGGTAAAGATAAACAGGAATATCCCCGAAAGGAGCAGACCCACAACCCCCAACACAGGCTCAGTCACCAAATGGATCACACTGACCACGAGGTCGAGGCCGAGGCACACCAGAGTGATCCACCACACAGGCTCTTTTTGGATAAAGACACCCACCAGCATGGACAACCAGGCAAGGGGGAAGTGCAGGCTCCCATTGGGCAGGGTGAACAGAAGATTCTCCAGGAGGGCTATTACGGTTCGCGCCACGAAGACGACCCAGTAGAAGGAGGTGTGATCCTCCTCGTCGTCATCGGTAGTCGCTTCCGGAGAAGTCTCCGCCGGGGGTGAGATCGGCGGGGGAGCGGTCCTCCCGGCCAGCTCATCCAGGGTCACGCCGTAAAGCTCCGCCAAAGATTTCAGGTACGCCACCCCCGGCTCGGACTGGTCCAGCTCCCACTTGGACACCGACTGGCGGGAGACATAGAGCCGCCGGGCCACCTCCTCCTGGGAGAGGCCCTTTTCCTTTCTCAAGCGCTGTAAGTTTTCGCCCAATGACATATGGATCACCTCGTCTCTATCCTACCCGGCGGCGGTGGAAACCGTCAAGCACTTTGGGCGCAACCGCCGGTTGCGGAGGATCAGAGTTGGATGATATGGAACCCGGCGGCCTTGTTCAGACGGTTGGTCACCGCCAGGCCCAGGCCGTGGGCGTCGGGGGACTGCGCCCAGATGCGGCGCACATCCTTGTGGTCAAAGGCCCGCAGAGCCTCAAAAATACGCCGCGCGTGGGCTTCCCGGTCATCCTTTGGGCCGATGGATTCTGTGGGACGACCCTTAAACAAATTTACATAATTATCAAAGCAGATGACCCCGTCGTCCGGCTCCAGGTGGGCGGCAATATATTGGGCGGCGGCCTCCGGCTCGCCGTTCACAACAGTGACAGGGGCCTTTGGCGCGTAGTGGCGGTATTTCATCCCCGGCGCGCGGGGTTTTTCGTTGGTTGACATAAGTCTAGTCACTGCCTCATCCACGGAAACCTCGCCCAGCACCTCCCGCAGCTGTTCCAACGTCACCCCGCCGGGGCGGAGGAGCCGGGGCGGGGTAGCGGTGAGGTCCACAATGGTGGATTCCACCCCCACGGCGCACGGCCCGGCGTCCACAATGGCGTCGATCTTGCCGTCCATGTCCTCCAGCATGGCCGCCGCGGTGGTGGGGCTGGGGCGGCCGGAGGTGTTGCCCGAGGGGGCGGCCACGGGAACGTCCGCGGCGGCGATGATGGAACGGGTAACGGCGCAGTCGGGACAGCGCATTCCCACCGTGTCCAACCCCGCCGTCACTGCGTCGGGGACGTTGGGCTTGCGTTTCAGGATGATGGTCAGCGGCCCCGGCCAGAACCGTTCCGCCAGGGTGTAGGCGGTCTGGGGGATGTCCGCGCAGTACCGCTCCAGCCAGCTTTCGTCGGGGATGTGAAGGATGAGAGGGTTGTCTTGGGGGCGGCCCTTGGCGGCGAAGATGGCGTGGACGGCGTTGGGGTCAAGACCGTTGGCCCCCAGGCCGTAGACCGTCTCGGTGGGAATGCCCAGCAGCCCGCCTGCGGCGATGACCGCCGCGCCCTGGGCTATGTCATCTATCGTCAGTCGTTTGGTGTTCATGGCCGTCATTCGTAGATGCCCACGGGGGTGCCAGCCAGCTCGATGGTGGTGTCCTTGGAGAAGCCCGCCACCTGCAGATAGTGCTTCACTGTCAGGATGCCGTACTTGGGATTTTTGTTGTCATCCTCCCCCAGCAGGTCGATGTCGATGTGGTGGGGGCCGGAGCCGAGAAGAAAACCGTCGTCCTCCAAAAGTCCCGCCAGGTCGTCCTTGACTTGTTCCAGAGTCGCCCCCTGGGGCAGGGAGGGAAAGTGGATGAGAAGTTCCATAAGATGTCCTCCTTGGCGGTCTTACTGGGCCGCTTGTTGTTTCAGCTGCTCCGCCTGGGCGGCGGCACGCAGCGCGTCGATGATCTCGTCCAGGTCGCCGTTCATCACGGCGTCCAGCTTATAAAGGGTCAGGCCCACCCGGTGGTCGGTGAGGCGGCCCTGGGGGAAGTTGTAGGTGCGGATGCGCTCGTTGCGCATCCCCGTGCCCACCTGGCTGCGCCGCTCCTGGGTGATGGCGTCGGTCTGGGCTGTCTGGGCCTGCTCGTAGAGCTTACTGCGGAGCATGAGCATGGCCTTGTCCCGGTTTTGGAACTGGCTGCGCTCCTGCTGGCACTCCACCACCAGGCCGCTGGGCTTGTGGATGAGCCGCACGGCGGAGGAGGTCTTGTTCACGTGCTGGCCCCCCGCGCCGGAGGAGCGGAACACCTGCATTTCAATGTCGGCAGGGTCAATGTCCACCTCCACCTCGTCCACCTCGGGGAGCACCGCCACGGTGGCGGTGGAGGTGTGGACCCGGCCACCCGATTCCGTCTCCGGGACCCGCTGGACCCGGTGGACGCCGCTTTCAAACTTCATTTTGGAGTAGACCCCGTCCCCCTGGATGAGGAACACCAGCTCCTTCACGCCGCCCAGCTCGGTCTCATTGGCGGACATGACCTCCACGCTCCAGCCCTTGGCCTGGGCGTACATGGAGTACATCCGAAAAAGGGAGTGGGCAAAGAGGGCGGATTCCTCGCCCCCCACCCCGGCGCGAAGCTCCACGATGACGCTTTTGTCGTCATTGGGGTCCCGGGGGAGCAGAAGCAGCTTGAGCCGGTTTTCCAGCTCCGGCAACGCGTCGTGGGCGGCTTGGTACTCCTCCTGGGCCATGTCCTTCAGCTCCGGGTCGCCCATCAGCTCCTGGGCCTCCGCCATGTCCCGCTTGGCCTTTTGGAAGGCCAGAAAGGCGTTGACGATGGGTTCCAGCTCCCGCTGTTCCTTGTTGAGCTTGGCCACCAGGGCGGGGTCGTCGTAGGTCTCCGCCGCGCCCAGCTGAGCCTGGATCTGGGAATAGCGGGCTTCCAATGCCTTTAGTTTGTCCTCCATGGGCGCGCTCCTTTCCTCAGCGGTCAAAAAGGGCGGATTTGACCAGGGCCAGCGGCTCCCGGAAGAACATCCGCACCGCCGAGGGCGCGTGGCTCACCGGGGCGGCCAGGGTGGCGGGGGCCAGCCCCCCGGGGTTGGCTCGCTCCCACAAAAGCTGGATGCGGGCCAGATGGAAGCCGTTGGAGACCAGGATAAAGCGGCAGCTTTCTTCCCAACCCGTGCAGCTCAGGTCAATGCGCTCCATGAGGGCGCGGGTAAAGGTCACGTTCTCCCAGGTGTTGAAGGACCGGTCCTCCTTGTAGATGCGGCCCCCGTCCACCCCGTGGGCCACCAGGTAGTCGTACATCCCCTGGGCCTCGCTCTGGTGCTCGTCGTCCCCCTTGCCTCCGGTGACGATGACGGTCATGTCCGGGTGGTCCTCCAGATAGGTGAGGGCGGTGTCCAGGCGGTCGCGGAGCAGGACGGATGGCCCGTCCTGTTTCATCTGGCAGCCGAAGATGACCATAGTCTGCGGCTGGCCCACGATCTGGGTGCGGCTGTGGACGGCGATAAAGACCTCCAGCCCCGCGAAGACCAGGACGGCGGTCAGAACGAGGGCCAGCAGGACCTTGAGCCAAAGATGGCGCCGCCGTCCTCCATAGGGCTTGTAAGGTTTTGTGTTCATGTTCCCTTCGCCTCCTCCAGCTCCGCCGCCAGCTTCTCCCAGACGGTGTACAGGTGCGCGATCTCATCGTCCAGCTTTTCCCGCCGCTCGTACAGCTCCTGAAGCTTCAAATAGTCGCTGGCGGCGTCGTCGATGGCGCAGGCCAGCTCGTCCATCTCCTCCTCCGCCTTGGCCACCGCCCGCTCCGCGGCGGCCACCTCCTTTTCCAGGTACTTGGTGCCGCCGGGGCGTTTGGGTTTGTCCGCCTTGGGCGGGGCCTCCGTTTTTGCGGACGGGCCGGTGGGGACACCGGCCCCTACGGACAGCTTTCCCTTTTCCTGGGCCGTCAGGTACTCCTGATAGTCCCCCTTGAAGTCGCTGATGCGTTGGTCCTCGATGGTCCACACCCGCTGGGCGAAGCGGTCGATGAAATAGCGGTCGTGGGAGACCAGCAGGAGGCAGCCTTCAAACCCGTCGATGGCCCCCTCCATCCACTCCCGGCTGGCGATGTCCAGGTGGTTGGTCGGCTCGTCCAAAATGAGAAGGTTGATCTTCTCATCCATGAGCATACAAAGGCGCAGGCGGCTCTTTTCTCCGCCGGAGAGGGAGGCGACGGTCTTGAACACGTCCTCCCCCCGGAACTGGAACGCCGCCAGACGGTCCCGGGCCTCCTGGGTGGAGCAGTTGCAGCCGTAGAGCATGGTGTCCACCAGATTGCGCTCCGGGTGGTCAAAGACCACCTGCTGAGGGAGGTAGCCCACCTTCACCGTGGGTCCGAAGCGCACCAGGCCGGAGGTGGGAGGCTCCTCGCCGAGAAGAATTTTCAGGAAGGTGGACTTGCCCGTGCCGTTGTCCCCCAAAAGGGCGATGCGCTCCCCGCCGGCCACCACCAGATTCACGTCATGAAAGAGGGTGCGGTCCCCAAAGGACTTGGAGAGGCCCACGGTGGAGAACACCTCGTCGCCGTGGAACTCCCGCTCCCCGAAGGAGGCGGTCATAGCCTTGCGCTCCTTGGGCTTGTCGGTGGTGCGCATTTTCTCCATGCGCTTTTCCATGGAAAAGGCCCGCTTGTGGAGCTTGTCGTTGCCCATGAAGGCCCAGAGGTGGAGCTTGTCCACCGCCGCCTGGAGCTGTTCCAGCTTGGCCTGCTCCTTCTCGTAGCGTTTGAGCTGTTCGTCGAAGCGGCGCTTCTTTTCCACCACGTAGAAGGAGTAGTTCCCGGCGTAGAAGTTGGCCTTACCCTCCTCCAGCTCCACGATGCGGTCCACCACCCGGTCTAAGAAGTAGCGGTCGTGGGAGATGGCGAGGACGGTACCCTTGAACCTGCTGAGGTAGCTCTCCAGCCATTCGGTGGCGTGGAGGTCCAGGTGGTTGGTAGGCTCGTCCAGTAAGAGAAGGTCGGTGTCCTCCAAAATGAGGCGGGCCAGGTTGACCCGTGTTTTCTCCCCGCCGGAGAGGGCGGCAAACTCCTGCTCCCGCATGGCCTGGGGGATTCCAAGGCCCGCCGTGACCTTGTTGAGGGGGGTGGCGGTGTCGTACCCCCCGGCGTGTTCATACTCTGCCGTCAGCGCGTCGTATTTCGCCAGCAGGGCCTTGTCCTCCGGGGTCTCGGACAGCTGGGCGGCCAGGGCGGAGAGCTGCGCCTCCATGTCCCGGAGCCGCTGGAAGGCGGTGTTCAATACATCCTCCACGGTGTAGCCGTCGGGGTAGACGGGGATTTGGGAAATGAGGCCCACCCGGCAGCCCTTTGCCAGGGAGATGGAGCCGCCGTCGGGGATGAGCTCCCCGCAGAGCATCCGAAAGAGGGTGGTCTTGCCCGCGCCGTTGTGGCCCAGCAGGCCCACCCGCTCCCCAGTGTCCACCTGGAAGGTGACGTCCTCAAATATGTTTTGCCCCACTTCAAAGCCGTGGCGCAGGTTTGTGACGGATAATTCGATCATCTGTTTACTCCTGGGTAAAAGTGTGATAGGATACAAGCAAACCGCAACAAGAAAGAGGTCATGCTATGGAAGCCCTGCGCTGGCAAGGCAACGCCTTGTGTCTCTTGGACCAGACTCTGCTCCCCGCCCGGGTCAAGTGGAACACCTACCGGGACTACCGCCCTGTGGTGGAGGATATCCGCCGTCTGGCGGTGCGGGGCGCACCGCTGATCGGGGTGGCGGCGGCATATGCCTACGCCCTGGCGGGACTGGAGTTCCACGGGCGGGAGGACTTTGTCCTCCGCATGGACGAGGCCAAAACCGCCCTTTGGAACAGCCGCCCCACGGCGGTGAACCTCTTTTGGGCCTTGGAGCGGATGGAGGCGAAACGCCGGGCTGTGGGGGACGATCCCGCCGCCCTCATCGGGGAGGCGGAGGACATCCGCCGGGAGAACGTGGCTATGAATGAGGCCATAGGGGCCTTTGGGGCGGAGGTGGTGAAGGCGGGGAGCCGCATCCTCACCCACTGCAACGCCGGCGCGTTGGCCACCGACGGCATCGGCACGGCCCTGGGAGTCATCCGGGCCGCCCACGCCCAGGGGAAGGTGGAGATGGTGTACGCCGACGAGACCCGGCCCCTGCTGCAAGGCTCCCGCCTGACGGCCTACGAGCTGGCCGCGGACGGCATCCCCGTTACCGTCATCGCCGACAACATGGCCGCGTCGCTGATGGGGTTGGGGAAGATCGACCTGGCGGTGGTGGGGTGCGACCGCATGGCCGCCAACGGGGACTTTGCCAACAAGATCGGCACCTACTCGGTGGCGGTGAACTGCCGCTATCACGGCGTGCCGTTCTATGTGGCCCTGCCCACCTCCAGCATCGACATGGGCCTGGCCGACGGGACAGGTATTCCCATTGAGCAGCGGGACGGCCGAGAGCTTTCTTTTCTGGGCGAGACCCAGACCGCGCCCTTGGAGGCGGCGGTATACAATCCCGCCTTCGACGTGACCCCCAACGGGCTGGTCACCGGTATCATCACCGAAAAAGGGGTGCTCTACCCGCCGTTTTCTACGGCGTTGGCTGCTCTTTTTCCGGGGTGATGGAAACGAGATACTGCACGATCTCCTCAAACGCCATTCTGCGGGAGGCCTTGACCAGGATCGCTGAGCCGGGTTCCACCAGCTTGGCGATGGTGGGCAGGGCCTCCTCCTTTGTCTCGAACCAGTAGACCTGGGGCACCTGGGCGTCCTCAGCGGCCTGGGCGGTGTGGCGGGCCAGTTCCCCAATGGCCACCAGGCAGTTGATATGGTTTTCCGCGATGATCTGGCCGATCATGGCGTGCATGCCCGGACCCAGGGGGCCAAGCTCCAGCATGTCGCCCAAAATGGCGATCTTGAAGTCCCGCTGGGTGGAGGCCAGGGTCTGCAGCCCCGCCCGCATGGACTGGGGGTTGGCGTTGTAGCTGTCATCCAGGATGCGCACCTGCGCCCCCCGGTCGATGACGTTCATGCGCATTTTGGTGGGGGCGTAGCGGAGAACGCCACGGGCGATCTCCTCCCCGGTCATGCCCAGCTGCTCGCCCACGGCGGCGGCCATAAGGACGGGGTAGATCATGTAGTCGCCCACGGCGGGAATGGTCAGCTCCGCGGTGGCCTTGGGGGTGTGGAGGACGCAGTGAAGTACGTCGGTGGCCAGGTCGCGGTCCAGATCGGTCACATAGTAGTCGTTGTAGGGGGACGCGCCACAGGTGACGATCTTCTGCTTCAGCTTGCCCTTCAGGGTCATGAGCAGCTCGTCGTCGCCGTTGAGGATGGCGAGACCGTCATCGTCCATGTGGGCAAACACCTCCGCCTTGGCGGCCAGGATGCCCTCCCGGGAGCCTAAGTTCTCAATGTGGGCGTCGCCGATGTTGGTGATGAGGGCCAGCTTGGGCTGGACCAGGGCGCTGATGAAGTCGATCTCGCCGGTGTGGTTCATGCCCATCTCAATGACGCTGACCTGATGCTCCGCAGTCAGGTCCAGTAGAGCCATGGGCACTCCCAGGGTGTTGTTGTGGTTGCCGGGGGTCTTGTGGACGGAGAATTTCTCGCTGAGCACAGCCACCACCATGTCCTTGGTGGTGGTTTTTCCTACGCTGCCGGTGATGGAGACGAAGGGGATGGCGAACCGCGCCCGGTACCACGCCGCCAGCGCCCGGGGGACGTCGGCGGTGTCCTCCACCAGGATATAGCCCTTACCAGGCGCCAGGTCGGCGGGCTTGCGGGCGGTAAAGACCGCTGCTGCCCCCTTTTTCAGCGCCTGGTCGATAAACGTGTGGCCGTCGGCCCGCTCTCCCACCAGGGGGAGGAACACGTCTCCGGCCTGCAGCTCCCGGGTGTCGTAGCAGACGGTGGAGACGGGGGTGAACGGGTGGGCGTCGCCCAGTAAAACGCCGCCGGTGGCCTGGGCGAGCTGGGCCAGGGTAACATCTTCCATTGTGGCTCAACCCCTTTCCCGCAGGGCCAGGTCCAAGAGCTTCTGGCACAGCTGCTGATAAGAGATACCCACCGCCTGGGCCTCCTGAGGGATGAGGCTGGTGGGGGTCATTCCGGGGAGGGTGTTGACCTCCAGGAAGTAGATGTCCCCGGCTTCGGTCATGAGAAAATCGCTGCGGGAATACGCGCTGAGGCCCAAAAGCCGGTGGACCCGCAGGGCAGCGTCCTTCATGATGTGGGCGGCGGCGAAGGTGATCTCCGCCGGGCACACCTCCACAGTGGCCCCGGGCTGATACTTGTTTTGGTAGTCGTAAAAGCCCTCCTTGGGGATGATCTCAATGGGGGGCAGGGCCTGGTCGTCCAACACGCCGCAGGAGAACTCCCGGCCGTCGATGTATTCCTCCACCAAAAGCCGCTGTCCAAGACCGTCGGACAGGGCTTTTTTCAGCGCTTCCCGGTCCCGGCAGATGGTTACGCCGATGGAGGAGCCGCCGGTGGGCACCTTGACCACGCAGGGGAGGGCCAGCTCGGCGGTCAGCTCATCCAGAGACCCTGCGGTCACGGCCACATACCGCCAGTCGGGGGTGAGCACCCCCTCGGCCCGGGCCAGACGCTTGGTGAAGTCCTTGTCCATAGCGATGGCGCTGCCCAGATAGCCGCTGCCAGTATAGGGGATGCCCAGCAGGTCGAAGGCAGCCTGGACCTTGCCGTCCTCGCCGCAGGCACCGTGGAGGCCCAGGAACACCACGTCCGCCATGGAGCAGACCTCCAGCACGCCGGGGCCGAACACCTTGCGGCTCTTGTCCCGGCGGCTTGCCTTCACCGCGTCCAGATCGGGGGCGGTCCCGCCGATGCCGGTGGGGGGCAAGAGGGGCGGGGTGTCGAAGATGCGGTCATAGGGCTGGCCGTAGTTCTCCAGGCCCAGAAACAGATCCACCAGCGCGGCCTTGTGGCCCAGCTGAGTGAGGGCCTGGCACACCTTGGCCCCGGAGGAGAGGGAGACGTTTCGCTCCGTGCTCAGTCCTCCGGCCAATACGATGACATTCATACGCAGAGCCTCCAATGGGAGTTAATTGTCGTCAGAGGGTTCGTCCTCCAGGTCGAAGGGGGGCAGATCGGGATCGTCCAAGGGGGGCTCGGCGGGAGCGGGCGCAGAGGGCGCAGGGGACAGCCCCTGGCGGTACTGCATCTCCTGCCACTGCTCCTTGGTGACCAGCACCTGACGGGGCTTGGCGCCCTCGAAGGGACCCACCACGCCCTTTTCCTCCATCTGGTCCACCAGTCGCGCGGCCCGTCCGTAGCCCAGCTTCAAGCGCCGCTGGAGCATGGACACGGAGGCCTGGCCCATTTCCACCACTACTTCGATGGCGGCGGGAAGCAGCTCGTCGTAGTCCGCGCCCTCGTCGCCGCCCGCGGAGGAACCGCCGCCCGCGCCCTTGGAGCCTTTTTCCTTCTCCTGGGCGTTGCGGTCGATCTCTTCCATGACTGCTTCATCATATTCCGCGCTGCCGCTTTGTTTCACAAAATCCACCACGGCGGCCACTTCCTCGTCGGAGACGAAGCAGCCCTGCACCCGGTGGGGCTTGCCCGCCCCCAGGGGGAACCAGAGCATGTCGCCCTTGCCCACCAGCTTTTCCGCGCCGGTGGTGTCCAGGATGATGCGGGATTCCAAGGATGAGGACACGGCGAAGGCGATGCGGCTGGGGATGTTGGCCTTCATCAGGCCGGTGATCACGTCGGCGGAGGGCCGCTGGGTGGCGATGACCAGGTGCATCCCCGAGGCGCGGCCCATCTGGGCCACCCGGCAGATGGATTCCTCCACCTCCTTGGCGGCCACCAGCATCAGGTCGGCCAGCTCGTCGATGAGCACCACCACCTGGGGCATTTTCTCCATGCCCTCTGTCTTGGCGGCCTTGGCGTTGTAGGAGGCCAGGTCGCGCACGCCCACCTCGGAGAAGGCACGGTAGCGCTTCATCATCTCGGTGACCGCCCACTGGAGCGCCCCGGCGGCCTTTTTGGGGTCGGTGACTACGGGGATGAGTAGGTGGGGGATGCCGTTATAGATGCCCAGCTCCACCATCTTGGGGTCCACCATAATAAGGCGCACCTCCTCCGGGGTGGCCTTGTAGAGGAGGGAGATGATGAGGGAGTTGGTACACACCGATTTGCCCGAGCCCGTGGTGCCTGCGATGAGAAGGTGGGGGAGCTTGGCGATGTTGCCCACGATGCAGTTGCCGCCGATGTCCTTGCCCACGGCGAAGGACACCTTGGAGGCGCTGGAGGTGAAGGCGGTGGAGTCGATCACGTCGTGGATGTGGACGGTGGACACCAGCTTGTTGGGGACCTCGATGCCCACGGTGGAAATTTTGTCGGGGATGGGGGCGATGCGCACCGCCTCCGCGCCCAGCGCCAGAGCGATGTCGTCGGCCAGGTTGGTGACCCGGCTCAGCTTGACCCCCTGGTCCAGCTCCATCTCATAGCGGGTGACCGAGGGGCCGCGGACTACGTTGACGATATTGGCGTCCACGCCGAAGGAGCGGATGGTCTCCGCCAGACGGTCCTGGTTCATTTTCAGCTCGCCCAGGGCCTGGCCGCCCTCCACCCCAGACTCCTGGCTCAGCAGAGACACGGGAGGGTACTGGTAGGCCACAGGGGCGGCCTGCTCCAGAGACTGGGAGATCTCCTGGGTGACCTCCTCTGCGGCGGCCTTGGCCTCCTTGGCGGTGACCTTTTCAGGGGGCTTGTCCGTCACAGGCTTGGCGGGGGTCATCACGTCGGGGTCGGCGTCGGCGGAAAGGGGCTTGCCGGGGGAGGGGACGGTGAAGGGCGGCTCCAGCTCGTCCAGGTCCACGTCACCGGGCAGATCGGCCGCTTCCTCCCACACGGGCGGTTCCTCAGGGATATCCAGGGGAGCGTCCTCGGCAGGACGCTTGTCCTTTTTCGGCGGGCGGGAAGCCGCACCGGTGATAAACTCGCCAGGGGTGGGTACCCGCCGGTCCTTGTCAAAGAAACCCGACTTTTTGGGGGGAGTCTCCACCTCCACATGCATACGGGGAACATCGTCCAGAGGGATGTCCACGTCGCTGGGACGGGTGGTGGCGGCGGTGCGGGGAACGGGGGGCTTTTTCTCCTTCACCGGCCTGGGGGCAGGCTCGGGGAAGTCGTCGGGATCGTACTCCCGGCGGGGACGGGCGCGCAGGGACTCCACCAGCTCCACCACATTGAGGTGGAACATCCCCAGGGCGCACAAAGCTGCCAGGACCACAAACACCACCCCCGCGCCGATGGCGGAAAACACCGCCGAAAACGACAGGGACAGCAGTCCGCCCAGCACGCCGCCGGAGTGGAGGGCCAGCCCGTCGGTCCACAGGGACTTGACCATGGCCCAGGCCCAGGGGTAGTCCACCTTGCACAGGGTCAGGTGGCAAAACGCCCCCAGCACCACGGGGAACATCAGCGCGCAAAACAGGCGCAGCCGCACGGGACGGCCCCGGTGGAAGGCCAGGATATAGGCGCACAGCAGCAGCAGCGGCGGCATCAGCCAGTAGCCGTAGCCGATGAGGCCCTTGAGGCCGTCAGAGAGCAGGTTGATGAAGATACCGTCCAGTCCGAAATACCCCAAGGCGGCGAACAGGGCCAGGAACAGGCATACCACCGCCCCCACCTCCCGGCGGATGGGCTTGGGAGCCGGTTGGCTTTTACGGCTCCCGCCGGAGGAACGGGAGGACGAGCCGCGGGCGGACGAGCTGCCCGAGGCGCTCCGCGTTCCGCTCCCGGAGCGGGACTGGGACGGCTTCTTTTGTGAAGAGGAAGGCATGGAATTCAACTCCTTATTTCAAGACGAAGGTCGCGATGATGGTGACCAGGCCCACGGCCCAGCAGTAGTAGGCGAAGGCGCCGAAGCGGCCTTTTTTAGCCAGCAGGTTCACCAGGCGGATGGCGAAGTAGCCGCTGACGGCAGCCACGGCCATGCCCAGAATGTACTGGGGGATGAGGGCGGCGTCCACCCCAGCCTGAGCGGCGTCGATGACCTCCAGCAACGTTGCCCCCAGTACCGCCGGGAGGGACATGAGGAAGGAGAAACGCACGGCAAAGGTGCGGTCCAGCCCCCGGGCGGTGCCGGCGGAAATGGTGGTGCCCGAGCGGGAGAGACCAGGGACCACCGCCAGAGCCTGGGCGCAGCCGATGAGCAGCGCGTCCACCACCGTCATCGTCCGCTCATTTTTGCGCCCGGGCTTAAGGCGGTCGGAGGCGAAGAGCAGCAGGCCGGTGACCAGCAGGGCGCAGCCGATGAACAGGGTGCTGGCCCCCAGGGCCTCCACCTTATTCTTAAAGGGGAGGACCACCACCAGGGGCAGGGTGGCCAGAATGACCATCAGCACCAGCCGCCGGGCGGGGGGCGCAGATTTGCCGCCGTCCTTGCGGCTCACCAGGGCGACCGCACCCCGGAAGAACTCCGCGATCATGTCCACGATGTCGTGCCAGTAGTAGACGAACACCGCCAACAGGGTGGCGAAGTGGAGCAGGACGTTAAACAGCGTGTCGGGCGCCTGGCCGTTGAAGAAATTTTGAAACAGGGAAAGGTGGCCCGAGCTGGACACGGGGAGAAATTCCGTGACCCCTTGCAGCAGGCCCATAAAGGCGGCGGAGAGAAATTCCATAGGGTGACCTCCTGGATATAAACATACAAAGTTATATTACCACACCAAGGGGAATAATGCCAGCTTTTTCTTGCCGGGGCGGGAAAAACGTTGACAAATTTTTTCGCGGTATGTAACCTTTTGAAAAGATGAAACGTGTATGAAGTGAAAGGAGGCGGCGGTATGGACGCGAAAGAGGCCGGGCGGCTGGCGGAACAGTTTGCCCCGGCGGTGTACCGGCTGGCCTATGCCCGCGCGGGGAACGCCGCCGACGCGGAGGACGTGATGCAGGATGTGTTTTTGCGCCTGCTCACCAAAGCCCCCGCCTTTCGGGACGACGACCACGCCAGGGCGTGGCTCTTGCGGGTGACGGTGAACCGGGCAAAAGACCTTTTGCGCTCGGCGGGGCGGCGGAACGTACCCCTGGAGGAAGCGGAGGAGGTCCGCGCCCCGGAGCCGCCAGAGGGGGAGACGCTGCGGGAGGTGCTGGCCCTGCCGCCCAAGCTGCGGCTGGCGGTGCACCTGTTTTACTATGAGGAGCTGCCGGTGAAGGAGATCGCGGCGGTGCTTGGTATCTCCCAGAGCGCCGTTAAGACCCGGCTCAGCAGGGCACGGGAACAGCTTCGGACCAGTCTCTCGGAAGGAGGCGGGGAACGTGTTTCAGGATGAGTACAGGAAGGACATGGAGGCCGTAGGGCCGACAGAGGAACAGTTGGCGCGGCTAATGGCGGCGCTGGAAGAACAGGAGGAAAAACCGGTGAAAACAGTGAAATTGACCTTTAAGACCGTGCTGCTGGCCGCCGCGCTGTGCGTGGCGATGGCGGTGACCGTCCTGGCGGTGTCGCCGGGATTAAGGGAGGCGTTGGGGGAGCTTCTCAGCGGCTTTGAGCCCTATGTGCAGACGGTGGACGGAACAACGGCAGTGGCGGACGGCATTGAGATTAAGGTGGTGTCCGCCATGTCCGACCCCAACACCGCAAGGATCTACTACGAAGTGCGGGACTTGAAGGGAAACCGCGTGGATGACAAGAGCATCATCGACGTGGAGGCATACATCCCGGAGGAAGGGGAAGAAAAATGGGACACGATGTCCTTCAGCGGAGGTTCCTCTCTTCGCTATGACCCGGAGAGCAAGGCGGCCCTGATGGATACCCAGGTCCACTGGGAGCGCAACCGGATAGAGAACGCCACGGTGCATCTGGACCTTTCCGATTTGATCACCAGCACGGAATGGCTCTGCGTGCCCTTCCCCGAGGACGTGAAGCTGACCGACCGCAAGTTGGACAGCGAGACGCTGAAGGACGGCAGAGTGGTGCTGAAGCCGAACCAGACCTTCCGTGCGCTGGAGCATGGCCACTATGCCCTTTCCTCCTTTGGCTTTGGGAGCGACAACCGCCTGCACTATCTGTGGCAAATCAACGACCCGGACTTCAACCTGGAGGAAAGTTTCATTCGATGCGGGGTGTGGAGCAAGTCGGAAATGCTCTACCAGGACAGCCGGGGAAAAGAGGGCGCGCCCTGCGAAAAGGACTATTATGACGCGCCCGACCCCGTGTTGTTCCAAAAGGATGGCGTTCTCTATTACGACGATGTGTACAACGCCGGAGTGGAGGATATGGAGGACATTTGGTGGGGTGATATTCAAGGCTTCTACTGCACAGGCGTGAGGATCGAAGGGCCGTGGTCCATCGACGTGCCCTTGGTCAATGCGCCCGTCCGGGAGATCGACATGAACGGGCATAAGCTATATAACGGAGCGGTCACAGAAAAACTCTCCCTCAGCCCCTTGAGCGCGACCCTCACCTCCTCGCTCCCTGATCCGGGAAGATGGGCCAGTATCATGTTCGACATGGCGCTCTATCTGAAGGACGGAACAGTGATCCCCGACCAGTGGGGCCGCGGCAACTTTTCCAAGGACCCTGACCGCGCCTCCAACTACTGGGTGTTTGACGAACCCATCGTGCCTGAAGATGTGGTGGGCGTCGCCATCGGCCAGTGGTACATCCCCATTGAGGGAAACACCGCCCAGCCGGGGCGCTGGCTCCCCGAGATGCCGTAAGAACGACAAAAACACCGTGCCGCCCGGCACGGTGTTTTTCTGTCTTGTGGTTAGTTGGGCGCGTCGGTGGAAAACTGGTTGTATGCCTTGGTCACTGCGTCGGCCTGGGCCTGGGGGACGGGCTGATACCAGCCCTTCTGCTGGGCGGTCTGGAACAGATCGGTCTGGGTCTTGTGGCTCTGGTTCAGCAGATTCAAAAAGGTGTCCCGCAGCTGGACGTTGGTACACTCGCTGGCCCAGATGCTGTAGTTGTCGCTCATCTTCTTTTCACAGAAGATAAGGTCGGTCATACGCTCCTGATCGGTCATAAAGGTCGCTCCTTTCTTTGGTTACTTGAGGAAGTTCAGCAGATCATTGTAGTTGTCCTTGTGGTTCTGGGCGCAGCGGCTGAAGGTGTCGGCCAGGGCCGTGTCGGTGCAGCCCTCCTGGGCGGCGGTGTACTTGCAGGCCATCAGCTTTTCGTAGTTGAGCTGGTCGGAGAGAGCGTCCAGCTCCTTGGTGGTGAGATTCGCCATGGGGAAGCCTCCTTTCGTAAGATGGAGGTAGTATTTTACAATTCCGGCGAATTATGCGCGGGCAGCCGGGGGCGGCCCTCCCGGTCAAAGGCGAAGAGCCAGCAGCTCTGCTGACGGAGGGGGACCAGCCGCGCGAAGCAGAACAGGGCGGGGAGGGGGAAGGGGCCTGCACCCCGGAATGGAAAGGCGAGGGAGAAGCCGTCGGCCTCCTCCTGGTAGAAGGGCCGCTGGGGAGCGGCGGCGTAGGCGGCGCGGAGGATGTCGTCCGGCCAGGGCAGGGCCTTGGGCGGCGCGGACCAGCCGGGAGGCGCGGGGGCGGGAGCGGAAAAGGAATAGGCCAGGGCGGTCTCCACCGAGCGGACGGGGTAACACCCCCGCTGGCGCAGGGCGTCTACCGAGAGAGTGCGGCGGAGGGAGAGACAGCCGCCCCCGGGGGTGAGCGCGCCCAGGAGACAGCGGCTGCCGCCGGGACCGATGGCGTAAGCGCGGTAGAGGCCGCGGTCATCCATGGGACGGGTGACGGAGATCATGAGCTTGCCGTTTTGTTCCTTTGCGGTCCATTCCATAAAAAGACCTCCTTTATTTGGTAGCAGTTTATGCGGCGGCAAGGGAAAAAGGAACGGTATAATCGCCGTCCACAGGGCCAAAATAAGGGCACGGCGTTAAAATTTAAGGAGGTCTGTTGATATGAACAAAACACCCATGAAACGGTTCGTTCCCCTGATGCTGGCGGTGGTGATGCTGGTGACGGCGGCGCTGGCGCTGGAAAACACCCAGCCTCCGGCGGGGATGAACAACGCGCCCATCGCCCAAGAGCAGTGCTTTGAGACGTGCAAGAACGTGGCCTACACCGGGCGGGTGACCGCCGTGGACCCGGAGGGGGACGCCATCCGCTACCGCCTGTCGGAAAAGGCGGCCCGGGGCAGCGTGGAGCTGTGCGAGGACGGCACCTTCGTCTACACCCCCTTTGAGAACAAGACCGGGAAGGACTCCTTCACCTTCGTGGCGGAGGACGAGATGGGGAACGTGTCCCAGCCCGCCAAGGTGGAGGTCCGCATCCGTAAGCCGTCCACCAAGGTGACCTACGCCGACATGAGCGGCGTGCCCAGCTACAACGCGGCCATCAAGCTGGCGGAAAAGGAGGTCATGGTGGGGGAGAAGATCGGCGACAGCTACTATTTCCGCCCCGACGAGCCGGTGAACCGCAGCCAGTTCATGGCCATGGCCATGTCCGCCCTGGGCAGTGAGCCGCTGGCGGAGACCATGACCACCGGCTTTGCCGACGACGACGCTATCCCCACCTGGTGCAAGGGCTATGTTTCCGCGGCGGTGCAGCAGGGCATCGTCCGGGGCTATCCCGGCGAGGACGGACGGCCCACCTTCTCCCCTGACGGTCTGGTGACCAAGGCGGAGGCGGCGGTGCTGCTGGACCGCATGATCTCCACCACCGACGTGGCGGTGACCACCTTCTACTCTGACACCCTCACCGCCCCCGCCTGGGCCTTCCAGGCGGCGGCGAACCTGGAGAGCGCGGGGGTCATCACCACCGGGGCCACTGGCGCGCTGGGACTGGAGGAGGTCCTGACCCGGGGCCAGTGCGCCGAGATGCTGGCCGGGGCCATGGACGTGGTGGAAGCCCGGGAAACCAGCTCCTGGTGGAAGTGGTTCTAAAGACGGAAAAAAGAGAGCAGGACAGACCGTGGGGTCTGTCCTGCTTTTTTATGGTTCTTCAAATTCGATCAGGCCCTCCAACCGCCGGGGAACCGCCTCGCCAGCGGCCAATGGAAATTCACCGTAGGGGGTGGACAGCGTCGGGGCGGGAACCTTGTATAGGAAGAAAGCGACTCTGGAGGATGGGCTTTGGCCTTTGGGCACCTCGTAGGTACCGCATAGCTTTGCGGTGCCGTCCTCGTTCAAGTATTGCTCCAAATACGGCGCCTGCTGATCCTCCCGTTTGACCCCCGGCTCGGGGACGTACATATCCTCCCAGAGGATCTCAGAGGCGGAGACATTCAGCGCAAGCTCGATCAAATACCATTCCGCGTTGTGATCGTAGCATCCGTAGTATGTGACAAAACTCATGTTTTCCGCTCCTTTCCAAGGCCCTTTGCCTTTGGCTCATTATAACCCCACCGACGCGAATTGACAAGCGGCGGCGGGTCGGGTACAATAAAACGAAAAGCAAAGGAAGGAGGAAAGCAGCTTGAGCTTTTTGTCCCTGTCTTACTTTTTGTTCTTCCCGGTGGCGGCGGCGGGGTACTTCCTGTTGCCCCGGCGGGCGCGGAACGTGTGGCTGCTGGCGTGCAGCTGGTTCTTTTACCTGTGCGCGGGGCCGGAATATTTCGTGTTTTTGCTCTCCACCGTGCTGGTGAGTTATTTTGGAGCGAAGGCGCTGGAAAAGACCCGCAGAAAGTGGCTGCTGGGTCTCCTTCTGACGCTGTTCATCGCCGCGCTGGGGGCGTTCAAGTACCTGGGCTTTGCGGTCAACACCGTGAAGCGGGTGGTGGCGCTGGTGGGGCTGGACTGGTCCGCCCATGTGCCCCAGCTCCTGCTGCCCGCGGGCATCTCCTTCTACTTTTTCGCCGCCATGGGTTACCTCATCGATGTATACCGGGGAAAGACCCCGGCGGAACGCAGCCTTGTCAAATGCGCGTTGTTTCTCTCCTTCTTTCCCGCTCTCCTCTCCGGCCCCATCGGACGGGCGGGCCAGCTTTTGCCCCAGTTCGATGAGACGCATCAATTTAATTATGTAAACCTGCGGGAGGGCTTCGGACGGTTCCTTTGGGGAGCGTTCAAGAAGCTGATGATCGCGGACAAGCTGGCGGTGGTGGTGAACACGGTATTTGCCGCGCCGTCGTCCTTCGGCGCGGTGCAGGTGATCCTGGCGGCCTGCGCCTTTTCCATTCAGATCTACTGCGACTTTTCCGCCTACACCGACATGGCTCTGGCCTCTGCCAAGGTGATGGGCTTTACGCTGGCGGAGAACTTCCGAAGACAAGGGGACGGTTCTTTTGTCTTGTAAAAATCTAGAATAAATTGAAAAATATCTAAAGACAAGGGGACGGTTCTTTTGTCTTGTAAAAATCTAGAATAAATTGAAAAATATCTAGAAATATGTGATAGTTTGCACCAAGGCAGAGGGACAGTTCAAGGAAATTGTCCCTCTGCCTTTTGCCGGGCGGGCGAATTGACAAGCGGCGGCGGGTCGGGTACAATAAAACGAAAAGCAAAGGAAGG
>CAMNQX010000011.1 GCA_946550725.1 uncultured Clostridia bacterium | reverse complement strand
TTGAACTGGCGGATGTCGGTGAAATTGTGCTTGCCGCAGGTGGGGCAGGGGATGGCGTGGGTCTCGATGAAGTCCTTCATCTCGGCCTGGGTGAAGGCGTCGATGGGCTTGTCCAGAGTGAAGCCGTTCTCGGCGCACCAGTCCTCGATGACCTTGTCGGCCCGGAACCGCTCGTGGCACTCCCGGCAGTCCATCAGGGGATCGGAGAAGCCCGCCAGATGGCCCGAGGCCACCCAGGTCTGGGGATTCATGAGGATGGCGGCGTCCAGCCCCACGTTATAGGGGTTCTCCTGGACGAATTTCTTCCACCAGGCCCGCTTGACGTTGTTTTTCAGCTCCACGCCCAGAGGGCCGTAGTCCCAGGTGTTGGCCAGGCCGCCGTAAATTTCCGAGCCGGCGAAGATAAAGCCCCGGCCCTTGCACAGGGCGACGATCTTTTCCATGGTTTTTTCTTGGTTGGTCATGGTGATATGCGCTCCTTTCCGGTTTTGGATATGGCTAGATCAGATAGCGGCGGACCAGGGGGACCCGGGACAGCACCGCCCAGACCAGCAGGCTGCACAGAAGCAGAGCCGCGGCGGTCAACGGGACGAACAGGAAGCAAGGGGTGTTGCCGCCGCTGAGGCCCAGGGCCTGAAACCGCTGGAGAAACAGGATGTGGACCAGGTAGATACAGAAGGAAGCCCTGGCCACCAGGGAAGTGAGCTGGGTGACCGGTCCGTCCGGCTCCTTGGGGCGGGTGAGGATGCCCCCGAACAGACCCACCGCCATGAGCATGGGACCGGGGGACATTCCCGACAAAAAGCTTTCAGACAGCGCGCCGCTTTTCAGGGACAGCACCGCCGTGCCGCAGAAGGTGATGGTGAAACCGGCCGCCCAGGCAAGGACGTACCAGCGGCGGCGGAAGGACGCGCCGTACTGGCGCAGGTAGTGGCCCAGCAGGGTGTAGCCCACGGCGGCGTAGCTCATGGGCATCTTCCACCAGGCGGAGATGGGACCCACCCGGTTAAAGGGCCAGAACTCCTGAAGCAAGGGAAAGAGGATACCGGCCACCGCCCATACCGCCAGGGCGTATTCCAGCTCCCGGCGGGAGGCGCCGCGGACAAAGACCCGCAGGATGGGGAGGAAGGCGTAGACCAGCAGGAGGATGTGAAGGTAGTAGAAGTGGAACTCGTGGCGCAGGAGCAGCGTGGACTTGACGGCGGCCCAAAGACCGGCGGGGGTGAAGCCGTCCATGCACAGATGATGCACCTGGTAGACAAAGGCCCACGCGAACATGGCGCACAGGATGCGGGGCAGATTGTGGGTGAGGATACGCTTGGGGGTGATCTCCCTGCAGAGCATCAACGCCCCGGAGCAGAGGAAAAACAGCGGGACCGCGGGCCGCGCCAACCCGCCCCAAACAAGAGCGCCCCACCAATTCGCCGTGCCGGGCGTTGCGAGCAGTCCGGCGGAGGCGGAGTGGATCACCAGCACCATGACGATCGCCAGCGCGCGCACGGCGTCCAGCCGCCGGTCGCGGGAGGCACCGGAAGACGATGGCGGAGCGGTGGCGCTCAGGGGAAGGGTCATGTGGATGCCTCCTATGACAAGTCTGCCACCTATTATATAAAAAGTTCCTTGGAAATGCAAGGGCTACGGGGGACTTTCCGAGCATTTTTAGCCAAATCGGCCATCTGCATAAGAATTGCCCTTTCGCCAAAGCTATGTGGGGCAAAATCGCCCCGAAAGGAGGGAGACCATGCGCTCCATTTTGATCAAAGACACCACCCGGGAGGAACGGGAACGCATTGTGGCTCAGTCGCTCAACGCCTGCGGCGGGGGCTGCGGCACCTGCAACGGCTGCGACAACCTGGGCGGCGGAAACGTGGAGGAGATCTACCGGCCCTATATCGACGGGGAGAAGGAGATCGCCCAGATCAACGCCGAGTACCGCCGGAATTTGGTGCGGGGCTGAAAAAATGTTCAAAACGCGGCCTCGGCAAGCTGCCGGGGCCGCGTTTTGCGCTTAGTCGTCGTTGAGATAGTAGGGCTTCATCAGGCTGGGCTGCTCGGTGGAGTCCTTCTGATAAGCGGGCTTGGGAGCGTCCGCGGGGCCGCGGCGGCGGGCCTTGGCCTCGGCGCGGATGCGGGCCTTGCGCTCCTCCAGGGAGGATGTGCCGCGGGCGGGGTTAGAACCCGCCCCTGTGGAGGTGGATTTTTGAGGCTTTTGCTTGGGCTTAGCGGGAGCGGCGGCCTTCTGGGTGGGTTTGGGCTGCTTGGAGGCCGTCACGCTCGGATTGGACGCATCACGCCTCGGCTTGGGGGCTGTCGCGCTCGTGCTGGGCCCATGGCCGCTCCCGCTTCCCGGCTGCGCGGCCAAAATGCCGCTCAGGGCTTTGCCCTTCGCCTGTTTTTGGCCTGTCGCCGGTCCATCGGTCGCTATGGGCCTACGCTCGCGTTTCCGCTCCGGTCCATCCGAGCCGGCACGCTTGGGAGCCAGCAGCCGCGCGGTGGCGTCCATCACTGTATCGCCGGAGAGAGCGTCGGTATAGCCCTTTTGGGCCTGGATGGCCCGCTCCTCCGCCATCCACTTCTCGAACGCTAAGTCGCGTTCGGATTTTGTGTCCTCGGTCGGCAAAGCCTCCCTGCGGGAACTCGGCTGCGCCGAGATTCGCGGCGCTTTCGCGCCGTCCCGCCTCGCGGCGGGTCCCTGAGCGATGTCCCTTGGAGACATAGCAGTGAGCGCCTCGTCCAGGGTTTTGCTGGGCTTGTAGCCCGCCGCCTGACGCTTTTGGCCGGGGGTGCGGTCCTTGACGGGGGTGGGCTTGGGCACGCTGGGGGCTGTCGCGCTCGGATTGGACGGGCGTTTCGCCATCCTTTCGCTGCCGCTCGCCAAAATGCCGTCAGGCTGACGCCTGACCTGTTTTTGGCCTCGCACTGCTCCAAGTCCGGCGGCGCGTCTATCCTCGCGTTTCTGCCTCGCGGCCTGCCGTGCCTCCGCGTCCTCGGGGTTGATGAGCTTGCCGTGCTTGTCCCGCTGGGGCGGAGTGAAGTTCTCCATAGGCCAGGGGTGGTTCTCCACCACGGGGATCTTCTTCCCCAAGAGCTTTTCAATGCCCTTCAGGTCGTCCTTCTCGCTGATGTCGCAGAAGGAGACGGCCACCCCGCCGTGGCCCGCCCGGCCGGTGCGGCCGATGCGGTGGACGTAGGTCTCGGGCACGTCGGGGAGGTTGTAGTTGAACACGTGGGACAGCTCCTCGATGTCAATGCCCCGGGCGGCGATGTCGGTGGCTACCAACACCTTGATCCGCCCCGCCTTGAAGTCACCCAGAGCCTGCTGGCGGGCGGTCTGGGACTTATTGCCGTGGATGGCGGCGGCAGAGATGCCCGCCTTGACCAGCTCCCCGGCGATCTTGTTGGCCCCGTGCTTGGTGCGGGAAAAGACCAGGGCGTTTTTCACCCCCGGCTGGTTCACCAGATAGGCCAAAAGCTTGGATTTGTTGGGCTTATCCACCATATAGAGGGACTGGTGGATGACCTCCACCGGGGAGGACACCGGAGTGACCGCCACCTTGGCGGGGTCGTGGAGCAGGTCGTCCACCAGCGACTGCACCTCGGGGGGCATGGTGGCGGAGAAAAACAGGGTCTGCTTCCGCTCCGGAAGGAGCTTCAGCACCCGGCGCACGTCGTGGATGAAGCCCATGTCCAGCATCCGATCCGCCTCGTCCAGCACGAAAATTTCCACCCGGGACAGGTCAATGAGGCCCTGGCCCTGGAGGTCCAGGAGCCGCCCCGGTGTGGCGACCAACACGTCCACCCCCCGGCGGAGCTGGTCCACCTGGGGCTGCTGGCCCACGCCGCCGAAGATGACGGCGCTTCTGAGGGGCAGATTTTTCCCGTAAGCCACAAAGCTCTCCTGGATCTGGAGGGCCAGCTCACGGGTGGGGGTCAAAATGAGGCTGCGGATGGGACGGCTGCCCTGGACGGGCTTTGCCGCCAGCCGCTGCAGGATGGGGGTGGCGAAGGCGCAGGTCTTGCCGGTGCCGGTCTGGGCGATGCCCAGCACGTCCCGGCCGGTGAGCGCCGGTGGGATCGCGCCCGATTGGATGGGGGTGGGCGCCTGATACCCCTGGGCCTCCAGCGCCTTCAAAATGGCAGGAGACAGGCCCAAATCTTTGAAATTCATAACATCGTTCCTTCTTGCAGTTTGGCTCCCGAAAAGGCGGCTCACGACAGCCGCACAGCCAGAGTGCCGTCCGGGAGCAGGACGGCGCAGTCAGAGGCGGGGAAGCTCCCCAGCGCCTGGACCTGCGGCCACTGGGCGTAGGTCTTCGCTTCCTCTGGGGTGAGCAGGTGGATGGGATAGCCCATCACCTGTTCAAAATAGTAGTCGTAGGAGACATAGTTGGTCACGGCAAAGTTCCCGTCGATCCCCGTGCCGCTCACCTGTTCAAAGCCCGGCCGGTCCATCGCCAAGGGGCCGTTCTGCAGTTCGCCGATCAGAACGACGGGGGTCTCGCCGGGACAGTAGCCCGGCGTCTGCTCCACCCGGTCCAGAAGCCGGGTGAGGACGGCGCGGGTGTTGTCGGCGTTCAGGGCCTGCTTGAGGTAGACCTGGTTGGAGAAAACGGTGGAGCAGAAGACGAGCACGGCCAGACACAGCGCGGCGGCGTTTTTTCCGCCGGCCGCCCAGGGACGGGGCGCGTCTCCCGACGCCGCTCTCTGCCACAGGGCCAGACAGGCGACCGGGGCCAGGACCATGGGATAGGTCATCAGCGCGTGGGTGCGGCCCATGGTGAGAAAGTAGATCCCATGGATGCCCAGGGGCATCAGCGCCAGAGCCAACGCGAGGATGACATACCGGGAGACCCGGCGGGACAGAGGCCTGAGGGAGAGGATCAAAGCGGGGATCACGCTGACGAGCCACAGGACGTTGAGGACGGCCGCCAGGGCGGGCCGGAAGGTTTGAGGCGCCAAAAGAGCGTCCCAGGCGGAGCGGTAGGTGGCGCCCAGCAGGGCGAGGTAGTTGGCGTCCGCCAGATCGGCCACATGGGCCACGCTGTTGTAGGCCGCCCCGGCGGTGAGGCCCAGCACGGCCAGCACGGCGTGAAAGGTCACAGCGTAAAGGATCAGACCGCCCAGCAAAGCCGCCAGGGCGCGTCCGCCCCGGGCCAAAGTGGTCCGCCAACTCCAAGGCTCCGTCAGGCAGTCTCCGGCCAGCGACGCCAGCATCAGGAAGGCGGCGGCCTGGATATAACTGGAATAGAGGGCCAGGGAGACACAAAGGAGCGCCATAGCGGGAACAAAGCCCCATTGGAAGCGCCGCCACAGGCACACTGCGGCAACGGCGCACAGCAGGGACAGCATATAGATGTCCGACCATGGGAGGTAGGCGGCATTGGAGAACGTAAAAGAGGAGCCGGTCACCATGAGTCCGGCGGCGAGGGCCACCGCACCCGGACGCTCCAGCCCCAAAAGCCGGCACACCAGCCAGACCGCCAGCGCCAAAAAGCTGAGGGCCAGCACGCCCACCCAGAGCGGCGCCACCAGCTGTCCCCGAAGGCGGGCGTAGAGGGGCATCAGATATCTCCCCAGGCGGATCTGCCATACGTCGTCGCTCTGGTAGACCAAGGTGGCGTCGTGGGCAAAATCCAACCGGAGGAACCGGAAGCCGTGGGCCACAAAACCAAAGAGGAAGGTGAAGAATACCGCCTGCCGCAGTCCGTTCTGCTTGGCGGTGGGAAGCCCCGGCCTCGTCATAGGGCGTTCACCGCCGCCCGGACGGCCTCCAGCGTAGCTGCGGGATCTTGGACGGGACTCACATCCACCGTCGCGTCAGCCCACCGCGCATAGAGGGGAGCGCGTTGGTCGTACACGTCCCGCAGAGTCTGGCCAGGGGCGAAGGCGATGCCCCGGGTGGCCAGATTATGGATGCGCGCTTCCAGCGCGGGGAAGTCCAGACGGAGGTAAACCACCTTGCCCAGGGACTTCAAATGCTCCATGGCGTCCTGGCGCAGGACGCAGCTGCCGCCGGGTGCCAGAACGGTGTTTTGGGGCCGCAGGGAGCGGATGGTCTCTCCCTCCAGGTCCAGGAAGGCTTCCGTCCCCAGGGAGTTGAGAAGCTCCTGAAGGAGCTTGCCCTGCCGCTCCTGGATCACCAGGTCCACGTCCAGGAAGGAGAAGCCCAGGGTTTTCGCCAGCACCACGCCAACGGTACTTTTCCCTGAACCGGGCATTCCAATTAAGGTGATGTTTTCCATGCTGCTCTCCTCCCGTCCGCTTTCGCGAAAAAAACCGTCTGCACAAACGCAGACGGCCTTTTTACGCATCCATCAAGCCAGCTTGTTGAGCCGCAGGGTGAGACCGCTCTTTTTGCGCGCGGCGTTGTTGCGGTGGATGAGGCCATGGGCGGCGGCCTTGTCCACGGCCTTGACGGCCACGGCATACGCGCTGGCGGCGGCGGTCTTGTCGCCGTCGGCGACGGCGGTCTGGAACCGCTTCAGGTCGGTCCGCAGAGCGGAGCGGGCGGCCTTGTTCTGCTCGGCCTTGGTCTTGTTGACCAGGACGCGCTTCTTGGCGGATTTAATATTCGGCAAACCAAACACCTCCTTGATACGCCAAATCTTATATCAGGCGAAAAATCTTGTTTGCATCATACAGACCTGTATTTTAGCATCTTCGCGGCCGAATTGCAAGCCCTTTTTGGGAAAAATTTTCTCGCGGCGGGCAAACTAAAGGACAGAACCACAAGAAAGGAGAAAATTTGATGCTGGAGAGACGGACGGACCTGGCGCTGGAGGCGGCCCAGGCGGTACAGGGCACGGCCACGCTGGAAGGAGTTTGGAGCGAGGAGACGGTGGAGGACGGGGTGACGGTGACGGCGGTGGAGATCCGCACCCCTGAGGCCGCCGAGAAGGTGGGCAAGCCCATGGGGCGGTATGTGACGTTGGACCTGGGCACGGTGCGGCGGCGGGAGGACGAGGGCTTTCAGCGCGCCTGCGGGACGCTGGCGGCGGAGCTGGCCAAGCTGCTGCCTCAGGGGACGGGGACGGTGCTGGCGGTGGGCCTTGGCAACCGGGCCATCACCCCCGACGCCGTCGGCCCCCTGACCCACGACCACCTGCTGGTGACCCGCCATCTGGTGGACCAGCTTCCCCAGGTGTTCGGCAGCTTTCGCCCCCTGGCGGCGTTGTCGGCGGGGGTGCTGGGTACCACGGGGGTGGAGAGCGTGGACCTGGTGAAGGCGGTGGCGGCGGAGCTGCGCCCCGACTGCGTCATCGCCGTGGACGCTTTGGCGTCCCAGAGCATGAAGCGCCTTTGCACCACCGTGCAGCTCACCAACACGGGCATTTCTCCCGGCGCGGGGGTGGGGAACTGCCGCAAGGCGCTGAACCGGGAGACTCTGGGCGTGCCTGTCATCGCCGTGGGGGTGCCTACGGTGGTGGACGTGAACACTCTGGTCCGGGACGCGCTGGAGGAGGCAGGCCAGGGGGAGCTGGAGCCGGAGGCCCTGGCCCCCGGCGGGGCCTTCGTGACCACAAGGGACATCGACGAGCGGGTGGCGGAGTGCGGCAAGCTTATCGGCTACGCGGTGAACCTGGCGGTGCAGAGGGGACTGACCCTGGAGGACATGGAGGGAATGGTGGAGTGAAACTGCTGGACAACGGCGGCGGAATGGGGTACAATATAGCATAATATACTGGGTACGTTTGGAGATCAGGAGATGAGGACATGAGAGAAACAGAATTTGTGCCGGTCATCCTGGGCGGGGACATCACCACCTACTCTCTGGCCCGGAGCTTCCACGAGGAATATGGGATCCAGTCGGTGGCGGTGAGTATGCGCAAGAGCGTGATGGTCTCCCGCTCCAGCATCATTGAAAACATCGTCGTGCCCGACATGGACAACAAAGAACGCTTTGTGGAGCGGCTCCACGAGATCGCGGCGCGCTACCCCGGCAAAAAGCGGCTGCTGCTGGCCTGCGGGGACTGGTATGTGCGCCTCATCGTAGAGCACAAGGCGGAGCTGGAGGGGGAGTACGTCATCCCCTACATCGACCTGGAGCTGCTGGACCGTCTGGTGCTGAAGGACTCCTTCTATCAGATCTGCGAAGAGGTGGGCGTGCCTTACCCTAAAACCTTTGTCTACGACTGCTCTGCCCCCCAGCCTCTGGACTTCGACTTCCCCTACCCGGTGATCGCCAAGCCCGCCTCCTCGGCGGCGTACCACTACGCCAAGTTCGAGGGGAAGAAAAAGGTGTTTCGCATGAAGGACGAGGCGGAGCTGTCCGCCATGCTGGACAAGCTGCGCGCCAGCGGCTACGACTACAAGTTCCTCATCCAGGACACCATTCCCGGGCTGGACTACAACATGCACATCCTCACCGTCTACTGCGACCGCCACGGGAAATGCCGTTTCTTTTCCAGCGGCCACTGTCTGCTGGAGGACAACGCCGCTATGGGGGTGGGCAACCCCGTGGCCATCCTCAACGACGTGGACCGGGAGCTGATGGAGCACGCCAGGCGGTTTTTGGAGCACGTGGGCTATACCGGCTTTGCCAACTTCGACATCAAGTACGACAGCCGGGACGGCTCCTTCCGCTTCTTCGAGATCAACACCCGCCTGGGCCGAAGCAACTTCTACATCACCGGCAGCGGCTTTAATGCGGTGAAGTGGATGGTGGACGACCTCATTTATGAGAAGGAGTTTGAGGGGGAGGTCGTGGCGGACAACACCGAGAGCCTTTACACCGTAGTGCCCAAGGATGTGCTCACCACCTACATCAAGGACGACGCTCTGCGGCAGCGGGTGGTGGAGCTGTACGCCAGGGGAGGCGATCCCTCTGGACTGGCGGCGGCGTTCTGCCCCTCCATTCAGAAGAAGAGCTGCGTCCACGACCCCCTGGCCTACGCGGGGGAGAAAAACTTTGTCCGGCGGCTCTATCCCGCCTATTTCATGCTCAAACAGCGGAAAAAGTTCCGCCAGTAACACCGTAAGGAGGCCGAACCATGTGCGGCATCGTGGGATTTTGGGATAACACCATCAACTATAACGCCGACGCCACCGTCAAGGCCATGGCGGACAAGATCATCCACCGGGGGCCTGACTCCGAGGGGTATTTTGTGGAGGGACCGGTGGCTCTGGGCTTCCGGCGGCTGTCCATCATCGACCTGGAGGGCGGCACCCAGCCCATCTTTAACGAGGACAAGAGCGTGGTCATCACCTTCAACGGGGAGATCTACAACTTCCAGGCCCTGCGTAAGGAGCTGGAGGCCAAGGGCCACGTGTTTTCCACCAACACCGACACCGAGGTGGTCCTCCACGGCTACGAGGAGTGGGGGGAGGACCTGCCCCGCAAGCTGCGGGGGATGTTCGCCTTTGTGATCTACGACCGGGCCAAGGGCAGGATGTTCGGCGCCAGGGACATTTTCGGCATCAAGCCCTTCTATTATTATGAGAAGGACGGGGCCTTCCTCTACGGCAGCGAGATCAAGTCCTTCTACCCTCACCCCAAATTCAAGCCGGTGTTCGCGGAAAAGTGGCTGCCCACCTACCTGTGCTTTGAGTACATCCCCAACGAGGAGACCCTGTTTGAGGGGGTGAAAAAGCTCCCGGCGGGGCAGATGTTCACCCTGGACGGCCGCGGCTTTGTGAGCAAGCCCTATTTCGAGATCAAATACCACATCGACGACACCAAGACCATGGAGGAGTGGGAGGACCTCATTGAAGAGACCTTCCGCGGCTCCTGCCGCGCCCACCGCATCGCCGACGTGGAGGTAGGGTGCTTTCTCAGCTCGGGGGTGGATTCCTCCTACGTCACCCGTCTCCTCCGGGATGATATGCCCGTGCGGGCCTTCTCCATCGGCTACGCCGAGGAACAGTACAGCGAGCTTTCCCACGCCACCGAGCTGGCCGAGAAGATCGGGGTGGAGTGCATCACCCGCACCATCACCGCCCGGGACTTCTTCGACGCGGTGCCCAAGGTGCAGTACCACATGGACGAGCCTCTGCCCAACCCCTCCGCCGTACCTCTCTATTACCTGACCCAGATGGCCAGCCAGTATGTGACGGTGGTACTGTCCGGGGAGGGGGCGGACGAGCTGTTCGGCGGGTACAACTACTATATTGAGTGCCTGGACTTTGAGAAGTATATGAAGGTGCCGGGGCCTCTGCGGAATTTGGCGGGAGGCATCGCCGCCAAGCTGCCTAAATTCCACGGCCAGCGCTTCCTCACCCGGGGACGGCTCCCCCTGGAAAAGCGTTATATCCGCAACAATTATAACTTCCAGTATTCGGAGCTTTCCAAGTATCTCCATGAGGGCTACGAAAAGATCCCGCCTCACACCCTCACCAAGCCCTACTTCGACGCCGCGAGCGGGGAGGACGAGGTGACGCGGATGCAGTATGTGGATATGCGGGCGTGGCTGCCCTACGACATCCTCCAAAAGGCGGATAAGATGTCCATGGCCGCGTCACTGGAGCTGCGGGTGCCCTTCCTGGACAAGGAGATGCTGGAGGTGGCCACCTCCATCCCGTCCAAGTTCCGGGTGGAGAAGGGAATGACCAAGGTGGCCCTGCGCCGGGCGGCGGGAAAGGTGCTGCCGGAGAAGTCGGCCAAGATGCCCAAGATCGGGTTCATCACCCCGCTGAACGACTGGCTGCGGCGGGACGAGTTCTATGGCCGGGTGAAAGCCCGGTTCGAGAGCGAGACGGCAGCGCGGTATTTCAACCGGGACGCTCTGCTGGCGCTGCTGGACGACCACAAGGCTGGGCACAACGGCGGCATGAAGCGCATCTTCACGGTGTACTGCTTCCTGGAGTGGTACGAGCAGTTTTTCGCCGAAAAGCAATAAAAAGCGCCGGGTTCCTCCGGCGCAGAACAGGGTAAGGCCCCCGGCGGACATCCC
Organism: uncultured Clostridia bacterium; assembly: GCA_946550725.1. Taxonomy (GTDB): domain Bacteria; phylum Bacillota; class Clostridia; order Oscillospirales; family Oscillospiraceae; genus MGBC124762. Next base: position 44,931 of record CAMNQX010000011.1, on the reverse strand, counting down.
GCCGGGGGCCTTACGTTGGAGGGAGGATGATTCAAACGGCACAGGGTGGAATGTGGAAGGGATGCCGTTTGGTCAAACGTGATAGAAGTGGCGGAACAGGTCGCGGTTGACCGCGTCCCCGCCGTCCACGTTGGAACTCATAAAGACAGGGGGCTGTTGGCCGTCGGCCAGGAAGGCGGCGGCCACCGCCATGCTCAGCTGCTGGACCAGATAGGCCCCCGTGATGGTGGACAGCGCGCCCATGCGCTGTCCGTTTTCATCCACGGTGCAGCAGGCGTCGCCCTCTACGCTGCAGTTGTCCAGCACCACGTCCGCCACCTCCCAGAGTTTTTTCCCGCTGGCATGGCGGGAGGTCTGGGCGGCGGTGCCTCGGACGGAGGTGATGGCGATGACGGTCAGCCCCCGCGCCTTCGCCTCCATGGCCAGCTCCACCGGAAGGCCGTTGCGGCCGGAGTTGGAGGCGATGAGGAGCACGTCCCCCGCCTGGAGGCCGTACACCTCAAAGATGACCGGGGCGTAGGCGGCCAGCCGCTCCACCACGGTGCTTTTCAAGGGATGCTCATGGAGGAGGAATTCGGTGGGCAGAATGGGAATGACCGAGGCCAGCCCCCCTGCCCGGGTGTAGAACTCCTCCGCCAGCATATGGGAGTGCCCGGTGCCGGTGACAAAGAAGCGGTGACCGGCCGCCAGCGCGCCGTAGATGACCCCGGCGGCTTGCTTTACGGCCTCCCGCTGGGTCTGCTGCAGCGCGTCCAGCTGCTGGGTCGTGCGGGCATAGAATTCGTCGTAAAGTTGATCCTGTGTTTTACCAGCCATACTTGTGTTCTCCCCATTCGGTTTTGATTTGCTGCTGCTCCTGCATGAGGCAGGTCCGGTGGGGCACGGTCCCCCGGGTCAGCACGCCGGGACCGACGACGCTGTATGAGCCGACGAGACTGCCCGGCATCAGCAGCGCGCCCACCCCGGTGCGGCAGTAGTCGCCCAAATAGACGGCGTCGCCGAAGCCGCCGCAGGAAGGCTCCCCACGGCCCTTGACCCGTTGACGGGTCTCGTTGTCGTCAAAACGGAGGGTGCCGCAGAGGGTCCCCGCCCCAAGATCGGTGTATGAACCGATCATACCATAAAACTCGCAGAAATGGTATAGGTACACCTTATCCTGAAGCAGTCCGCCGATCAGCTCGGCGGCGTGATCCAGGATGCAGTGGTCGCCGATGGAACAGCCGTCGTAGATCTGGCAGTAGTTGGCGATCCGGGTGCCGCTGCCCACAACGGCGTCGCCGGCAAAGATGGCGCCGTTGTCGATGACGGTGTCATCGCCCACGATGAGGTTGCCGTCTACCCGCACCCGCTCCCCGATATAGCTGTTCCGGCCAAGGCGGACAAAGCCGTTGACGGAGGCGGCGGGGGAGATGGCGCTGCCCTCGCCCAGACTGGTTTCGGTGAGCTGTCCGCAAAGGCGGTGGACCAGGTATTCGTTGAGCTGGAGCAGGTGCCAGGGCTTGTCCACGTCAAAATAGCCGCCGCTGCCCTCAACGCAGGCCACAGGCATTTCCGGCAGAGCGCAGGAGAGGGCGGCTTCCAGGTACGGTTCCCGGGGTGCGCCTTCCCCCACCTTCATGCCGGGGAAATACTCCGGGGCCATGACCAGCTGCCCGGAAAAGGTAACGGGCAGGACATAGGCCGCCAAACGGTGGGTCATGCCGTTTCCCCGGTGGTGGGCGCCGATGGAGGAGAGACGGCCGTCCGCCGCCGTGGCGCAGATCCAGTCGGCGGCGCGTTCGCGACCCAGAGGATAGACAAGGGCCGCGGGGGCGGGCTGCTCCCACAGACGCTGAAGATCCCGGGGATCGATCCAGGTGTCGCCATACAGCACCATGGCGTCTTCCCCAACGAGACAGGAAAACCCGGCCAAAAGGCTCTGGGCGGTGCCGTCAGAGCGGTCGATGCCGTGGGCGGTAACGCCGGGGAAGGCGGCGCAGGCGCGGGATACGGCGCCGAAGTATGTTCGCAGGGTGACCACATGGACAGGCGCGGCGGTAAAACTCCGCAGATTGCGGAGCATATGGCCTAGGATGGTGTCACCCGCCGCCTTACGGAGGGTCTTGGAGCCGACCTCATCGTAAGGGAACATTTTTGTGCCGGTCCCGGCGGCCAAAATGACGATCTCGCGCATAGGTTACCTCCTGTTCTGTGGCATAAAACGTCAGCCGGGGTACTCTGTCAACCGGAATCTCCGGGAACCGTCCCGGAGGAAGGGTACTAAGACCTGCGCGTCGGGGAGCACCCAGCCCGCCACATTCGCCTCGCGGCAGGGGGGGAGAGGCTCCAACGGGATCTGCAGCTCGCCCATGTACTGGGCGCTGCGGCAGTTGTCCACGGTAACGCAGAAGGGAGGACGGGGGCCGGTGCGGAAGGGCTGGACCGGCGTGCCGCGGGTCTCGGTGCCCCGGAGAACGAATTCAGGGGCGTCGGAGCGGTTGGCAAAGGCGGTGTGGGTCAGCGCATAGCGCACATGCTCCGGGCAGTCCCGGTGGAACACCACCGGCAGGGAGAGGACCTCCCCGGCGCAGGCGGCGGAAAGAGCGGTCAGCTCCTCCTGAGTGGCGGAGACGTCGCCGATGAGAACGGCGTCCACCCCGCAGCAGCGCAGAACGGCGGCGGCGGTCTCCGGAGGCGTATCCCGGAGGACCTCCACGGTGCAGACGCCCCGGCCGGGGGCGTGGAGGACAGGCTCGGCGGAAAGGGAGGAGACAAAGGCGGCGGTCTGGATGCCGCAGCCGTGGAGGAACTCCGCGACCGCCTCCACCCGTCCCAGGGAAAGCCCGGTCCCCGTCCGGGGATAGAAGTTGAAGCAGCCCTGCACCTCTTGGGGCTGGAACCGGGAGAGAAGCTCCCGCACCAGCGCCTCTCCCGCCTGTCGGCGTGGGGGCGTGGAGACGTCCAGGTCGGCGGCGTTCAGCTCCACGCGAAGTCCGTGGTGTTTGGCGGCGTCCAGCAGCGGCGCGGACGCGCCACTGTCGATGCGCAGGCAGTCCACCCCCCGGCGGGCGAGTTGGGCTACCGCCTCCTCTGTCGTGCCGGCCAGGGCGGAGAGGAGAACGTCGTCCACGTCCACGGTGACCGCAAGGCCCTTGTCCCGGCAGAGGGAAAAGACCCGGTCAAAGTCCTCCGACTCCGGAGACAGCGCGCCGGAAAAGTTCAGGTGGCTCAAGATCAGGGACAAAAACACCCGGCGGCAGCCCAGCTCCGCGGCCCGCCCCACATAGCTGCGGAGTAGGTCGGGCTGGGTGAATTCAGGATAAAGACTGATCCCCCACTCCATGGCTTACCGCTTGAGGTAGTCCAGATAGGGACTGTGGGCCTCGATCAGCTCGTCCAGGATGGCCTTCCCGGTCTCGTAGTCGTCGATGAAGGGGTTGGCCATCATGGCGGAGAGGGCCACGTCGTAGCTCTTTTCCACCGCGGCGCGGACAGCCAGCTGCTCGTAGGCCTTCACATAGTTGACCAGGCCCGCCACCCGGGTGGGCATCTGGCCAATGCGCAGGGGGATGGCGCCGCAGGCGCCCACCAGGACGTTGGTCTCAATGACGGCGTTGTAGGGCAGGTTGGTGATGGTGCCCCGGTTTTGGATGTTGACAGTGTGGATCTCCTGCTTGTCGTTGTAGATGGCGTCCACCAGAGAGATGGCGGCCTCGGAGTAGTACGCGCCGCCCCGCTGCTCCAGCTCCTTGGGCTTGACGCACAGGCTCTCGTCGGCGTACTTGAGGAACAGCTCGTGCTCGATTTTCTTGACCTGCATGGCGCGGGAGCCTTCCTTGGCCATGCTCTCCCGCTCCTCCTCCAGCATGAAGCGGTTGCGGTAGTAGTAGCGGTGATAGGGGCTGGTGAGCATGCCCAGAGACTTGAGGAAGGGGGCGGGCCACACCACGTCGGAAATGGCCTCCAGCTTCTTGGCGGTCTCCTCGTCGGGGTGCTCGTAGGCCTGGATGATCTGGGGCAGGATCTCCTCGCCGTCCAGAGTAACGGAGTAGACATAGCTCATGTGGTTGAGGCCCATGAAGCTGGCCTGTACCCGGGAGGCGTCCACCCCCAGGAACTTGGCGATGTCCTTCTTGATGCAGATGGGGACGTTGCAGAGGCCCAGAGCCTTGACGTTGGTGTAGTTGGCGATGGCCTCGGTAATGATCCCGGCGGGGTTGGTGAAGTTGATGAGCCAGGCGTCGGGGGCGGTGGCCTCGATCTCCCGGCAGATGTCCAGGATCACGGGGATGGTGCGCAGGGCCTTGGCGTAGCCGCCCGGGCCGGTGGTCTCCTGACCGATCACACCGTGGCGCAGGGGGATGGACTCGTCCTTGGCGCGGGCGTCCAGACCGCCAACCCGGAACTGGGTGATGACGAAGTCGGCGCCCTGAATGGCCTGGGCGCGGTCCATCGTGGAGTAGATCTTCATGTCGCTCTGGGCCTTGGCGGCCATGCGCTTGGCCAGCGCGGTGATGGTGTTCAGCTTCTCCTCCCCCATGGGGACGTCCACCAGCCACAGCTCCTTGACGGGCAGGGTGTCTTTACGGTTAAACAGGCCCTCCAGAAGCTCGGGGGTATAGCTGCTGCCACCGCCGATGACAGCCATTTTCAACGAGGTCTTTTTCATAGTGCTCCTTCTTTCTCTAAAATTTGCGCCGCCATGATGAGCGCCCCGTGGGGAGCGTCGTCCTGGGGCGGAACGATACGGACGTTGGGCATCCGCAGAGCAAGGGTCTCTACAAAAGCGTTTCGGTAAGGCTCCGCGTTCAAAAGCAGGCCGCCGCCCAGCGCCAGGTCCAGGGTGGGCAGGCCGATGGCCTCCCGAATGGGGACCAGCAGGTCGCACAGGGCGTTCACCTGCCGGGTCACGATGTCATGGCAGACAGAGTCCCGGGCGCAGTTCTCGGTGACCAACGGAGCCAGAGAGGCGATCTGGCGAACGGGAAGTCCGTCGCCGGACAGGTACAGCACGTCAAGAATATCGGGCAGAGAACGGAGCTTCAGCGTGTCGCGCACGGCAGTCTGAAGGACGGTGGACGGGCCGCTGCGGTCGTAGGCCCGCAGGGCGGCGGAAATGGCCTCGCAGCCAAGACGGTATCCGCTGCCCTCGTCGCTCACCAGGGCGCCCCAGCCGCCGGAGCGGATCACCCGGTGGTCCGCGGTACGGCCGATGGCGATGGACCCTGTGCCGCAGAGCAAGAGAGCGCCGGGATCGCCGCCGTGGGCGCCCACCAGGGCGATGTCGGCGTCGTTGCACACCACCTGCTTGCCGGGGCATCCGATCTCAGAGAGGACAGATTCATAGGACGCGGCGTCCTGAGGCCGGTCGATCCCGGCCATGCCCAGCACAAAGACGGAACGGTCCAGCGCAGGGCCAAAGGCGATGGTAAGGGCGCTGACGATCTCAGCCAAAACAGAGGTCAGGCCGGTCTTGCCGATAGAATGGTAGTTGGAACCGGGAAATTGCCGGTCAAAAAGAATACGGGAGTTGTCGGAGCGGCGCGCCAAAACACGGGTCTTGGTCCCGCCGCCGTCGACCCCCACCAGAATGTGTTGCTCCATCAGAAATCTCCTCTTGTTGGAAAGCTATTTCTTGGGAAGTTCAATGACCTTGGTGCCGCAAATGCGGTCATAGCCGGTGCGGTTGTCCGAGTCGGCGAATAGATAGATCAAAGCGATGACGAAGGGGAGGCCGCGGAGGATATAGAGCAGGAACACCTTTAAAAAGGTCCGCAGAGTATAGCACAGCATGGTGATCCACCGGTTGCGGCCCTTGGCGCTGACGATCCGCAGGCGGCACAGCTTTTTGCCCACGGTCTGTCCCTGGAAGATGAGCTGGAACAAAACCTCCGAGCCGATCCAGATCAGCAGGGACGTGGTGTAGGCGTCGTTGAACGCGTCCACGGCGCGGAGCATCTGGGCCTCCGCCTCCTCCATGGTGGAGGGCTGCTTCAGCAGCTCCATTTCCCGTTGGGCGGAGATAAAGTCAGGCTTGCCGGTCAAATTGGTGGAGAGGATCAGGATCAGCACGAACACAAGAAGATCGATCCCAAAGGCGGCCAGACGAAGCAGGCGGGGCTTGGTGAACAGACGCTTTAAGGTTTCCATAGCGGTATCTCCTCCTGAAAAGAAATCGGGCATGGCGCGGTCAAAGCGCCATGCCCGATCCATAGCGCAGTTGCAGACGCTTACTCGGTAACGGTACCCTGCTCCAACGCAACGTTTCTCTTGTCCCAGCTTCTGATGAAGGGCAGCCAGATCACAAAGGCGATGACGAAGTTCACCAGCTGCAGCAGGACGCCGCCGATCTTACCTCCGGTGGCCAGATAGCCGCTGATAAGGTAGGGAGTCGTCCAGGGGATGGAGACGCCGGCCATGCGCGGGAAGATGTTCAGCGCCATACCGGCGTAAGACACGGTGAAGATGACCAGCGGGGAGAGGATGAAGGGGATGATGAGGAAGGGATTCAGCACGATGGGCAGGCCGAACACCACAGGCTCGTTGATGTTGAAGATGCCGGGGGCGATGCTGAGACGACCCAGGTCCTTGAGGGTCTTGGAGCGGGCGAAGCAGAGCATGTAGGCGACCACGGGCAGGGTGGCGCCGGAACCGCCGATCCACATGAAGTTCTCGATGAAGGTCTGGGTGATGATGTGGGGCAGGGTGGCGGCGCCGGCCTGGAAGGCAGCCAGGTTCTCCAGGTTGGCGTTGAGCCAGATCGGCTCCATCACGGCGGTGACGATGGAGGAGCCGTGGATGCCGAAGGACCACAGGAGCTGCTCAATGAAGGTGGCGAACAGGGCGCCGGGATAGGAGGTGCCCGCGATGGTCAGGGGCGCGGAGACGACGGCGGTGATGAAGGAGCCGGCGTCGCCGTAGGGAGTGGCGCGGAAGATGAACTTCACGATGATGGAGAGAATGATCGCGGCCGCGGCGGGGACCAGAGCCACGAAGGAGTTGGAAATGGAGGGGGGTACGCTGTCGGGCAGCTTGATGACCAGCTTCTTCTTGACGATGATGCGGTACAGCTCGCCGATGAGCAGAGCCACGATCATGGCCAGGAACAGGTTGCCCGAGCCGAACAGGTCGGCGTTCCAGCCCCAGCTATCCACGTCCAGAGGCAGCAGGATAAAGAAGGAGGCCAGAGCCACGACGCCGGCGGGGGTGCCGTCCAGGTCATAGCTGTCCACCAGGGACTTGGCGACGCCAAAGACCGCTATGACGGAGATCAGCGAGATGGTGGCGACCACGATGTCGTTCCAGACGAAGTCGTTCCAGCCTTCGCCCAGCCAGCCGAGCATGAAGTTCTGATAGGCTTCCACGGGGAAGTCGGCGATGATGATAAACAGAGAGCCGATGATCAGCAGGGGCATGGCCAGGATAATGCCGTCACGCAGGGCAAGGATGTGCCGTTGGTTCGCGATGCGTGTCGCGACAGGGATAAATTTTTCTTCAAAGAACTGTTTGAACTTTTTCATGAGTTTTCCCTCTCTTTACTTAATTTTAGAGCCAGGTCAAGGACGCTTTCCCCGTTCATGCGGCCATAGTCCATGGGGGGAATGTCAGCCACCGCAATACCGGCGGGTTCATACTCGGCCTTCATCTTGGAGAGAAGGTAGCGGACCTGAGGGCCGAGAAGCAGTACATCGGTGTGCGCCATGCGCTCCTTCATCGCCTTGACGGAGATCGCGGCGATGTCGGTCTCCAAGCCACGTTCCTTGGCGCACTTTTCCATCCGCTGTACCATCATGCTGGTGGACATGCCGTTGTCACACAGTAAGGTAATGTAGAGCATTTGATCACCGATTCCTTTCCAGCGCATCAATTCGCTTCCACTGCTCCAGCAGGAGGGACGCCATGTCCTTCACGATCCCGGCGCACATCAGGTGGTCCTGGGCGTGCGCCATGATCAGGCCGATGGGGCTTCCCTCACCGCTCATTTCCTTCGCGAGCAGGTCGGTCTGGACATCATGGGCCTCATGAAGGGCGTCGCCGCTGGCGGCAAGAAGCGCTTCCGCGGCGGCAAAGTCACCCTCCTGCGCCTTGGACACCGCTTCCATGGCGGAGCTTCTGGCGTCGCCGGCTTCTGCGATGATAGAGAATGCGATCTCGATGCTGTCCATAGTTGCGTTTCATCTCCCGTTTGGTTTAAGTTTCGTAGAATTTGTTTTGGAACAGGTCTGTAATCATAAAAAGAGTGTCGTTTTCCGTGTCGCCGTTCACGTCGATCCGGATCTCATCGCCGCAGCGGGCGTTCAGCGCCATCATCTGGTAGATATTTGTGGCGTTGGCCTGCTGCTCTCCCTTGTTCAGAAGCACCGTGTCGCTGCAGCCCTTGAGGCTCTTGACCAGCTTGCTGATGGGTCTGGCGTGTAATCCGAGCGAGTTTTGAACGGTGACTGTTGCAGATACCATGGTCTCACCGCCTTATTACGCTTTTTCGTATGCACTACAGTCCGTTTTACCTGAAACAGGTGTGGCTGCCGCCCAAAGCAGCGACCCTTTTTTCAGCGGATCAAAGCGAAGCGTATTCCGTCAGCAGAGCACGGACCTCCGCAGCGGTTTGAAGGGACAAGGCCCGGTGGAGCAGCTGCTTGCAATCGGGCAGCTGAAGGAAGGAGAGTCGGCGGCGCAGCCGCAGAAGGCGTTTGCTGCTGACGCTGAGCGCGTCGATCCCCATGGCCAGCCAGAGCGGGAGAAGAAGCTCCTCCTGACCGGCCTGACCGCAGATGTCCACAAAGATGCCCGCCTTATGGGCCTTGCTCACCACGTCCTCGATGGTGCGGAGCAGGACGGGGGCAAAGGGATCGTTCAGGTGACTCAACTGTGGATTTCCGCGGTCGGCGGAAAACAGGTACTGGGTCAGGTCATTGGTGCCGATGCTGAAGAAGTCCACCTGCTGGGCGAAGGTCTCCGCCATCAGCGCGGCGGAGGGGATCTCCACCATCATGCCGATCTTCATGTTCTCGTCGAAGGGGACGCCCTCGGCAGCCAGCTCCTCTTTTGCCTGCCTGACATAGGCCAGGGCCTGGGTCAGCTCCTCCGGGACGGCGATCATGGGGAACATCATCAGCACGTTGCCCAGGGCGCCGGCGCGAAGGATCGCGCGAAGCTGGACGAGAAACAGCTCGGGATGCTTCAGGCAGTAGCGGATCGCCCTGCACCCCAAAAAGGGATTTTCCTCCGGGCCGATATGGATGTAGTCGGTCTGCTTATCTCCGCCGATGTCCAAGGTGCGGATAATAAGAGGCCGATTCCCCAGAACGGAGGTGATGCGGGTGTAGGCCCGGAATTGCTCCTCCTCGGAGGGGGCGGCGTCCCGGCCCAGATAGAGGAACTCGGAACGGAGGAGACCGACCCCTTCACCGTCACATTGGATCACGCTTTCCGCATCCTCGGGAGAGGCGATGTTGCATTGAAGACCGATCGCCGCGCCGTCCTTGGAACGGCTGGGTTTTCCGATAAAGGAGGCGTCCTTTTCCTGCTCCAGGCGGAGGGCAGCGGCGGCCTGCTTGGCCCGCTCACAGCTTTCTTCGTCAGGGTCGAGGAGGATGGAGCCGTTGTCGCCGTCAATGAGGAGAAGGGAGGCTTGCTTCGCCGCCTCCAAAATGCCGGCGGCGCCGATGAGGCACGGGATGCCCAGCATATTGGCTAAGATCGCGGCGTGGGAGGTAGCGCCGCCCTGCTCCATCACCGCGCCGACCACGGTGCCGAGAGAGGAATCGGTGAGCCGGGAGGGGGGGACCTCCGAGCCGACGAGGATGACCTCCAGACCCTCGCGGCAGTCGGCGCCGCTGTGCTGCGCCAGGCTGAGGACCAGCTGTTCCAAGTCCCGCAGGTCGGCGCTGCGCTCTTGCAGGTAGGCGTTGTCCAGCTGGGCAAACATCTCTTCCCGGGCCTTGATGGCCTCGGAAAAGGCCCACTGGGCGCATTTGCCGTCTTTGACGCCGGCGGCGGCGTCATCCCACAGCTCGTCGTTGTCCAGGAGCAGGAGCTGCGCTTCAAACACCTCGCTCTCCTTGGGGCCGTATTGCCGCTCCACGCGCTCGATGGTGTCGTTCATCTTGTCAATGGAGCGTTGCCTCAACTGCTCCAACAGAACAAGCTCCGCGGACGGGTCTGTGCAGGATATCCGGACGGGGGAGAGCGGTCCATCCAAAATCAGTGGTTTCGCCAGAGCGATACCGGGCGCTACTCCGATTCCGTTCATATGCTATCGCCTCTTTCTCCTATGTGCTTTCTTTCGCGCCGTCTGTGTCAGGCGGGACCGGCGCGGGGGCGACCTCGTGAATAAGGCCGTTCATGAAATCTGTATACGGGGCGGCCTTTAACTGGCCGGGGTCGGCTGGCTCGTCGAAGAGAAGGAAAATAATGCGGGAAGCGTGACCCTCGCCCACCGAGATGGGGGCGGGAAGGGAGATGCCATAGGCGTAAAAGGCGGTGATCTGGGGCAGATAGATGGGCACCAGAGCATAGCTGCCGATGACGAGGATACGGCCGTTGCGTTCCAGCTCGATGCTTTCCCGGGAAAGGGAGGAGCTGTCGAAGCCCTGACGGGCCAGCATCTCAAACAGAGTTTCCGATACCGCTTCCATGGTTTTTACGGCCATGGGGATCCAGGCGATCCCCATGGGGGCCGGGGGAGAGGCCGGGGTGTAGACGGAGCGGTAACGCAGGCGGTCAATGACGGTCTGAAGCTGCTTCAGGTCTGCCTCAGTGGGGGGAAGGTGGATCTGGGCCACGGGGACGGGGGACGTCACCTTGTCAGAGGCGGTGATGACCAGGTCGCACTGGGAAAACTGCTGGGAGGGGAAGTGGTTCCACAGACAGGTGTCCACGATCTCCAGATGGGACAGGGCGGCGAGGGGAACGTAGGCCTCCTCCGCTTTGAGAATGTCGGAATCGTAGAGAAACACCGCTTTGCAGGGATGGACCAAACGGCGCAGAGACTGCTGGAAATAGAGGTAGACCGCGTGAAGCTCCTCGTCGTTTGGCTCGGTGTGGAAAAAGACGCGGTAGTAGTACCGCCCGGCCCATACCGCCTGAAACAGGCGCTGCCCCTTTGTGCTGGGGGGCAGGGGGCGGTAATCGTGCCGGCTCAGGCCGCTGCGGAGGCGGTAGATGGAGGCCTTGATGTGACCGGCAAGGGAGGAGCTGAGGGCCTCGTCCTGGGAAAAGGCGATGCCGGTGAGGGCCTCCATCAGCTGGACATACAGGGAAATGAACTGGTTGATGTGAGAGGAGTGGGTCTCCTGCGTGCTGACGGTGGGGTCGGGAAGCTCAGCGCCCATGATGTGGATACAGATGTAAGAGCGCTCGCCGTCCGGCACGTGGATGTGGAAGGCTTCCTCGATGCGGTTGGAGATGTACGCGGCGATGTCCGCCTCGCGGGTGTCCGCGCCGATGAGAGGCTCGTCGTCCACGGCGGTGAGGCTTTGGCCCCGGATGAGACGCTCCACGGCCACGGAGAGATGGATCAGAAGGCCGGTGTAGTAGCTGTCCATCAGATAGAAGCCAAACTGCCGCTCCGCGTTGTGGATGATCTCGGCGACCTTGCCCACGTCTACCTTGCAGTTGCTGTAAAGTCCGGCGTAGAACCGTTCCAGGTCCAGACGGAGCACGTCCACGTCGTTGCGGATCGCCAGATCATAAACGTCGTCGGGCAGGATGCTCTGTTTGCCGGTCAGGTCGATGAGGGCGGCGATGGCGCCCCGGCGCTTTTGCTCGCTGCCTTCGATGCGGATGCCCCGGTTCTGGCACTTGGTAACGCTCAAACCATACTGCATGACCCATTTGCTCACCCAAGCCAGATCCTTGATGACCACGCTTTTGCTGATGTAGAACTGATCGGCCAGAAACTGGATGGTCAGATCGTCGTGGGACAGGAGAAGGTATTTGGCGATCTCCAACCGCCGCTCGTAATTTCCACCGTACCGTCCGTCTTGAAAGTCCCGGGCGAGCCGGTCCAGCAGGTCCTGGGAGGTCATATCCACCAGCCGGAGGGAAATGCCGAAGCCGGGCTTCTTTATAATGGAAAGCCGCCCGTCAAAATCATGGGTGCTGGCCCACTGCTCCAACTGGCTGATGTCCTTTTGGACCGTCCGCTTGGAAACATTCAGACGCTCAGCCAATGTTTGCATGGTGACATACCCCGGCGTATCGGCCAGGAGGGAGACAACGGAAAACAGACGATAATGGCGGTTAGACATGTCACCCTCCTTTAAAACCACTGGCGAAGACTGGATTGTTGGGTAAAGTGGACAAGAAAAATGGGGTTTGAACCTTGATTTTTATCGTAACAGGGCAAATTTGGTTTGTCCACACCGGAAAAAACTAAAAAAGTGCCATAGTAATGTGGAAGTTTTGTCAAAAATCAGAAAATGGTACATCCTGCCGGAAGAGGGTGAAAGAAGAAAGGTTTCCTCGAAAAGTGCCACAGCGATGTGGAAGAAAAAGAAATTTTATGGATATTTACAAAAAATCCGAAGGCAACTAAGATAATCTGGTAGATATGCACTACAGCCCATTGTCCGAACAGCCCATGCTCGAAACTTTCAACGAAAGACAGGAGGAATTTTTGAATGAGATCGAAACGTATCTTATCCGCGCTCCTAAGTCTGGTGCTGGTGCTTAGCCTGGTTGCCGGATGCTTTACGGTAGGCGCGGCAGAAACGCCGAGCTTCAGCGACGTCTCCGGCCACTGGGCGGAAAAGGCGCTGACCAATGCGGTAGAGAACGGCCTGCTCCAAGGACTGAACGACGGTCTGATGCACCCCGACGACAAGCTGTCGAGAGCGCAGCTGGCGGCGATCGCCGTCAGAGCGTTTGGCGGGACGGAAGAGGCGGACCTGTCCGCCTTTGCCGATGTGGACGCCAACGCGTGGTATTATAAGGAGCTGTCCCGGGCGGTGGCCATGGGCGTGCTTCAGGGCGACGGCGTCAACATGCGGCCCAACGACAACATTACCCGCCAGGAGGCGTTCACCGTGGTGTCCCGTCTGCTGGTGCTGACGGCGGGCAACGGCGAGAACCTGAAGTCCTTTGACGACAACGACCAAGTCGCCGCCTGGGCGGAAGGCACCGTTTCCGCCATGGTGGAGAACGGTCTGGTCCAGGGGAACGGAAACAAGCTGTCTCCCACGGCCGTGATCTCCCGGGCGGAGTTCGCCACGATCTTCGACCGCGCCGTCACCGGCTACGTCCGCGATGACAGCTGGGCGCTGACCGAGGTGGACAGCCTGGTTGTCACCGTGCCCACCACCCTGAAGGATGTCAAGATCAAAGGCGATCTATACATCGGCGACGGTGTGGGCGCCGGCGACATCGTTTTGGACGGCGTCACTGTGGAAGGCCGCCTGGTCATCCGTAACGGCGCGAAGGTCACCTTGAAGAACGGCGCCGCCATCAAGGGCGAGACCGTCCGCAAGGACGGCGTGACCACCCCCGTGGTGACCGAGGGCAGCGGCAGCACCGGCGGCGGCAGCTCCACGCCCCGGAAGTACGCCATCAAGAGCACCTACACCTATGACGAAGTCAAGTCCAGCTTTGCCAACACCGGTATCCAGGGCAGCGTGAAGCAGTACGTCAACTTCCTCACCGATCCCTCCTACGGCACCGGCAACGATTCCGCCTTTGACGCGCTGGACCTGGCCAATACCGAGACCTTTGTGAACAAGGACTTCACCCTGAAGCCCTCCCTGTTCCCCTCCCTGCGCAACGTGGTCTCCTCCGTTCTGTCGGAGAACCGCAGCACGCTGTGGCTGGCCTACGCCGACGGCGGGGTGGACTGCGTGAACGTGAACACCGGCGAGCTGATCGCGCAGTTCACTGCGGAGGAGCTGGGCATCGACAACATCCTGCTGTTGGTGGCGGACAGTACGGTCAACAATGTTTACGTCATTTCCGATGTGACCGGAGATGCCGTGACGCTGATCGCGAGATAAAGAGGTGAGCGTAATGAAAAAATTGACGAAGAAATTCCGCGCTCGACTGGGCGCAGGGCTGTTGGCCGGCGTGATGCTCTTTGGCAGTCTGCCCCTGACGGCCATGGCCGCCTCCGGCCAGGACGATCTGCTCCACGGCTCTATCAAGGCGAGCGCCATCCAGTTGGAGACCGCTCCCACCAAGATGATGGACTACTACGCCGCCGCCGACGAGCCTGCTGGCATCCAGTGGGTGACAGACGCCGACGCGGTGAGCTTCCTGCCCGCGGCCGCCACTGAGGGCGACGTGACCTGCGCGGTGAAGGCCACCGACGGCGCCGTGTGGATCGGCACCCAGAACGGCCTGATGCGCATGGACCTTACCGAGAAGGATTCCCGGGACATGGTCCAGTATTTCGCCGGCAACCGTTATATGTATAACGGAAACGATAACGTGACCGGCCTGGCCGCAGACGACGCGGGCGGCGTGTGGGTCAAGAACGCCGACGGCTGTGTCCACATTAAGATGGTGGACATGACCATGGAGGAGCGGACCTACTTCTATGAGAAGCTGACCAACGACATCAATGACCGCCGTGGTATGATTTCCAGCAACAACGGCTACTCCTATGATCCCACTACGGATGAGTACACCCAGTCCTTTGTGAGCACCAGCGACAACGACGGCCTGTGGACCGCCATGTACGCCATGGGCGAGATCCTGCGGTATCAGACCCTGAAGCAGGAGAACGCCGACGCCCACGAGATCGCCGCCGCCAAGAAGGCCGCCACCCGTGCCACCAAGGCGGTGCTGCTGCTGGACTACATCTCCGGCCGCGGCAACGGCTTCCCCTGCCGCTCCTATATGCTCACCAGCGAGGCTGGGGCGCAGGAGGGAGCCAACGGGATGCAGGCGGAGAACGGCTTCTGGTTTGAGAAGCGCCTGCTCAATGAAAATGAGAGCTATCCCGACCCCATCATTGATGAGCTGAAGCAGGACGGCAAAACGCCCATCGGCATCGCCACCGTCCGCATCACCAAGGACTCCCTGAATAAACGCGGCTCCCAGATCTTTGCCGGGGACACCGATTACAACGGCCTGGGCCTGAGCCAGTCCTCCATCGACACCTTTAACACAGTGCGTAGCGACGGCGACAAGCTGGGCACGGACATCGTCTCCGGAAACCGCAATCAGGTGTTCCCCGTGATGTATGAGGGCGTCAATGTAGGCGTGCAGGGCGACACGATCCCCGGAACCTTTGACGAAAGCAAGGTCAAGTTCCGCCTGACCGCCCCCATCTACGAGCGTATTCCCCAGACCTTCAATGAGCTGTTCCCGGACAGCGCCATCGGAGAAGACGGCTACATCGATGAAAGCCAGATCGTCTACAAGGCGGATACCTCCTCCGACGAGGTGGACGGCCACTACGCCCTCTTCCTCACCGCCTACCGCTACCTCTGCGACGAGGCGGAGGACGCGGAGCTGAAGGAGCTGATCGCAGACACCTGCATCCGCATGACCGACCTGATCCTGGAGGACGACCACTACTACATCGTGGACGCCACCGGCAAGGCCACCCAGTGGTCCCGTTGGCTGGCCCGTTACTTCAACGACGGCATCGGCGTGATGCGTGAGCAGGCCGCCTGGTGCGACACCTGGCACGCCGAGACCGGCGACCCCTACCGCCTGGGCCTGGACGCGGACGGCGAGGACATCCTCTCTTACGGCTATGAGGACGGACCCCTGAACGCCCTGGAGGTCATGTCCGCCCTGAAGATCGCGGGCTACATCGCGACGGAGGAGGGCGAGACCGCCAAGGCCGCGACCTACAACACGGCCTATGACCAGTGTTTCGACGCCAACTCCTATGATGACGGCGGCCCTGAGAACGCTGATCCCGCCAACGCATATACCAACGGCAAGGGCTACATCGACATGGCGCTGGAGTACATTGAGCGCCGCGTGGTTCGCCAGAACAACGACGCATACTGCGAGAACGACAACCAGGTGGTGGACGAGTACACCCCCGGCGACAAGATCTTCAACAACGCCTATCATCAGGACTGGACCCAGTACGTCAACTACTCCGACGAGGAGCTGGGCTGGTTCCCCGTTTACACGCTGATCACGCTGGAGAAGGACAAGGCCCGCTACGATAAGATCGTGGAGGCATTTGACCAGTGGTACGACGGCCAGGAGGAGCGGGAGGAGAACCCCTTCTACACCTTCCTCTATCAGCTGGCCCATCCGGAAAAGACCGATGTGGACCTGACGTCCGCGGTGCGGTACTTCTACCGTTCCCCGCTGGTCCGCAACCAGGCGATGTTTGCTCGCGGCGACCGCCAGGATGTGTTCTACATCGAGGCGGGCAACCGGGACAAGAAGGCCCAGACCAACTACGCCCTGCCCCTGGATGAAATGGAGATCGGCAAGGACAACGGCAACCCCTTTGTCCGCTATACCGGCTATGGCCAGCAGAATACCGCGCCCTACACCGCCGCGAGCCTGTGCGACTGCACCGTGTTCACCCTGCCCTACTGGCTGGGCCGCTACTACGGCATCATTAAGGAGACCGAGGGTACGCACTTCACCCGCGTGACCCCCACCGTCACCCTGACCGCTGACGGCACCACTCTGACCGCCACGGTGAAGGACGGCGCGACGGCCCTGAACCGCGTGATCGTGGACTTCTATGCCGACGGCGCGTACATCGGCCGCGTCCGCACCGACGCCACCGGCAAGGCGGTGTTCGATGGCAGTGAGAAGCTGTCCGGCGGCGAGACCGTCACCGCTCAGATCACCGAGCGCCTGATCGGCACCACCATGTATAACCAGACCGACAGCAACGAAGCGGCAATCCCCGACCCCAACAAGCCCGCCAGCATCGCCCTCTCTGTTCCGGAGAACTGCGAGATGGTCGTGGGCGACAGCCGCAGCATCGACTTTGTCATTCTGCCTGAGAGCAACAAGCTGCGGGCCGTGACCTGGGCTTCCAGCGACGAGAACATCGCTACCGTGGACGAGTGGGGCCGCGTGACCGCCAAGGCGGCGGGCACCGTCACCATCACCGCCACCGCCAAGGCCAACACCGCGGTGAAAGACTCCGGTACGATCAAGGTGGTCGCCACACTGAACGACCTGGCCAAGACCACCGGCAAGGCCATCGTGAACTACGAGGGCGCTGCCGCTGAGGAGGTCCAGAATCTCCAGAAGTATGTGGACCGCTACACCAAGGACGAGGCCCTGGCGGCGGAGGATACTGTTGTTCCTGCTACGGTGAAGGCCGTTTTGAACGGCGGCGCCGGCAGCACCACCGCCGTTACCGAGGGTACCGCGACCTGGTCTTTGGAGACCTACGGCATCAAGCGGGTGGACACCGATCCCGCCCACGAGCGCGACGCAGAGCAGCTCTTCATGGGCAACCGTTATCTGCCCGCCGACGCTGCCGCGACGCCCAATACCTCCGTCATCCACATGGAGAGCGACAACGCCAACGGCCTGTGGGTCGCTTCCGCCACTGCGGTGACCCATATCCGCATGGAGGAGCTTTCCTACACCGACAAGGCCGCCGAAATGAGCGAGACCACCCAGGAGAATGTTGCCCGCCGCGGCATGGTTGCCCAGTCTATTTTGAACGGCACGACGTGGATGCCTGAGGAGACGGATAACGACGGCCTGTGGACCTCCATGTACGGCGTGGGCGAGCTGATGCGCTACGCGGTGCTCAAGGAGGACGACTCCGCCACCACGGAGGAAGTTGCCGCCGCCAAGGAGACCGCGCTCAGCTCCATCAAGGCGGTCCTGCTCCTGTCCAACCTCACCTGCCGCACCGGCACGGTGGACGCCTATGTCCGTCCGCTGAAGAACGAGTCCAACCAGTATGCCTTTGATACCCAGTTCGAGGGGATCGCCCTGAAGAAGGACAACCAAAACGGCTTCTCCATCAACAATCCCCAGTCCGGTCCCGTGGACAAGACTGCCCGCGTGGATGGCCCGGAGCTGATGGCCCCCTTCTTCCCGGAGGATTGGGCGCCGGTCACCGCCACGTCCAACAAGGCGGACTTTGCCACCCGCAAGCGCACCCTGGAGGGGATGATCGCCCGCACCTACCGTTTGGACGGCGAGTATCCCGGCCGGGACTACAACGACGGCTACTACTGGGACATCGACGGTGACACCGCCACCTGTGTGGAGAGCACCTCCACCAAGGTCAAGTGGGAGAAGCTGGTGGGCCAGACCGTGGACGCCTCCGGCGAGATCCCCGAGGTCCTGGCGGATCTGCTGGGAAATGGTATCACCAAGGATAACATCACCTACAAGACCGACACCAGCACCGACGAGATCATCGGCCACCTGTTCATTTATAAGGTTGCCTATGACATTCTGGACGACAACGATCAAGAGGAAGCCGCCATCAAGGAAGTTCTGGTGGACACCGTCCGCAACATCGCCCAGCACCTGGCGGACAACGGCTACTGCCTCCGGGACGCCACCGGTCAGGCTACCACTTGGGGCAAGACCGAGCGGGACTACTTCAACAACGCCTACGCTTGGGAAGACTGTGCCCTGAACAGCCTGGTCAACCTGTGCGCCTTTAAGCTGGCGGGCTACGTCACCGGCGAGGCCCGCTGGGAGAACGAGTACCGGATGCTGGCTCTGGACGATCCCTATCGCTATGCCGATCTGGCCGGCGAGTACTGGACGCGCTGGGAGCATCTGGCCGATGTGGACGAGGGGCTGACTGATCCGGAGGAGGTCTACACCTGGATCCTGCAGAACCTGAACTACTCCGATGAGGAGATGGCCATGGAGGCCTATTACCTCCTGTTCCAGATGGAGGACGACGCGGAGCTGATCGGGAAGTATCAGGACGGCCTGAACGCCTGGTGGAACTCCATGCAGTACAGCGAGAACCCCCTGTGGTACTACATCTACCAGCTGGCCTATCCCGAGGCGGCCCAGCAGGACGCTTATGAAAACGACCTGGTGGATACTGCTGCCTGGGCTCTCTCCCGCCATCCCATCGACACCATCAAGTGGAGCGCCAGCCATGCGGACCGCCCCGACGTGGTGCAGGACGAAGAACTCACCCGCGACAAGGATACAGGCGAGATCCGCGTGGTGCCCTTCGACGAGCGCAGCGTCCATAAGTACAACGGCTCGAGCTACAAGCTCACCGATGACAACATCAACCGTATGGAAGGCTCTACCACCTACACCCTGCCCTACTGGATGGGCCGCTATCACGGCATGATCACGCCGCCCACCACGACCCCCTAAAGTGGGTTGCCATTTGGCGGGTTCGTAGGTCCCCGGCTGTCTCGCAGGGGGTAAAAACATCAAGCTGAAAAGGAGGGATAACAATGCTGGTCGTAAAAGCTCCGCTGTTGACGGATAAGGTCTGCGGTGTGCTGGACGGGTATGACCAGGATGGCGTGACCATCCGGCTGGTGAACCGAAAAGGCATGGAACTGGAATTTGAAATGACCGGAAAAAGCGGATTTGACGCCGTCGGGCTGGCAAAAGAGATCGTCCGAAGCTATGATTTCGGCAACGCCCTCTATTTCAGCGCGATGTGGCGAGACTAATTCCTAAGCTGTCCGACCGCACGGTCCGAAGATACTCTCTCGGTATCCTCGGGCCGTGTGTTTTTTGTCCGAAAGGAGACGGCGGAAAAGAAAAGGGAGACCGCCGGGTCGTGCTGGACAAATGAGGGAAAAACAGATATAATAAAGCATTACGAATTTTCCATACCGCCGGACAAACGCAACGCGGCGGCATGAGCCGGGATAGGAGGGGAACCGCCATGGCGCGGAACAGACAAAACAGCTTTTTCGGCGGCGCGGCGATCCTGGCCGCGGGCATCGCCCTGGTCAAGGTCATCGGGGCCATCTTCAAGATCCCCATTGTGCGCATTTTGGGGGAGGCCAGCTACGCGGACTTCTCCAACGCCTACTATATATATAGTATCCTGCTCACCGTCTCCACCGCGGGGCTGTCGGTGGCGCTGTCCAAGATGGTGGCGGCCAGCCACGCCGTGGAACAGGACGGGCAGGTGCGCAAGGTGTTCCGGGTGTCCCTGACGGTGTTTTTCGTGCTGGGCTTCGGCTCCTTCCTGCTGATGTTCTTTGGAAACAGCTTTTTGGCGGAGCGGATGAACGACACCCAGGCCGCCACCGCCATTCGGTACTTAGCGCCCGCGGTGGTGTGCGTCAGCCTGCTGTCCTCCTTCCGCGGCTACGCCCAGGGGCACTCCTACATGGTCCCCTCCGCCGTCAGCCAGGTCATCGAGGCGTTGGGCAAGCTGCTCATCGGCCTGCCCTTGGCCTACCTGGCGGTGAAGGCGGGGAAGGGAGAAGATATGTGCGCGGCCTACGCCATTTTGGGCGTGACCGTGGGAGAGGTCCTGGCGCTCATTTACATGGTGCTGGAATACATCCGCAACCGGCCCTTGGGCCGTCCGTTGATGCCGGCGACCTCGTCGGCGGGAAATATTTTCAAAGAGCTGATGGTCATCGCCATCCCCATCACCCTCACCTCCTCGGCGGTGTCAGTGATCAATACCATTGACGCCTCGGTGGTCCAGGGCCAGCTCCAAAACGCCCTGGGCATGGCGGAGGAGCAGTCCCGGACCCTGTTCGGCGCGTACTCCGGGGTGCAGAATATCTATAATCTCCCCGCGTCCTTCATCATCGCCGTCACCGCCTCCGTCATCCCCAACGTCTCCGCCGCCATCGCCCAGGACCGCCACAAGGCGGCGGGGCGGGTGGTAAAGGCGGCCTTCCACGTCACCGCCCTGCTGGTGTTCCCCATGGGCGTTGGCATGAGCGTGCTGGCGGAGCCTATCGTGCGGCTGCTGTTCAAGCCCAAGGACCCGGTCCTGTCCGGCTCCTTGCTGGCCATTTTGGGCATCGCGTCCATCTTTGTGTGCATGGTGCAGGTGTCCAACGCGGTTTTGCAGGCCTACGGCCACCAGCGCCTGCCCATCGGGGTGATGGTGGCGGCGGGCAGCGCCATGCTGCTTATCGACTATAACCTGGTGGCCATCCCGTCCATCAATATTTACGGCTCCCCCATCGGGACCCTGTGCTGCTTTGCCATCGCCGCGGGGGTGGACTTTTATCTCATCCACCGCCTGGTGCCCCATCCGCCCCGGCTCTTCCGGCTGTTCTTCGGTCCGGCTCTGGCCACCGCCGTTATGGGGGTGGCGGCCTGGGGGTCCTACCGTCTGGCGCACCTGCTGCTGGGCAACACCCTGTCGGTGCTCTTCGCCATCCTCGTAGCGGTGGCGGTTTACGGGTTTTTGGTGGTGTACCTCAAGCTGCTCAGCCGTTCGGAGCTGCAGCTCATGCCCAAGGGCGACAAGATCGCGGATCTTTTGAAGCTCCCGTAACGGGAGCGGGGGAGGAATGTCCATGAAACCGGACTGGAAAACCTGTTTGCGGGTGGGGATCAGCATTTTTGTGCTGTTTTTGTGCATTCACTACTGGCCCATGGCGGCGAAGCTGCTGAAGGGGATGATCGCGGCGGCCGCGCCCATCGTACTGGGCTGTGCCATGGCCTATGTGGTGAACATCCCCATGAGCTTTTTTGAGCGGCACTACTTTCCCCAAAGCGAGAGCAAGTGGGTGAAACGGACCCGCCGGCCGGTGTGTTTGGCCCTGGCGCTCATCAGTCTGCTGGCGGTGGTGACCCTTGTTGTGGTCATCGTGGCCCCGGAGCTGGTGACCTGCGTGACCATGCTGGCGGCCCAGGTGCCTGCGGTGCTGACAGATATTTCCCGGATGCTGGCCGACGTGGAATGGCTGGAGGGCACGGCGGTAGAGGCATTGACCCGTATTGACTGGCCCCAGGTGATCCAAAAGGGCATCGACATCGTGCTCAGCGGCTTTGGCAACGTGGCAAACGGTGTGGTGGGCATCGTCAACTCCGTGATCTCCTGGACGGTGACGGTGACGATGGGCTTTATCTTTGGGATGTATATCCTGTTGGGCAAGGAGCGGCTGGAGCGGCAGTTCAAGGCCCTGTTCCGCCGCTATCTCCCCGAAAAGGTCCGCAAGACCGGCCGTCACGTGTGGGACGTGATGGGCGGGTGCTTCCACAAATACATCGTGGGCCAGTGCACCGAGGCGGTGATCCTGGGCTGCCTGTGCGCCCTGGGCATGGCTCTGCTGGGCTTCCCCTACGCCGCTGTGGTGGGGGCGACGGTGGGCTTCACCGCGCTGATCCCTGTAGCGGGGGCGTACATCGGCGGGGCGGTGGGCTTTTTGCTGATCCTGACGGTGTCTCCCCTGCGGGCGGTGCTGTTTATTGTCTATCTCAACGTCCTCCAGCAGCTGGAGGGAAACCTCATCTATCCCAAGGTGGTGGGCACCTCCCTGGGCCTGCCCGGCATCTGGGTGCTGGCGGCGGTCATCATCGGCGGCGGGATGTTCGGCGTGTTTGGAATGATCCTGGGCGTGCCGTTGGCCGCCGGGTGCTATAAGCTGTTGAAGGAAGATGTGGCGCGGACGCCGCGCTGCGGATAAGAGAAAGAGGAGGAAAACGGGATGTATACCAATGACGGCAGCATCTATCTGGGCCTGGGCGGTGAGGGACGGGTGACCCTGCCCCTCTCTATGGCCAACCGCCACGGCCTCATCGCCGGAGCCAGCGGCACGGGCAAGACCATCACCATGAAGGTGATGGCAGAGTCCTTCTCCGACGCGGGGGTGCCGGTGTTCCTCTGCGACGTGAAGGGGGACGTATCCGGTCTGGCCCAGGCGGGAGCCTCCAGCGAGGGCATGGAGAAGCGCATTGACAAGTTTGGCCTGCGGGACACCTTTGCCTATAAGAGCTACCCCGTGGCCTTCTGGGATATCTACCAGGAGATGGGCCATCCGGTGCGGTGCACTGTCTCCGACATGGGTCCCAGCCTGTTGAGCCGTATCCTGGGCCTCACCCCCGCCCAGGAGGGGGTGCTGGAGATCGTTTTTAAGATCGCCGACGACAACGGCCTCCTTCTGCTGGACATGAAGGACCTGCGGGCCATGCTGGGTTATGTGGGCGACCACAGGGACGAGCTGACCGCCACCTACGGCAACATCGCCACCCAGTCCCTGGGCGGCATTTTACGGTCCCTGCTGCCTTTGGAGCGGCAGGGGGGCGACCTCTTTTTCGGAGAGCCTGACCTGGACATCCGGGACTGGATGCGTACCGCCTCTGACGGGCGGGGGATGGTGAACGTTTTGAACTGCGTCAAGCTGGTGCAGAACCCCACCTTGTACGCCACCTTCCTGCTGTGGATGCTCTCCGAGCTGTTTGAGCAGCTGCCCGAGGCGGGGGACCTGGACAAGCCCAAGCTGGTGTTTTTCTTTGACGAGGCCCATATGCTCTTTGCCGACGCGCCCAAAGCGCTGGTGCAGAAGATCGAGCAGGTGGTGAAGCTCATCCGCTCCAAAGGGGTTGGAGTGTACTTTGTCACCCAGTCCCCCAGCGACATTCCCGACTCCGTTCTGGCCCAGCTCTCCAGCCGGGTGCAGCACGCCCTGCGGGCGTACACTCCCGCCGAGCAGAAGGCGGTGAAGGCCGCGGCCCAGGCGTTCCGGGAGAATCCGGCCTTCAAGGCGGAGGATGTGCTCATGGAGCTGGGCGTAGGCGAGGCGCTGGTGTCGGTCTTGGACGAAAAAGGGGTGCCCGGCATGGTGCAGCGCACAGCCATCATTTGCCCCCAGAGCCTGATGGCCCCCTGCGATCAGGCAAGCTGGAACGCCGCCTTGGAGGCGGACGGCATGGCGAAATACGACGAAGCGGTGGACAGCGAGTCGGCCTTTGAGGTGCTGGAGGAGGAAAAGGAAAAGGCGGAGCAGCAGGCCGCGCTGGACGCCGAGCGGGCGGCCTTTGAGGCGGAAAAAGCTGCCTTCGAGGCCCAGAAGGCCAAGGAGGCGGAAGCCCAACGCAAAAAGGCGGAAAAGGCCGCCGAGGCGGCCCAGAAGAAGCTGGAGCGGGACATGGAGCGGGAGGAGGCCCGCCGCCAGAAGGAG
The DNA here is from genome assembly GCA_946550725.1 of uncultured Clostridia bacterium. Taxonomy (GTDB): domain Bacteria; phylum Bacillota; class Clostridia; order Oscillospirales; family Oscillospiraceae; genus MGBC124762. The sequence goes on along the minus strand of CAMNQX010000011.1, from coordinate 20,965 downwards.
GCGGACCGCCGCATGGCGAAGATCGAGAGTCAGCTTATCAGCGCCGGCGGACAGATCCTGAAGCGCGGCCTGATGGGAACGCTCTTTGGCGGCAGCACCACCACTCGCCGTCGCAGCACTCGCCGAGGTTGGTAACAGTCCGGCGTTCCACGCAAAAATTGGAAAGAAAGCCAGGAGTTTCTCCACATATCTTTTTGCGGGCGGTTCAAACTAGGCTCGGGTCAAGAAAAGAGACCCGCGAACCCACAAAGAGAAAAGGAGAACACGAAAATGGCTAACAAGAACTCCAACAAGATCAACGTCCCTGAGGCCCGCGAGGCTATGGACAAGTTCAAGATGGAAGCCGCCAACGAGGTTGGCGTCAACCTGAAGAACGGCTACAACGGCGACATCACCGCCCGTCAGGCCGGCTCCGTCGGCGGTCAGATGGTCAACATCATGACACCCGTACGAACTATGAGTTACACCCGGCAAAGCCGGACGCAAATGGGGCATTGTCAGCAGATCACATACGCCGCCACCATCAGCGCATAAAGCAAGGAGGCCAGGGACACCCCGGCCTCCTTTTTCATATCCTACGCCCCGCAGGGCGTCGGAGCGCCAGCAATTCGCCAGAATTGCGAGAAGCGTACCAAACCGCTGACCCCGCCTTATGCCCACCCATCGACACCCACCCAGCCGCCCCACCGTGGCAGGCCGCAGACTGACTGGCTGACCGACCGTCTCCTTTCAATACAAAAGACCCTGAAATTTTCCAAGAATGATATTCCTTTTTTCTCTTTGTCATGGTATAATGTTTTTGCCAAGCAATCGAATATTACCGTTGCACGTGTTGAACTGCGTTTTTATTTTGGTAAAAACGCAGTCTTCGCTGATTTTCTTGCGGTTCAATCTGCAACGGGAATTAGATTGCTTAGCGGCACGGAGACCGGCGTTTTTCGGCGCATGGCTTTGTGCTGTGCGCTTTTTTTGTGGAGAAAATGCAAGGAGGAACGAGGAATGAAGAAAAGACTTTTGGCGATGGCTCTGGCCCTGGTGATGGCCCTGGCCCTGCTGCCTGGGACGGTCCTGGCAGCGGAATACACTGTGGTGGAGATTACGCCCTGCAAGTATAGCGAGATAGCCGATGTCCACCGTGGTTTCTCCGAGGGACTTGCGAATGTATGTGTCGGCGGGGACTCTACTTGGTCTGTAGGCGGCCAGTGCGGCTATATCGACAGGACGGGCCGAGAGGTCATTCCTCCTCTCCCGTATGACAGAGCAGAAAACTTCTCCGAGGGCCTTGCGGTGGTGGGTGTATTTGACAGTTGGACGACATTGGGATACACGCCGTGGCCGCTCTTCAAGTGGGGCTATATCGATAAAACGGGCAAGGAGGTCATCCCCTGCAAGTATGACGTGGCATCGACCTTCAGCGAGGGCCTTGCGGCGGTACGCATCGGCGCCATTGGCAAAAGCGGCCAGTGGGGCTTCATCGACAAGACGGGCAAGGAGGTCATCCCCTTCCGATATTTTCTTGTAGAGCCTTTCTCCGAGGGCCTTGCAGCGGTGAAACCGTACAACCAGTGGGGCTTCATCGACAAGACAGGCCAGGTGGTCATCTCCTGTAAGTATGACGATGTAGATTCTTTCTCCGACGGTCTTGCGAGGGTGAAGCTGAATGGCAAGTGGGGCTTCATCGACCAGACGGGCCAGGAGGTCATCCCCTGTAAGTATGACGAGATAGAGCCTTTCTCCGAGGGCCTTGCGAGTGTGAAGCTGAATGGTAAGTGGGGCTTCATCGACCAGACGGGCCAGGAAGTCATCCCCTGCAAGTATGACTATGCATATTCTTTCTCCGACGGCCTTGCGGCGGTGAGTCTGAATGGCAAGTATGGCTTCATCGACAAGACAGGCCAGGAGGTCATCCCCTGCCAGTATAGGTATGTACAGTCTTTCTCCGACGGCCTTGCGTTGGTGACTACGAATGTCAAGATTGTATTCATCGACAAAACGGGCCAGGAGGTTATTCTCGACAAGTCTGACAAGTATATAGAAATAAGAGATTTCAACCATGGCCTTGCGGTAGCTGATGGGTCTGATGAAGCCGGTCATCGGTGGTCAGGTATAATCGACAAGACAGGCCGGGAGGTTGTCCCCTGCCGCTATGATCAGATATCACATTTTGACGAGGACATTTGGGCGGTAAATCTGAACGGCAAATGGGGCTTTATCTCCATCAACGGGAATACCGCCCCCGCCGCCAATATGGCCTCCCCCTCCACCCAAACAGTAAACGTGGACGGAAAGAGCGTTGAATTTGCTATGTACGCTCTAAACGGCGGCTCCACCAACTATATCCGGGTTCGTGACTTGGCGGCAGTTCTCAACGGCACACCGGCACAGTTCAATGTGGGCTGGGATGGCAATGTGACCCTCACAAGCAAAACCCGCTATGACGGTTCCACCGATAAAGCCCCCTTTACCACCCCTATGGCCTATACCGACTATACCGCCCCCACCTATGTGGACGGAAAGGCCGCCTCCTTGGAGGCTATCCAAATTGAGTACAACGGCGGCGGTTTTACTTATTATAAACTCCGGGATCTGGGCGAGGCTCTGGGCTTCAACGTAGGCTGGAGCGCCGACAAAGGCATCTTCGTGGAGACCGACAAGCCCTACGACGCCAACAGCTAAACCACACCATAGATTGACGCAAGCGGCGGGACAAATTGCCCCGCCGCTTATTTTTGCCTGATTTATCAGAGAAAGCCAAAAAATTATTAGCCACTTTATTAGCCGAATAGCAGCACTTTGCACAAATTTTTGATAAGAAATTTAACTTTTCACACAGAAATCGCTTGACAAACATGCCGTGAAGTTCTATAATACGTGTATCAACGATAATCCGTTGAGGGTTGTGCGGCGACGGCTGTACAACCGATTGCGCTGATGATCGCAGCGACGGTTGCGGCATCAAGTTATGTTGATTAGGTAGTGACGGCTGCCCAATCATAATTTAATATGTTCTGACAGTCGACCTGTCACGGGGTACTTGCAACTTTGATTGCAACGTTGGTTTTCATGGTGTACTCCCGGGCGGTCGGCTTTTTTGTACCCCCGTGGACACCCACGGGGATTTTTTATCCCCAGATTATAAGAAAAGGAGAACACACCTATGCAGATTGATTCATCCGAATACTACCGGGTGATAAAAGAAAATGAACGGCTGGAAAACCATTTGAAGCGCATGGAAGCGATTTTCGAGGCCGTCCGAAGCGGTCGCATTTCGCTCACACACGATTCCAATGACTTCAAGGCTCTTGACCATGTTTATGATGAGCGTGTGATTTTGGGGATGTTGGAAACGCACATTTATGACGCTCTGAAGCTGAAGCACCCCGGAGGGAATCCCATAGGCTGGGATAACCCCCGCAAAACTACTAAATGATAATATAGGAGGAAAAAACTATGTTTCGCAATATTGGATACGCCAGAATGCACATTGACGGCGAAAAGATGGTTAGGGACCATCATAACCATTATCGGTATGTCGGTCAGCGGGAGTACCGGGGCAAGCCCGAGAGCGGTTTGGAGCCGGGTGTTACGGTCTCGCTCCAGATTTTAGAGGACAGGGCCAACCCCGGCGTGGACAAGAAAACCGGCCTCCCTTTGGACAATAATCTGTACGAGACCATCGAGGTTACCCTGCCCGGCGTGGCCTACCCGCTGCCCTATAAAAAGGGTGATGAAGTCTCCATTTTTGGCTTTTTACCCGAAGTGAGCTACTTTATCGACTTTAATTTTGTCCTTCGGTTCTCAGAGATTCGGCCTTACACGCCGCAGAGCAACGGTAACGGCAACAATGACAAGAAGGGATAAATATCTGGCAGTCTTTGCCGCCGAGGTACTTGCGCTGTACCTTTTCTCCTGGCTCGTGCTGTGCGGGGCCGCCGGGCTGCTGCCGCAGCTCCCGGCCCTGCACAGGGCCGGGGTTGCAGCGCTGCTGCTGGCCTTGGCCCAGAGTGCGACCTATCTGGTCTGCTGGGGGCTATCGCACCGGCTGCGCCGGGGGCTGCGCTATGCGTGGCGGCATGCGCAGCTTGTCCGGGGCGTGAGGCGGGCTTTGCTGGAAGCTTCCAGTTACAGCATAACGGGGCATGAGGGCGAGGACCAGGTCGTCACCCTGCCCTGTATTCGTGTAACATTGAATGATGACCTGACCCGTGGCGAGATACAGATACGGGGCCATATCAAATATGACACACGCCTTGAAACGCTGGATTTGTCATCCGCCCTGGGCCGCTATATCGTTGACGAGCAGTACACCAGCGACAACGGCAACTGGCATGTGTACCTGATTTCTGATAGTTCACTGAATAATCAACTTGTCTTTGACAACATTAACGAGTTCGCAGAGTATCAAAAGCAATACGGCAGCTATACGCTATACATGGACAAGGACAACCATGTACCACTTTCGTCCCTGCTTCTGGTGGGGGCTACTGGCTCGGGCAAGACGTATGCCTTGTACTCGCTGATCTTGCAAATGCAGCTCTGGGAGATTGTACCCACGCTTTATTTCGCTGACCCTAAAATATCCAGCCTGTATGTGCTTGGCGCAAAGATTGCGCCAGAGCGCACTGCGGGGGAAATAGAAAACATAATAGAACAGTTGGAAACGTTCCACAGTGAAATGACCCAGCGCAAGTATGAACTGCAGGACAAGTTGCAAGAGAAGTTGGACGCAGATTATCGACATTGGCGGCTTGTTCCCCATGTATTGATTTTTGACGAGTTCGCAGCTTTTCAACGGGTCGTTGCCACACTGGACAAGGCGACCCGGGATAAAGTCTCCATGTATTTACGCAACATCGTTCTGCAAGGGCGTCAACTGGGCTTTTTTCTGTGGGTTGTAATGCAAAAATCCGGGAGCGATGATGTACCGACAGCCATTCGGGACAATTTGCCCTGGAAAGTCGTCCTCGGTTCAGCCAGCAACACAACATATATCACGGCCTTCGAGGAGGCCGCAAACCTACCAAGCCGTAAATATGGGCCGGGCCAGGGCTTGTACAGCTACCAGGGCTTGACTCGTGGCCCGAAGATCATGTCGTTCCCAACGCTTAATTTTGATATTTTGAATGCAGTGACAGCGGATTCCCAAAGTGAACCCCCCGTCCTGTAAGGACGGGGGGTTCACTCTCAAAACTAAATTATGGGGGTGAAATAATGTATTATGCTTATACCTGAATTATCAGTGGATGTTGACGAATTTACGCTGGTACTTACCCCTCCTGAACGTATAGACGCCGCAGGATGGAATGTAGACGCTGAACACTATATCAACTGTTTTTTACAGAGTTCCCGTCTGGAAGAAATGTTTGGCACTCCAGACAAGGTCAAAGCGGGGCTGCAAGCTGGCTATACAGATGGTTTGACATACCAAGACCGGCCTTGGATACTAATGCTATGCTGGCATGATTATATGCCAAACATGGGCGTTTGTGTCCGATTTTCCGCTTATGCTTGGGCCGCATACCGGCAACGATTTGAAGAATTGTATGGCACCCAAACGGATATATGGGCATTTCTGGACATGGTACAGGCTAATTTTGTGAATAATGCGGGTGTGGTGCTCCCGGTATATCGCACTCGCCTATCTCGCATAGATTTGGTCGCCGATTACAAGGATTATCCGGGTTTACGGGCCTCTGACAGCTTTCTGTCCCCTGACGCTCTATACACTGGCATACTGCAGGGGAACATAGCAGTCAAAGATTACCGGGAGCGGCGGGTTATCCGCTCGATGTCTGCGTTTGACCGGGACGGGCAATACGAGACTTTTTATTTGGGCGGCAAAAAGAACAAATCAGCTTGTTTCCTGCGCTGCTACGATAAGCGCAAAGAGCAGATCGAGACAGGCGGTTATCGTTATGATGAAGCCATAGCGTGCGAAAGTTGGGTGCGTTTTGAGGTCGTCTTTCGCCATGATTACGCTCATCAAATTACAGATATACTATTGCGGCAGCAAATGACGCCGCAGGAGCTACAAAAGCTGATTGCGAAGATGATAAGCGACAAGTTTCGTTTTTTTGATACTGCTTTGGATGACACAATCATGATTACTGATGATTTGCTCGCCGTTGCGACGGGCGCCAAAGTGGCAACCTTGCACAGCGTCAACGCAGTAGATACGACATTGACACAGGCTGTGAAACATCTGGAAAAGGGGTCAGGCTTATATTCGACCATCTACAAATTTTACCTAATCTGGGGCAACGATGGGGAAGAAATCTTAGTGCGGCACCTTTTTAAGAAGTACAGGGCAGAGTATAAGCCGCAGGCACAGACTCGAAAAGAATTGAATGCGTGGAATGTAAAGCACTCGGAGGAGTTGAAGGGTACAGACATATACAAAAACTTTTGACTTGGTTCGAGTCTACGAAGAAATAAGTGCTCGCCAGTATAATAAAGGGAAAAACTGTAAAGTATATCACCGAAGGAGTGGGTGCCGATGAAACCGACTGCACCGCTCCCGCAGGTGCTTGTTCGGCGGACGTGGCTCCACTATTACAATGACTACTTGCGGGAACGGCACATTATCACAGAGGAAGAATGGCGGAAAATGCGCCGCCTTATAGATAGGGACTAAAGAGGAAAGACGCTTGAAATTGTAAGGTTTCGGCGTCTTTTTCTCTTGCAATTTCGCTGATATATGGTATAATAATAATGATGATGATATTACGAACTTTGGAGGGCAAACAGATGGATATACATACCGCCAGACAACAACTGAAAACCAGAAGTATCTACGACCTGCCCATGCGGGTGACCTTCTACGCCCGGGTGTCCAGCGAGAAGGATGAGCAGCTTAACTCTCTGGATAACCAGATCACCTATTATCAGGACTTGATCCAGAAAAATCCCGCTTGGGAGTATGTGGAGGGCTACATTGACGAAGGCCTGTCTGGAGCCACCACCAAGAAGCGGGAGAACTTTCACCGCATGGTGGACGACGGCAAATCAGGGGCATTTGACTTTATCATTACAAAAGAGATTTCCCGTTTTGCCCGTAATACGCTGGATTCCATCATGTTTACCCGCGAACTGTTGAATGCCGGGGTGGGGGTGTTTTTTCAGAATGACAATATCAACACCCTGGACGAGGACAGCGAGCTACGGCTTACCATCATGTCCGGCATCGCCCAGGACGAGCTTCGCAAGCTTAGTAGCCGTGTCAAGTTCGGTCATGCTCAGGCGGTGAAGAAAGGCGTGGTGCTGGGCAACAGCCGTATTTTTGGCTACATCAAGGACGGCGGACGGCTGGTAATCGACGAGGACGAGGCCCCCATGGTGCGGGAGTTGTTCGAGTTATACGCCACCGGGGAATACAGTATGAAGCAGATCGAGACACTGTTTTGGGAAAAGGGCTACCGCAACCATAACGGCAAGAAGATTGCCCACACTACCATGTCTGGCATGATAAGCAACCCCAAGTACAAGGGCTACTATGTGGGCAACAAGGTCAAGGTCATAGACCTGTTTACCAAAAAGCAGAAGTTCCTACCCCCGGAGGAATGGGTGATGTTCAAGGACGAGACAGGCGAAATCGTCCCTGCCATCGTGGACGAGGAACTATGGGAGGCTGCCAACAAGGTCTTGCGGAAGCGGAGCGAAGATGTGAAGGGCCGGCAAGGGATATGCAACCACGCCAACCTTCTGACAGGCAAGCTCTTTTGCGCCGACTGCGGGACGGCATACTACCGTCGGGACAGCGTGGACAAGGAGGGCAAGAAGAACAGCAAGTGGGTCTGTTCGGGCAAAATCAAGAACGGGGCCGATAGCTGTGCCTCCTTCCCCATCTATGAGGACGAGCTAAAGCCCCTTCTGTTTGAGGTGTTCAACGAGACCGAGGCAGACGCCGAAGCCCTCATTGAAGAATACATTGAGATGTACAAGTCTCTTGCCGATAGCGGCGACACGGCGAAGCAGATTACCGCCCTCCGGGAGCAAGCCGAACTTGCCCGGAAGAAGAAAAGCAAGCTGCTGGGCTATAATGCTGCGGGTCAGCTTTCCGATAAAGACTTCCTCGCCATGAACAAGGACTGCGACCGGGAGATCGACGAGGCAGAAAGACAGATATACGAGCTGGAACAGCAGCAGCTTTCCAAGGATGAGTTCAGAAAGCACATTGACACCATTCGCCGGGTACTGCGGGAGGCTAAGCGGGACGCCGCCCAGGGCATCATCAACAAGGAGTTTGTGGACAAGTATATCGACAGGATACTCGTCACCCCCCAGGAGGATGGCACAATGCGGCTGCAAATCAAGGTTTTTACCGGGGAGAGCTGCGACAAGTACCTTTCTAACCTCAGAGGTCGTACGGGTCACACGTTGAAGAAGATGATCGAGGCCTACGAGAACGGCCTGAAGTAATCATCCTTCCTGGCGACAAAAAGGACCCAACCCTTTGATCCCAAAGGGTTGGGTCCTTGCTTTTCTGCCAAAGACTGTTGCTCAGCCGTAGAAGGAATGGCCGCCGATGGTGACGATCAGGCTCTTGTTCCGGGAGGCCCAGAAGGCCTTGCCCACGCCGTTGAACCAGCAGGCGTTTCCCACCGTGTTGGCCCCCTCCATGGCCAGCTTGGCGGCGATGATGGCCTCCGCCTTGGGAGTGGCGTTGGTGGCGCCGGTAAACTGGTTCTTCTGGAAGAGCACCCCGCGGACCGTGTTGGGGAACTGGGAGAACTTCACCCGGTTCAGGATCACGTTGGCCACGCCGATCTTGCCCGCCAGGGGCTGGTTGCCGCTCTCGTGCTGGACTACCCGGGCGATCAGGTCCAGGTCGTCGGCGTTGTAAAAGGTATCGCCGCTCTCCAGTGCCGCACCCCCGGTGGTCAGATAAATGGCCCCGTCCTTCCACTCCACCTCAGCCCCCAGGGCCTTGGCTAGGGTGCGCACCGGCACAAGGGTCTCGCCGGTCTCGGGATGGGAGCGCACCAGGCCGGGAACATAGAGGTACCGGCCGTTGCACATCAGATAGGCCTGCCCCGGCCAGGCGGTGAGGACAAAATCGCTGCCCTCCATGGCCCCGTCTGCACGGAGGCCGGAGCCGGGCCGCAGCACCAGAGTGGTGGAGTAAAGAGACACGTAGGTCACGCCGTTTTCCACGATGGAGGCCGCGTTGGCCGCGACCTCGCCGTCTACATAGACCGGGATCTGGCTCGCCGGCGCGGCCAGCGCGGGAATACTCAGTCCAAAGAGCAGGGTGAGGGCCATCAAAAGACAGATCAATCGCTTCGTCAAGTGCTTCACTCGCTTTCCAAATTCATTCTGTTACTAAATTGTAACCTATTTGACTCTGAATTGCAAGCGTTTTTTAGCCATTTGTTTCCGTCTATATGCCCAAAGATGTCGCGGAGGACAGCCTCTTATTTCTCCTTCTGCTCCTCCCAGAGCTTGTCGGCCACGGGGGACCACTGCTGGGCGTAGGGCGCGGTGCGGGCGCACAGGTCCTCGGCGGACTCGGGGGCTTCGGGGTCGGTGGAGTGGGCGCCGGTCTCCGCCACCAGCCGGGGCAGGATGTCCGGGTTTTCCAGCATGGGGCAGGGCTTGAACATATTCTCGTTGAAGGGCTGGCCCTTGTGGTAGGCCATGAAGAGGGGGGACTTGAGGGCCTCCAGAAGGGTCACGTCGTGGATGTTCACGTTGGAGTAGTGGATGAACACGCAGGGGTCCACGTCTCCGGCGGCGTTGATGTGGAGATACCGCCGCCCGCCGGCGATACAGCCGCCCACATATTTGGCGTCATTTTGGAAATCCATGGTGAAGAGGGGCTTGGTCTTGCGGAAGGCCTGGATGCGCTGGTACACCGCCGTGCGCTGGTCAGGCTTGGGCATCAGCGCGGGGACGGCGTCCTTGCCGGTGGGCATATAGTGGAAGAACCAGGCGAACAGCGCGCCCATGTCGATGACCTGGTCGAAGAACTGTTCCGAGGTCACGTCGTCCCAGTTGCGGGAGGTGTAGCAAACCGACAGACCGAAAGGCAGGCCGTGGCTTTTCAGCAGCTTCATGGCGCCCATGACCTTCTGGTAGACCCCTTCGCCCCGGCGGGAGTCGTTGGCTTCCTCAAAGCCCTCCAGGGAGATGGCGGGGACGAAATTCCCCACCCGCAGCAGCTCCTGGCAGAACGCCTCGTCGATGAGGGTGGAGTTGGTGAAGCAGAGGAAGGCGCAGTCGTTGTGTACCTCGCACAGCTTCATGAGGTCGGCCTTGCGCACCAGGGGTTCACCGCCGGTGTAGATGTAGATGTAGCACCCCAGCTCCTTGCCCTGGCGGATGATGGAGTCGATGTCGTCATAGGTCAGGTTCAGCTGGTGGCCGTACTCCGCCGCCCAGCACCCGGTGCAGTGGAGGTTGCAGGCGGAGGTGGGGTCCAGCAGGACGGCCCAGGGGATGTTGCACCCGTGCTCAGCCCGCTTCTTCTCCTGCAGAGGCCAGCCGATGAGGTTGCCGTTGAGCAGGAAGGTGCGGAACACCGTCTCCCGCACGTGGGGGTCCAGGGCGTAAAACTTCATCAGCAGCTGATACCAGTTGTTTTTCTCGCTGATGGCGTGGCGGAACGCCGCCCGCTGCTCCACAAACACGTCGGCGGGCATGAATTTGTCCACCATCTCCATCAGCTTGGGGAGGTTCTCCTCCGGGTCCTTAGCCAGATACTTCATGGCCTGGTTGAACCCAAATTTCTTTGCCTGATCCGCGAGACTCATTGGAATCGCGTCTCCTTTCTGTTCCTGAAGAAAAGCTTAAAAATTTTCCCCAAGTGTTGATTTATCCGACGGGGTATAGTATAATGTCCAAATAGAAAAAAGCAATTGCCAATGTGACGACATTTGTTGAGAAATCGGCGTTCCTGCAGAAAATTGTCAAAAAATACACAAAAGAAAGGAACGATGTCCAGATGGCAGGAGACCGGCGGGTGACCCGCACCAAGGCGGCGCTGACGGCGGCGCTGTTTGAGCTGCTGGGCGAGAAGGACTTTTCCAAGATCTCCATCACCGAGCTGACCAGGCGGGCGGACGTGGACCGCAAGACCTTTTACCTCCACTACCAGACCGTAGACGAAATTCTGGAGGAATTTTACGAGGAGAGTCTCCGCCATCTGCGGGAAGCCATTGAGCGGGAGGGGATATTCCAAGGCCCCAACATCGGCATGGTGGCCTTTTTCCGGATGCTGTGCGATTTGGCAGAGAAGGACATGCCCCTGTTCCGTCGGTTGGCCCAGGGAGGCGGTTACACCTACTACATGGAGCGCGTCCGCGTTCTTCTGCGGGAGGGCATTGAGGACTTTTACCGCCGCCAGGGGGTCCACAGCGAGGCGGAGCTGCAGCTGCTGGGCGAGTTTTACGCCGCCGCCGTCATGCGGGCATACCTCATTTGGCTGCGGGGCGAGCTGGACATGGACGAAGCTCATCTGGCCGAGACGGTGGGCAAGGCGGTCAGCGGCGCACTGCCGCTGTGATACAAGAGAAAGGGGCGCGCGCATGAAGGTGCTCTATTTGCTCAACTTCGCCGGTAAGGCGGGGACGGAGCGGTATGTGGAATCGTTGGTGAAATATCTTGGTCCCCAGGGCAGCGGCCAGGTGGAGCCGTATTTTGCCTACAACACCCCGGGGCTGCTGGTGGAGCGGCTGGAGGCGATGGGCGTGCCCACCCGGCAGCTGGCCATGAACAGCCGTTTTGACGGGAAGGCGGCCAAGGCGCTGGCGGCGCTGTGCGGCGAGTGGGACATCGATGTGATCCACTGCCACTACCTGCGGGAGAACTATATTGCCCTGTTGGCGAAGCGGTACAACAAGAAGGTGCGGGTGGTGTACACCAACCATTTCGTGCTGGCAAACGACTGGATCACCCGCTTTTCCAACAAACTGCTGGACAAAAAGCAGGACCGCATGATCGCCGTGTGCAACCTGGGCAAACAGCAGCTCATCGCCAACGGCTGGAGCGGGGAGAAGATCGATGTGCTCCACAACGGCGTGGACCTGGACGCCTGGGCGGGGGAGCGGACGGAGTCCACCCTCCGCGCTGAGCTGGGCATCGGGTCGGACCGGTTCGTGATGCTGTGCGCCTCCCGGTTTGCCGAGGACAAGGGTCACGACTATCTGATCCGTTCCATGAAGGCGCTGAAGGAGCGGACCAAAGTCCCCTTTACCCTGGTGCTGGCGGGGGACGGGGAGCTGCTGGAGCCGACCAAGGCCCTGTGCGGCCAGCTGGGGCTGGGGGAGGACGACGTGCGGTTTATCGGCTTCCGCAAGGATATGAAGAACCTCTTCAAGGCCGCCGACCTCTATGTGAATTCCTCCCGCCATGAGGCGCTCAGCTTCCTGATCATCGAGGCCATGGCCGCGGGCCTGCCCGCCGCCATCACCGATATGGCGGGCAACCCGGACATTTTGACCGGGCCGGAGCAGGGGGGCGTACTCCTGCCGTACAACGACCCGGAGAACACCGCCGGGCTGCTGGCCCGTTTCCTGGAGGACCCGGCCTTCCTGCAAACCTGCCGGGAGAACGCAAAGAAGAACGTGGCGGAGCGGTTTGAGATCCACAAGCAGGCCGGGGAGACGTACCAGGTCTATGAAAAGGCGGTGGAAGGATGAACGAAACGATGAATTGGGCGGCGGGCAGCGCAGTGTGCCGCTGGCTGGTGTGGCTATGGAACGCGTTTCGGACGGTATGGCACGAAAGCGCGGTGGGCGGCTGGTTCCACCGCCGCCGTCTGGACTTTGCCGCCGCCGGGGCGGAGAGCTGGGCGGTGGACCTGGTGACCCGGGACGGCGGGGTGAAGCGGGCCTGGGACGGCAGCCTGTTCGGACGGCTGTTCCGCTGGCTTTGGAACCTCCCGGCCACCCTCCTGAAGGCGCTTCGCCGCCTGCTGGGCGGCCTGTGGGACGGGAGCCTCGCCCTCCGGGGCGTGGCCGCGCTGGGCCGCGCCGGGGCCGTGCTGGTGGGGCTGTTCGCCCTGTGGATGCTGGTCACCCCTCACGCGTCCTGGAACAACAGCTACGGCTTTTTGGCCGCAGCGGCCATCTTCGCCCTCTACTGCGTGGGCTGCGCCGACCGGAAGGCCACCCTGGAGGTGGGCCGGTTCGGCCCCTACTTTGCCTTTTACGTCCTGTTCATCACCCTGGGGCTGGTGTGCTCTCTGAGCCGCAGCCTGTCCCTGCGCTTCTTCCTGTTCCATATGACCTGCTTTTTGCTGGCGGTGGTGACGGTGAGCGCGGTAAAGGAATACCGCCAGCTCAAAACTCTGCTGATCCTGGTGGCCGTCGGCCTGACCGCCGCCGCCCTCTACGGCTGCTACCAGGGCTATATCGGAGTAGAGGTGGTGGCCTCTCAGCAGGACCTGACCCTGAACAAGGATATGCCCGGGCGCATCTATTCTTTCTTTGATAACCCCAACAATTTTGCCGAGGTGCTGGCGATGTTCATTCCTCTGGTGGGCGCACTGACCCTGAACGCCAAGGGCTGGCGGGGCCGCCTGGGGGGGCTTGTGTGCCTGGGCGCGTCGGTGGCCGCCATCGGTATGACCTACTCCCGCTCCAGCTGGCTGGGGCTGGCGCTGGCGGTGGTGGTGTTCCTGGCGCTGATGGACTGGCGGTTCCTCCCTGCCATGGTGGTCCTGGGGGTGTGCGCCATCCCGTTTTTGCCCAAGAGCATCCTCAACCGCATCCTCACCATCGGCAACATGAAGGACTCCTCCGCCCGCTACCGCATCGCCATTTATGAGGACACCGCCCGTCTGCTCAAGGACTACGGCGTCACCGGCGTGGGCCTGGGCAGCGACGTGACCCGCCGGGTGTTCCTCCACTACCCCACCCTTTACGACGGCAACTACCCCATCCACACCCACAACAATTACCTGCAAATGTGGGCGGAGGTCGGCATTTTCGGCCTTTTGGCCTACGCCGGACTGATCCTGGGCCAGATCAAGGAGAGCCTGCGGGCCTTCCGTAAGGCGGACAAGTCCCTCAAGCGTATTCTGGCCGCCGCCCTGGGCGGTCTGGTGGGCCTGCTGGCCATCGGCCTGGTGGAGTACACCTGGTTCTACCCCCGGAATATGTTCCTCTTCTGGCTCCTCTTCGCTGTGGTCGCCTCCTGCGTCAAGCTGGCGGAACAGGAGCGGACCTGAGGGCCATCCGGCCCGACCAGAGACGAAGGAGGGTGCGTCACCTTGAAGACTTCCAACCAAATTTCCGCCAAGAAGGAGCCGCGGGGCAAGTTCTGGCTGCTGGTGCTGGCCATTGTGGCGGGCTGCTTGCTGGGCGCGTGGCTGGTCCAGCACCCTTGGCGAAACGTGGATCTGACGGTCCAAGACCCGTCCGCCGTCTCCGCCGACCTGGTCATAAAAAACCGGAACAGAGGGGAGCTGGAGTTCGGCGAGGAGTATCTGATCGAGCGCTATGACAGGGGGCGCTGGACCTCGCTGGAGGTCCGGGAGGACCGTGGCTTCGGTCTGGTGGGCTATTCCCTGCTCTCGGGGGAGTCTCGCACCCTCCATTTGAGCTGGGAGGGCCTTTACGGCCCCTTGGAGCCGGGGCGCTACCGGGTGGGCAAGGGCTTTTCCCTGAACGGCGTGCACAAGGTCCGCTACGCGGAGTTTTCCCTGGAGGAGTAAAAAAGCACCGTTGAATGGCTGAACAGCAAAGAAGGGGACCCCTTGGCTTCTGCCAAGGGGTCCCCTTTTGCAATCAGAAACAAGCTTACTTCAACCGCGCCTCCAGCGCGGCCTTCTGCTCTTCGTAGCCGGGCTTGCCCAGGAGGGCGAACATGTTCTTCTTGTACGCCTCCACGCCGGGCTGGTCGAAGGGATTGACCTCCAGCAGGTAGCCGGACAGGCCGCAGGCAAACTCGAAGAAGTAGATGAGCCGCCCGATGGAGTCCTCGTCCCGCTTGGGCAGGGTGATGACGATGTTGGGCACGCCGCCGTCCACATGGGCCAGCCGGGTGCCGCGGATGGCCTGATCGTTGACGTAGGCCAGGGTCTTGCCCGAGAGGAAGTTGAGGCCGTCCACGTTTTCCGGGTCGTGGGGGATGACCGCCTCGGTGAGAGGCTTGTCGAAGCGCACCACCGTCTCCAGCAGGTTGCGCTGGCCGTCCTGGATATACTGGCCCATGGAGTGGAGGTCGGCGGTAAAGTCCACGCTGGCGGGGAGAAGGCCCTTGCCGTCCTTGCCCTCGCTCTCGCCGAAGAGCTGCTTCCACCACTCGCCGAAGAAGCGGAAGGACGGCTCGAAGCCCGCCAGAATTTCCGTTGCCTTGCCGTCCTCATAGAGGGCGTGGCGGGTGGCGGCGTACCGGGCGGAGGAGGAGCCGGCCGGGTCGGCGAGGCACTCCTCCCGCTGGGCGGCGGCGCCGTGCATCAGGGCCTGGATGTCGATGCCCGCCACAGCGATGGGCAGCAGACCCACGGCGGTGAGGACGCTGAACCGTCCGCCCACGTCGTCGGGCACCACGAATTCCTCGTAGCCCTCCTTGTCCGCCAAGCCCTTCAGCGCGCCCCGGTGGGCGTCGGTGGTGGCGTAGATGCGCTCCCGCGCCCCCTCCTTGCCGTACTTCTTCTCCAGTAGCTCCTTGAACACCCGGAAGGCCACGGCAGGCTCGGTGGTGGTGCCCGACTTGGAGATGATGTTGACGGAGAAGTCCCGGTCACCGATCATGGTGACGATCTCGTTGAGGGCGTCGGAGGAGAGGCCGTTGCCGGCGAAGTAGATGTCGGGAGTGTCCTTGGGCAGGGCGTTATAGTTGGGGGAGCGGAGCACCTCCACCACCGCCCGGGCGCCCAGGTAGGACCCGCCGATGCCGATGACCACCAGCGCCTGGGACTGCTTCTGGATCTTCTTGGCGGCGGCCTGGATGCGGGCAAACTCCTCCTTGTCGTAGTTCACCGGGAGGTGGACCCAGCCCACAAAATCGTTGCCCACGCCGGTGGCGTCCTTCAGCCAGGCGGCGGCCTGGGTCAGGCGGTCCTTCCGCTGGGCCAGATAGTCGGCGGGAAGGGAGGGGGCGGCGGGGGAGAGGTCGAGGTGCAGCATATGTATCGCTCCTTTATCTTGCAAAATGCAGTTTCGTTCCTTTTTTCGTACAGCGGATATTCTATCACAGGCCGAAGGGTAATGCAACCCCTTTCACCGCCTTCCCTTCCGCGGCATAAAGTGGGGTATCTCGCAGGAATGGAGGTGCCTTATGGCACATACGACTTATTTTCTCGGCGCCAACTCCAAGGATGGCTTTTACTCTCTGATGGACCGGCTCATCGACCCGGACAAGGCCCGGGCCATCTACATTTTGAAGGGCGGGCCGGGGTGCGGCAAGTCCTCGGTGATGAAAAAGGTGGGCCAGGTGGCCCAGGAGGCGGGCTACCGCCCCCAGTACATCTATTGCTCTGGCGACCCCCACTCCCTGGACGGCCTGGTCATTGAGGAGCTGGGCGTCGCCCTCTGCGACGGCACCGCTCCCCATGTGGTGGAGCCAAAATATCCGGGGGCGGTCGAACGTTATGTAAACTTAGGGGCCTGCTACGACACCGCCGCGCTCGCCAAGGAGAAGGACCGGGTCATGGAGCTGATGGCGGGCTATCAGGGAGCGTACCGTAGGGCCTACCGCTGCCTCAAGGGGGCGGGACAGCTCATAGAGGACAACCTGGAGCTTTTGGAAACAGAGGAACTGAAGGAGAGGATCAAAAAGCGTGCCCGGGGCATCGTGGCCCGAGAGATTCCCAGGCACGGCACGGGCGGCACGGTCACCGAGCGGTTTTTAAGCGCCGTCACCTGCAAGGGCCAGGTGTGCTTCTTCGACACAGTGGACGAGTTATGTAAACGGGTTTACGAGCTGGCCGACTCCTACGGCTTGGGCCATCTGCTGCTGGAAGAGCTGCTGGGGGCGGCAGTGGAGCGGGGGCACGACGCCATCGCCTGTCCCGACCCCATGGCCCCCAACCGCCTGCAGCACCTGCTTTTGCCGGATCTTGGGGTGGCCTTTGTCACCGGGTCGCCGGAGGTGCCCTACCCCGGAAAGCCCTACCGCCGCCTGCGGCTGGACGCCATGGCGGACCAAGCAGAGCTACGGCGGCACAAGGCCCGCATCCGCTTCTCCCGCAAGGTCTCCCGGGCGCTGCTGGACGAGGGTATGGAGACGTTGGCGGCGGAGAAGCTCCTCCACGACGAGCTGGAGCAGATCTACAACCCCCATGTGGACTTTGACAAGGTGTACGCCACCGCCGACGGCATCATTGAGGAGATCATGTCCTTTGCAGGAGAGGAATGACAAAAAAGCCGCCGGTGACGGCGGCTTTTTCCGGGGCTGGTCAAGGATGAAAGGCCCGGGCCAAGGCGGCGAGGACCTGGGGGGTGTTGTCCTGGGGATGGGCCAGAATGTGCCGGGCCAGGTGGACCTGGAGCTGCCCCAGGGCGGGGCCGTCAAAGCCAAGGGCCATTAGCTCGGACGCCGGCAGCGCCAGCTCCCGTACCGCCGCCCGCTCCGGGTGGAGCACCGCCGCCCGGAGGCGGCGTTCGGTGGGCAAGCTGGTGATGTCGAACCCGGTGGCGGTGCAAAAGGCCCGCCAGCGCGGTCCCGGCTCCGGGGGGACTTGCTGAAAGGCGGCGCGGAGGGCGTCGGGGGAGAGGGAACGGGGGGCGGCGAGCAGGCCCCATTGGAGAAAGCAGGCGGCCAGCTCGGGCCGGGGGGAGAGAAGGGTCTTTTCCACCTCCACCTTGATCCGCTCTCCCGACACAAACCGGGCGCGCTCCGCCAGCGCGACCAGAGCGGCGCGGGTGCCGTCCTCCAACTGGAAGTCCAGCTGGGCGGAAAAGCGGACGGCCCGGAACATCCGCAGGGCGTCTTCGGTGAAGCGCACAGTGGGGTCGCCCACGGCGCGGATGCGCTGGGCTTGCAGGTCCTCCCGCCCACCGAAGGGGTCAATGACCTCGCCGTCCGCCCCCAGAGCCATGGCGTTGACGGTAAAGTCCCGGCGGGCCAGGTCGTCGGCCAAACTGGTTCCAAACACCACCGCGTCGGGGTGGCGGCCGTCGGAGTAGCCCACGTCGGCGCGAAAGGTGGTCACCTCGAAGGACTGGCCGTCCAGCAGGACGGTGACCGTGCCGTGGGGGAGGCCGGTGGGGACGGTCTTGTCAAAGAGGGCCATGACCTGCTCCGGGCGGGCGGAGGTGGTAATATCCCAATCGCCGGGGGCGCGGCCCAGGAGCAGGTCCCGGACACAGCCGCCCACGGGGTAGGCTTCAAATCCAGCCAGGCGCAGGGCGGCGAGGCAGTTTGCGACGGGGACGGGCAGCACGAACACGGACTTCACCTCCCAGGGTTGAAAAACGGAACACTTTGGGGTAGAATAAGTATGATACATTATAATCTTTTTGCGAGGGTGTGTAAAGCATGGAGAAGCGGGACATTCGAACATTTTTGAAGCCCGGCGCGAAGGCCCACCTCATGGGCATCGGCGGAGTGTCCATGGAACCGCTGGCGGAGGTGCTGCACGGCGCGGGGATCCGGGTGACCGGGTCGGATATGCGGCAGAGCGAGGCCACCGACCAGCTCCAGGCCCTGGGCATTCCGGTGGCCATCGGGCACGCCGCGGAAAACGTGGCGGGGGCGGAGCTGGTCATCCGGACCGCCGCCGTCCATGACGACAACCCTGAGATCGTCGCCGCCCGGGCTGCCGGGATCCCGGTGTTTGAGCGCAGTCAGGCCTGGGGCGCCATCATGCGGGACTACAAAAACGCCCTGTGCGTGGCGGGCACCCACGGCAAGACCACCACCACCTCCATGTGTACCCACATCGCCCTGGCCCAGGGGGCCGACCCCACGGTGATGATCGGGGGGAGCCTGCCCATCTTGAGCCAGGACCGCCCCAAGGGCTACCGGGTGGGCAAGGGGGACACCATCATTCTGGAGAGCTGCGAATATTGCAACTCCTTTCTCTCCTTTTATCCTACCGTGGCGGTGATCCTGAACATCGAGGAGGACCACCTGGACTTTTTCAAGGATCTGCAGGACATTCAGAACTCTTTCCGCAAGTTTGCAGAACTGGCGCTGCCCCGGGGCAGCGTGGTGGTCAACGGGGATGACCCCAACACCTGCGCCGTTGCCGCGGGGCTGGACGCCTTCACCTTTGGGCTGGAGCCGGGGGCGGAGTGTACCGCAGCCAACCTGACCTGGGAGAAGGGCCTGCCCCGGTTTGACATCGTGGTGCATGGGGAGGTCCTGACCCATGTGGCGCTGCAGGTGCCGGGGCTGCACAACGTGAAAAACGCCCTGGCTGCCGCTGCCGCCGCTGTCTGCCTGGGTTGGAGCGGCGAAGCGGTGAAGGAGGGCCTGGAGGCCTTCTGCGGCGCGGGGCGGCGGTTTGAGAAGCAGGGGGTGTGCAACGGAGCCGACGTGTACGACGACTACGCCCACCACCCCGGCGAGATCAAGGCTCTGCTGTCGGCGGTGAAGCCCCTGGGATACCAGCGGGTGGTGTGCGCCTTCCAGCCCCACACCTACAGCCGCACCAAGGCGTTGTTTGACGAGTTCGCGGAGGTGCTGCGGCTGGCGGATGTGGCGGTGCTCACCGATATCTACGCCGCCCGGGAGACGGACGACCTGGGCGTGTCGTCCAAGCAGTTGGCTCAGGCGGTGCCTGGCGCGCTGTATTTTCCCACGCTGGACGAGCTGGAACAGGGCCTGCGGGCGCTGGCGAAGCCCGGCGACCTCATTTTGCTGGTGGGTGCGGGGGATATTTATGCCGTGGGGAAGCGGTTGGGTAGATGCGCCGGTTCGGATGGACCGGAGCGAGGGCCAAACTGGTAAGGCGGCAAGGCCGCCGCGATTTGGCACGAGACGGAGGGAAGCCGAATCGAACAGCGCATCCAACCCAACCGTGACAACTCGCATTAAAATAAAATGTTGTTGACATTTTGGGGCGGTTATGCTATCATATCAAGGCTGACAATGCGCCAGCAGGATACTCCGGGGCTGCCCGGCAAGCTGATGCGGGTGTAGTTCAATGGTAGAATCCCAGCCTTCCAAGCTGGTCGCGTGGGTTCGATTCCCATCACCCGCTCCATATGCGCCTGTAGCTCAGGTGGATAGAGCAACTGCCTTCTAAGCAGTGGGCCGGGGGTTCGAGTCCCTCCAGGCGTACCAAACTTGGTCGCTTGGGGAAACCAACGGACAGCGTGCAGAAGGCGAGGCTCGTGCTTCGCGGCGGATCGGGCCTGCGGCCCTCTCCGGGAGGGACCCGGAGCTGCCAGCGCGCCACTGGCGCACTGGCTGACGCCCCGGCTCCAGGCGTACCACCTCTTGCGGGCGCAGTAAAGTGAATATGGTGGGTGTAGCGTAGTTGGTTAACGCGTCGGATTGTGGTTCCGAAGATCGTGGGTTCGAGTCCCATCACCCACCCCATAAACCGTGTCGGGCCGGGGCGATTGTCCGCTCCGGCCCGCCGTTTTTCTCACATAGGGGTGTAGCCAAGCGGCTAAGGCACGGGACTTTGACTCCCGCATCGCTGGTTCGATTCCAGCCATCCCTGCCATTGTCACGTTCGCGTTGGACGCGCTGTTCCCGGCGGCTTCCCTCTGACTCAGGGCAAGTCACGGCGGCTTTACCGCCTACCAACTTGCCCTTCGCTCCAGTCCATCCGCCGGGGCGCGTCTACGCTCACGCTTCCTGACTTAGTAGCTCAGTTGGTAGAGCATCGCCCTTTTAAGGCGGGTGTCCAGGGTTCGAGTCCCTGCTAGGTCACCAAAAAAATAAACGCCCCATATGGGGCGTTTATTTTTTCGTCTGATATAATCGCCGGCGCGCCGCTGGAGCGCGAAATGGTCAACAGGCAAATGTCGAAATATGTCGAAGCGCATCGAAAGTCGCAGAAAAAGGCGAAATATTTCACGATAGAGCAAAAAATTCTTGCGTTTTTCGACAAAAAGTGCTA
>CAMNQX010000010.1 GCA_946550725.1 uncultured Clostridia bacterium | reverse complement strand
AGGTCGTTGGTGCCGATGGAGAAGAAGTCCACCAGCTTGGCCAGCTCGTCGCTCATGATGGCGGCGGCGGGGGTCTCGATCATCACGCCGATCTTGATGTCGTCAGAGACGGGAACGCCCTCCTTGGTCAGCTCCGTCTTAAGGGAGGCCAGCAGCTCCTTGGTCTTCATGACCTGGGTGACGCTGGTGATCATGGGGAACATGATGTGGAGGTTGCCGTACACCGAGGCCCGCAGCAGAGCGCGCAGCTGGGTGCGGAAGATCTCCGGCTGATCCAGGCAGATGCGGATGGCCCGGTAGCCCATGGCGGGGTTCTCCTCGGGGGGGATGTTGAAGTAGGGGGCCTGCTTGTCGCTGCCCAGGTCCAGGGTGCGGACGATGACCTGCTTGGGGGAGAAGATCTCCAGCACCTTCTTATAGGCCTGGAACTGCACCTCCTCGCTGGGGAAGTCGGGGGAGTCCAGATAGAGGAACTCGCTGCGGAACAGGCCCACGCCGTCCGCTCCCGCCTTCTTGGCGTCCTCGGCGTCCTTCACGCTGCCGATGTTGGCGCAGACGTGGACGTGATGGCCACCCTTGGTGACGGCCTCCTTGTCGATATACTGGTGGAGCAAAATTTTCTGCTCCTCAAAGGCCTTCTGCTTCCCTGCGTACTCGCTGATCTCCGCCTCGTTGGGGTCCACGATGACCTCGCCGGTGGCGCCGTCGATGGCCATGATGCCGTCCTGAGGGATGTACCGGAACGCCTCGCCCATGCCCACGATGCAGCCGATGCCCATGCTGCGGGCTAAAATGGCGGAGTGGGAGGTCACCGAGCCGTTCTTGGTCACGCAGCCCACCACATAGCGTTTGTCCAGCGCCACGGTCTGGCTGGGAAGCAGGTCCTCGGACACCACGATGGTAGGCTCCTTGGGCATCCCGGCCCCTTCCTTGATCCCCTTCAAAATGCGGATGACCCGGCCGGCCACGTCCTTTACGTCGGCGGCGCGGGCGCGCATGGTCTCGTCGTCGATGGCCTGAAACATATCGTGGAGCATGTTGCCCGTCTGCTCCACCGCCCACTCGGCGTTGCACCCGCCGGCCACCAGGCCGGACACGCCCTCGCAGAAGTCCAGGTCCTCCAGCATCATGCGGTGAATGTCAAAGATCATGGCCGCGTCGGCGTCGTCCTGCTTGGTCTTCTCGTAAAGAGCGGTCAGCTCATCGGCGGCCACGTGCTGAGCGTCGGCGAAGCGTTTGCTCTCCTTTTCAGGGTCACAGCCCTCTTTTTTCTCTACCGAGAGGTCCACGACCTCCATATGCCACAGCCGTGCAACGGCGATCCCTTCTGCCGCGCCGATCCCTTTCAGCTTCATAACGGCAACACTCCTCCCGTTAAGTCTATGGTTACTCACGCATTATAGCACAGTCTTTGTGTAAATTGCAAGCCCTTGTCTACACTTTTTCCGTGGGTTTTTAACAAAACGCACAAAAGCGCCCCGGCATTTCTGTCGAGGCGCTTGATTTGCTCTGTTATTTTGTGAACATATCCTTCCTGCGAAGGTAATAAACGTAGGTTAGACCCGCGACGACGGCCGTCACGGCGGAGTTGACGATGGTGGTCATCACCAGGTCGTTTCCGTTTGCCTTATAGGCGGCGACCATCTCGGGCACCAGGGCGTTCAGCACCAGAACGTACACCACCGATTCGACGATGTTCAACGCGAACATTACGGTCAGGTAAATGGGCGCCCGGCGCTTGAAGCCCGCCAGCTGGAAACGGACAAACACGGTGTAAATGCACATAATGAGCGTAAACACGCCGTCCAGGATAAAGATACGGGCGTGTTCCATGCTGGGGTAGGTGTGCAGGGCGACGCCCACCGCGCCGTCCGCCGTCTGGCCGAGCTGCACGCCGAACACGTTGACCAGGCCGTTGCACAGGTTCATAAAGGCCATGAGCCACAAAATAAAGTAGATCAGGGCGATGTGCCAGTTCATTTTCTTTTGTCCCAGAGGGGTCAGCTTTTCCGCCATGAAGATTCCTCCTTAAAACGGGTGGTCTCTCGTTTTACTTGCAGTCATTATACCCTACCGCACGCGCCTTTGCAAGGGTCAGTTACTGCCCCAGACTGTGAACAAGCTGTGCGCAGGCGTAAAATTCCTCCTGGTTGGTGCGCCACAGCTCGTATTCCGACAGGGAGGGCAGGCCCATGGACACCCCTTCCTTACGGTAGACCATGCCGCTGTCCACCGGTCCCCGGCGGCCGGTGGTGTGGAACACCCGGATGCCCGTGTGCGCAAAGATGGTGCGGATGTTGTCCTTGCGCACACCGCTGCCCGCCATAATGTGGATGCGGCCGTTGGCCTGCTGAAGCAGGCGGGCCAGGGTGTCCGCCCCGGCCAGAGCGTCGGCAGCCTGACCGGAGGTGAGGATGGTATGGCAGCCCAGCTCCACCGCCCGCTCCAGGGTCTCGTAGGGGTCCCGGGCCATATCAAAGGCCCGATGGAGGGTGACCTCCATGTCCCCGGCGGCCGCCATCAGCTTCGCCATAGCGGAAGCGTCCAGTGTCCCGTCGGGGGTCAGCACGCCAATGACCGCGCCGTTGGCTCCCAGGTCCCGAAACGCCTGGATCTCGTCCGACATCTCGGACAGCTCCCAGTCATTGTAGAGGAAGTCGCCAAACCGGGGGCGGATCAGGACGTTGATGGGGATGGGGCACACCGCCTTCACCTGCTGAAACAGGGTGCGGGAGGGGGTGGTGCCGCCAATGGACAGGTTGGCGCACAGCTCCAGCCGGTCCGCGCCGCCCTTGTAGGCGGCCACGGCGGAGGGCAGACAGTCTACGCAGCCTTCGATGAGGGGAAGGTCCATAGAAAAACGCTCCTTTCCAAGTCGATTTGATACGTGGACCGATGTGAACATCGGCCCCTACGGTGGGATCCATTTGATCGGTTGGGGCGCGCCGTGGTCGTCGCGCCCCACGTGCCTATTGTACCATCCTTTTCCGGCAAAGTCGAGAGGCGGACAAAAAAGGCCGGGACGCTTGCGCGTCCCGGCCCATTTTGCTGGGAATTTGGAATTTGCGAACCAGCGGGACTTACTCGCCCTGGGTGTCGGCGTCAGCCATCAGCGACACAAAGCGCTGGAGGATGGTGGCCAGCTCGGCGCGGGTCGCAGTACCCTGGGGCGCCAGGTTGGTACCGTTGCGGCCGTTGATCAGACTGCTGCCCACGGCCCAGGTCATCCCGTCCAGAGCCCAGGAGGAAACGTCCTCCGCGTCGTCGAACAGGCTCAGGTCGCCCTTGGTGCTCACGTCGTAGCCACGGAACTTGGCGTAGCGGTACAGCACCAGGACCAGCTGCTCACGGGTGACGGCCTGGTTGGGATAGAAGTTGCCGTCGTCATAGCCGATCATCACGCCGCTCTCGTCGGTCCAGTGGATGGCCTCGGTGTACCACATGCCGTCTTCCACGTCGCTGAAGTTGGAGGGCTTCTCAGCGGCGGGTGTGTTCTCCATGCGGTGGATCAGGGTCGCCACCACGCCGCGGGTGGTGATCTGGTAGGGCGCGAACAGCGTGCCTTCCGCGTTGATGCCCTCCATCAGGCCCTTTTCGAACACGTCCTTCACGGCCTCATAGAACCAGTCGTTCTCGGTCACGTCGGTGAACAGGAACGGCTTGGCCAGGGGCACGTCCGGCTCGTTCAGGTCCTCCTCGGGAGGAGTGGGAGTGGTGGGACGGCCACCGCCACCACCGGTGGAGATAGTCTGGGTGCGGGTCGCGCCACATTCGCAGGTGAAGGTGCGGATGTTACCGGAGACGACGCCGGCGTCCCAGGTGTGGGCGGCAGGCTCCTCGTCAGGCATTCTCTCCTCGCAGCCCTCATGGGCGCACACGTGCCAGTGGCCGTTTTCGTCAAAGGCAAACTTGGTGAAGTCGTGGCCCAGAGCCTCGGTCACCACGGTCTCCAGTTCGACGGTGCCCGCCTCGTCGGCAAAGTTCTTGTCGCAGTTGGCGCAGGACCAGTACTCCACGTTGCCTTCCTCGGTGCAGGTGGCGGCAACCGCCTCGTGCTTCGTCATATCGTGGCCGGTGGCGGGGATCACGGTCTCAGCCGCGGCCTTGCCGTTCTCGCAGACGGTGCAGTAGGTGCCGCCCACGACGCCGTCCTCGGTGCAGGTCGCGTCCCTATGCCCGATCACGCCGTCAGTGTTGTGACCGGTGGCGGCGATCATGGTGCCCTCGTCCAGGACCACGTGGCACACGGAGCACTCCGTCTTGCCGGTCAGGCCAGCTTCGGTGCAGGTGGCAGGCTTGTTGTCCGCGGAAGCCACCTCGGTGTGGCCGGTGGCGGGACGGGTCACGTTCGTCGCCACGACGATCCCATTCTCGTCGGAGAAGTTCTTGTTGCAGCGGTCGCAGGACCAGTACTCCACGTTGCCCGCCGTGGTGCAGGTGGCGGCAACGGCGGTGTGGTGGGTCATGGTGTGGCCGGTGGCGGGGATCACTTCGGTCTTGGTCGCGCCGCAGCCCTCGCGGGTACAGGTAAAGGTCTTCTCGCCGTCTGTGGTGCAGGTGGCGGCAGTGGTGACCTCACCCTCGTCCCAAGCGTGCCCCTTGGCGTCGATTGTCTCACCGTCAGCGATCTTCGTGTTGCAGTCCAGGCAGTAGGTGTCGCCGGTGTAACCCTCCGTGGTGCAGGTAGCGTCCACAGCATCGCGGATCTCGGTCTCGCCTACATGGTTGTCGGGATCGATCTCAGTCTCCCGGGTCCCTTTCTCGCCACAGACGGAGCAGGTGCGTTTCTCGGAGCCCTTGACCGCGCAGGTCGCGGCGGTCACGGTGGTCCATTCGCCCCAGGTGTGCGCCGCTTCGTCGAAGTGGTTGCCGCAGCGGGAGCACTCGTGCCAGTGGGTGTCGCCGTCCTTGCTCCACACGGGTTCCACGGTGTGGGTGGACACGGTATGGTCCTCGGTGTGCCAGCAGTAGCCGCCCTGCTCGCCGTTGTTCAGGCACCAGTCGTTCACGTCGGTGGCAAAGGTGCCGCCGGTGATGCTAACGTTGCCGTCCTTGACCTTCACGGCAGGATCGCCGTTGAAGTTACCACCGCTGATGTTCAGCTCGCCCACGCCGGGGGTCTTGCCGCCCTCGGTGTAAACGCCGTTCCAAACGGGCTTGTCAAAGGTGGCGTCGTTACTGTCGATCTCGGCCGTGCTCCAGTTCATCACGGAATACTGCGCAGCCTTCTCGAAGGTGCCGCCGCCGATCCACAACGCGCCCCAATCGTCGTTCTTGATGTTGTTGAGGCCGCCGATGAGGCGCGCCTCCTTATTGATGTTCAGCGTGCCACGCATCTCAAAGGGATCGTCGCTCTCCACACCCACGTTGCGGATCAGGCTGGAGTAAGCGCCCGTTTGGCTGATGGTGGCGGCGTCGACCATCATATAGCCGTGGTTGTCGATGGTGTAGTAGCTGTTTCCGCCGCTGGTGTTGGCGTCCACGCCGGTCTCCTTGCTGCGGGTGATGGTAATGCAGCCATCTTCCTGGGTTTCGTTGTAGAGGCCCAGGGTGACATCGCCGTAGTTCAACAGAGCAGCCTTCTTGTCGCTCACATTGTCCACGGTGCCCGCGCCGGTAATGGTCAGCCAGGCCTCTTCCGCCACGGTGATGGTGTGCTTGCCCGCCTCGTTGGTCAGGGTCATACCCTCGGGGATGTTCAGGGTGATCTCCTTGTCGCCGGTCACGGTGACGCTCTCGGTCACGTCCTTCAGCAGCGTCACAGTGTCCCCGTCGGTCGCCGCGTCAATGGCCGCCTGGAGGCTGTGGTACGTGGCGTCGCCGATCTTCGCCACGGTCTTCTCTTTCACGGTCCAGGTCCCGGCGTCGGCGTCCTTGACGGACCAGTACGTGGTGTTGTCCAGATACTCGTTGCCCGCCGCGTCGGCCTCGCCGGTCAGGTCCATGTCAAAGGTACCGCCGGTGATGGCGTAGGTGATCACGGCATCATTTGTTGCCGTAACATTGGTAAAGCCGTCGCTGGTGCCCTGGGCAAGGATCTGCTCCGCGCTAACGTTCTCGATCTCGCCACCCTTGATGGTAATGGTGGCGTTTTTCGTGTCGCCGTTCATCCAGAACGCGCCGTTGGAGTTGCCCGCAGTGGGAGCGGCCAGCTTGCCGCCCTCCATAATGAACTCGCCGCCGTACATCCAAACCGCCGCGCCGCACCAGCCATTATAGCGGCTGCCCTTGGTGGTAATGGTGGCCTCCTCCAGGGTCAGAGTTTGATTCGGGTACACCGTCGCGCCGATGGCGCCGCCGGTGATCGTGCCCTGTCCCTTGATGACCAGATCGCCAGCGTAAGCAAGCACAGCCGCCGTGCCGTCATTACCGGGGGCGGAAACTTCCGCACTGGTCTGCTGGATGATGTTATGGCCGTTCAGGTCGATGGCCACATTCGCCCTCGCGTAAATGCCGGTGGTCGTCGCGTTGTAGCTGGGCAGGGTGATGTCGTCCGTCAGCGTAACGTCTTCAAAGAGGTAGAAATAGACATTCTTGGAGTGGACATTGTTCGCCGCATGAACAGCCGGCGTAGTCTGAATGACCTGCTCCAAGCCACCGTACAGCACATACGAATCTCCGCCGGTCGTCGCATGAGCCTGGCAATCAACCTCCACGTTGGTATCCGGGTTAAAGCGGAGCTGCACGGCCTTCTCGTCGGGGATGACGATCTTGCCCGCCTCAGGCCGCTGCAGCAGCGTCACGGTGTCGCCCAGGTCGGCAGCCGCGATGGCCGCTTCCACGGTGGCGTAGCCCTTCGTCTTGCCGCTGGTCAGGCCGGTGACCTGC
This sequence comes from uncultured Clostridia bacterium, assembly GCA_946550725.1. Lineage (GTDB taxonomy): Bacteria > Bacillota > Clostridia > Oscillospirales > Oscillospiraceae > MGBC124762. The sequence goes on along the minus strand of CAMNQX010000010.1, from coordinate 50,033 downwards.
GCCGCGGCGTCAATGACCGTGACCACGCCGTCCGTGGTCTCAGTGGCCTTCGACTCAGCCAGGAAGTCCATCTTGGGATTCTCCGACGCGCTGTTGGCGGGATCGTAGCCATGGAACGTGCCGCCCTCCACGGTGATGGAGGCGGTCGTGGCCTTATCCCACAGGTTCAGCAGGTACTTGGTGTCCCACGGACCGTCCACAGAGAAGGTGCCGTCCTGAATGGTGGCTGTGCCGTTCTCCACATAGACCGCCGTACAGCCGGACTTGATCTTGCCGTCTGTAACGATCAGGTTCGCGCCGCTCTTGACGATAAAGTTATTGTCCGCGGTGCCGTCGTGGCCGCGCTCAGTTGTGTCAGAGTTGCCGTTAAAGGTCAGGGTGCTGCTGTTTTCCACGAACACGGTGGCCTTCACGGTGTAGTCGCCGGTGTTCAGCGTGACCGACACGCCGCTGGCCAGGGTGGCGTCCTCCGTCACGTCAGCCAGCAGGGTCACAGTCTGGCCGGCCGTCGCGGCGGCCAAAGCCTCCGTCAGGGTCTCGTACTTTTTCTCGCCGATGGCGGCGACGTAGTTCTTCGCGCTGACGGTGACGGTCCCGTCGTCGTTCTCCGTGATCTTCAGGTTGTCAGCGGCGGTAATGTTCACGTCATCCACCGTCAAGCCGCTGATGTCGTACTTGCCCTCGGTCACAAAGTAGAGGGTCTTCAGGCCTTCCTTGTTGGCAAAGTAGACCGCAGAATCCGCAGAGGCCAGGATGTAGGCAAGGTAAGCGTCATTGACCACATCGCCTCTGTAAACCTCCACAACAGGGGTCACACCGAAGCGGACCCCGCCAGAACCGTTCGGCACCGGGTTGAAGTTCTCATCAGCCGTCAGCGCAAGCCCATCCCAGGTGTTGCCGGAGAAGGTGACCTTCTCTTCCTCCCCTGCCTTGGTCATCAGCATATACCGACCGCCGATGTGGGTGAAGGTGTTGTTGTTCACCTGAACCGTCGCATCCTCAGCCAGCTGGAACATGACCAGGGGGCTGTTGATGCAGTCGATAAAGGTGTTGCCCGTAATCGTGATCGTGCCATTCGCGGCCACGTCGCCGGGGTGGATGGCCGGGCCATTTGTGCCGTACTCGCCGATATCTGTGAAGGTACACCCGGCGACGGTCAGGCCGTCCACAGCAGGAACATAAACGCCCTGGCCGCAAGTATTGAACGTACAGTCGATCACGGTGACATCGGTGTACATTCCCGTGTTGCGCCACATATGAATCGCCAGATTGCTGCTCTCATTCTTCCCATTACAGGTAAAGGAGCAGCCGTCGAACGTGATGTTTTCCACCGCAGCGTTAGTACTAAAACTCACGCAATGTCCGGTGGAGTTGAAGTCGATGCCCTGGAAGGTAAACCCGGTCATGCTGCCGGTGCCGGTGACCGTGATCCCCGCGCAGGTCACGTCCTGAGCGGCGGTGAGGGTCACGTCGGTGAGGCCGTCCGCATAATTCGCCAGATCAATGGTCTGCGCGTCGCCCTTCAGCAGGGTCACGGTCTGGCCCGCCGTCGCGGCGGCCAAAGCCTCCGCCAGGGTCTCGTACTTAGTGTCGCCGATCCGGGCAACGTAGGACTTGTCAACGATGGTCCAGACGGTGTTATCCTCGGTCGTGGCCTTCTTGTTCTCTGCACAGAACGCTGTCACGTCGGAGGAGAAGGTACCGCCGGAAATCTCGACCTTAGTGTCGTTGTCATTCTTTCTCACAGCAGGCTGATTGTTGGTGGCGGTAAAGCTGCCGCCCTTGATCTCGATCGTGCCGGCCTGATCGTAGACGCAGCACACCTCGCCCTTTCCGCTTACAAAGGTGCCGTTCTCAATGATCGTATGGGGCATCAAACCTGTCTCCGCATCGGGGGCCTTATAGTTCTGCACTGCGGGGTACAGATATCCGAGGTTGTCATTCGTATCACTTGCGTCCACCGTACCGTTGCCGGTGATGGTGAGAATGCCGTGGTTGATCAGGGGCGCGCGGAGCGTCTTCCCGTTCAGGTCCAGGGTGATGTTGATGTCGTCATAGATCTCCACATACGGCATCGGTACCATCTGATCATCCGCCGGCTCCATATGATCACGGAGATCCACGTCGTTCAACAGTTTGACCGTGGCAGGTGTGTTTGCGGGCGCCTTCAAAACAGCTTCCAGAAGGGTGTGGTAGAGGACATCGCCAAGCTTGGCCTCGGAGTTCTCCTCGGTCAGCTCAATGACCTTGCCCGTCTCGTTCTGATAGAAATAGGTGTAATGAACGGTCACGTTCGGCCGGGAATGCATATCATAGGCCGTTCCGTCCACGTTGGCAAACGTGCCGCCGTACACATGGATCGTTCCCCTGTTATCGGAACGGCCAGTACTGACCACCATGCCATTCGCTTTCGTACTGGTGATCGTGCCGTTGTGCACATTGGCGACAGCTTCGGTCGCACAACGAAGGCCCGTCTCTCCGGAGATCGTGCCGGTGAAGTTCTCGGACACGTTGAGCGCGCCCTTTTGCTGTGCTACAACACCGTACGTCGTGCCCTGGATCGCGCCGCTTCCGGTGACGGTGAGCACAGCGCCTTCCCCGGCAACTGCCAAGGCGTAGGTTTTCGTTTCAGCGGGCGACACCGTCACGCCCTCGCGGACATTCACGGTGACGGACTTGCTCTCTGTCAGCACCGCGCCGACAGCGTCCTTGATGACCTCCACGGTCTGGCCGTCCATCGCCGCGTCAATGGCGGCCTGGAGAGTCGGATAATAGTCCTCGCCGATCATCGCGACGGCGGTGGTCTCGTCTACCGCCCACTTGGCGGTGACCTCGATATTACCAGTCACCACGGTGTCGGCGGTAAACGCGGTCTCGCCATTGAACCAGCCCAGGAAGGTGTAGCCGGTCTTGGTGGGCGTGGGAAGCTCGCCCACCGTGTTGCCCAGGACGACCTGGGCGGTGGCCGGGGTCACCTCGCCGCCGTCGGCGTTAAAGGTTACGGTATAGGTATCCAACGTCGGGTCGTTGTCGCCGAAGGCGATGAACTTGCTGAACTTCACCCACGTCGCCTTATCTGTCTTGTTCACCAGGCGGAGATACCGGGCCAAAACAGGCGTGTTCAGACGCTCGTTCTGCACGTCCTTGCCGCTGGTCACGCCGGTGTATTCGTTGATCTGTGTCCAAGTCTCCCCGTCCACGGAGTATTCCAGCGCGTATTGCTCCCACTTGTCACCGCTGGTGCCGTCCGCGCCCACCACAGCGCGAACCTGCTGGACCTCTTTCACGCTGCCGAAATCCAAGCAGAGGTAGTCGCCTGCAAGGGACTTATTGTTATTAGGATCCCAGTCTTGGCCTTGTCTCACGGTATACCAAACAGCATGGTCCGCGCCTTCCGTGTATAGTTTTGCTTCCTCCTCAGCCGAAACGTTCCACAGCCCGTCCGGATGGGTAAAGCTTTCCACCGTCAAAACGGGCGTGTCCGGCCCGATGGCGCGGATCTCCGCGGCGGTCATGTGATTATTACCAGCCTCACCATCAACCGCAACACCTCTGAGTCTCACATACCGCACATTCACGGCAGGGAAGTTGGCGGTGTGCCAATCCTTGTTGGTTAGAATATCGTCCCACACGCCATGGGCCACGCGCTTCCAGGTCCCATCCGCACCTGTCTCGCTCACCTCAATGGCATACTCTTTGACATGTCCGTTACCTCCGTCCTGCCGGGGCAGATAGCGGAAGCCAGAAATCAACTGAGCTGTACCAAAATTAATGCCGATCCAGCGGTTTTCCGGAGAATTTCCGTTGGTTTGATCCCCGCCGCTATAGTTTGTATGCCAGTATGTGCTTTCGGTCTTGTCATAAGCCTGGTCCGGCTGTCCCTGCGTTCCATTCGATTCGCCTGTCTTCGAATAGTTGGAGTAGATCACCGTGTGGCTTTCGTCAGGTTCAATATCCCACGTGCCGTTTTCGTTGGCCTCGTAAAGGGCCGTTCTGCGCCACTCGGCGTGAATAGTAATGTCCGCCGTAACAGGAGCGTTGCCGTCAAACAGCTCGCCGTCCGCAGTGTACCAGCCCAGGAAGGTCTGACCGGCCTCGGGGGTAAGTGTGGGCATAGCGCTGCCCACCGTATTGCCCTCGTAGACTTCCTCGGTCGCCACTGTCGTACCGCCGTCTTTGAAGGTAACGGTATAACTCGCAGGCGCGGCCACCAGATGAATCTCGGCGGCTGTCATATGAGCATTTGCCTCGCTACCATAAGAAGATGTGGCATACAGACGCACATATTTTGCCTCAACGACCCGTCCAAAGTTGGCAATTTGCCAATTTGCGTCGTTTGTAAAAGTCCCCTGCGCCACAGTCGTCCAATTTGTTTGATCTGTGCTGACCTTCACCGTGTAATTTCCGATTCTGCCGTTTGCAGACCCACGTGCATGGTAGCGAAGCGCAACCACATTAGTCGTGCCCTCTCCAGGCAGCGTCAACTCAATGTAGTTTTCGCCATATCTTTCCCGGTTGGAAATTGCCCCAGCATGGCCCTTTGCGCCACTGCCATACTTGCTGTGCCAATAAGTGTTCTCGTCGCCGTCCACCGCAGCCTCAGCAGAACCGTCGCCTGCGGTATCGTTAATTTTATGTGCACTGGGTGCTGTGGCAGTCACGCCTTCCGTAATATCCAGCCCAGCATAATCCGCCGCGATGTTGATCCCCTCGTCGCGGATGTCCTCGGTCACCGTCATGGGTACGACCTTGGCGACATGGTCGTAATTGAATTCGCCTGCATCTGACGGATAAAGAACATACCAATTACCGTCCGCCTTAGCCGCAATTAAATACTGACCAGCAGCCACGGGATTGTCTGTTACCTTTGTGTAGCCGGGAATTTCACCGTCGTTGGAGGTGGAATCCTTCTTGAACAACGCAAAATGAACCGGAATTCCGCTGCCATTTCGGTCAAATTTTAAATATTTAGCATTAATAGGGTCGCGATGAAAATACAGCGTATTTGTTGTGCCGCTTGTAAGCCTATACGGCATCTCTGCATAAGCGTTGTCGTTGTCGTAGGTCACCGTAATGTCCGGCGCCGCCGACGCGGCCTCGCCTACTTGCGGTTTACCCGCAGTCGCCAAGCTAAAATTGACATTTGTGGTCGTCCCCGGAATAGTATTTGTGATTTTAAAGTTCGTCCCACTGGCGGAAAACTGATACAGCGCCTTGCTCAGGTCCACCTCGCCGCCATCAAAGGCGCTGCTGGTACCCAACTTGGCCGCCACCCGCGCGATCTCGGTGGTGTACCAGATGTAATACTCACCCTCCGTTCCGGCCGGAGTCAGGTAGAAGGTCTCCCCTGTCCCCGTCAGCACATAGCGGTTGTCGTTCGTCCCAGCGGAGCGGATCTCATGGGTCATATACCAATCTGTGGTATGACTCCGAAGCTTATAACAGTTGGTGTATGTGTCCGTAACGGAGATCAGCTGGAACTGATAGCCGGTATTTGAAAGGTCCTTGCCGGAAGTATACGCTTCATGTATAGCCGACTTCCAACTGTTGCTAACCGTATAAAACGCGCTGATGACCCGGTCGTCGCTAAATAGACGATAGCCCGTATTTGCCACAGGCTCGGTAACCAGCCCCATCTGCGTAGTCGTGTCCCGCAGGGTGACCGTCCTCGGCGTGGTGTCGTTGGCAAAGGCGCCGTTGGTCACGCCAAAATAGTGCACCACAAGCCCCGCCGCCTCCGCGTCCGCGGGGGTATATACGGCTCCCTCCGTCACCTCCGCCAGTTGCGCGGCGTCGGTGGCGTCGGCGGGCCGGGCCGCCTCGTGGGCATGATCGTGATCATGCGTCTCCTCTCCCTCGGGTAAGGCGGCCAGGGGTACGTCGTCCACCCGGGCGGCCAGCGCCGACATGGGCAGCATGGAAAACACCATGCACACTGTCAGCAGCATCGCTAAAATCCGTTTTTTCATCCTTTTCCACTCCCTCATTATCATAAACTTTGTGTTTCGCTCGTCATTTATCTCGCGTTTTGGGCCTCTTTCAGCGCGCCGTCCATCATCAAAAGCAGCTCCAAAACGCTTCGGAAGCTCTGCTCCCGCCCGGTCTCTTCCCAGGTCACGGATCCTTGCCAGCTGGCGCTCTGCCGGAAAAATACCCGTACCACAAAGGTGGCCAGAGCGCCCGCCTTCTCTTCCTTTCCCTCATGTGTGTCCGGCGCCTCCGGCACGCTTGGCGCGAAGGACCGGGCCACCGCGAAGGGCTGTGGAAAGCGCATCTCGTCCAGCAGCTCCTCCATACGGAGCAACAACTGGGTAACACAGTTGAACGTGGCTGCGCCGTTGAGGCCGGGGTTGTAGATCCGCCCCTCCGGGACACCTCCGCCCGTGTAGCCGTCAACGCAGACCCGGGTGGCGCGATATTGATTTCCCCGTGTGCGTTCCTGTCGCATGTGCTTCCCTTCTTTCCCGAGGTTTGACCCATTCGTAGTCTATGTCTGCCATTATATACCGACCGGGATACAAAAACCGTTACATTTCCAAATTTCTTTTTCAGCTTTTTGGCAAAGAAAACCCACAAAAGCAACAAACTTTTTCGTTGCGTTTTGTGGGTTTTGACCGATATTGTAAAATTTGTTCCGTTTAGACCAATTTTCTCTCCATTTGCTCCCTGTTTTCCGCATATTGCAAAGCGGTGTCCCGTGTGATGCGGCCTTCCTTATATAAGGTAAGGATGGACTGGTCCATGGTGCGCATGCCCCGCTCGCTCCCGGCAGCCATGGCGGACTCGATCTGGTGGGTCTTGTTGTCGCGGATGAGGGCGCGGACGGCGTTGTCCAGGCGCAGCAGCTCGAAGGCGGGGGTCACGCCGCCGTCCACGGTGGGGAGGAGCTGCTGGGAAACCACGGTGTGGAGCACCATGGCCAGCTGGAAGCGGATCTGCCCCTGCTGCTCGGCGGGGAAGGAGTCCACGATGCGGTCGATGGTGTTCACCGCGCCCTTGGTGTGGAGGGTGGCCAGCAGGAGGTGGCCGGTCTCGGCGGCGGTCATGGCGGTGCGGATGGTAGAGTGGTCGCGCATCTCCCCCAGCTGGATCACGTCGGGAGCCTGGCGCAGGCAGGCCCGCAGGGCGGAGAGGTAATCCACGGTGTCGGTGGCCACCTCACGCTGGGAGACGATGGACTGGTTGTTGCGGTGGAGGAACTCGATGGGGTCCTCCAGCGTGATGATGTGCGCCCGGCGGGTGGCGTTGATGCGGTCCACGATGCACGCCTGGGTGGTGGATTTGCCGCTGCCCGCCGTGCCGGTGACCAGCACCATGCCGCTTTTCACCGACGCCAGCTCCATGACCTCCTCGGGGATGTGGAGGGTCTTGTAGTCGGGGATGGAGAAGGCCACCACCCGCACCACCGCGGACATGGAACCGCGCTGGCGGTAGGCGTTCACCCGGAAGCGGGCCAGGCCGGGGACGGAGAAAGAGAAGTCGTCGTCCCCACTCTCCTTAAAGCGCACCGGGGAGCGTCCCGCCTTCTCGTAGATGGCGGCGATGAGCCGCTCGCTGTCCTGGGGCATGAGCCGCTCCGACTCCAGGGGAACGAGGTTGCCCTCCTCCTTCACGCTCACCGCGCCGCCGGCCACCAGGAAGAGGTCGGACGCGCCGCGGTCAACCGCTTGTTTTAAGTAGTCCAATAATTCCGCCATGTTATCGTCTCCTCGTGTGTGAAGTGGTCATTTCAACCAGCTGTCCCAGAGATCCAGGTCGTCGCTGCCCACCCACTCCTCTGTGGGCGCGGCCTGCCAGCGCAGGACCCGCCAGGCGTCTCCGGTGGACTTGTCCTCCACCAGCACCGCCACCTGCAGCTCCTGACTGTCCAAGATGGGGACGGTATAAGCATAGGTGCGCGCGCCCCCCTCGGGGGTCTCGGCGATGGAGACCATAAGCTCCACATTCTCCGGGGTCTCGCCGTTTCGGATGCGGGCCAGAATTTCCTGGGCCTGGCAGTCGGCGGCGTAGTAGTCCTTGGTCGCCTGCAGGGAGGCGTCGGAGAGGCGTTCATCGGAGCGGACGGTGGACAGGGCCAGCAGGGCGAACACCACCAGGCACAGCACCGCGAAGGCGGACAGCAGGGAGCTGGCCCCGATGGGCGGGACGGAAAAGCGGTCGCGTTTCTCATTCATCCGCCGTCACCTCCTGCCAGGCCACCTCAAGGGAAAACAGCTCCTTCATCTCGCTCTTTTCCCGTCCATAGGCCGTCACCTGAGCCTTGCCCAGGCCGGCCACGCCGCTGTCCAGCGGCCGTACCTGCAGGGTGTAACTGGAGGTACGCACCCCGTCGGGAACAAACTCGCTCCAGTCCTCTCCGTAGGACACAAAGTACCCGAAGCCCTCCCGTTGGCCCACGTCGCCAAGCTCCGCCAGAGCGGCGGGAATGTCTCCGGCCTTTTGCTTCAGGGTCTCCGCCGCGTTCTGGCAGAGGACGGCGGCCTTCTCCCTGTCCTCCATGGCCCGGGAGCGGCGGTCCGCCGTCACGAAGGCCTGCAGGCAGATGGCCGCCGCCAGGGCGAACACCATGAGGGTCACCAGCTGCTCCATCAGGAGCAGGGAGGTCTTGTCCCGTCTCATGAGGCCACCTCCCCGCTGCGGAGGGAGAGGGTCACCGTCTCGGTCTCCCCGTTTTTCAAGGTGAGGACGGCGTTCAACTGCCCGTCCTCCAACGAAAGCGCCAGCGCGTCCAGGTCCAGCACCCGGTCGCCGTCCTCCAGAGCGGCCTCCATGTCCACGGCGGTGTACAGCTCCCACAGGGAGCCGTCATAGCAGTAGACCCGGGTGACATAGTCGCCGGCAAAGTCGCCGTTCCACTCCCGCAGGGTCAGGCAGTCCACGCCACAGAAGTCCTCCACGCTCACCAGGGACCGGCCGTCCCACCCGTCGGCGGCGTCGTTCTGACGCACCCGGGTGGCGATGTACTGGGCCGCCGTGCGGGCGTCAAAGGCGGCGGCGTCCCGGTCCACCAGGCGGCGGTAGGCCCCCGCCCCGGCCAGCAGCGCCAGCAGAATGGACACGGCGAACACCGCCAGCAGCGCCAACGCCGCCAGCGCCGTGATGTGATTTTGCCGCCTTCCCTCTTTCATGGCTTCCGCTCCAATACGGTAAAGTTAGGCATCAGGTTGGAGCCAAACGGCTCGTAAAACACCGCGAAATGCTCCTCGTCGATTTGGAGGCCGTAGTGCTCCTCCAGGTATTCCAGACTCTGGGGGTACTGCCCCTCGGCGGCGTAGCAGGCCGCGCAGCCCCGGAGGATGGCGTCCTCCAAGCGGGTCTTGGCCTCCGCGCCCCGGTCCGCGTCCAGCCGGTCCGCCCCCCGGGCAAAGATCACCGCCGCCGCTATGATCAGCAGGGGGATCAGCAGGGCCGCCAGCCCGGAAACGCGGCTTTTTCTTCTCTGTCTCATGGCGTTACCCGATGGCGGACATGATGTGCATCAAGGGGAGCATCACCGACAGCAGGATCAGCCCCACCAGCGCCGACGCCGTCAGCACCAGCGCGGGCTCTACCCGGCCCGCCCGGCGCTCCAGGGCGGCGTCTCCCTCCTCAGAGAGCTGGAGGGCGATGTGCTCCATCATGGCGTCTGTCTGTCCGCTCCGCTCCGCCGTGTCCAGCAGGCGGCACTGGGGCGCGGGCAGCAAACCGCTCTCCCCCATGGCCGTGCCCAGACGCTTTCCCTCGTCCAGCAGGTCCTTACACGTCTCACAGCGGCGGGCGGCGGCGGGAGCGTCCTCCTCCACCAGCTTGCCCGCCAGCTCTACGGCCGCGCCCGGCTCCATGCCGCTGGCCAGAGCCATGGCCATGGCCTGAGCCACCTTCGCCGCGGCCATGGTGCGGGACACGCCCGTCTCCCCCCGGTTCCTTCCCTGCAGCTTCCGGACCTTGTTCCGGAAGCCGGGCAGGGCGGCGTAAGCCACCGCCAGCAGGGCAGCCGCCGCCAACAGCACCAGCAGGACGGGCAGCGCGGCGTCCAGCCACCGGCCCAGCCCCAGCAGGCCGCCGGCCACGCCGGTGAGCCGCCCGCCCAGGGCGGCGTAAACATCGTCAAAGATGGGCAGCACCTTCACCAGCAGCACGCCGATGACCACCAGCATCAGTCCCAGCAGCACCGCGGGGTACAGCAGGGCGTTGCGCAGCTGGCGGTCCATCCGGGCGCGCCGCTCGTAGTAGTCGCTCAGCGCCTTCAGAGCCTCTTCGGTGCGGCCGGACTGTTCCCCCACCGTCACCAGGCCCACGGCGTAGCCGGGAAACACGCCGCTCTCCTCCATGGCCGCGGCCAGGGAGGCCCCGCCGTCTACCCGGCGGGCCATGGACGACAGAAGCTCCTTCTCCGCTCCGTCGCTCCCCTCCGCCAGCAGCGCCAGGGCATCTCCGGTCATCACGCCGGCGTGATACAGGAGAGACAGCTCCAGGCACAGCCCGGCCACCCGTTCGCCGCGCAACATTTTTTTCATCGGACACGCCCCCATCCCGTTTGGAGTGATAAAAAATAGGCTTGCGGCAGTACCGCAAGCCTATTTTATCTTATTTTTTCCGGTTTGTAAATGGGTCTTTCAAATCTCTCAGTAGAGGTAACGGGTACTGTAATTGCTCCCGTCCCCAATATACTTCATAATGGCCTCGCTGCTCTTGCCCGAGGAGGCGAAGGTGGGGTCCATCCGCTGCCACGCGGTGCCGTCAAAGTAGATCGCGCCGTCCACCCAGCCGTCCTCTTCGCTCCACACGTTGATCCAGGCGTGGTAGGCGGGGTCCTTCGTCCCCACATAGCCCACCACCAGCTTGCAGGGCACTCCCTGGGAGCGCAGCATGGCAGTCATCAGCGCGGCATAGTCGAAGCAGATGCCCTTCTTCGCCGCCAACACGTCGTCCAGCACAGGCAGATAGCCGCTCTTCACCGTCTGGGCCAGGTGGGTGTCATAGGTCAGCGTGCTCACCACGAAATCGTAGACCTTCTCCACCTTGTCCAGGTTGTCCTCCACCCCGGCGGTCAGCTCCTTCGCCTTGGCCAGGGTATTCGTGGCGTCGGCGTAGTTCACATACTGGTTGGGCCGCAGGAAGGGCGCGAACTCGTCGGTCAGCTTGACGGTGAACTTGGCGGTGAGCATCACGGCATACTTCCCCGTGGAGGGATTCTGCTCGTACACCTTCACCTCATACTTGCCGTTTCCGTCGGACAGAGGGAAGGTGGTCCACTCCCCCTGGGTCAGGTTGTACTGATACCCTCCCTCGGTGGTGGGGCCGGTGACCTTGGCCTTCAGCCGCCGGTCGCTGGCGGCCTTGTAGCGCACCATCACATATCCGTCGCTGGCGTTGGAGTAGTCCACCTCTGCCTTGGCGTTGCGCTCTACCTTCGTGCCCGGGTGCTCCGGCAGCAGCAGGTCAGGGACCGCCGGGGCGGCGGCCATGGCCACAGCCTCCTCCCGCAGGTCCACCTCTTCTAATACGGTTGGCTCCAGGTAAACGTCCTCCTCCACCGCCGTCTTTCCGCCGGTGCAGCCCGCCAGCAGCGTCAGCGCCAACAGCGCGGGCAAGACCCGTTTCAGTGCAGCCATTTCGTTCACTCCTTTCACGCCGGGGGAGCCTCTCTCCCCTTTGTGCACCCATAGTATAGCATATGCCGCCGGAAAATGGAAGTACTTTTTGGGAAAAATTTTTCAAAATCTCGAATTTTGTGTAACTGCTTCTTTTTTGTACGTTTCTCTTGCAAAAAGCCGTAGAGTGTGGTATTTTATGATAGGATGTATCATTCCTACTTTCATCTTGGGGGGTGTTTCCATGTCCAGCGACCGCAAATTACAGGTCAGGATGCTGGGAAACTTTACCCTGTCCACCCCTTCTGCCCAAGTGGGCGATGGGGACAACCGAACCAAAAAGGTATGGCTTTTCCTGGCCTACATGATCTACCGCAGAGGACACGCGGTGGAGGCCCAGGACTACATCGATCTGCTCTGGGGCGGGGAGGATCAGGGTGCCAACCCCACCAACGCCCTCAAGACCATCCTGCACCGGGCCAGGGCCGCGCTGGAGCCGCTGTGGCCTTCGGCGGGCCATCAGCTGATCCAGCGCCGGGGCACCTCCTACCGCTGGAACACCGACATCCCCCTGGAGCTGGACTTGGACATGTTTGACCGGCTCTGCCGGGACGGCGCAACGGAGCGCGATCCGGGCAAGCAGCTGGAGCTTTATTTGGCCGCCATGAAGCTGTATAAGGGGGACTTCCTCCCCCGGCTCTCCTCCCACCACTGGGCCATTCCCATCGCCGCCCACTACCACCAGATGTATCTGCAGGTGGCCCTGCAGGCCATCCCGCTGCTGGAAAAGCGCCGCCGCTACAAGGAGGCGGCGGAGGCGTGCCGCGCCGCTCTGGTGCTGGACCCATATCTGGAGGAGCTTTACCGCCACCTGATGGAGAACCTGATCTCCCTGGGGGAGCAGCGGGAGGCCACCACCGTCTACGAGGATATGTCCCGCCTCTTCATGAACAACTTCGGCGTCATGCCCGAGGAGGAGACCCGGGCCATTTACCGCTCGGCTCTGAGCACCCTTCAGGACCACGCCCTGCCGGTGGACTCCATTCTGGACCATCTGCGGGAGCCGGACGGCCCCAACGGAGCGCTGCTCTGCCAGTATGACACCTTCCGCTCCATCTACCACTCGGTGGCCCGCGCCCTGGTCCGAAGCGGCGACGCGGTCCACCTGGCCCTGATCTCCGTCCACCACCGCAGCCGGACTGAGGAGCTGCCCCGGCGCAGTCTGGACCGGGCCATGAGCAATCTGCAGGAGGTCATCCGCTCCTCCCTGCGCCGGGGGGATGTGGCCGCCCAGTGCAGCGTGTCCCAGTTCCTGCTGATGCTGCCCCAGGCCAATTTTGAGAACAGCCAAATGGTCTGCGACCGCATTTTGAAGGCCTTTTCCCGAAAATATCCCCACTCTCCCGCTCAGCCCCAGGTGGCCATCTTCCCCCTGGAACCCAACTGACCTCCCCTTCACACCGGAAAGGATGTGGCCCCTACGGAACAGACAATGAAGCAGCGCTACACCATCCTCATCGCCGACGATTCCGAGATGAACCGCGCCATTCTGGCGGACATGCTGGGCGACGAGTACATTATTATTGAAGCGGAAAACGGCAAGGAGGCGCTGGAACAGATCCGCACCCTGGGGACCCGGCTCTCTCTGGTGCTGCTGGACATTGTGATGCCGGAGCTGGACGGCTTCGGCGTCCTCGCCGAAATGAACAAGGAGGGCTGGATCGAGGACATCCCCGTGGTGATGATCTCCACCGAACGGGGGGTGGAACAGGTGGAGCGGGCCTACTCCCTGGGCGTGACCGACTTCATCGGCCGTCCCTTCGACGCCCTCACCGTCCACAAGCGGGTGGTAAACACCATCCTGCTCTACGCCAAGCAGAAGCAGCTGGTGGCCATGGTGGCCCAGCAAATGTACGAAAAAGAACAGCAGAACAACATGATGATCGAGATCCTCAGCCACATCGTGGAGTTCCGCAACGGGGAGAGCGGGCTTCACGTCCGCCATGTCCACGTCTTTACCGAGATGATCCTCAACCACCTGAACCAGAAGGCGGGAGGCGCCCGGTTCACCCCCGCGGAGGTCTCCACCATCTCCACCGCCTCCGCCCTCCACGACATCGGAAAGATCTCCATCCCCGAGAGCATCCTCAACAAGCCCGGCAAGCTGACGCCGGAGGAATTTGACCGCATGAAGGAGCACACCGTCATCGGCGCGCAGATGCTGGAGGATCTGCCCATCTACCGGGACGTTCCTCTGGTGCGCACCGCCTACGAGATCTGCCGCTGGCACCATGAGCGGTACGACGGCCGGGGCTATCCCGACGGCCTCAAGGGGGACGACATCCCCATCTCCGCCCAGGTGGTGGCGCTGGCGGACGTGTACGACGCCCTTACTAGCCCCCGGGTCTATAAGGCCGCCTTCTCTCATGACGAGAGCATCCGCATGATCCTCGCCGGGGAGTGCGGCGCCTTTAATCCCCTGCTTTTGGAGTGCCTCTCTGAGCTGAGCGGCGACATCTGCGACGCATTCCGCCAGACAGACCCCTTCCAGAGCGACCGCCAAAGCCTCCACAACGTGGCCGAGGCCCTCTCCCGGGAAAAGGACCTGCCCGTGTCCAAGCGCACCATCCAGCTCCTGGAGGACGAGCGGACCCGCCACGACTTCTTCGCCGCCCTCTCCAACGAGATCCAGTTTGAGTTCACCGTCTCCCCTCCGGTGATCCATTTCACCCCCTTCAGCGCCCAGAAGCTGGGCTTCCCGGAGGAGATCCCCCGCCCTACCCGCGACCCGCACCTGCTGGCCCTCATGCCCTCCAAGCTACTCTACCACTTCGCGGACCTGCTCCGGGGCACCTCGCCGGGCCACCCACTGGTGGAGCTGGACTGCCGGCTGAACATCAACGGGGAGAAGCGGTGGCACCGCCTTCTGGCCCGCGCCACCTGGTCCAACGACGAGCCGCCCCGGTTCCTGGGCGGCATCGGCAAAGCCGTGGACATCCACGAGTCCCGCACCCAGCTGGATAAGCTGACCCTCATCGCCTCCACCGACGCCCTCACCGGCCTGTTCAACCACGCCAGCGCCCGGGAGAAGATCACCAACCGCCTCCGCGAGCGGCCGGACGGGCACTTTGCCCTGGTCATCTTCGATCTGGACTACTTCAAGTCCGCCAACGACAACCGGGGCCACATGTTTGGCGACAAGCTGCTCAACCACCTGGCCCAACGGCTCCGCCACGTGGTGCGCAGCGGCGACATCGTCGCCCGGGTGGGCGGCGACGAATTCCTCATTTTCCTGGAGTACAAAAACGACCTGGAGGCCGCCATCAAGCGCATCTTCAACGCCCTCATCGGCGAGTACGAGGGCTTTTCCATCTCCCTGAGCATGGGTGTGGCCCAGACCGCTACGGTGGGCTACGACTATGACGCCCTGTTCCAAGCCGCCGACAACGCCCTCTACGCCGTGAAGCGCGGAGGCCGCGGGCAATACCTGTTCTATGACGAGAGTATGCACGACACCCTTTCCAGCATCTCTCCCATCGTGCAGGCACCCCGGCAGACATCACAAGAGGAGGCCGATCTCACATGACCCTGCAGGAATGTTATGCCGCCCTGGGCGGCGACTGCGCGGAGGTCCTGAGCAGACTGCGCAGCGAGGCCCTGGTGCAAAAGTTCCTTCTCAAATTCCCCGCCGACCCCAGCTACGACCTGCTGGAGACCTCTTTGGCGGCGGAGAACTGGGAGGAGGCCTTCCGGGGAGCGCACACTATCAAGGGCGTGTGCCAGAACCTGAGTCTTACCGCCCTCTACCGCTCCAGCTCCGCTCTGTGCGACGCCCTGCGGGGCGGCCAGCCTCTCGCCGACCCCGCCCTTGCCCAACAGGTGCGGGCCGACTACGAGACCACCGTATCCGCCATCCGGGCCTTTCAGTCTCAGCTGCCCCAATAATCCCAACCGGGGAGGAATTTAATTCCCATGAATGTCTATAAAAACAAAACTACACGGTTCCTGGCCATCAGCCTCGCTTTTGTGGTGCTTTTGTGCATTTGCGTCTTTTCCTTTCTGGCCCTTCATATGGGGCAGGTGAGCACCCAGACCATCAACCAGGTGGGCACCCTCTATATGTCCAACATGAGCCAGCAGATCTCTATGCACTTCAGCACCACCATCTCTCTGCGGCTGGATCAGCTCAACGCCATTCTGACGACCACCCCTCCTGACAGCGGGGAGAGCTACGTGGAGATGTGTCAGGACCTGGCCTACCAGGGCCGCGTTCGCAATTTTGATTACCTGGCCCTCTACTCCCCCAACGGCGACCTGGAGATGATCTACGGCGACCAGCTTACCGTCACCGACTCCGCTCCCTTCCTGGAATCCATGAACAAGGGAGAGAAGAAGGTGGCTATCAGTACCAGGCCCGACGGGGAAAAGGTCATCCTGCTGGGTGTCTCCACCACCTACCCCATGGCGGACGGCACCCCCTGCACCGCCATCGTGGCCGGTCTCCCCGTCTCCTATATCAGTGAGACCCTCTCTTTGGAGGAGGATGACGACAGCATATACTCCTTTATTATCCGCCGGGACGGCTCCTTCGTCATCCGCAACGCCAACGCTTACCGCAACAGCTACTTTGAGCGGGTCCGCATGATCTACTCCGACGTGAGCGGCAAGGACCCCGAGACCTACCTCGTTGAGCTTCAGCAGGCCATGGAGGCCCGGGAGGACTACTCCTCTGAGGCCATTATCGAGGGGAGCCGGCGGCATGTCTACCTCACCGCACTGCCCTATTCCGAGTGGTATCTCATCACCACCATGCCTTACAGCACCATGGACACCATTGTCAGCGGGCTGAGCCGCCAGTGGGGTGGCTCAGCCATCCTGGCCGCGGCGCTCATTCTGCTGGCCCTCCTGAGCATGTTCGCCGTCTACTTCCACCTCACCCGGCAGCAGATGCGTGAGCTGTCCGACGCCTGGCGCAAGGCGGACGCCGCCACCAAGGCCAAGAGCGAGTTCCTCTCCAACATGTCCCACGACATCCGCACCCCCATGAACGCCATCGTGGGCATGACCGCCATCGCCACGGCCAACATCGACGACAAGGACCAGGTGCAGAACTGCCTGAAGAAGATCACCCTGTCCTCCAAGCATCTGCTGGGCCTCATCAACGACGTGCTGGATATGTCCAAGATCGAAAGCGGCAAGATGACCCTCAGCATGGATCAGGTCTCCCTGCGGGAGGTCATGGAGAGCATCGTCTCCATCGTCCAGCCCCAGGTCCGCATCAAAAACCAGCAGTTCCAGGTGTCCATCCACGACATTTCCGCCGAAAATGTCTACTGCGACAGCGTCCGGCTCAACCAGGTGCTGCTCAACCTGTTGTCCAACGCCATCAAGTTCACCCCCGACGGCGGCTCCATCACCGTGACCCTCTACGAAGAGGCGTCTCCCAAGGGGGACGGCTACATCCGCATCCACCTGGCGGTGATCGACACCGGCATCGGTATGACCAAGGAATTCCAGAGCAAGATCTTCGATTCCTTTACCCGGGAGGACAGCGCCCGGGTCCACCGCACCGAGGGCACCGGCCTGGGTATGGCCATTACCAAGTACATCGTGGACGCCATGCAGGGCACCATCGAGGTGAAGAGCGAGCTGGGCAAGGGCAGCGAATTCCGGGTCACCCTGGACCTGGAGAAGGCAGAGGTCCCCGAGCTAGACATGATCCTGCCTGACTGGCGCATGCTGGTGGTGGACGACGACCAGCTGCTGTGCGAGAGCGCCGTGGCCTCGTTGAAGTCCATCGGCATCAAGGCCGACTGGACCCAGGACGGGGAGAGCGCCATCGAGCAGATCCTCCGCCGCCGGGAGGCCCGCGATCCCTATCACATCATCCTGCTGGACTGGAAGCTCCCCGGCATCGACGGCATCGAGACCGCCCGCCGCATCCGCAACACCTTGAAGAGCGACGTGCCCATCCTCCTCATCTCCGCCTACGACTGGAGCGAGATCGAGGAGGAGGCCCGGTCCGCCGGGATCAACGGGTTCATCTCCAAGCCGCTGTTCAAATCCACCCTCTACCACAGCCTGCTGCAATATGCCGACCAGGACGACCAACCCCAGAGCGCCGATCCCACCCTGCCGGCCGTGGACCTCACCGGGCGGCGGGTGCTGCTGGCGGAGGACAACGAGCTGAACTGGGAGATCGCCAACGAGCTGCTGCGCAGTATCGGCCTGGATCTGGACTGGGCGGAGAACGGCAAGCTCTGCTTGGAGATGTTCCAGAAGTCCGAGCCAGGCTACTATGACGCCATCCTCATGGACATCCGCATGCCGGTGATGACCGGCTACGAGGCCACCCGCGCCATCCGCGCCCTGGACCGGCCCGACGCCGGCCTGCCCATCATCGCCATGACTGCCGACGCCTTCGCCGAGGACGTGAAGAAGTGTCTGGACGCCGGCATGAACGCCCACATCGCCAAGCCCATTGACCTGCGTGAGGTCTCCCTCCTCCTGAAGCGGTACATCTCGCAGTAAACGGAAACCCCTGCGGCAAAAAAGGACGGCTCCATAGGAGCCGTCCTTTTTGATGCCTTTAAAACCATCTCGGGTCAAGCGGATGGGTCAGAGCCGACCGGCGGGCAAGTCCACCGTTATTGTGGTCCCCCGGCCGGGCGCGCTCTCTAACCGGATATGGCCCCCGTGGAGCCGGACGGCGTGCTTGACGATGGCAAGGCCAAGCCCGGTGCCGCCGCTTTGTTTGGAGCGGCTTTTGTCCACGCGGAAGAACCGCTCAAACACCCGCTCGTGATATTCCGGCGGGATGCCGATCCCCGTGTCCCGAACGGTGAGAACGGCGTTTTGCCAGGTAAACGGCGGCGAAATAGCCCACGGGTACACCGATCAGCATGGCCCCAGACGCTGGTGAGCAGAAATGGCAGGATGCCAAACCTCGGCTCCGCGGCGGTGGAGGCCCAGGCATCTCCAAAGAGGAAGTCCACAAGACCGATCTCCCGGATGGCGGGGAGGCCGGAGACGATCAGGTAGACTGTCATGAGCAGCACGCCCCCCACCGTCACAGCCAGGAAAAAGCCGTGGGCGACCCGTTCAAAGGTCTGCTTCTGTTTCTCCATGGCGCTCCTTAATTGGCGGGGACGACCCCGGCCTTGGTGATCAGCGCTCCGTTCTTGGGGGCCAGGGCAAAGTCAAAGAACTTCTGTGCGGTGTCGGAGAGCTTTGCGTCCGCCTTGGTCACCAGCACAAAGGGCCGCTGGATGGCATAGCTGCCGTCCTTCACCGTCTCCGTGCTGGGGGCTATGCCGCCCACGGAGAGGGCCTTCACACTGTCGCCCATGTCCTCCCAGTTGGTGATCTCCCCGGTGTAGACCTTGGCGATGGTGTCCACATCCAGATCGGAGACCGGGTTGCCCGGATGGACGACGACGGCGATGCCGTCATAGGCCAGCACAGTCTCTGTGAGGCCGCTTTCCTTTTCCTCGTCCTTCAGCGTGCGGCTGGACAGGCCGATGTCGCACCGCCCCTCCTGCACCGCCTGAATGCCCGAGCCAGAGCCGGTGGGGTTGAAAGTAAAGGTGATGCTGGCATTTTCGCTCTCAAAGGTCTCGCCCAGCACCCCGATGACCTTTTCCATGGAGGTGGAGCCGTCGGTGGACCCCGTGCCAGACGTACTTCTGACGCACCCAGCCAGCAGACCAAGGGTCAATACCCCAGCCATCACAGTACAAAGTCTGTTTTCATTTTCCGTTCTTCTTTTCCCTTTCAGATTTCCAGAAGCGATTTGATTCTACAGCCACAATATAAAATGGAAAAGTCCGGTCGTGTAAAATTACAGTAAAGTCGTTCTTTGAACCAATAAAACCCGGCGCAAGGATCTTCTCCGCAATTGTCAAGGCAAAAATAAACCGCTGGAATCAAATGATTCCAGCGGTTTCTGGTTGCGGGGGCAGGACTTGAACCTGCGGCCTCCGGGTTATGAGCTGCGGCCAGGGCTGGTATCCTCTACTTTGGGCACTTTCCAGCCCATTCGTGTCTGGATACGGGTTCGTTTTGGTCCTCTCTGCTCCATCCCCTCCACCCGCTCGTTTCCTATTCTGGGTCAGGTTATGGGTCAGGCAATTCCTCAGAGGGGAAAATATACCCCGCTGTAAACAAAGAAGGACTTGACAACCCCCTTCCGTTGTGCTAGCATTTAATCAGTAGTTAATTTTACATATGTTCGGAGTGATGCTATATGACCACGGCCGAAATCGTGCAGAAAGTGACCGAACAGTTCTCCGACCAGAACCACTACAAGCAGTTCCGGGAATTCCAGTATGGAGGACCGTACAAACCCTACTGGGAGCTGTGCATGAGGGCACTGCTGGACGAGGAGCTGCTTGGCCACATTATCTTCTGCAACGACCTTCACCGCATTCCCCCAGTCAAAACTTTTTTACTGTACTATCGCAAAGAGTTGCAGGAGATTACCGGCCGGGAGGACGCCATGCTGGAGCCCTTTGTGAAGAAAGCCATCGGTGCCTTTTGGGGAATGGTCTTCAAATTTGGACTGGGCTATCAGGCCCAGGAAAGCGTGTCCATCTCCCTGAACCGGGAGTTTATGGTGAGAACGGCCAGCTGCTTTATGGGGCCGAGCGAAAACGTTGAGTTGGAGGGATAAGAATGGGCAAATACGATACGCTCTACAAAGAAATCAGTACATCAAACGCGCGAAAGATGCTGGAACAGATACAAGGGGAACTGCAGAGCATCCAAGAGAGCAGTTATCATGTAAGCCAGCGAGAGGACTACTGCGTGAAAGGCCACTACGGGGACTTTGACTACGCAGGCTATATGAGCGCGAAAGAAAAAAAGCCTTTTCGGAAAGAGGAATGGATGTGCAAATTGTGCATGGGCAAACGCTTCTCTCCGATTGGAAAGATCGTGGACTACCAGGTCCCGCTGAAGCACAGCCGAGGAGATGCTTGCGAAGGGATGGGCAAGGTAGACTTGCTTTCGGTGGATGGAAACACCGCATGGCTTTTGGAGTTAAAAGTCCCCGACAGCACCGAACACCCTCTGCGGGCCATCATGGAGATATACACATACTGGCGGCAGTTGGGCGGCGATGCGTGCGAGAGATTTTTGACTCACTCCAAAGCGACAGGGGCCAGCGTCCTGAAGAAGGCCATTGTGATATTTGAAAAGAACACTGACGCCTCGATCTATCAAAAGCTGAAAAAGGACTGGGAACTCCTTTCGGAATTGATGGAGGCTCTGGATGTCGCTTGCTTCGTGGCACAGCTTAAACAGGATAATCCTGACTGCGATGAAATCGTAGGGGTGAATCCGTGCAAATTGTGATCCACCGGGGCACCCACCAAATCGGCGGGTGCTGTACCGAGATCCGCACCGACCAGGCCCGCATTCTCATTGACTTCGGGGACGAACTTCCCGAGCCAGGTCAGGTTTCCCGCCCCCTTGAGTTGGAGGGCGTGACCCACGGAAAGCCCGACTGCGGCGGGGTATTCTTCACCCACTACCACGGCGACCATGTGGGACAGCTCTCCCGCATTCTCCCCGGCATTCCCCTCTACATGGGCGAGGCGGCCAAGGAGATCCTCTCCCTCTATCAACAGCGTGTCTCCGCGCATCATCCGGCGGCCACAGCGGAGACTCTGACGGCCATACGGCCCCTTCACCCTTTGGGAAGAGTGCGGGTGGGGGATATGCAAGTCACGCCCCTGGCGGTGGATCACTCCGCCTACGACGCCTATATGTTTCTCATCGAAGCGCAGGGGAAAAGGATCCTTCACACCGGGGACTACCGCCTCCACGGGTTTCAGGGAAAGGGCGTTTTGACCGCCTTGGAAAAGTACGTAGGGCAGGTGGACGTGCTGATCACCGAGGGCACCACCCTCTCCCGGACGGGACAAAAAACGGTGACGGAGGGAGACGTGGAGCGCGAGGCCATTGGGCTGCTCCGGGAGCACAAGTACGTCTTTCTTCTGTGCTCCTCTACCAACATTGACCGTCTGGTCGCCTTTGCCGCTGCGGCGAAAAAGGTTGGGCGGCTCTTTGTCTGCGACGGCTACCAAAAGAGTGTCCTGGATGTAGTCGCCCAGCATGGCGGAAAGAGAAGCGCTCTCTACGATTTTTCCTGGGTGCTGACCTACGGGCAAAACCTACTGCCCCTGATGAAGGAAAAAGGATTCTGCATGCCCATTCGGGGTGGGGCGTGGGCCCGCTCGCTGGCGGAGCGGTTCGATCTCAACGAGAGTCTTTTCGTCTACTCCATGTGGACAGGCTACCTGGAGCGCGATCCCGCGCTCCAAGCACTTTTGGATGGTCAAAACAGTGTGGTCCTCCACGCCAGCGGCCACGGCTCCCCGGAACAGGTCAAGGCCGTGTGCGATGTCGTCCGGCCCCGGATCGGCGTCATCCCCATCCACACCGACGCCCCGGAGCAGCTGTCCAAAGTGGTCGGCCCCCATCCCGTGATCACCTTGGATGATGGGGTGGCCTACGAGCTGTAAATCATGCGGCAGCAGCCCGCATTAGGCTTTTCGGTGCCGCAGAAAAAATAAAAAAGGAGACGGTAACCATGTATGAGACCAAGCGCCAGGATCGCGCCGCAGAAAAGCACATTGAACTGCATGCGCACACCTGTTTTTCCGCCATGGATGCCCTGATCAAGCCAAAGGAGCTGGTCCAGCGCGCCGCCCAGTGGGGCATGCCAGCCGTGGCGGTGACCGATCACGGCGGCGTGCATTCCTTCCCGGAGCTTTGGAAGGCCGGAAAAGAGTACGGCGTAAAAATCATTTATGGCGTTGAGGGGTACTGCGTGGACGATGGAGACAGCTCCACAGCGGACAAGCCTATCCGGCACATCTGCTTACTGGCCAAGGACCGGCACGGCCTGAAGAATCTGTATCGCATCATCTCCTTGTCCCATTTGGAGCATTACCACCGCTTTCCCATCATGCCAAAAAGCCTCATTGACCAAAACCGCGAGGGCCTTATGATTGGCTCCGCCTGTGCGGAAGGAGAACTGTATCAAGCCATCCTGCAAGGACGCTCTCAGGAGGAGCTGGAGCGTGTTGCCGCATGGTACGACTATCTGGAGATCATGCCGCTGTCCAATAACCACTTCCTGGTGGAGGGCAGAGCCGTCCAGGACGAGGAAGCGTTAATGGAGATCAACCGCAAGATCGCCGCTCTTGGGCAACAGCTGGGCAAGCCCGTTTGCGCCACCGGTGACGCACATTTCCTGGACCCCGAGGAAGAGATCTACCGCCGCATCATCCTGGGCTCCAAGGGCTTTGACAACGCCGATTGCCCCAAACCCCTTTACTTCCACACCACGGATGAGATGCTGGAGGAGTTCTCCTACCTGGGGAAGGAGAAGGCCTTTGAGGTGGTGGTCACCAACACCAATCTGATTGCCGACCAGGTGGAAACATTCGATCTGCTGCCGGAAAGCCCTTGCCTGCCCAAGCTGGAAAACTCCAAGGAAGAGTTGAAATGTCTGGTCGTGGAGGCGCTGCGCCGCACCTACGGGGAAGAGCCTCCCGCTCTTGTGAGCGAGAGGGTGAGCGCAGAGCTGAACATGGTCTTGGACCACGACTACGACGTCATTTATTTGGCCGCGCAAAAACTGGTGCAAGGCTCTTTGGAACATGGCTACCTGGTGGGCACCCGAGGTTCGGCGGGGTCCTCGCTGGTGGCCTTTCTCGTCGGCATCACCGAGGTCAACCCTCTGCCGCCTCACTACCGCTGTCCCAAGTGCAAGCACGCCGACTTCGATGTGGACCCCCGATACGGTTGCGGAGCCGACCTGCCCGACGCGGTCTGTCCCGTCTGCGGTGCGGCCTACGAAAAGGACGGTTTCAACATCCCCTTCGAAACCCTCCTGGGCCTTCATGGTGAGAAGGTGCCGGACATCGACCTCAACTTCTCCGGCGAGTACCAAGACAAAGCCATCGAACATCTCAAAACGCTGTTTGGTAAGGATCATGTGTTCCGGGCCGGGACGATTGGCACCGTGGCCTTCAAAACAGCTTTCGGCTACGTGAAAAGATACCTGGAAAAGCGGGGTCTCAAGGTCAACAAGGCGGAGGAGGAGCGCCTGGCCACCGGCTGCACCGGGGTCAAGCGCACCACCGGCCAGCACCCCGGCGGCATGGTGGTCATTCCCCAGGACTGCGAGATCTACGATTTTTGCCCGGTCCAGCATCCCGCCGACGATCCCGATTCCGACATTATCACCACCCACTTTGACTTCCCCTCGATACAGTCCAACCTCCTCAAGCTGGATCTGCTGGGCCACGATGATCCCATCATGATCCGTATGCTGGAGGACCTGACCGGCATTAATGCCCGGGTCGATATCCGCCTGGACGACCCGGACACCATGAGCCTGTTTACCTCCTCGGAAAAGCTGGGCTTTACCGACGATCCCATTCTGGGCCCCACCGGCGCCGTGGCCATTCCGGAGTTCAACACCCATTATGCCCGCCAAATGCTGGTAGAAACGAAGCCTCAAAATTTCAGCGACCTGGTCCGCCTCTCCGGCGTTCTCCATGGTACGGATGCATGGCTACATAACGCCCGGGAGCTAATCCTGGACGGCACGGCGAATATCGCGGAGACTGTGAACTGCCGGGACGACATCCTGCTCTACCTTGAGGGGCAGGGGATGGAGCGGACAACCGCCTACGAGATTATGGAGGCTGTCCGTAAGGGCCAGGTTGCAAGGGACGGCATCCAGAAGGGCTGGGAGGAAGACATGAAGGCCCACAACGTGCCCCAGTGGTACATTGACTCCCTGGCCAAGATCGGCTATCTGTTTCCCAAGGCCCACGCCGCAACCTATATGATGATGGCCTTCCGCATCGCTTGGTTCAAGGCCCACCGTCCCCTGGCTTTCTACGCCGCCTACTTCACCATCCGGGCCAAGGCCTTTGACGCTATTGTCATGTGTCAGGGCATCGACCAGGTCAAGAGACGGATGCAGGAGATCGACGACAAGGGCAAGGACGCCTCAGCATTAGAGGAGGCTATGCTGGTCACCCTGGAGGTCTGCTACGAATTCTATCTCCGCGGCTTTCGGTTCGAGACGATCGACCTCTACCGCTCCGATGCCACAAAGTTTATCATGGACGAGGAGAAGGGGACGCTGCTGCCGCCCTTCACCTCAGTGCCCGGTCTGGGAGAGTCCACCGCCCAGTCCATCGTGGAGCAGCGAAAAGGCCGTGTCTTTCACTCGCTCTCCGAATTCACCAGCGCCTGCCCCAAGCTTTCCCGTGCTCATATCGAGGGGCTAAAAGCCACCGGGGCTCTGGAGGGATTGCCGTAAGCGGTCCCCACTCCCGCGAAGTCCTTGGCCGGCAGACCACCTCGTCGCCCCCTGTCCGCCCCTGTGTGCCCTTTTAAGGGGTAGGGCAGGGAAAGTACCCGCCGAGAAAGGCAACCCGCCCTGTTGGGGCAAAGAAGCGGGGTTCCCGCAAGGGGTGTTCAGGACGGCTGAACACCCCTCCCCATCAGCTTTTTGCGTTGTCGGTTTTACCGAAAACGGGCTTGCCCGGTAAGGCCAGGGAGAGTGCAGGATAAAGAGAGGGGGTCGCTTTGCGCCCCCTCTCAATTTACACCTGCCCGCAATGCGGGCAGGGCAAGGGCTTTGGGCACTATGCCAGCGGGGGTCAATGGTGGCTGTGTTGGGCCAGTTCGGGGGTCATAGGTGGTCAATTTCCCGTGGGCCTGCCCTCAACGCCCCGGATCACAAGCCCTTCACGGGTGCACCCCCTGGGGTCACCTTGGGGGTCAACTCTGAGATTTCCCCCTGTACGGATGTGGGTAACAGATACTCCGCAGTAAACAAGGAAAAGAGCTACCCCTGGGCAGCTCAAGAATTGATACGCCTAAACAAAGAAAAGCGCCGCCACAAAAATTATGTCTGGACTGATAACTCTTTCTCTTTCCCCTGGCTATCGGTAGCAAGGTGTGCTATGCTGTGTCGCTGCGAAAGGAGTGACGCACTATGGCAAAACGCAGAGCCAATGGCGAGGGCAGCATCCGCAAGCGGAAGGACGGCAGATGGGAAGGGCGGTACACAGCAGGTCGTGACCCAGAGACCGGCAAGCCCATCTATAAGAATGTGTTGGGCAAAACCCAGGCCGAAGTCAAGGAGAAACTAAAGCAAGCTATCGAGGAAAGCACCAAGTTGGATTTCTCCAAAGCAGGGCAGTACACCGTGGGCCAATGGATGGACATATGGTTTGAGAACTGCGCCAAAATCAAAGTTCGCCCCTCCTCCCACCAGACCTACCGGGGCTATATTGACCACCACATCAAGCCGTACATCGGAGACATCCCCTTGGACAAGCTCACCACTCTTGACCTCCAGCGGCTTTACAAAAAGCTGTTGAGTGGCGGCAGGGTAGCGCGGACAGAATCAAAAAAGCAGCCCAAGGGTCTCAGTCCAAAAACAGTTCGTAATATCAATCAAGTCATATCCTCCGCGTTGACCTTTGCCAAGGAGCAAAAGTTACTCATCAGCAACCCCACCGATAGTTGCTCTCTGCCCAAGCTGGAACACAGAGAGATGAAAACTCTGACAGCGGAGCAGCTTCAAAGTTTCTTGCGAGAAGCCAAAGAAAGCGGCGTCTACGAGATGTACTATATCGAGCTGGCCACTGGCCTGAGAAGGGGAGAGTTGCTGGGGCTAAAATGGGAAGACATCGATTTGACCACCAGCGTTATCCATATCCGCCGCCAAGTGGCCCGGATCAATGGCGAGATCATAGAGGCCCCTCTGAAACAAAAAATTCCTACCGCACCGTCTCCATTGGAGCAGACGCGGTAGGAATTTTAATACAGCAGAAAGAAAAGAGCTATAGCGAGTATGTATTTCCATCCCCCACAGGCGGCCCCATCTCCCCGGACAGCGTTCTCCATATGCTCCACCGGGTACTAAAGCGGGCAGGACTGCCAAAGGTACGCTTCCACGACCTCCGCCACACCTTTGCCACCCTGGCCCTCCAGAACGGCGTAGACGTCAAGACCGTCAGCGGTATGTTGGGCCACTTCTCCGCCGGCTTCACTCTGGACACCTACGCCCACGTCACCACCCAGGCTCAACGCCATGCAGCCAGTACGATGGCAACAGTTCTTTCTTGCAAGACACGCCAATAAATTACAAAAAGAATCAGCACAGGTCAAAGGCCAGTTGTTTTATTTGCTCTAAGAATCTGGTTTCATTAAAAGGTATAAAATCAGCACTGTATAGGTGAGCAATTTGTACCTTATCAATTTCTGACGGTAATTCATCAAGGGAAAAAGGGAAAGGTTCTAGACGAACACAATTAGAAAAATGGCTAAAATTATTTTTATTGTTCATAATAATCCAATCTCCATAAATCTCTCCACTATCAATTAAGAGAATATTAAATCCATAGCCCTGTTTATTTTTTATTGCGCCCCAGGCAAAAATATTCTTGCCTTTATACTGAGGAATATAGTGCTCTATTCTGCTTCGCCCATCGCCAAAAAAATAGTCGCCAGAAACCTTTCGAGAATGGTTTTCTTTAAAAATAATTTCCATCTCTATCGTTATCGAATTTGATGGGGGAACGCTCATATTCCAATATAAGCGGCGATTATCAAACCCAGTCACATCATTGGATGTATAAGTTATTTTCTCTTGACCGGCATATTGAAGATTAAACCTTTCCACAAAATTTATCAGCAAATCAGCAATCGCGCTCTCAAACTGTAAGCGAACTAACTTGTAAAAATCTTCTTTTTCCTTTGCTCTCTGCTTTCTGGCGTTCTCTTCGGCTTGCCTGGCACTATCTTGGGCATTTGTTCTCTCTATAGCGGCAGCAACTAATTCGTCAATTGGAGAATCGCTTTGAGTTTGCGCCTCCAGAACAGATATTATTTCTTGCCAGTTAGCGAAACGTCTTTTAGTCGGTTTCTCAAGCATCCGATTAATGATTGAGACTATACTGGACGGTAGTTGGGGATTGACTTTCTCAAGGCTTACAATTTGGGAGTATAAATGTGCATTCTTGCATTCATCGGAAGAATGAGGGATAGGGTCGTAGGGATACCGTAAACTTGCCAATTCATAAAAAACAATCCCCATAGAATAGATATCCATTTGTATTGTGTTTTTAGAGAAGTCCCATGCCTCTGGTGCCATATATAATGGCGTTCCGCTGCCCTTGAAAGTTTTGGTCCGGGTATTCTCTGCAGCAATTTTAGATAATCCAAAATCAGATATTTTAAGGATTCCATCACGCAGCAAAATATTATCTGGTTTTATGTCCCGATGAACTAAAGTAGCACTTATATTGAGCATACCGCTTGCAAGCTCCTTGAAAATGCAAAGCAATTCATCAGGAGCAAACATTTCTTTTTTGGCGCGTTTTTGTTCTAGGAGAGAAGTTAATGTGCCGCCGTCAGCATACTCCATTATGATATATGGAGGGAGATCCGTAAAGGCATCACCATTATGGACATATTCGTAGCGAATAATATTTTCGCCATGCACGTGTATAGCTGACTGGATTTCATTTCTGAACGCCAATTCAGCAGATGCATCACCAAATGAAGGAAGCATTGTTTTTACTGCAAAAGCTGTATTATCGTTTTCGCGATGAGCCTTAAAAACATAACCAAACCCACCGCGACCAATCACTTCATCTAAAATATATTTTCTTTCACAATTATCTTTAACAAATGAACCGGGGCTCAAAATCATAACTTGTCCCTCCAAAATAAATTCTATTATACGGAGATTATATCAGGTAATGTAAACTAATGCAAATAGCCCTTTCCGGACCTTTCCCCGTATGGGTCACGGCTTGGGTCAGGGAAGAGCAGGGCAAAGAAACTCCATTAAAAGATAAAGAAAGTCACCGTTTCCCACAGAAAACGGTGACTTTATGGTTGCGGGGGTAGGACTTGAACCTACGGCCTCCGGGTTATGAGCCCGACGAGCTGCCAGCTGCTCCACCCCGCGATATTTGGTGCCGGAGACCGGGGTCGAACCGGCACGGGATCGCTCCCACGGGATTTTAAGTCCCGGGCGTCTGCCAATTCCGCCACTCCGGCATTTCCAAGCGCCTTGTTAGTAACACTAAGGATACCACATTCCGCTCCGCCTGTCAACCCTCTTTTCCTGTCAAACCCTGTCGTTGCCGCCTTTTGCCCCCTGTGGCATACTGTCCCCACCCGCGCATATACTGATTAGAACGTCTTTGCAAAGGAGAGAGCGATATGGACAAGAAAACCGGGCCAGCCCCCCCAAAGCCCGACGTGGACGATCTGATCTTTGAGCGGGAGACCGTTGCGACGAGCGAGCGGTGAGATCACGCTCGGGTTGGACACGCGGCCGGTCGCATTTTCGCTGCGTCTCGGGCTACACCCGGTGGCTTTGCCGCCTGGGCTTCCGCCCTTGCTCCGCTCAGATGCTCCCTGCGTGTCTACGGGTCGCGCTTCGCCGCTGTCACGCCTCGCCTGTTCGCGACGGCTCGGCGCTTCGCTTCAAAAAGGACCGCCTGCCCGACTGGGCAAGCGGTCCTTTTTTGGCTTGGTTGTGCCGGTCTTACTTCGCGTAGCAGGAGCTGTAGATGAAGTAGCCCAGCGGGGTGTAGAACATGCCGCCCACGTTGTCGGCGATCATGTACTTCTGGGTGTAGAAGTACAGCGGGCACAGGGCGTAGTCCTCACCGATGATGATGTCCTCGGCCTCGTGCATGAGCTTCATGCGCTCGGCGGGGTCCTTGCTGGCCTTGGCGTCCATGATCAGCTTGTCATAAGCGGGGTTGGCGTACTGGGCATCGTTGTTGCCGCCGCCGGTCAGCCACATATCCAGGAAGGACATGGGGTCGTTGTAGTCGGCGATCCAGCCGTTACGGGCGATGGAGTAATCGCCGTCCTTACGGGTCTGGAGGAAGGTGGCCCACTCCTGGTTGTTCAGGGTGACGGTCACGCCCAGAACGGTCTGCCACATATCCTGGAGCGCCTCGCCAACGGCCTTGTGGGCGTCGGAGGTGTTGTACAGGTACTCAACAACAGGGAAGCCCTCGCCGTTGGGATAGCCGGCCTCGGCCAGGAGCTTGCGGGCCTCCTCGCAGTTGGCCTCGTAGGCCTCCTCATAAGGATCGTAGTAGTCGCCGCCCACGGTGCGGAAGTCGTCGCCGGTGGAGCCAGCCGCGTCATAGATACCGGCGGGCACGAAGCCGCCGGCCTCGACCTGGCCGGACTGGGTGACCTTCTCGACGATGAACTTACGGTCAACAGCCAGGGTGAAGGCCTTGCGGACCAGGGGGTTATCGAAGGGGGCCTTCTGGGTCTGGAAGCAGACATAGTAGGTGCCGATGTAGTCCACGATGTTCAGCTTGCCGTCAGCCAGCAGGGTGGGGATCTCATCGACGGGCATATCCTCGATGAAGTCCAGCTCGCCGGAGTTGAAGGCGGAGAGCATGGCGTTGTTGTCGTCCATCAGCTTGAAGGTGATGGTCTTGGGGCCGTTGACCTCCCCATAGTAGGTCTCGCTGGGCTCCATGACGATCTCGGAGTTGTGGTTCCAGGCAGTCATCTTGTAGGGGCCGTTGCCAATGTAGGTGGCGGGGTCAAAGGTCCACTGGTCGCCGTTGGCCTCAATAATGTCCTGACGGACAGGGAAGGTGGCGGGGAAGGCGCAGATCTCGGTGAAGTAGGGCACGTCGTTGACAGTGACCTCGAAGGTCTTGTCATCGGGAGCGGCAACAGCCAGCTCGCTGGGGTCCTTCTCGCCGTTCATGATCTCGTTGGCGTTGACCACGCAGTCGATCATGTAGTTGTAGTCCGCGGCGGTCTCGGGGGTGACCAGACGCTGCCAGGAATAAACAAAGTCCTGAGCGGTGACGGGCTTGCCGTCGGACCACTGGGCGTCGCGGAGATGGAAGGTGTAGGTGACGGTGCCGTCCTCGTTCTCCACGCGGTCATAGCTCTCAGCCATGCCGGGGGCCAGCTCGGCAGCGTTGACGCTGTCGTTGTAAGCCGTGCCGCTGTCCACCCACTTCATCAGACCCTCATGGGTGTGCTGGATCATGATGGCGCCGTCCACGGCGCTGTTCAGAGCGGGGTCGATGGACTGAGGCTCAGACGCGATGCACACCCGCAGGTCCAGGGCCTCGGCAGGGGCCGCGGTAGGCTCCACAACGTCGGTGGGGTTTGCGGGGTCGGTGGCCGCCTGGGTGGGGTCGGGGTTCTTGGTGCCGGTGCAGGCCACCAGAGCGAAGACCATCACCAGAGCCAGCAACAGAGCCAGGAGCTTCTTGGTATTCTTCATGGTTTTTTCCTCCAATTCAGATTTTGTATCAAAACGCCTTGATAGGCGGCGATACCGCACGCTTGCCCCGCAATCTGCGGGACCGCCGGGGAAAAGGCCCTCAGCCTTTGAAAATCTCCCCTTTTAGGGTATGGGTAATTGTATCACGCTAAAGTGCCATTGTAAAGAGAATTGTTACAAAAATGTTAACTAACAAATTCCGCCGGAGACCGGCGGAATTTGTGGGTTTTGTGCATTCTCTTGTGTGTCACGCTCGGGTTGGACACATTACGCTGCGGCTTCCCTCCGACTCGGGCCAAATCGCGCGGCCTTTGGCCGCTTACCAATTCGGCCCTCGCTCCAGTCCATCCGCAGCTATGTGTCTACCCTCGCGCTTCCTCCAGCAGGTGGCACGCCGCCCAGTGGTCCGGCTCGTATTCCCGGAAGGCGGGGACCTCGTGCTTACAGCGCTCGGTGGCGTAGGGGCAGCGGGTGTGGAACCGGCAGCCCGTGGGCGGATTCATGGGGGAGGGGATATCCCCCTCCAGCACGATGCGCTGGCGGGACTTGGACAGCTTGGGGTCGGGCACGGGCACGGCGGACAGCAAGGTCTGGGTGTAGGGGTGGAGGGGGTTGCGGTTCAGCTCGTAGCTCTCGCCCAGCTCCACCATGGTGCCCAGGTACATCACGCCGATGCGGTCGGAGATATGGCGCACCACAGAGAGGTCGTGGGCGATGAACAGGTAGGTCAGGCCCTGCTTCTCCTGCATATCCTCCAGCATATTGACGATCTGGGACTGGATGGACACGTCCAGGGCGGAGATCGGCTCGTCGCAGACGATAAATTCCGGCTTCACCGCCAAGGCCCGGGCGATACCCACCCGCTGCTGCTGACCGCCGGAGAACTCGTGAGGGTAGCGGTTGGCGTGCTCGGTGTTCAGTCCCACATGGTCCAGCAGCGCCTTGATGGTCTCGGCGCGGTCGGCCTTGTTCTCGTAGAGCTTGTGAATGTCCAGCGCCTCGCCGATGATCTCGCCCACCGTCATGCGGGGGTCCAGAGAGGCGGAGGGGTCCTGGAAGATGATCTGCATCTTGCGGCGGTAGGGGAGCATATCCACCTTCTTGGCCTTGGGCACGCGGGTCTTGACGTTCTGGGGCTTTTGGCCCACCACCTGGCCCTTCTCGTCCTTCTCGTCCACCATCACCGTGGGGTAGGGGTCCATCCCCTCATAAATGGTCTTGCCGTCGTAGACGATCTTGCCCGAGGTGGGCTGGTAGAGCTGCAAAATGGTGCGGCCCAAGGTGGTCTTGCCGCAGCCCGACTCGCCCACCAGGCCCAGGGTCTCGCCCTTGCGGATAAAGAACGACACGTTCTCCACCGCCTGCACGCCGGGACCTCTGACCCCCTTCACGGGGAAGTACTTTTTCAGGTTGGTGACTTCCAGGAGGTTTTCGCCGGTCAGTTTCTTTTCGCTCATGGCTCAGTCCTCCTTCTTCTTGCTCTCGCGGGTCTCCGCGCCGCCCTCGGCGCCGAGGGTCTCGCCCTTTTTCTTCTCCAGCACCCGCAGCCAGCAGGCGGACCTGTGGCCCTCGCTGATCTCCGCGTGGGGGGGCATTTTCTGAAGGCAGATCTTCATGCAGTGCTCACACCGGGGGGCGAAGGGGCAGCCGTCGGGGGGATTGAGCATATCCACCGGGGTGCCCTCGATGGGAATGAGCCGCTCGTGCTCGTCGGCGTCCACGCGGGGCATGGAGCGCAGCAGGCCCAGGGTGTAGGGATGGCTGGGGTGATAAAAGATGTCGTTCACCGCGCCCTGCTCCACGATCTTGCCTGCGTACATGACGGACACCTTGTCGCAGATCTCCGCCACCACGCCCAGGTTGTGGGTGATGAAGATGATGCCCATGTGGGTCTTCTTCTGCAGGTCCTTCATCAGCTCCAAAATCTGCGCCTGGATGGTCACGTCCAGCGCGGTGGTCGGCTCGTCGGCGATGAGCAGCTTGGGGTGGCAGATGAGGCCCATGGCGATCATCACCCGCTGGCGCATACCGCCGGAGAACTCGTGGGGGTACTGCTTCATGCGCTTTTCCACGTTGTTGATGCCCACCAGCTCCAGCATCTCCATGGCCCGCTTGGCCGCGTCCTTTTTGGAAATGGTCTTGTCGTGGGTCACCAGCGCCTCAATGAGCTGGTTCCCCACGGTATAGACCGGGTTCAGGGAGGTCATGGGGTTTTGGAAGATCATAGCCGCCCGGGTGCCCCGGAACTCGGTCATCTCCTCCTTGGTCTTGGCCAGCACGTCCTCCCCCTCAAAGGTGATGGAGCCGCCGATGACCTTGCCGGGGGACTGGAGGAGGCCCATGATGGCGTAGGCCTCCTGGCTCTTGCCCGAGCCGGACTCACCCACGATGCCCATGACCTCGCCGTAGCCCAGGTCGTAGCTGATGCCGCCCACCGCCTTGACCTCGCCGGCGGGAGTGAAGAAGGAGACATGGAGGTCCCGGACCTCCAACAGGTTTTTGCCCTGCGCGTCCTGCTCATGGGCCGCGTCGTGCAGTTCCTTGTCGTGCTGCTGTACGTTATCCATAGTCGTCTCCTCCTTTCTTATTTCTTCAGCCGCGGGTCAAGAGCATCCCGCAGGCCGTCGCCGAACAGGTTCAGGGACAGGATCATCACGCTGAGGATCACCGCCGGGAACAGCAGGCGGTACGGATAGGTGTACATCCCCGCCAACGCCTCGGAGCACATGGAGCCGAGGGAGGTCAGCGGCGCGGACACGCCCACGCCCAGGAAGGAGAGGAAGCTCTCCAGGAAGATGGCGGAGGGCACCTGCAGGAAGGTGGTGGTGATGATCTGCCCGATGCAGTTGGGCAGCAGATGGCGCTTGATGATCCGTCCGCTCCCCGCGCCCAGGGCACGGGCGGCGGTGACGTATTCCTGATTCTTCAGCTGCAGGATCTGGCCGCGGACGATGCGGGACATGGTAACCCAGTAGAGCAGGCCAAAGGCGATAAACATGGAAATGAGGTTGGGGCCGAGGATGGTCACCAGCCCACTGAACAGCTTCCCCGCGTTTTGGTATTCCGCCAGTCCCTCCTTGAGGGTGGCGGAGAGGAGGAGGATGACCAGCACCTCGGGCACGGAGTAGATCAGCTCCACGATGCGCTGCATCACCGTGTCCACCACGCCGCCGGCGTAGCCGGAGATGGAGCCGTACACCGCGCCGATGAGCAGCACCAGCAGGGCCGCGCACACGCCCACGATCAGGGACACCCGGGCGCCCACCATGGTACGCACCATGATGTCGCGGCCAAACTTATCGGTGCCGAACAGGTGGGGGAACACCTTCTCCCCGGCGGCCTTGCGCTCCAGCTCGGCGCGGGAGTAGCCGCCCAGCTTGGTGCCGATGCCCAGCTCCTTGCGGATGGCCTCGGCGTTCACCGTCTGCCCCGCCTGCTCCGCCATTTGCTTATAGGTGGTCACGGCGTCCGCCCGTTTCTGGGCCTTGATCAGGGCCTCTTCCTTGCGGTTCAGCTTACGGCCCTGCTCCTGCTCAGCCAGGGCCATCTGCTCGGCCACGTACTGGTCGATGAACTCGTCCTCGCTGGGCAGGTCCACCGTCCGCTCCGCCACCACCGCTTCAATGCGAAGCTGGTCGGCCAGGGAGGTGTGCCAGGGGTGGAGATTCTCCGCTCCGCGGATCTGCTGGGCGTAGCCGTAGGGCACCACCATGGGGCCGACGAAGGCGAACAGCATGATAATGACCAGGACCACGGCAGCCACCATGGCCACCTTGTTGTGGCGCAGACGCCGCCAGGCGTCCGCCCAGTAGCTCACGCTCTTGCGCTCCTGAATGAACTCCTGCTTCTCCTGGCTGCTGGCCTTTTCAAAGTCCTCCAGGGGGGGCAGGTCGTTCCAGTCAAAGATATCGGGGTCGGGCTGCAGGGAACCGAACGCCGCTTTTTTCATTTTCTTATCCGCCACGTCAGTTCCCTCCCTTCTCCAGGTTGATCCGCGGGTCGACCACCTTATAAAGCAGGTCCACCACCAGGTTCATCACCACAATGAAGGTGGCCAGGAAAATGGTGGTGCCCATGATCAGCGGGTAGTTCCGGTTCTGGATGGATTCCACAAAGTGTCTGCCCAGGCCGGGGATGGAGAACACCTTCTCCACCACGAAGCCGCCGCACAGGGTAAAGGCGATCTGAGGGCCGAGGTAGGTGATGACGGGGATGAGGGCGTTTCTCAGGGCGTGCTTAAAGACCACCTTCCCCGTTTTCAGGCCCTTGGCCCGGGCGGTCTTGATATACTCCTGGTTGATGGCGTCCAGCATAGCCGTCCGGGTCTGCCGCGCCAGGTAGCACATGGGATAGAAGCCCAGAGCCAGGCACGGGAGGACATAGCTCTGCGGGGAGCCGTCAAATGTGGAGGGGAATGGCATGTGCTCTCCCGTCAGCGTCAGCAGCAGCATGGTGGCCACCACGAAGCCGGGCATGGAGATGCCCACGGTGCAGATCACCCGCAGGGCACTGTCCACCCATGTGCCCCGCTTGTAGGCCGCCAGGCAGCCCAGAGGCACCGCCACGATGGTGGCCCAGAGAATGGCGAACACGCCGATCTTGGCGGAGATGGGGAACTTCTCGGTGATGATGTCCAGCACCGGGCGGTTGATGGGCGCTTTAATGGACAGGCCGAAGTCGCCCTTGAGCAAATTACCCAGGTACTTGCCCAGCTGGACGATCACCGGCTGGTCAAAGCCGTACTTGGCGTTGAGGGCGTCGATGACGGCCTGACTGGGCGTCTTTTCGCTGAGCCACGGGTTGCCCGGAATGGCGTTCATCAAAAAGAAGGTAATGCAGGCCACAAGGAGCACCGTCAGCAGGGCCATAAACACTCTCTTTACAATGTATTTTGGCATACTATCACTTCCTGTTGCGGGTTTTCCACCTTTAGGGACAAAGACGGTTGTAAGGAGTATTGTACCTTAAAATCAAGTGTCCGTCAAGGGCAAACAAATGATTTTTTGTGGTAAAATGACGGAAAGAGGCTCACTTCTTGCGTCCAAAATAAACCCCCGGTGGAAAACACCGGGGGTTTTGGAATAAAAAATGATGGAAGGGCCGTCGTTTTATGCACGCCCGAACTGCTTTTCCAGGTGGGCCTTTGTCAATTCCGTAGCCACAGGCCGGCCGTGAGGGCAGTGGGTGACCCGGCCGTCCATCACCGCCTTGGCGATGACGAACAGCTCCTCGGGGCGGTTTTTCTGCCCGCCCTTCATGGCCGCCTTGCAGGCCATGGTGTGCAGGAGGGCGTCCCGCTGGCTGTCCGGGTCGGCGGAGCCGGTGGTGAGGTACTGGCCGGCCAGCTCCTCCAGGGTGGCGGGGATCTGGGCGCTGTCCAGAAAATCGGGGCAGGCCCGCACCAGCAGGCTGTCGTCGCCCCACTCCTCCAGCCGGAAGCCGAATTCCTCCAGCTCCTTGGCGTGCTCCAGCAGCGCGTCCCGTTCCGTCCGCCGGGGGGTGAGGGAAACGGGGCTGAGCAGCGTCTGGGCCATGGGGCGGAAGCCCTGGGCCTTCAGCGCGTCGAAGCCCATGCGCTCGTGGGCGGCGTGCTTGTCGATAAAGAGGACCTTGTCCCCCTGCTCCACAATAATATAGGTGCCCAGCACCTCGCCCACCATGCGCCAGGGGGTCTCTCCCTCCGTCACGGCGAACCGGTCCGTCTCCCGGGACTCCTCCGGGCGGCAGGCCGTCTCCGACCCCCGGAAGGGGGCGGCGGTGGCGGGGGCTGCGTACTTCTCCTCCAGCGTCACCTGCTGGGGGTGGTGGAACGCCTTGGCGTCCCACGGCCCGGCGGGCGGCGTCGTAGGTTGGTTCCCCGTCTCAGCGGGAATGACGGGAGTCGGCGCGGGCTGGGCCGCCGGGGAGTCGAACACCAGCAGCACGTCCCCGGTGGCGGGGTCCAGGGGCAGGCCGTTTTTCTCCCGGGCGGTGTACTGAGGCGGGATCAACGTTCCCGGCGGGATGACCGTCTCCTCCGCCGGGACGGGCGGGGGAGCGGGAACGGACGCCGCCGGGGCGGTGGTCAGCTCGGGGCGGTCGGCGGCCATGATCAGCTCCGCCCCCACCGCCCGGAAGACACAGCCGAAGAGGTCGTTTTCCTGCAAAAAGCGCACCTCGGTCTTGGCGGGGTGGGCGTTCACGTCCACCTTGTCCGGGGCGATGTCCAGATAGAGCACGGCGGCGGGGAACTTGCCCACCATCCGCTGGTTTTCGTAGGCCCGCTCCAGCGCCGCAGTGAGCCGCTTGGACTGGATCCACCGCCCGTTGACGAAAAAGTGCTGGTTTGCGCGGCTCCCCCGGCAGGCGGTGGGGCGGGAGACATACCCGAACACCTGCAGCCCCGGCGCGCCGTAGGGCCGGACAAACAACAGGTCCCGGGCCAGGTCGGGCATGAGGGTGTGGATGGCCGCCAGCGGCTCCCCGTCTCCGGGGGTGGTGAACACCGGCTTTTCGTCCCGGAGGAAGCGGAAGGACACCTCGGGGTGGCCCAACGCCTGCCGCTCCACCACGGCCTGCACGGCGTTGCCCTCCGCCACGTCCTTTTTCAGGTACTTATACCGGGCGGGGTGGAAGAAAAAGAGGTCGCGCACCACCACAGTGGTGCCGTCGCCGCAGCCCGCGTCCCCCTCCTCCTGCGGCTCGCTGCACTCGATGGAGTAGGCGTAGCCCATGGCCTGGTCCTTGGGCTTGCTGAGCATCTGCACCCGCGCCACGGCGGCGATGGCGGCCAGGGCCTCGCCCCGGAAGCCCAGGGTGCCGATGGCGTCCAGGTCGCTGGCGCAGGAAATTTTACTGGTGGCGTGGCGGAGAAAGGCGGTGGACATCTCCTCCCTGGGAATGCCGCAGCCGTTGTCGGTGACCCGGATGTAGGTGGTGCCGCCGTTGCGGATCTCCACGGTGACCTGGGTCGCCCCGGCGTCCACGGCGTTCTCCACCAGCTCCTTGACCACGCTGGCGGGCCGCTCCACCACCTCGCCCGCGGCGATCAGGTCGGCCAGGGCCTTGTCCATCACATGAATATGGGGCATGGGGGTCACCTCCTTTGAAATGTGTTGTTTTCAGGGCGGGCGGCTGGGGACAGCCGCCCCTACGCACTAACGCCACGTTTTTATTCGTAGGGGCCGATGTCCACATCGGCCCGCTCGATTTATTATGCAATTAGTGCAAACACAAGGAATAGTCCGTTCAAAATCACCCGCAGGGCCATGGGGGTGAGCACCGAACCGCCCACGTCGTAAGCCCAGGTGGCGGCGGCGGCCAGGGGAATATACCGCAGCGCCAGCAGCAGGTAGAGCGCCCCGCCGTCAGGCACGGCAAACTGCCACACCGCCATCACCGCGTACAGGCCGACGGACACGGCGTAGGCCACCGCCCGGTTTTTCTTCCGCAGGGAGCCGAACAGCAGCCCCCGGTACAAAATTTCCTCCGCCATGGGCCGCAGGAACATGACCACCGCCGTGGTATAGCCGGGGGACAGGAAAAACTGGGCGCGGTAGTCGCCGATGACGGGGTTTTCCACCGGCAGGGGGATGAGGGAGATCAGCACCGTCGCCGCCAGCCCACTCACGGCCCCCGCCGCCAGGGCGAAGACGTTCCGGCGCGTGTTGTCCCGCAGGATGCGGAAGGCGTTTTTCAAAAAGTTCCAGAACACCG
The DNA here is from genome assembly GCA_946550725.1 of uncultured Clostridia bacterium. Taxonomy (GTDB): domain Bacteria; phylum Bacillota; class Clostridia; order Oscillospirales; family Oscillospiraceae; genus MGBC124762. Next base: position 11,432 of record CAMNQX010000010.1, on the reverse strand, counting down.
CCGCCAGCAGAAGCAGCATGGCGGCATAATAGACGGCGGAGGATTGGGCGGCGGTGAAGCCCAGCTCCAGATGCTCGTCCAAAAAGCGGGTCACCAGCCCCACCAGGAAGGGGAACACAAAGAGGTACAGGCCGAAAAAGACCCAGCCCACCCGCTGCTCCTCCACGGTGAGCTGCGGCCTCCACTGCGGCCGTCCCTGGGGCATTACCCCTCGTTCCATTTCAGGTCCCAACTCTTCATCAGCTCCTTGGCCCGCTCCACCACGGGAGCGGGAACGTCCGCCAGAAGGGCCACCTCGATGCCGTAGCTCTCGCTGGCGGCCCCGGTAATGATCTTCCGCAAAAACACCACCCGGTCCCCCCGCTTCTGGGCGGCGATGGAGAAATTCCGCGCCCGCACCAGCTGGTGGGCCACCGGGCACAGGGCGTGGTAGTGGGTGGCGAAGAAGGTCCGCGCCTTTAGGGTGTCGGCGCAGTACTCCATCACCGACCGGGCGATGCACGCCCCGTCCAGGGTGGAGGTACCCCGGCCGATCTCGTCCAACAGCAGCAAGCTCTTATCCGTGGCCTGGGCAAGAATTTGCGACACCTCCAGCATCTCCACCATGAAGGTGGACTGGCCGCCCGCCAGGTCGTCGGAGGCGCCGATGCGGGTAAACACCCGGTCGGTCACGCCGATATGGGCCGCCCGGGCGGGGACGAAGGACCCCATCTGGGCCATGAGGACGATCAGGCCGATCTGTCGCATGTAGGTGGACTTGCCCGCCATGTTGGGTCCGGTGATGAGGGCCACGTTCCACTTTTCCGCGTCCATCTGCACGTCGTTGGGGACAAACACCCCGTCGGTCAGGGTCTTTTCCACCACCGGGTGGCGGCCGTCCACGATGTCCAGCGTCTTGGAGCCGTCCACTGTGGGGCGGACGTACCGTTCCTCCACCGCCAGGGCGGCCAGGGAAGCCAGCACGTCCAGCTGGGCGGCGGCGTCGGCGTTGAGCTGGATGGCGGCGGTCTGGGCCACCGCCTTGGCCCGCAGGGCGCAGAAGAGGTCGTATTCCAGCGCGGCCACCCGGTCCTTGGCGTTCAAGATCTCCTCCTCCAGCTCCTTGAGCCGGGGGGTGATGTACCGCTCCGCGTTCACCAGGGTCTGCTTGCGGTCGTAGTCCTCGGGCACCTGGCCCTTGTAGGCGTTGGAGACCTCGATGTAATAGCCGAACACCTTGTTGTACTTGACCTTCAGGCTCTTGATGCCCGTGCGCTCCCGCTCGGCGGCCTCGATGTCCGCCACCGTCTGTCCGCCGTTTTTCACCAGAGAACGGTAATGGTCCACCTGGGGGTCATAGCCGTCGGCGATGATGCCGCCGTCCTTGACCGTGGTGGGGAGGTCCTGCTTCTGAATGGCCCGGTCCAACTCGGTTTGCAGGTCCCGCAGGGGGTCCAGCTGGCCCAGCAGGTCGTTCAAAATGCCGCTTTGGGGCGCGCCCAGAGCGGCCTTCACCGCGGGGATGGGAGCCAGCGCGTCACAGAGGGACAGCAGCTCCTTGGCACTGCCCGTGCCGCAGCCCAGACGGGCCACCGCCCGCTCCAGATCGCCCATGCCGGACAATGCTCCACGCAGCGCCTCGCGCTTGGGTGTGTCCGCCACCAGCTCGGCCACCCCCTCCTGGCGGCGGACGATGGCGTGGACGTCCACCAAAGGCCGCTCCACCCACGCCCGCAGGCGGCGGTGACCCATGGGGGTCCTGCACTTGTCCATCACCCACAAAAGACTGCCCTTTTTGTCCTTGGCGCGGATGGTCTCGGTCAGCTCCAGGTTGCGGCGGGTGGCGTGGTCCAGCTCCATATAGGTCCGCTGTCCGCCCCCGGAAAGGGTCTTGAGGTGGGGCAGGACGTCCACCCGCTGGGTGTCATAAAGATAGGCCAGAGCGCCCCCCAGGGCGCACAGGGCGGCGTCCGCGCCGCCGTTCAGGGCGGAGGAGAGCTTGTCCCACTGGCCGGGGAACTGCCGCTGGGCCAGGGCCGCGGCCCGCTTGAGGGTGAACGTATCGTCGGAAAGTGTCTCCAGGTGGCAGGTGAGCCGCTCGGCCAGCGGCTTTTCCATGGCGGCGCGGGTGGCCTCGTCCATCACCAGCTCCGCCACCCGGCGGCTCTCCAGCTCGCTCAGGAGCCGGGAGCGGTCCTGAGGGTCGGGGAGGGCCAGCACGGTGGTCTCTCCGGTGGAGAGGTCGCAAAAGGCCACGCCGGCGAAGCCCTTTTCCAGCTTCACCGCGCCCAAAAAGTTGTTGGCCTCCGACTCCAACGCGTCCTCCGCCAGCAGGGTGCCGGGGGTGACGATGCGCGTCACGTCACGGTCCACCAGGCCCTGGGCCAGAGCGGGGTCCTCCATCTGCTCGCAGATGACCACCTTATAGCCCTTGGCGGCCAGCTTGGCCAGGTAGCCCTGCACCGCGTGGTAGGGCACGCCGCACATGGGCACCTGCTCCTCGGGGGGCTTGTTCCGGTCCCGGGTGGTGAGGGCGAGGCCCAGCTCCTTGGAGGCGGTTTTCGCGTCCTCAAAGAACATCTCGTAAAAGTCGCCCAGGCGGAAAAAGACCAGGCAGTCGGGATGCTGGCCTTTGATCTGGAGGTATTGGCGCATCATGGGCGTGAGGCCCTTTTTCTCTGCCATCTATTTCTTCCTCGCTTTCCACTTGTCGCCGATAATATAGCCGACCACCACCGCCAGCGGGAGAGAGACAAAAAACGGGACCACCAAGAAGCCCCAGTGGTAGTCATTGGTCACTTGAGCGGCAACCAGCTCCACAGCTATCGCCACCGTGCCCAGCACGGTGGGGACGATCCAAATCATGCTCCGGTTACGGCAGCGGACGACCGCCCAAGCCTCCAACGCGGATGTCAACGCAAAGGGCAGCGCAAGCAAGACCAGCGCAACCAAGATCTGCATGCTTCTTCTCCTCTCTCCCCCGGCTCACTTCGCCACCTCGCCGAACAAGGCCCAGGTGGTGGCGGCGGTGATGGTCAGGTCCTGGTAGGTGCCGATGAGGGCCTCGTCCCCGGTGAGGTGGACCAGGCGGCCCGAGTTGGTGCGGGCGGTGAGGTTGTTGCGCTTGTCTTGGCCCTTGCCGTCCACCAGACAGCGGAAGGTCTTGCCCACATAGCCCTCGTGTATTTCCTTGGAAATTTGATTTTGCGCGTCAACTAAGCGTTGAAAATTGGCCTGTTTCTCCTCTGGGGATAACACGTCCGGCCAGGTGGCGGCGGGGGTGCCGGGGCGGGGGGAATAGATAAAGGTAAAGAGCGCGTCGAAGCGGACGGTCTCAATGAGCTTCAAGGTGTCCTCAAATTCCTCGGTGGTCTCGCCGGGGAAGCCCACGATCACATCGCTGGTGAGGACAATATCAGGGATACGTTCCCGGAGGGCGGCGACCTTTTTCAAATACTGCGCGGCGGTGTAGCCCCGGTTCATGGCCTTCAGCACCCGGTCGTTGCCGCACTGGAAGGGGAGGTGAAGGTGGTGGGCGATCTTGGGGCTGGCCGCCATGGCGTCGAACAGCTCCTCTGACGCGTCCTTGGGGTGAGAGGTCATGAACCGCACCAGGAAGTCGCCGGGGAGGGCGCAAATTTCCCGCAGCAGCCGGGGGAAGTTCCAGCCGTTTTGCAGGTCCTTGCCGTAGGAGTTCACGTTCTGGCCCAGGAGGTTGATCTCCTTGCAGCCGTTGGCGATGAGGCCTTTCACCTCGTCCAAAATGTCCTCCGGCGTCCGGGAGCGCTCCCGCCCGCGGACATAGGGGACGATGCAGTAGGAGCAGAAGTTGTTGCAGCCGTACATGACGCTGACCCAGGCCTTCAGGGTGTTTTGCCGCACCAGGGGGATACCCTCGGCGATGGCCCCGTCCCCGCCGGGGGTGTCAAACACCCTCCCCCGGCGGCGCAGCACCCGCTGCAGCAGCTCGGGGAACCGCCACAGGGCGTGGGTATCAAAGACGATGTCCACATGGCGGTAGGACGCGCGCACCTTCTCCACCACCACGTCCTCCCCCATCATGCAACCGCACAGGCAGATGATCTGGGAGGGCCTTTTGGCCTTGGTGTGCACCAGCGCGCCCACGTTGCCCAGCACCCGGTCCTCGGCGTGGGCGCGGACGGCGCAGGTGTTGATGACGATGACATCGGCCTCGGCCTCGGAATCGGTGAACGCATAGCCCATGGCGCGAAGGTAGCCCCGGATGCGCTCGGAATCCGCCTCGTTCTGCTGGCAGCCGTAGGTGTCCACAAAGGCCAGGGGCGCGCGGTGGGCCGCGGCGTTTTCCTCGGCGATCTGGGCGCAGATATCCAGCTGCCGGGCAATATTTTCTTGGGAAATAGGCGGCTTGGCGGGCATGGGGTTCACCTCCGAAGATCCAGATTTCGTAATGGGTCATTATATCAGATTTTAAGGGACATTTCAATAGGGGCAGAAAAACGCCGCTCATGAGCCGCCGGTGATTTTTGCCCTGCACCCTCTCTTGACAGCTTCAATCATGTACGCTATAATGTACATAAGGAGGTGTGACCATGCAAAACGTCAACGTCACCAATTTCCGCCAGAACATCTTTGCTATGTTGGAAAACACCGTAAAATACAATGAGCCGCTGAACATTATCACGAGAGACGGCAACGCCGTGGTAATGAGCGAGGATGAGTACAACAGTCTCATGGAGACCCTGCAGCTACTCTCCAGCCCGGAAATGCGCGCCAAGCTCTTAGAGGGGCGGGATACGCCGCTGTCCGATTGTCTCTCCGAAGGGGAGGTCGAATGGTAGGTGTACCAGATCGTCTATACCAAAGCCGCTGCCAAGGACATCCCACTCCTCAAGGCGGCCGGACTGGATGGCAAGGCCAAAGCTCTGATCGACCTTTTGCGGGACGATCCCTTTCGGCGCCCTCCAAGCTGTGAAAAGCTGGTGGGCGACCTGCAAGGGCTGTACTCCCGCCGGATCAACATTCAGCACCGATTGGTCTACCAGGTCTATGAGGCCGAAAAAACCGTCAAGATCATCAGTCTTTGGTCCCACTATGAACGATAACAGGCAAAAGAAACGGCCTCCCGTGGGAGGCCGTTTCTTGTGTTTCGTCCTTATCTCGCCTTGGTGGCCACTTCCTCGGCCAGCCTGGCGGTAAGGTCGGCCAGGGGCATAGCCCCCAGGTCCTCCCCGGCGCGGGTACGCACCGACACGGTATGGTTCTCCATGTCCCGGTCACCCAGCACCAGCATATAGGGGATCTTCTCCAGGGTGGCCTCCCGGATCTTCTTGCCGATCTTCTCGTTTCTCGTGTCCGTCTCCACCCGGAAGCCCGCCTCGTCCAGGGCCTTGGCCACTTCCGCGGCGTAGCCGTCCGCCCGGTCGGTGACGGTGAGCACCTTCACCTGCACGGGGGCCAGCCAGGTGGGGAACGCCCCGGCAAAATGCTCGGTGATGACGCCGATGAACCGTTCGATACTGCCCAGCACCACCCGGTGGATCATCACGGGGCGGTGCTTCTCGCCGTCCTCGCCCACATATTCCAGCTCGAACCGCTCGGGGAGCTGGCTGTCCAGCTGAATGGTGCCGCACTGCCAGGTGCGGCCCAGGGAGTCCGCCAGGTGGAAGTCCAGCTTGGGACCGTAGAACGCGCCGTCGCCCTCATTGATGACAAAGTCCTTGCCCATGGCAGTGATGGCCTGCTTCAGAATGTCCTGATTGTGCTCCCACTGCTCCACCGTACCGATGTGGTCCTCGGGCATGGTGGAAAGCTCAATGGTGTAGGAAAGGCCAAAGACGGAGTACACCTCGTCAAACAGGCGCACCGTCTCCTGGATCACGTCCTGCATCTGGTCGGGGGTCATGAAGACGTGGGCGTCGTCCTGGCTGAAGCAGCGTACCCGGAACAGGCCGTGAAGCGCGCCGGACAGCTCATGGCGGTGGACCAGGCCGATCTCCCCCACCCGCAGGGGCAGCTCCTTGTAGGAGTGAGGCTCGCTGGCGTAGACCAGCATACCGCCGGGGCAGTTCATGGGCTTGACGGCAAAGTCCACGTCGTCGATGACGGTGGTGTACATATTGTTCTTGTAGTGGTCCCAGTGGCCCGACCGCTCCCAAAGCTGGCGGTTGAGCATGATGGGGGTGGAAATTTCCACATAGCCGTACTTCTTATGCACCTGCCGCCAGTAGTCCAGCAGGGTGTTTTTCAGCACCATACCCTTGGGGAGGAAGAAGGGGAAGCCGGGACCCTCGTCCCGGAGCATAAAGAGGCCCAGCTCCTTGCCCAGCTTGCGGTGGTCCCGCTTCTTGGCCTCCTCGATGCGGGCCAGATACTCGTCCAGCTCCTCCTTCTTGGGGAAGGCGATGCCGTAGATGCGCTGGAGGGTCTCCCGGCTGGAATCCCCCCGCCAGTAGGCGGCGTTGCAGGCGGTGAGCTTGAGGGCGTTGCCCTTCACCCGGCCGGTGGAGTCCAGATGGGGACCGGCGCACAGGTCGGTGAACTCCCCCTGCTTGTAGAAGGAAATGACCTCCCCCTCAGGCAGATCGTTGATCAGCTCCACCTTGAACGGCTCGCCCTTGTCCTCCATGAGCTTAAGGGCCTCCGCCCGGGGCAGCTCGAACCGCTCCAGCTTCAGCTTTTCCTTGCAGATCTTCCGCATCTCCGCCTCGATCTGCTCCAGGTGCTCAGGGGTGAAGGGGAAGGGCGCGTCCATATCGTAGTACCAGCCCTCGTCGATGGAGGGGCCGATGGCCAGCTTCACCTCCGGCCACAGGCGCTTGACCGCCTGGGCCATGATGTGGGAGCAGGTGTGCCAGTAGGTCTTGCGGTAGGTCTCATTTTCAAAGGTATACAGATCGTTTTCGTCAGCCATAATAAGCCTCCTTGTATTCTCGGGGGAAGTAAAACGCCTCACCCCTGTCATGTCCAGGGGTGAGGCGAAAAATACGTCCCACGGTTCCACCCTAGTTCGCCGCTCGGCGCACTCGTGCCCTTCGGTAACGGGAAGGTCCCGGCCCGGTCCTCCCGGGCGGCTCAGGAGTGGTACAGCCGCCGCCTTCCGTAAGACCCTCGCAGCAAAACGGGCCTCTCTCTGAACGGGGCAGCGCGGTTTCTTCTCCGTCAACGCCGATGATATAGCGAGTTTAGCACTTGCCGGAGCAAAAGTCAAGAGGACGTGAGCTTTTCTCAGCCGCCCAGGTAGGCGGCCTTGACGGCGGCGTCATTGAGGAGGTCCTTGGCGGGGGCGGACTTGACGATCTTGCCCGTCTCCAGCACGTACCCCCGGTCAGCCACCGAAAGGGCCATCTGGGCGTTCTGCTCCACCAGCAGAATGGTGGTGCCCGCCTTGTGGAGGTCCTTGATGATGTCGAAGATCTGGTCCACCAGGATGGGGGCCAGGCCCATGGACGGCTCGTCCAGCATCATCAGCTTGGGGTCAGACATGAGGGCGCGGCCCATGGCCAGCATCTGCTGCTCACCGCCGGAGAGGGTCCCGGCGATCTGGCGGCGGCGCTCCTTCAGGCGGGGGAACAGCGCGTAGACCTTCTCCATGTGGCTGTCCGCTCCGGTCTTCCGGGTGTACGCCCCCATTTCCAGGTTTTCCTCCACCGTCATCTGCAAAAACACCCGGCGGCCCTCAGGAACGTGGGCCAGACCCTGGGCCACCAGCTTGTGGGGCGGGACGTTTCCGATGTCCTTGTCCAGGAAGGTGATGGAGCCGGTCTTGGAGCGCAGGAGGCCGGAGACGGTCTTCAGGGTGGTGGACTTCCCCGCGCCGTTGGCGCCGATGAGGGTGACGATCTCCCCCTCGGCCACCTCAAAGGAGATGCCCTTGATGGCGTGGATGGCCCCATAGTAGACGTTCATGTTATCGACTGTCAGCAGCATGGCTCACACCTCCCGTTTCTTGCCCAGGTATGCCTCGATGACCTGGGGGTCGTTTTTGATCTCGTCGGGGGTGCCCTTGGCGATGATCTCGCCGAAGTTGAGCACGCAGATGCCCTCGCAGATGCCCATGACCAGGGACATATCGTGCTCGATGAGGAGCACCGCGATGTGGAAGGTGTCCCGGATCTTCACAATGTTGTCCATCAGGTCGGCGGTCTCGGAGGGATTCATGCCCGCCGCCGGCTCGTCCAGCAGCAGCAGGGAGGGGTTGGTGGCCAGGGCGCGGACGATCTCCAGCCGCCGCTGGGCGCCGTAGGGGAGGCTGCCCGCCTGATGGGAGGCCAGATCCTCCATGTCGAAGATGCGCAGCAGCTCCATGGCGCTCTCGTGGGCGCGCTTTTCCTCCTTCCAGTACCCCGGAAGGCGAAGGACGCCCTGGAACATCCCGTACTTCACCTGGTTGTGAAGGCCCACCTTCACGTTGTCCTCCACCGACAGGTTGTTAAACAGCCGGATGTTCTGGAAGGTACGGGCGATGCCCGCCTTGTTCACCTGTGCGGTGGTCATGTTGTGGGTGTCAACCCCGTCCAGGAGAATGGTGCCCCGGGTGGGTTGGTAGACCTTGGTGAGCAGGTTGAACACCGTGGTCTTGCCCGCGCCGTTGGGACCGATGAGGCCCGCGATCTCGGTGCGGCCGATGGCCATATTGAAGTCGTTCACCGCCGTCAGGCCGCCGAAGTCGATGCCCAGGTGCTGGCACTCCAGAATGGGGGCCTTGTTGATGTCCCGCTCGGGGATCTTATTCACGCTGGGCACGGGGACCAGCTTGGTGGGGGGACGTTTTTGCCGCTCGCTCATGCCTGCTCCCCTCCTTTCCCGTTCTCGCGCTCCGCTTCCTTCTGGAAGCGGGAGAAAAAGCTCTGAATGGCGGGGCTGTTGGTGACCAGCATCACCACGATCAGCACCACCGCGTACACCAGCATGCGGTAGTCGGCCAGGCCGCGCATGGCCGGGGTCTCGGGCAGGACGGTGAGGAAGGTGGCCGCGATGATGGAGCCCCACATCTTGCCCTGTCCGCCCAGCACCACGTAGACCAGAATAAGGATGGAGGTGTTGAAGTCGAACTTGGAGGCGACGATGGCCGGCTGGCCCAGGGCAAACAGCGTACCCGCCGCGCCCGCCAGAGCGGCGGAGGTGACAAAGGCCATCATCTTATACTTGGTGATGTTGAGGCCCACGCTCTCCGCGGCGATGCGGTTGTCCCGGATGGCCATGATCGCCCGGCCGGCCCGGGAGTTCACCAGGTTAAAGATCACCGCCAGGGTAATGAGGATCAGGATAAACCCGGCGATAAAGGAGGAGATCTCGGCGATGTTGGGGATGCCCATGGGGCCGTTGACGATCATTCTGCCGCCCTCGCCCAGGCTGGTCAGGGGCTTGAGGAAGGAGGCGTGGAGCATCCCCTTGCCGTCCACGCCCACATAGAGGTTTTCCACGATGGACTTGATGATCTGCCCGAAGGCCAGGGTGACGATGGCCAGATAGTCGCCGTTGAGGCGCAGGACGGGGACGCTGATGAGCACGCCCACGATCCCGGCGAACACCGCGCCGATGACCATAGCCACCGCCAGGCGCAGCCCGCCGTTGGGGATGGAGTATTGCAGCGCGGAGGCGGCCACCGCGCCAGAGAAGGCTCCCACGCTCATAAAGCCCGCGTGGCCCAGGGACAGCTCGCCCAGAACGCCCACGGTGAGGTTCAAGGAGAGGGTCATGACCACATAGGCGCAGATGGGCACCAGCTGGCCCTGGAGGGTGGGGGAGAGCTTGCCGCCCGCCGCCATGGGCTGAAGGATGGCAAAGGCCAGGATGACCCCCAGATAGGTCAGGTAATTGCTCCGGGTGGCGGGGGAGAGTCGTTTCAGCTTGTTCATCTCGCCGCCCCCTTTACACTTTCTCCCGGATCTGCTTGCCCAGCAGACCGGTGGGCCGTACCAACAGCACCACGATGAGCACCGCGAAGACGATGGCGTTTTGGAGCTGGGTGGAGATGTAGCCGCCGGCGAAGATCTCGATCACGCCCAGCAGCAGGCCGCCCAGCAGCGCGCCGGGGATGGAGCCGATGCCGCCGAAGACGGCGGCGGTGAAAGCCTTGATGCCGGGCATGGAGCCGGTGGTGGGCACCAGGATGGGGTAGCTGGACATATACAGCACCCCCGCCACCGCCGCCAGGGCGGAGCCGATGGCGAAGGTCATGGAGATGGTGGTGTCCACGTTGATGCCCATGAGCTGGGCCGCGCCCTTATCCTCTGAGCAGGCCCGCATGGCCTTGCCCATCTTGGTTTGCCCGGTAAACCAGGTGAGGGCCAGCATGACCACCACGCAGACCACCACATTGACCACCGTGGTCACCGAGACCCGCAGCTGGCCGTCCATCAGCTGGAGGGCGTCCCCCTTCAAAAAGGCGGGGAACATCTTGTTGTTGGACCCCCACAAGAGCTGGGCGCCGTTCTGCAAAAAGTAACTCACGCCGATGGCGGTGATAAGCACCGCCAGAGAGGGCGCCTGCCGCAAGGGCTTGTAGGCCAGCCGCTCGATCACCATGCCCAGCAGGGTGCACACCACCATGGCCAGCAGCACCCCCACCACCGGGTTCAGGTGGTAGGTGGAAATGGCGAAAAAGCACACATAGGCCCCCACCATGATCACGTCGCCGTGGGCGAAGTTCAGCATCTTGGCGATGCCGTAGACCATGGTGTAGCCCAGGGCGATGATGGCGTAGACGCTGCCCAGGCTGATGCCGTTGATGAGCCGGGTCAGAAAGATCACCATAGGTCAAAACACCTCAATTCTTTTCTTGTTTTCCTCTTTGTCCTCACGACTGCGTAGGGGCCGATGTCCTCATCGGCCCGACAGGATCGCCTGCAAGATCGCGGGCCGCTGGGGACAGCGGCCCCTACGGCAAAAGGTATGACGCTTTTATAATAAGGAAAAGAGAGGGCCGCCGCCATCGGCAGCCCTCTGGTTTTTCCTTCTTAAAGGCTTATTTTAATCCATACCGACATACGCGCCGTTCTGGATGACCATGCCCTTGGGGGACTTGGTGACCGCGCCGTCCACGCCCCAGGTCATGCCCTCGCCGGTAAGGCCGTCGAAGCTCATGGAGGTGAACTGGGCGATCATGGCGTCGCAGATGGCGGACGCGTCCATGTCGGCGGTGACGCCGGCGTTGGTCAGCGCGGCGTAGATGGCGTAGACGCAGTCATAGGCGTCGGCCGCGAACTGGTTGGGGATCTCGCCGTAGGTGTCCTTATACTTGGTCACGAAGGACTGGGTGGTCTCGTCCTCAGCGTCGGCGTTGAAGGGGGTCAGGAGCATGACGCCCTCGGCCAGGGAGGTGTCGAAGCCCTCCACGCCCAAGATGCCGTCCATGCCGTCGATGCCGAACCACTTGGGGGCGAAGCCCATGGCGTTGGCCTGGGTGAAGATCAGGGCGGCGGCGTCATAGTACATGGGCAGGAACACCAGATCGGCGCCCTTGGACTGGG